>CAVAJF010000001.1:0-33187 GCA_963588905.1 Eggerthellaceae bacterium
ATTATTTTGTCGGTTCCAATGCCGATCTGCCGATTGTCGGCGGCTCAATTCTCGCTCATGACCATTTTCAGGGCGGTCATTACACTTTTGCCATGGAGCGTGCGCCAATCGAAACCAAACTGACTTTCAAGGGCTTTGACCAAATCGAAGCAGGCATTGTCAAGTGGCCGATGTCCGTCATTCGACTGAGAAGTGCTGATGATAACCAGCTTGTCGAACTGGCATCCAAGATTCTCGCCGCGTGGCGCGGATATACCGACAAAGATGCCTTTATCTTTGCCGAGACGGACGGCGAACCGCACAACACGATTACACCAATCGCACGAATGCGGGACGGTAAATTTGAGCTGGATCTGGTTTTGCGAAACAACATCACGACCAAGGAACACCCGCTCGGCGTGTATCATCCACATGCGCAGCTGCATCACATCAAGAAGGAAAACATCGGCTTAATTGAAGTGATGGGCTTGGCCGTTCTTCCGGCACGACTGAAAACTGAACTTGCCGCTGTGGCGGATGCGCTGGTTTCCGGTGCGGATCTGACCGCAGACGAACACACAGCTCCTCACGCCGCTTGGGCAAACGAACTGCAAACGCGCTATACCTTTACGAAGGAAAACGTCATGGACATCCTGCAAAAGGAAGTCGGCATCGTGTTCTCTCAGGTACTCGAGCACGCAGGCGTGTTCAAACGAAATGAAGCAGGTAAACAGGCATTTTTGCGGTTTACACAGCATGTAGGTGATGGCAGATGACGATAAAAGACAGCATGTTCGGCTATACGCACGATGGAAAAGAAGTCAGACTGTACCGAATGCAAGATGGAGATTTTTCCGTTTCAGTATTATCGCTAGGCGGCATCATTCAATCCCTTGTCGTTCCAGATCGGCTGGGACAACCTGTCGATGTTGTATTGGGCTTCGACCATGTTGCAGATTATGAAAAACAGGATTGTTACATTGGTGCAATGGTCGGACGATGTGCAAATCGCATGCGAACAGAGAATATCATCTTAAATAATAAGCAGGTATGCTTGGCTAAAAATGATAACGGTTATTGTCACTTGCACGGTGGTATTTCCGGATTCAATCAAAAGATTTGGCAAGCGACAATACTGGAAGATCGGCTGATTCTCAAGTATACAAGTCCTGATGGAGAAGAAGGGTATCCCGGCACATTATGCGCGTCGATTACCTACCAGCTCAAAGATGGGGCATTGACCTTACACTATCAAGCAAAAAACGATCAGGATACCCTGTGCAGCTTGACGAATCACAGTTATTTTAATTTAGCTGGACACCAATCTGGATCTGTTGGGTTACAAAAGATTCAAATTGCAGCACATGCGTATACGCCGATAGAAGAACATGGATTACCGACAGGAAATATTGAGCTGTTGAATGGAACGCCGTTATTTTTACAAAAAGAACGTTTCTTTTCAGAACTTTGGAGCGTGCCTTTTACACAGATAGCGCTGGCAGGTGGATTGGATCACAACTATCTGATTGATGGAACTGGTTTGCGATGGGCTGCTCATGCGTGGTCAGAAAAAACAGGAATCATATTGGATGTTCAGACGGATATGCCGGGACTGCAATTATATTCCGGAAATTACTTGGATCATACACTGCCAAAAGGAAAAGGCGGCGTAGAATATGAAAAAAGATGTGGATTTTGCATAGAAACGCAGTATCCACCTGACGCAATTCATTTTCCGAATTTCTCACAGCCGATTCTTCGATGCGGTGAGACGTATGACCACATCACGTCATTTCAATTTGGAATAAACTAATAATAGATGAGGAGAATTAGATGAAGCGGTATGCATATGGCGTCGATTTAGGAGGAACGACGATAAAAATCGGCCTGTTTTACGCATCTGGAGAGCAGGTATCCCGATGGGAGATTCCGACCAAAAGTAAGAATCATGGCAAACAGCTATTGCCGGACATCGCGCGGGCGATTCAAAGCAATATGCAGGTATACGGTCTCCAGCCGCAGATGATTGAAGGCATTGGATTGGGAGTTCCTGGTGCGGTAAAAGATGAGAGTTATGTAGAACCCTGCGTAAATCTTGACGGATGGGGAAACTTAAATGCCGCGAAAGAGTTATCGAAGCTGTGCCAACTGCCGACCGTTGTATTGAATGATGCCAATGCAGCTGCATTGGGAGAAATGAGTCATGGTGGCGGCAAGGGCTATAACAATATTGTGTTTGTCACATTGGGAACTGGCGTTGGCGGCGGCATTATTATAGATGGAAAATTAGTTGCCGGAGCACATGGATCCGGAGGAGAAATCGGACATATTAAAGTCAGTGAATCGAACGACCGAATGTGTGGATGCGGGAATTTCGGATGCTTGGAGCAATATGCCTCAGCAACCGGACTGGTATATCAAGCACAAAAATTGCTGCACAGTGATGATTACACAACGATGCTCCGAGATAATTCCGATTTAACCAGTAAATTTATCTTTGATTGCGCAAAACAGGGAGATGCAGTCGCATATGAGCTGGTGCATGATATGACAATCATGCTGGGAAAAGCACTGTCAGCAGTATCTTGCGTTTGCGATCCGGAGATCTTTGTTATTGGCGGCGGCGTTTCGCGTGCGGGAGATATTATCATTGATGAAACCCGCAAAGCCTTTCAGCAATATGCATTTCCGGCAGCACGGGATACGCGCTTTGCGTTGGCAACGCTGGGAAATGATGCCGGCATGTATGGCGCGATGCATATGGCAGTTTACGGTAAGAAATAGACAGTTATGTACTGTTTATGATAGAGAGATTTTGTACGAACACAGGATATCCATGTGTTTGTAACAGGAAAAAGGAGGTAGGAAACATGATTGTTCCGAGACATTATGAGGATTTGCATGTTTTGCATGAAAACACCATGCCAAATCGTGCATATTATATTCCGGCATCGGAGCGAATGGACAATCTTGTGACGGAGCGGACGCAGTCCGACCGTATGCATCTGCTGAATGGAAATTGGACATTCCGATATTACAGCAGCATTCATGATTTGCAGGAGCCGTTTTTCGCTTGTGATTCTGCATTGGAGGGCTTTGGGAGCATTCCTGTACCGAGCGTTTGGCAGAATCACGGATATGATCATCAGCAATACACCAACATTCGGTATCCATTTCCTTTGGATCCGCCGTATGTTCCAGAAGACAATCCATGCGGTGCTTATGTACATACCTTTCAGTATCATAAGAACCCGACTGCACCAAAAACGTTTTTGAATTTTGAAGGTGTCGATTCTTGCTTTTATGTATGGCTGAACGGCGCTTATGTCGGATACAGCCAAGTGTCTCATTCGACCAGTGAATTTGATGTCACAGCCTTTCTGACAGAAGGCGAAAATAAGCTGGCGGTCTTGGTTCTCAAGTGGTGCGATGGAAGTTATCTGGAAGATCAGGATAAGTTCCGCATGAGCGGTATTTTCCGTGATGTATATCTGCTGGATCGCCCGCAGAACTGTATTTTTGACTATTTTGTAACGACAGAGATGCAGCAGGATGCGGCAGATGTCCGTATTCGTCTCAACTATTTGGGCGATGCTGTATCAACCCATGCGGAACTGTACGATGAACACGGTGCGCTGATTGGCGAGGCAGACGCAGAAGAAAAGAAGGATGGAGACTATACGCATGAGATGCGTATTTCTATCGAGCATCCGATGCTGTGGAATCCAGAAGATCCGCATCTGTATTCTCTGATTCTGACGACAGAAAACGAAGTGATTACAGACCGCGTTGGAGTTCGTGAAATTCATGTAGAAGGCACGGTTATTTATGTCAACGGAAAGCAGATTAAATTCCGCGGCGTGAATCGACATGATTCTGATCCTGTTACAGGTTTTACGATCAGCTTAGCACAGATGAAAAAGGATCTGTATTTAATCAAGCAGCATAACTTCAATGCAATCCGAACCAGCCACTATCCGAATGCGCCGCAGTTCTACCAGTTATGCGATGAATATGGATTCTTCGTTGTGGATGAAGCGGATCATGAAAGTCACGGTGCTTCACAGATTTATTGTGAACACAATGATGTTTGGGATGAGCACATTGCTGTTTGGAATGAGCCATTTGCTGACAATGTAGAATGGCTGGAGCCGACAATGGATCGAACCGAACGCTGTGTCATGCGAGATAAAAATCGTCCGTGCGTTGTCATTTGGTCGATGGGCAATGAGAGTGCCTATGGTTGCACATTCGAAAAGGCTTTGGAATGGACAAAGAAATTTGATCCAACCCGCCTGACGCATTATGAAAGTTCATACTACTACAACCGCAAAAAGAAGTATGATTTTTCCAACATCGACATGTACAGTATGATGTATCGCACCATTGAGACTGCAATGGAAGATATGAAGGACGTTCCGGACAAGCCGTATTTACTTGTAGAATACAGCCATGCGATGGGCAACGGCCCCGGAGACTTGGAAGATTACTTCCACTTTTTCCAAGCAGTAGATCAGTCATGCGGCGGCTTTGTTTGGGAATGGTGTGACCATGCAATTTATAAAGGCAACGCAGAAAACGGAAAGGCAATGTATTGGTATGGCGGAGATCATGGAGAATATCCGCACGACAGCAATTTCTGCTTAGATGGTCTGGTATTTCCGGACAGAACGCCGGGAACCGGTGTTATCGAGTATAAAAATGTCTATCGTCCAGCTCGCATCTCTTCGTATGATGCACAGAGCGGCAAGGTAATCATCCATAACTATATGGATTTTGTCGATCTAAAAGATTATTGTACTGCAACATATCATGTAACCTGCGATGGAAAAACGGTAGATTCAGGAACCGTGGAGCTGCCGTCTACTCTGCCGAGAACCGAGTCGGAATTTTATCTTCCGATTGAAGTCCCGCAGAACGGTCGTTGCTTCCTGAAGATCATGTATCAATTAAAGCACGGAACAGAAATCCGTCCACAAGGCTTTGCACTTGGCTTTGACGAAATTCCATTGCCAAATCGCAATGAACAGAATCAATTGAGCGCGGAACTATGGGCAGCGCACGGTGCTCCTTCAGAAGAAATGCCAACGGTTGGTGAGTCGGATCGCTATCTGACGATTCTGACGAAATCGTATACTTATGTATACAATAAGCTGACTGGTGTATTCCAATCCATGGTATATCATGGCAGAGAATTGTTAATGCATCCGATGAATGTCAACATCTGGCGGGCGCCAACGGATAACGATAAGAAAATCAAGTTGGAATGGATGGATGCACAGTATGACCGCTGTATGACGCGCGGATATACGATTGCATATCAGGTAACAAACAGCGGCGTGCAGATTCACACCATGATGTCTATGCTTGCTCCGTCTGTACAGAGATTTATGGATATTGATACTATCTGGACCATCGCAAATGATGGTGCTGTCACTGTCAACATGAAGGTTAAGAGAGATATGAATTATCCGGAACTGCCTCGATTTGGTATTCGGCTGTTCTTGCCGAAAGAGCTGAATCAGGTTACCTATTGCGGCATTGGTCCGATAGAAAGCTATTGTGATAAGCGTATTGCCGGAAGCTATGGCGTATATCATGATACCGTAGCGGAGATGCATGAAGATTATATTCGCCCGCAGGAAAATGGAAGTCATTGCGGATGCGACTATGTTGTTGTAGCGGATGACACCATGATGCTGACAGCGGTGAGTACGAAATCGTTCTCATTCAACACGTCGATGTATACACAGGAAGAAATGACGAAAAAGAACCACAATTACGAACTCGTTCCGTGTGGAAGCACTGTTTTTTGTCTGGATTATGCACAGGCGGGCATTGGTTCCCAGAGCTGTGGTCCGAAATTGATGGAACAATATCGTCTGGACGATGAGGCGTTCACGTTTGAGATGAAGCTGATTCCAGAACTGAGATGAGAACGGAGATAAGAGATATGGAGAAAAAATATTTAAAATGGTATAACAAGATAGGTTACGGCTCCGGTGACATTGCCGGTTCCGGTGTATATAATCTCCTGGCAGCGTTTGTCATGCTGTATCTGACCACGACCATCGGATTAAACGCTGGTGTGATTGGTACGCTGATGATGTTGTCTAAGCTGTGCGATGGCGTATCGGATATTTTCTTCGGTGCGATGATCGACAAAACGCGGTCAAAATTGGGACGTGCCCGTCCATGGATGCTGTATGGTTTCATTGGCTGTGCAATCACCCTGTCCTTAATCTTTGCGATTCCAACAAGTTGGGGCAAAACCGCGCAGTATGCCTACTTCTTTATCACATATACCCTTCTCAACGCTGTATTTTATACGGCAAACAATGTGGCATATGGCACCCTGACCGCACTGATTACAAAGAACGGAAATGAACGCGTGCAGATGGGTTCGATTCGTTTTATGTTTTCGTACGGAACTGGCATGGTTGTACAGGCAGTTACAATTGGAGCTGTAACCTTCTTTGGCGGCGGAGCAGCAGGCTGGAGAACAGTCGCAATTATCTATTCCATCATCGGACTGATTTCCAATACCATTTCCTGCTTCTCCGTCAAGGAACTTCCCGATGAGGAACTGGATGACGAAGATACCATGGTGACAGAGGATGGAAAGGTAAAATACAGCCTCAAAGATGCTGCAAAAATGCTGCTCAAGAATAAGTACTACATCATGATTTGCGGTATTTATATTTTCCAGCAGATCTATGGTGCAATGATTAACGTTGGCGTTTTCTTCATGACGTATGTACTGGGAGATGAAAAGCTTCTGGGCACGTTTGCTGTAGCGATCAACGTTCCGATGATTATTGGCTTGCTTGTCACGCCGTTTTTAGTAAAGAAACTCCATGGCATGTATAAACTGAATCTGGTTGGATATATTCTTGGCACAATCTGCCGAGGTCTGGTTATCATTGGCGCGATGATCGGCAGTATTCCAATGATGCTGGCTTGCTCTGCACTGGCTTCGTTTGCAATCAGTCCTCTGCAGGGAGATTTGACCGCGCTGATTGCAGCATCGTCTGAATACACATATCTGACACAGAATAAGCGAATCGACGGTACGATGTTCTCTTGCTCGTCCTTTGGCACAAAGCTTGGCGGCGGTATTGGTACTGCACTTTCTGGCTGGCTGTTGGCAGCAAGCGGATTTATCAATGACGCAGCAGTACAGTCTGCCGGTTGTGTACGGATGATCTCTGTCATGTATCTGGTCATCCCGACTGTTATCAATCTTGTTATCGCTCTTGTCTTGTCTCGTTTGAAGGTTGAACAGGCAAATGCTAAATTGGTAAGTGAAAAAGAGGCAAAGCAAGCATAACTCTCGTATTTTCGGTATGATTCTGTGTAAACACAAAAAACAAATTTACTGGAATAAACGACACGACTCACAGATGCACAGAACATACGGATAATAATGTAGCCCTCACACGGTTAGAATTTCTAGCGTGTGAGGGCTTTCTCTTGATAAAAAAATTGCTGTTTTGTTGAGTTCAGGGGATTCATAGGCTTTTTGAGACAAAAAAAGAACCCAAACCGTAGCTTGAGTCCTTTATAGTTATTTCTGGATTTGTTCTAATGCTAATCCAATCAGCCGATCCGTCTGATCTGCCATAAACAAAGGAATATTCAGCATATCATCATTCAGCTTCAAGTTATCTAGTGAGAATCGGATGCGGAGCTTTACCTTGTCTGGAAACAGCCCCTTGAACTTCTTGAGGCTCTTGCTGGATATATTAGTCTCGGATTTTACTTCGATTGGAAAAATATCGTTCTCTCGCTGGATCAGAAAATCTACTTCGTATGGCGGATTGCTTTGACTCCAGTAGCGTGGAGTCACTTCAAATTGGGTAATTAAAGTTTGCAGTACAAAGTTTTCCGTCAATGCGCCTTTGAACTCAGTAAACAATCGGTTGCCTTCTCCGAAGGCAGTAGGTGCCAGTTGAGCTAGGCGGCGGAGCAAACCTACATCTGCCAAATAAATCTTGAAAGCGGAGAGGTCATCATAAGCGGCTATTGGCAAACCTGGAGCAGTGCTGCGGTAGATTTTATGAACAAGTCTGGCATCTACTAGCCACTGTAGAGCGTCCTCATACTCGCGGGCTCTTGCCCCTTCTTTGACAACTTTGTAAATGAATTTTTTGTTTTCTCTTGCTAATTGAGAAGGTATAGATTTCCAGATCATAGAGATCTTCGGAAATTCGTTGATGTTTGGATGTTTTGCAAAATCACGTTCATAGGCATCGATGATTTCAGACAGAGATTCCTGCATAGCGGCAACGTCACGTGCTTCCGTCCACATCAGTACCGGTTCCGGCATTCCACCAGTGACATAGTACATCTTCAATTTCTCGTACAGAGGATTGAAGAATGCATCGGGGATCGGTTCAATAGTATCAACACTTTCCAGATATGCAGCAAGATTTTCATCGCCATTGGCGATTAAGAATTCCGAAAAAGTCATCGGATCAATCTGCATGAAGTTGACCTTACCAACAGGAAAAGAAGACGGTTTTGCCAGCGTAATACCCAACAGAGAACCGGCACAGGCAATATGGTACTGCGGAGCGTTCTCACAGAAATACTTCATGGAATTGATAACCTTGGGGCAGTCCTGCACCTCGTCAAAGATAATGAGAGTCTTTTCTGGCAGGATTTTTTGACTACTGGCAAGCATCAGATTTTGCAGGATACGGTTAATATCCTTGGTTGTTTCGAAGAATTGTTTGTATTCTTCGTTTTCATCGAAGTTAAAATAAGCAGTATTCTCATAGTAACGTTTGCCGAACTCTTTAAGGATCCATGTTTTACCTACCTGTCGCACACCCTTCAGAATCAAAGGCTTGCGGTAGGGAGAATTCTTCCAGTCCAGTAGCTTTTTTAAAATAAAACGTTCCATAAATTCACCCCTCACAATTTTATTGGAGTTTTAGTGTTTCCCGATCATATTTTTATTATATATCGAAATCATGGGAAACACAATCGGCAATCACAGAATTATGTGTATTTTATGGCAATAGAATCACATTTTTATGAATAAATAATGGCATCACAGATGGACGCAAGTTTTTGAGGCAAAAAAGACCTAAACCATAGTGTAATTCATAGAGATGTCTTTATAGAATTGGGGGTAGAATAATGAAGAATGAACTGTTGCGAGATTTTCTGAAATCTGCAGAAAGACTCTTTGTTAGAATTTCTAGCGTGTGAGGGCTTTCTCTTGATAAAAAAATCATTGTATGATAGTATAAATTTCAGTAAATATACGATTTACTATCAGAACACGCTTTTAATAAGGAGACGCTCATGGAGCAATCAAGATTTGACATACAGTACGCTGCAATGCGTGCGGCCATTATTGAACGGGAGTTTCAACACTTGAATAACAAGCAGAGAGAAGCTGTTTTTCATACAGAAGGCCCTTTGTTGGTACTGGCGGGTGCAGGAAGCGGCAAAACAACCGTTTTAATCAATCGAATTATCAATATATTGCGCTTTGGCCAAGGATTTTCTTATGAATATGCACCGGAAGATGCGACAGAGGATGACTTGCTATTTTTGAGAGAATATCTGCGCAATCCGACAGAAGAGAATCGTATGCGCGCAGAGACGCTGTGCCGCGTCAATCCCGCCCGTCCGTGGCAGATTTTAGCGATTACCTTTACCAATAAGGCGGCAAAGGAAATTCAAAATCGTTTACAGCGTGCATTGGGTGAAGAATTTGCCAAAGATATTTGGGCAAGCACGTTTCATTCCATGTGTGTGCGTATTTTGCGCCGTGAATGTGATGCCATCGGTTTTGATCGTTCTTTTACGATTTATGACACAGATGATCAGAAACGTGTATTGACAGCGATTATTAAAAACATGAAGCTGGACGATAAAGTTTTTGATGCACGTGGTGTAGCTAGTGCGATTGGCAGAGCGAAAGATAATTTGCAGACGCCGCGCATGTATGCTGTGGAAAATTCTGAAGATTATTACAAATCAACAGTCGCAGAAATTTACAAGGAATATGCGAAGCAGCTTAAAGAAGCCAATGCCATGGACTTTGATGATATTATCATGAAAACGGTGCAGTTGCTGCAAGGCAATCCGAATATTTTGGAACGCTATCAAAAGCAGTTTCATTATGTTATGGCTGATGAGTATCAGGACACCAATCATGCGCAGTATGTATTGACCAGCTTGCTGGCGGGCGGATATGAAAATATCTGCGTAGTCGGTGACGATGACCAGAGTATTTACAAATTCCGTGGCGCAACGATTACTAATATCTTGGAATTTGAAGAACAATACAAAAATGCAACGACAATTCGTTTGGAGCAGAATTACCGTTCTACGCAGAATATCTTGAGTGCGGCAAATGAACTGATTCGCAACAATGCCCATCGAAAGGGCAAAGAACTGTGGACAGACAATGGCAGCGGCACAAAAATTCGCTTTCATCGGTCAGATACACAGGAGGGCGAAGCAGAATATGTTGCACATACGATTGCTGAAGGTGTTGCGGACGGAAAACAATTCAGCGATTATGCCATTCTCTATCGCAATCATGTGCTGTCTAACAGTATTGAGAGTGCTTTTAAAAGAAATGGTATTCCATATCGTATTGTCAGCGGCTTGCGATTCTTTGATCGCGCAGAAGTCAAGGATATGCTGGCCTATTTATGGGTGATTGCCAATCCGACGGATAATCTGCGTCTGCGCCGGATTATCAATGTACCGGCACGAAAAATTGGCAACAAAACGATTGAAACCGTTGCCGCGCTGGCTGAAATCAATCAAACTACCATGTTTGACATCGTGTCTCATGCGTCAGACTATCCGGAATTAGGACGCGCGACAAATGCACTGACAAAATTTGCGGAACTCATCACGAATTTACAAAAGATGAAAGAATATATGCCATTGGATGAATTCTATGAACAGGTGATGGTTCAAACAGGTTATCTAGAGGCATTAGAATCGAAAGAGACACAAGAAGCACAGGGCAGAATTGAAAATACCATGGAATTAAAATCCAACATTGCCGACTTTATGTCTCGTCAGGAAGAACCGACCTTGGAAGGATTCTTAGAGGAAGTTTCGCTGTTTACGGATATTGACCGCATGGATGAAAGCTCTGACGCTGTTGTTATGATGACGATGCATTCGGCGAAAGGCTTGGAGTTCCCAAGTGTATTTCTCGTCGGCATGGAAGACGGCATCTTCCCAGGCTTCCGCTCCATGGAAAAGGAAGAGGATCTGGAAGAAGAGCGGCGTCTGTGCTATGTCGCTGTGACACGAGCAAAGGAACAACTGTATTTAACTTGTGCAGAGCGACGCATGATGTACGGCAGAACCCAGTATTCCAAACCATCTCAGTTCTTGAAAGAGATTCCAGAACAGTTTGTAGATTCTAATATTGCAGAAACGCGGCAGGAGATGCAGGAAAAACTGGATTTTCAGCCGAATCCGCGGTATCAGTCCAGTCGGGCGTACGATATTTCCGGAACACGGACAAAGCGTCCTGTTATGGCGAAGAAAAAATCTTCTCCGACGGTCGCAGCCCCACAGCTCAAGCCCGGCGATCAGGTAGATCATAAGGTGTTCGGTCATGGTATGATTACCTCGTGCAAGCCGATGGGTGGTGATATTTTGCTGGAAATCACGTTTGACAAAGTAGGAACCAAGCGATTGATGGCAAAATCTGCAATGAATTTCATGACAAAGGAATAAGACAAATTTTTTAATATAGCAATCGCAAGGTTGTGCACATGCACCATTAGCACTTTTGCAATAAACGCAACAGTGCTAATGGTTTTTTATTGCTGGAAAAAAGAATTTATAGTATACTTGTTATAATATACATCTTGAAAAGAGCGATAAATATGGATAAAAAATCTTTAAAATTTTCGTTAAAAACGAAGATTTTGGCAAGCTTTCTTTGTGTTAGTATACTTTCTATGGTTATTGTTCTATCCTATACTTTTATTATACAGCAAAACACAGTAGAACAACAATTGCGATCGGATGGAGAGCGAGATATTGCGCATTCTTTAAATAAAATAGAAAACCAGATGATACAAATTTCTAATTTTGTTAGTTGGGCAGTAAACAATGAAGATATTCAAGAACGCTTGCATAGAGATGCGAATTCAGCGAATCGTTATGATGAACAGATGCATTCTATTATTTCGCAATTGACCAATCAGCTTTCGTATCGCCCTATCGGTGAATACTTGCGCGGATTGTTTATATTAGGAAATAATGGAGCAGATATTAGAAGTGGAAGTGAAGCATCGTTATTTTCACAACAAACATTAACTGAATTGAAGCAAATGAATTACGATACTTGCCGGTGGGGAAAAAGTCTAGAAAATACAATTCCATTTACACTTTCTGGAAAAGTTCTTCCATATAATCATCCGATCTATGACAATGAAGGTCGCCAGATCGGAAATTTGCTCTTGTTATTTTCGGATGACATGTTTTCTGATTGTTATGATGGAATGCTTCAGGATCCTGCAAATATTCCGGCGCTGTATAATGGCAATGGAGAGCTGATCTGCTGCAGTACACAAACCGTAAAATCAGACTACATTCAAGTACAGAAAACTTCTAATATAATAGGTTGGCAGATTGATTTTCAAATTTCGACAGATATATTAAAACAACAAAGAAAAACCGCGTTATTTTCTGTGCTGCTGTTTGGCTGTATGTTGTTTTTCGTTACATTTATCATCAGTTGGATACTCACTCGAACCATTACTGCACCATTGGAACGAGTGATTGCCCGAGTTCAAGATATTTCTAATGGTACTTCTCAATTTATTGATCGAAGAATGGAACGATCGGAAATTGATTATTTAGAAAATTGTATTTTAGATATGCATGAAGCGTTATTATGCTCTATGAAGCAAGAACGTCAACGAGAACAGGAAAAACAACAACTAGAGATTCAAGTGTTACAGGAACAAATGAATCCACATTTTTTATACCATACCTTAAATACAATTCGACTTATGGCTATTATGCAGGGAAAGCAAAGCATTGCAAAAGTAACAGAAAGGCTGATACAACTGATGCGTGCAAGTTTATCACATCCCGAAGCCAAAGTAACTGTTTCACAAGAATTAGAATTTTGGGAGAGTTACATGTATATTCAGAACATTAGCAAGAAGGGAAAATTGCAATGGGATATTTCGATAGATAAGCAGATTTTGCAACAAAAAATACCGAAACTTTTATTGCAGCCACTGGCAGAAAATGCGATTACACATGGCTTTGCTGAAAAAAGTGATATTGGAATGATTCATTTGTATGGTTGGAAAGAAGGAAAAACTATTGTACTTAGCATGGAAGATAACGGTGTAGGAATTGACCCTGAACGTCTGGCTGAGATTACAGATGCTTTACATCATCCTGAAAAACAATTGCATCCAAATAATACAACATCTCATTCTCACGGAATGGCGTTAGTCAATATACAAAAGCGGATTCAATTACATGATGGAGAGTCGTTTGGATTGACGATTGAGAGCGAGTTAGGAAATGGGTGCTGTGTGATAATTCGCCTTCCTTTTGAAGAAATTGAGTGAGGAAAATAAAAAATGACAAGTGTATTGGTTGTAGACGATGATGCTATCATGCGTATGAGTTTACATATGATGATAGATTGGGAAAATGAGGGATTTGCATGGATGGGAGAAGCAGAGAACGGAAAGGAGGCATTAGAATGCATAGATGAAATACATCCGCAGGTTGTTATTACAGATATGAAGATGCCAAGAATGGATGGTGTTTCTCTTATTCGTGAATTGAAAAAATACCGACATCCACCGGCGGTGCTTGTATTAAGCAGCTATGATGACTATGAATTGGTTAGAGAATCTATGCGATTAGGTGCATCTGATTATTTGTTAAAAGTAGATCTAACAGCAGAAAAACTTCTTCAAGCGCTACGTCCGCTACAAATTCAAGATGATATGACGCGAAATGCCGTAGTTCCACAGCATGTTTTACGTGCGCATTTGATGAAGAACATTATAAGCAGATTTTTCCTTTCAGAGGAAGATATGCGGGAACAATTCTTACAGGCAAATGTGGCATTTCAAGCAGAGCATATTTGGTGTATGGCATTGCGAACAGATTTGTCACCAGAATGTATTACCGATGAAGGAGAATATCAAACGATATGTCTTTCTTTGATTAATATTGCAGAAGAAATTGTTGGAGATGAGCTGACTGCATTTTGTGCTGAAGGATATACTGGGGAATTTTTTATACTGGGAGTTTGTGATCGGTTATATGATGAGACACGATGCATCCAACAGACAGCAGATCGATTGGTTTTAATGTTAAATCAATATTTAGATTTGCATGTCTCAATTGGCATTAGCCGAGGAACATATACTATACAAGGAATCTTTCAAGCATGTAAAAGTGCACGTTTGGCTTCTAAAATGGCTATTTGGGAGCAGAAAGATTGCCTATTCGCTGAACAAGCCAAAATATCCATAACCGAGAGCTCTATGGCATATATTCCGCAGTTGAATCAAGCGATTCAAACGAGCAATTGCGAGTTGTTTAAGCGTGTTATGCAAGGCATGAAGACGTTTATTTGTGTGCAGAATCATTCATTAGAGGAGCAGAAAAATTTATCCAGTGAATTATTGATGAATTTGCAAGAGAGCATACGAAAGAGTGGCTGGAAAAAAGATCTTTCAGCAGTAATGGAAGATAAACGATTTCAAGAGTTGAAAGAAGTATCTTCTTCTCAGAAATTGTCGGATTGGTTAGATGTTTTGATTGCAACAGTTTGCAACGGAATGAAGGAAACTGCAAAAAGAGAAAACCGAAGAGAATCTATCCTAGCACAAGACTATATTGAACAACATTTTGCAGAAAATATTACATTGTCTGCACTTGCAGAACACTTGAATCTGACACCTGGATATTTGAGCACGTTGATGAAACGAGATTTAGGCATGACGTTTTCAGAATATGTCTTGCATGTTCGTATGGAACATGCAAGACGATTGTTAAAACAAGGAAAATTGCATGTATATGAAGTTGCTGAGTGTGTAGGATATTCTAATCAGTATTATTTTAATATGCTGTTTAAGCGGACATTCGGTATAACACCTGGGCAATATAGCCGCAGGAAAGGAAAAAAAGAGGGAAAACTATGAAACGATGGCTGAGTATATCCGCAATCAGTTTTCTGATAATAATCACTGTTGCTTATGGAGTATGTTGGAAGAATATAAATGAAGAAACTTTGCAGCATACGCTGCGAATTTCCTTGTGGGATTATGATTTGACAGAATACGATCGAGAATTGGTCACGAAATTTGAAGAACAAAATCCAGATATTGATATAGAAGTAATCAGTTATCGTTCAGAAGTCTATCCCTATTACGTTCGAAATTTGTTAGACAGCTGAGTCCGTACAGTACCTTTTTCCGCTCATCAGAAGGTAAATTGATGGCGTTGCCATATCGAATTGATAAATTTCTCTTATTTTATAATAAAGATTTATTCGATCAAGCAGGATTAAAATACCCTGATTCTTCAATGACCTGGGATGAGTGGCGTGAAACTGCTGAAAAACTTCAATATACACTCGGTGAGAATCAATATGGTGCATTTTCTATCTATATTCCAACACATTGGTCGGAAATATTTACATCTCAGTCTTTTTCTATTTCCAATATGGATCTGTCTGAATTAAAAAAAGGAATGCATTTACTTTTGCAAATGCAAAAAGATGGTACGATGGTTCCAATACAAGAAATGAATGCGCATGGAGGCGTGCAGAGATTATTTGAAACCGGAAATTATGGAATGTATATTTGCGGAACTTGGCTCATGCATTATTTAAAGATTGATGCACAGTCAGGAGACTGCTCAATGCGTTGGGGTGTGACGGAACGCCCGCATTGGGATGGAAAGAAAAATGAAAATGCAGCGTGGGTAACATCACTTTGTATCAATAAAAATTCAAAAGAAAAAGAATCTGCGTGGAAATTTGTAAACTTTGTTTGTGGAAAACAAGGAGCAGAAATTATGGCGAATAATTTAATGATTCCAGCCTACCAAGATGAAGAGATTACAAATCTTTTAGAACAGCAGATGAAAAAATATGACATAACGGTTCCATTAAATACAAGCAGTTTTGACAAACCTCAAAAAACGACTTGTTTACAAGAGAACAAAGCACGTTCTGCAATCATTTCTGAAATTGGACGATGTGTTCTCGGATTACAGTCGGAGGATACATGTATTGCAAACATTCTAAAAATTCAGACTGAATTTTTAGAAGAATATTGTGTTGAATAATATAAGATTTGAATTTTTCTACATTTTCCTTTGTTGAATTTTATAGTATCCTTAAACCACAAGAAGGAGAGACCAACTATAGAAGGAGGAAAGTCATGAAAAAATCAACCAAACGAGCAGCGGCGGCAGTAATGTCGGTTAGCATGTTGCTGGCTGCAGTAGGAGGAGCAGGAGCTGTGGACTCAAAGTATAGCTCTCGGCTGGAGCAGCAAGAAGCTGCGGGAAAAATCTATGTAGCCTTAAACACTGGGCGTTGGGACAACCAGAAAATCGATGGGTATTCGGGAAATTACAGTGTATATGTGCCGGATAATTTTGAATATTGCTCTCCGGCCGTACTTTTGCTGACGCCGAACGGAACAACTGCAAAAGATTGGCTGGATAGTGAGCTGGGTAAAAGATGGATTTCTGTAGCAGACAATAATGCGATTTCTTTGGTTGTTGCAGAGCCGGAGTCGGGCAAATGGAATCTGCAAGACGATTCTTCTGGACAGAACGATCAAGAATACTTATACAAAATTTACGGAAAACTGACTAACAAATCAGATTCCAACGAATCTGCATTTGACTTGAACGAACGTGCATTGTATCTGGTTGGTTATCAGGAAGGCGCAACTGCGGCAAATGAGATGGCGATGAAATGGCCGGCTCTATTTGCTGGCGTGACAGCGATCGGTGGCGATTCTGTTTCAGAAAATATCTCTGAGAAATTTGGAAATAGCATCAGCTATCCATTCGCAGAGTCAACAGAAGCTGGAAGAGAAGATAATAATCTTCCGAACAAGAAAATTCCTGTTCGAGTATGGGAAATCAATGTGGCAGATGCGTCACATAAAAACGATATTTCTTATTGGATGCAGGCAAATAGCTTGACTAGGTCTAGCAGTGAGACAACCAATGATATTGCAACCGTGATTAGCAACACAGATGATACCGGTAATACAAAGCCGGAACAGGTTTGGTATTCCAGTGCGAAATCTGTAGAAAGTATTGATCCGGCCACTATTTATGGACAGTTTTTGGCTGATGTTCAGAGATTTGTCGGTGATCCGGGAGGATATCTGGAGTGGACTGTTAAACATACCAATGATGGAAAACATGGCTTTTTCTTAAATGAGGAAAAAGTAAACGGAAACACACGCAGATGGTTTACTTATGTACCGAACTCCTATGACGGAAGTAAGTCATATCCAATGGTTGTCGCTATGCATGGATACTCTAGTGCAATCACTGCATTTACTGGAGACTCACGTTGGCAGAATGTAGCAGACAAATATGGTATCATTATTGCTTTTCCGCAGGCATATGTAAACGATGCAGGATACAGTGGCGGAAGCTGTATTCCAGTTCCGGTATGGAATAACTATTCTACGGTTTATCACAACACAACGTATGATAAGCCAGATGATGTCGCGTTTATTAAGCATCTTGTGGATGACACAAAGAGTGCGTATAATATTGATGCGACACGAGTTTATGCTACAGGACATTCTAACGGATCTGCAATGACATGGATGCTGGCACAAGATGCAGCGGAGTATTTCACGGCAGTTGCTCCGATTGGATTTAACTGGGGAAGCTATCCGGGCTATGAATTGTCTGGTGGTACAGTTGATTACAGTGGATGCAAGGACAATAAGTATGTATTGCCAGTATGGTGTATGACAGGTTCCTATGACGTCGGTGAAGCAGATGATTATTCTTCTAACACTAAAAACGGAAAAACCGTTTCATTTTGGAAGGCAGAAAATGGAACTTATGAAGTAAGTTCTAAAACTTCTGAAGTTCGGGAGACTCGCGCACCGCATACATACACAACCACGACATATTCCAACTCTACTGGTGCGCCGTTAGTGCGGTTCACGCAGATCTCGAATAATTGCCATTCTTACATGGAAGACATTTCCTTTATGGTTTGGGAAGAATTCTTCTCTAATTATACGAGAGATGAGAATGGAACCCTGTATTATAAGGGAAATAAAGTGGAAAAAGAAGATGGAAAGTTAAGCAAATCCTTTACTGATATTTCCAATCATTGGTCAAAGGATTGGGTAACAACAGCGGTTGACACCTATGGTCTTTTTGCCGGAACTTCATCTTCGACATTTTCTCCAGATGTGGCAATGACTCGAGGAATGATTGTGACTGTCCTGTATCGCATGGACATCAACGCACAGGCGTCTTCTACAAAATCCCTATTTAAGGATGTTGACGATGCTTCGTATTATGCTAATGCTGTAACGTGGGCAAAAGAAAACCATATTGTAGGAGGAATCTCCGCGGATATGTTTGCTCCGGAGCAAAGCGTAACGCGAGAACAAGCTACTACTATGCTGTATCAATATGCAAAAGCACATGGATATAGTACGGGCAATCAAGTGTCTTTGGATACCTTTAAAGACGGTGAGCAGACATCTGCTTATGCCAAGAGCGCAATGGAATGGGCTGTCGGAAATGATCTAATTGTTGGCAATGATGATGGAACTCTTAGACCGCAAGGCACTGCGACACGTGCTGAATTGGCAACCATTCTTTCAAAATTCTGTGCAATGAGCAATCAGAAATAGTAAATCTTAGCCGCCCTCTTAATCAAGCTTGATTAAGAGGGCGGTTTTATCTCTTACAAAATAAGATTTCCTTGACAGTACGATTTTCGATGATTATAATGAGTGAAAAATACAGATATGCATGGAGGTATCAAAAATGATTGCCGGTATGGCATTGATTGACGAACCGGAAGAGAAAGCAAAACTAGAAGAAATTTATTATACATATCGTTCACTCATGATGTACCGGGCACGAGAAATCCTTCATGATGACTATTGGGCAGAGGATGCTCTCAGCGAAGCATTCATGAAAATCGCAAAAAATATCCAAAAAGTTCGGGATGTACACAGCGCGGAAACACGCCATTTTGTTGTTATTCTTGCAGAACGAGCGGCAATTGATTTGTATCACAAACGAAATAAGCATACAACGGTCTCGTTGGAAGATGTTACAGAGGAGCCGGGATATGAGGAACATCCACCGCAATCTCTTTCGCCATTGGCAGCAGCGATTGTGAAACTCCCGCCGAGCTATCGTCAAGTAATCCTGTTAAAATTTTCAGAAGGCTATAACAATCGAGAAATTGCACAGATGTTAGATTATTCTGTGAGCAAAGTAGAAAAACTAATCAGCCGTGGCAGGAAAAAATTGCAAAAATATTTGCAGGAGGAGGGAATAGAGCTATGAAACTAACAGATGACATGCTCCGCGAAGCGGCATCTGAAGCGGCACAGTATATGGATGAAACATGCACAGAAGGAGCAAAAAAACAGCAGCATACCTTCTCACCGTGGTTTGAAAAAGAGATGCAGGGGCTGATCGAACAACAAAATCGTCGAGAAAAGCGAAGAAAAGTACTCCGTTACAGTCGAAATGCTGTTGCTGCTGTTCTTGTCATTGCGATTGCGCTGCCATTTTTTAATACAGATGTCCGTGCGGCATATCGGGATTTCTTTCAAGTATTAACCCAACGAGAAAACGGTTATACTGAAAATTCCGTTACAATGCGAGGAGATCATACCATAGACGAATTCTCACCTGCTCAGCTTGACTGGATTCCAGATGGTATGAAGCGAGTAAATGAAACGCGAGATGAAGAAAATGGATACTATCATGTCTTCTATCAAGATGCAGATGGCACCAATTTTGGTTTAGATCAGACTTTTGTTACCGTAGAATCGGGCAGTGTTGCTTGGTATAGCGAAGATGCAACAGTTTCTGAAGTTGAATTACGTGGCACCACGGCTACTCTGACTGAAGATGAAAGCGATAATTTCCGTTCGTTGGTATGGAATGAAGGCGGTTGTGTTATGGAGCTTTCCGGTTCGGTATCTAAAGAAAACCTTATAAAAATAGCGAAAAATATTACAATACCGCAAGCAAAAAATAAATAAAAATTTTTTTGAAAAATTGTCCGAGATTGCCTCCCTTCTATGGTTGTAGTAAATAGAAGGGAGGCAAAATTGTTTTTCTGACAAAATATTTTCAACTAAAATCAGAGAAGGAGCGATAAGCTGATGAAAGGAATTACTATCGTTAAAAGAGTTGTTATAGCTGCTATTGCATTGATTGCATTACTAACTGCCTATTGGATTTATGGTACAGTCACAACGACAAATGACCATGATGCTAGTGCTGCTAACTATGGGGATGTATTTTCTCTGCTAGACATCCGAAATAAAAAAGATGGTTGGGCGATCTATTCTGTCGATTCCATTGACGGAGGATCATGGTATGGTGGCATCTTAAAGGATGGAACCATCACATCCTGCGCGCAGTCCAGTACCAAAAAGACTCGTGTCTATACGAAAAATGGTGCTTGGGATAGAAAACACTGGAGCGGTTGGCTAGAAGTAGGAGAAAAGAATATGCGACAGTCAAGCGCGACCGGCGGAACGCTTGGAGCCATCATCTTTGGAACATGGTATGGATATGAAGTGGAGTAACATGAAGAAAATATTTGCATTATCGTTAGGTTGCTTATTTTGTTTGGTCAGTTGGATTACATTTACATATTTTAATACAAATGGAGAAACGTTTTTCTCGCCTAACTTTTGTTTTAATGTACAGATTCAAGTTTCAGCTGATGAGATTGGAAAACCCATGACAGAAATTGCAAAGGCAGCTCAAAGCTTAAATCTGGAAGTCATGAAATATGACTATGATAAGTCCGAAAAGACAGTTAGCGTGTATACATCTGACCTAAATAAATACACTGAACGCTTAAAAAACGGAACGATGCCGGCTAAAACCGGAGAGTATGTTTCCAGTAAACCATCGAAGGATTCAAAACAGATTGGACAGATTTCTGTTTTTTCTGTGGACAATACGATCAATCTATACTCTTTGGCATCCAGAAAACCAAACGTCAGCATGGAGCAAGTACAGGTTGTTTCTTCAGATCAAGAGGATGCTGATGCATTCATACAAAAAGTAAATGAAATTGGCGACGGTACACAATATCAAGCAACGTTTATTGGCGGAGAAGCAAGCGATACCTATGGTTTGCACGATGCGATTACCCAATACGGAAAGTTACTTGTTTTGCTGATTATTATCACAACGTTGTTAGCACTCTATTTGTTATTTCAAGAACTCAAAGGGGAAACCATCAAAAAAATATTGGGGTATAGCAATCGAAAGCTGGTTGCGGAATTTTTGCCACGTGTATATGTGCCGATATCCGTTGTTATGATGGTTAGTGTTGCAGGCATTACAGCGATTGCATTGTATTATTACAATGGATTGACGCTTGGATTTTCTTTTTTGAAAGTATATTTTGCTTTGGCGCTTATGCTTACCGCGTTTGTCTATGCCATCGTTTTCGTTTTTCATATTGGATTGATTTCCAGTATTCGTCCAGTTGGAATCATCAAGAACAAGTTTCCATATAAAAGTGTTTTGGGAACTGCTTATGCGTATAAATTGATTCTCGTTTTGCTGTTGGTACCGATGATTGCATCGGCAATTGGTTTATATCAGCAAAACATTGCATACGGAAATTCAGCAGAACGATTAGAATTATTGAAAAATTATGTAGAGTTGCCGTTGACATCGGATCGAATGGAGACTCTGAAAGGACAACAGGAGTTAACGTCCGGATACAAAAAATTCTTTGCGATTCAAAACGAGCGAGGTGCATTGCTGTTCAATGCCACCGGCGCAATTGTTGAAAAATCTAATGACAACTATGAAAATGTTTTGCAACAGTCTGACGGGGATGATTTTAGCACACCGGATAAAGAAGAGTATGTCAGCAACAATCATATCAGTATCAATTATGAGTATTTAAAGCAGAATCCAATTTATGATGTGGATGGCAATCGTGTACAGTTTACCAATCAGAATGAGGCTGTTGTTCATGTATTGATTCCAGAACAGTTTAAGTCATATGAAAAGACTTTGAAAGAGCAAATTATCAAAAATATTACCTCTGATTACTATATTATGGATGATCTTGGTAAGAAGGGAAAGCAGCAGCACTCAGATTATCCTGTTCAAATTACTTGGGTAAAGAATAATCAAAACTATTTTACCTATGATCCAGATGTCGGTATGGCTCATAACTGTTATATTCAAGACCCGATTTCATATGTGTATAACAATGTATCGATCAGCAAGAATTTGATGGCGGATTTGTTCAGTGGTGGCAATTACCTAAAAATTCCGGTCAAACAGTCAAAACAAAATCTAGCTTATTTTGAAAAAGATATAAAAGCCTGTGGACTGGAAGACAGTGTAACCATTGTCAATAATGCATATGAGCGAGTTTCTGACAAAATATACCGTGTCGAACAGCAGTTACGGCAACAAATTTTCTTTAGTATTGCATATTCTATTGTATTTGTTGTTTTGATTTTTATCAGCGCCTTGACGATCCTTCAAGCAGAACATCGCAAATTGTACATTATGAGTTTGCTCGGCTATTCAGCATTTCGATGCAATCTTCCATACTATGCGAAGTCGGTTATATTTTGGGCTATCGTATTTGCTGTTCTAAATTTGATGCGTATAATCAGTATTTCTACAGCGGGAATAGGCGTTTGTGCAGGAATATGTATTGCTTCATTGCTGATGGAAATGCTTGTCCAGACTGTCTTGCAGGTACGAAAAGGTATTCAGGCACCACGAGGATAAATAAGAACTAGGAGAGAATCTATATGCCAATTATTTTGAAGGACATTAATAAATCGTTCGGAAGTCACAATATTTTTACAAATTTTAACCTGATTATCGGTGATGGCGACATGCTCGCCATCACCGGCGGCAGCGGCAAAGGGAAAAGCACGTTGCTGAACATCATTGGACTGTTAGAGCCATATCAGTCTGGTGGATTGATTTTTAATGATATTCGCAATCCGAAAATTAACAGTAAACAGGCGACGCTGCTGCGACGGAATACCATTGGATATTTGTTCCAGAATTTTGCATTGATGGAAAATTGTACAGTAGAAGAAAATTTGAACTGGGCACTGGCGTATCAACACGTGAAAAATAAGAAAAAATGCATCGGCGAAGCTTTGGAACGAGTAAATTTGCCGGCAGAAATGATGAAACAGAAGGTTGTGGAATTAAGTGGCGGCGAACAGCAGCGCGTTGCCATTGCGAGGTTGTTCTTAAAGCCATGCCAAGTTGTTTTGGCAGATGAACCGACAGGATCGCTGGATCCAAGTAATCGAGATCTGGTCGTCTCATTATTGCATCAATTAAATGCTGCCGGAAAGACGGTTGTGATTGTCACGCATGATATGATGGTAGCAAACAGTTGCCCGAAACGATTGGAATTATGACCTATTTCAAGTAAGTAAAAATTTTGCGGTGAAATAGATAAAGTTTTCAAAAAGTTCATTAAAAAACTTAGTAATTATGATATAATATATTATAATTATAGAAATATGAGGTTGAGATGATGAGCTATAATGTTTTAGATGTTTGTCGTTATGTAATTAAGTATAGCAACGAGAATGACTATGGAGTTTCAAATTTAAAACTTCAAAAAATACTTTATTTTATTCAAGCCTATTTTTTGCTAAAAAAGAAAGATCACACTCCATGCTTCAATGAGAAAATTGAAGCATGGAATTTTGGACCTGTTGTTCCAGAAGCTTACTATGAATATAAGCAATATGGAAGTGGAGATATACCTACTCAAGAATCATATATTATATCTGATGGAAAATGGAACTTTAAAAGAATTAAATTTGATGATACTGTTATTGTGGATGAGGATAAAGCTCTTATTAAGAAAGTTGTAGATACATTTGTAGATTATTCGGCAACAGATCTTGTATCATTAACCCATAGGCAGTCACCATGGATTGATGCTTATGTTCCACACCAGAATAATGAAATTACAATCAATGCGATAAAGGAGTACTTTAATGCCTGACGATAATCTGAATATATTGTTTCGGACGACAGACAATAAAACGATGTCATTAGAGCAATCAAAAAAATTCACGAATGCTAAAAGAAAAATGAAGGAAATCTGTAGCGCATTATCCGTGGATACTAAAGAGTATAACTCACAGGAGACAATTGAGAATATCAACGAATACATTACATCAATAGATAAGCTAGATCGGATTTTGTATTCAGAGATAAGTAATCATATCTATTCACTAGATGTGACTCAAAGAGGAATGTTTGCTACAAACGTAGAAAAACTGTTGTTATATTCGATTGATGATAAGAATTCAGTAAGTGAAGATTGTAAAAAAATTATTGTAAAAATTTATGATCATTTTCAATTAGCCTTATATCAGATTGAAAATATTAAAAATATTTTCACAGATAGTATCGAAGAAGCAAAAGAAAACCTACAAAAGCAAGTAAAAGATATTGAAAAAGAATACATCTCTATACTTGGCATTTTTGCTTCAATTGTACTTGCTTTTGTTGGAGGAATTACATTTTCAACATCTGTTTTGCAAAATATTTCTTCGGTTAGTGTTTTTCGATTATTGTTGATTGTTGATTTCTTAGCATTTATTCTTATCAATGTAATTTATATTTTAGTGAAATTTATTTTTACTATAAATGAAAAAGATGCAAAGCTTTTCAATATCAAGACGTTAAATATTGCGTGCTTGGTCATTGCAGTAATTATAGTGACTTCATGGGTGTTTAATGTTAATCAGATTCCAGATTTTATTTCAGTTTTTTTGCCTTGGACTAAGTAATATAAAAATATTCTGACTGTCATATGAGGTAATCTCGAAAAGTTAGGTAAATATTTATAAAGTAAATTATTCAAGTTATCAAAAATGGCTTGCTGTCTGTGAATTGCAGGCGGCAAGCCTCTAAGTTTTGTCTTAATTTTGCGGTTGTTGTGATAAATATTCTGATATTTAATTAATATATAAGATATTCTCGTTTCCTATCACAACTGTGTAAAAAACTCCAGATGCGTTATACACCCGGAAGGAGAATCATTATGGCAGATACAAGTACATATCAAGCGCAGGCGTATGAATTGTCACAGAAATTATGGCAAATTAGCTGTGAATTACGAGGACATATGGATGCCAGTGCGTTTAAAAATTATATTCTTGGAGTTATTTTCTATCGTTATCTGTCAGAACGTACTGAGATGCGCATGGCAGAAATTCTTGAAAATGACGGAATAACATACGAAGAAGCATTTGCAAATAATAATTATAGACCCATTGTAGAAGATTGGTCTTTATCCAAACTAGGGTATGTCATCAAGCCGGAAAATTTGTTTCGTAACCTGATTCGTAAAATTAAAAAATTAGAGAATGATACGGATACATTCAGCGTAGAAGATTTTGAAAAAGCAATCCATGACCTTATAAGTTCCACAAAAGGTTATGAATCCAACAAAGTATTTGATGGATTGTTCAATGATCTACGCTTACAGGACGCACATCTTGGAGAAACCGTAGCAGATCGTACAGATATGATTGGACGTATCATGACCAAGGTTTCAGATATTGATTTTGATTTACAAGATTCTCAGTTTGATGTTCTGGGTGCAGCATATATGATTCTAATTGGCTTATTTGCTTCAAATACCAGAAAGAAAGGCGGCGAGTTTTTCACGCCCGCCGGACTGAGTAGACTTTGTGCTACACTTGTCTCCCTTGGGCTGGATGAAGCAAAGACCGTCGGTGACTGTACCTGTGGCTCTGCATCTATGCTATTGGAAGTTCAAAAACATTTGACCACACACAAAGTTGGTCATTTCTATGGGCAAGAACTAAATACTACAACATATAACTTAGCAAGAATGAATATGATTATGCACGGTGTAGATTGGCGAAATTTTGATATTTACAAAGGAGATACCCTGAAAGACGATAAATACGGGGATGATTTGAAATTAACAATACAGGTCTGTAATCCTCCGTATAGCTTGAAGTGGTCTGCTGATAAGAAATTTGAAGATGATCCACGATACAGTGGAGCTGGAAAGCTGGCACCGAAGGGACAGGCTGATCTTGCCTTTGTAGAACATATGATTTACCACATGGATAATGAAGATGGACGTGTAGTCGTCCTGTTGCCACGTGGCGTATTGTTTCGTGGCGGTGCAGAAGAAACAATCAGAAAATATATCGTCAAAGACCTGAATCGTGTGGATGCGGTGATTGGCCTTCCTGCGAATCTGTTTCATGGAACAGGAATCTCCGTGTGTGTATTGGTATTGAAAAGCAAAAGAAACGGCAATTCAGGAAATATTCTGTTCATTGATGCATTGAAGGAGTTCAAGGCGGGAAAACCGCAAAATATTTTAGAACAGGAACACATTGATAAAATTATAGATGCATATGTAAAGCGCGCCAATGTAGATAAATTTGCTTATGTCGCAGATATGCGTGAGATTATCGAGAACGGTTATAATCTGAACATCTCAAGATATGTTAATACTTTTGAGGAAGAAGAATCAGTGGATTTAGATGCTGTAAAGGCTCAGATTAAGGCACTGGATTCTGAGACGAAAGCTGCGATTGACAAGGCTGAACGTTTTATGAGACAGCTTGGACTGTAAAGTTAAGCAACCAAACCTTGAAAAGAGGTGATTGGATGGCTGTACCTACGTTGAGATTTAAAGCAGATAACGAAAGGAATTATCCAGAGTGGGAAGTTAAAAAAATCATTCATGTATCTGATAGAATGAACGTCGGATTTGTTGGATCTTGCGAATGTTATACAGATACAAGTGGCATCCCATTCTATAGAACAGGTAATCTTCAAAATGGTAAATTAATTGAAAATGATATGAAATATGTATTAAAAAATTTTCATGAAGCAAATAAAAAATCACAATTACATAAATGGGATATTCTCATTGCTAGGCATGGAAATAGTAGAAATGCAGCTCTATATGATTCTGATGAAGAAGCCAATTGCTCGAATATTGTTATGATTCGACCCAATTTGAAATTAGTAGATCCAAAATTTATGGTAGAGAATATAAATTCTGCCAGTGTCCAAAAACAGGTATGCAGATTGAAACATGGTAGTATGCAGGTTGTTTTAAACACAAAGGTCATCGGAAATTTAGATGTAGGCATTCCATCACTTCCAGAACAACGGAAAATTGCGGAGTTCTTATCGACGGTCAATATAGTGATTGAGAAACAAACGGAAATTGTATCGGCATGGGAAGAACGTAAAAAGGGTGTGATGCAGAAGCTGTTCCGTCAGGAAGTGCGATTCAAAACTGATGATGGAAGGGAATTTCCAGTGTGGAAGAAAAAGCGAATTGATGATATTGCTACATGTTTTGCAGGGGCAACACCGAGTACCAAAATTCCTGAATATTGGGAAAATGGTACGATTCGATGGATGAGTTCCGGTGAAGTGAACAATGGACAAATTTATGGTACGGAAAAAAGAATATCACAATTAGGATTTGACACGTGTAGTACAAAGATGGTGAAACCGAATACAGTCGTACTAGCATTGACTGGACAAGGAAAGACAAGAGGAATGGTGGCAATCACAAGAGTTCCTCTCTGCACAAATCAGGCGCTTTGTGCGATTGAAACGAATCATGATATTTGTGACGATTACTTATATCAATACTTACAGACACAGTATCATGATTTACGGCGCATTTCGTCTGGTAACGGCACAAACAGTGCACTGAATGTAAAATTGGTTGGTAGTTATGTGGTTCCAATTCCTTGCCTTGCAGAGCAGCAGAAAATCGCTGGTTGTCTTTCATCTTTGGATGCAGTCATCGAGAAACAGAAGGCAACACTAGCTGCGTGGGAACGACTGAAAAAAGGGTTATTGCAGCAGATGTTTGTATAAAATCAATCTTCCGCTCGATAGCTTGAACGCATGCATTGCTCATATATGTTAGGAAAATGATTGATGCAATGAGCGATGCATGCTATAATATGAGTAATAAGAATTATATTGCGAGGTTCATATGAAAAGCAAACAACCCCCTTTTCAAATCACAAATAAGATTATTGGTGACGTTGCAGAAATTTCCGAATTGGTTGGCAGATTTTTAGCTCACGATCATCTTTCTAGCAATCCAAATCTGCGCCGCACGAATCGTATCCGTACCATTTACGGTTCCCTTGCCATTGAACAGAACACTTTGAGTCTTGAGCAGGTCACAGCTGTTCTGAATGGCAAGCACGTTTTAGCCCCACCAAAAGATATTGCCGAGGTTAAAAATGCTTATGAAATTTATGAACGACTAGATGAACTCGATCCCTATTCCGTGGATGATTTATTGACAGCACATGGAATCATGACGCGTGGACTTGTTGAGGAATCCGGTATGTTCCGCACAGGTTCAGTCGGTGTTGTGGATCGAGAAGGACATGTCCTGCATTTTGGTACATTGCCACAGTATGTGCCTGATTTAGTTATGGAACTGCTGGATTGGACAAAGCATAGCGATTTACACATGTTGGTCAGAAGTTGTGTGTTTCACTATGAACTGGAGCTAATTCATCCTTTTGCAGATGGTAACGGTCGCGTGGGGCGGCTCTGGCATACACTGCTGCTATCCAAATGGAATCCCGTTTTTGCGTGGCTGCCGGTTGAGTCCATCATCTACGATCACCAACAAGAATACTACGACGCCATCAATGCCAGTAATAATTCAGGAGAATCGACTATATTCATCGAATTTATGCTTTCTGCTATCAAGGCATCGCTCGTAGATGCTATCAATACGAGTGATATAATGCGCGATGAAAAGGTAGACAAGAAGACCCTGCGCTGGCGAAAAATTGAGCAGTTCTTGCAGACACATGAATATATTATGAACGCTGATGTACGGAAATTGTGTGGTGTGTCGCCGGCAACAGCAACTCGAATATTATCAGAACTTGTAAAAAACAAAAAGCTTTTGCGTCAACATAAAGATGGATCTTGGATATATACAATATATATAGGGATTGAACAGAAAACTATATTGGGATTTCTCCAATTTCTGTATTGATGGTTATTATAAAGATAAACTACGAGTTTACTTGTGTTGATTTTTAGACCGGAATCGCATATTACGATAAATAATATCAAAAAATTGCAAACAGTTTTGTATGGGCGGCGTTGCGACGACGCCCTAGTTTTTTACAGACGGTTGATAAATAGCTAGTTTAAAGTGTAATGAAATTAGTTAAAATAAGGAGGTGATAATGATATGATTACTGCAACTGCAACTGAAATACAGAACAATTTCGGAAAGTATCTGAATCTTGTGATGTCCGGACAGGAAATCATCGTAACAAAGAACGAACGGGAAGTCGGTCGTTTCATTCCAAAAGATGCCGCTGTATCTTATCTGACAGATTCCCTTATTGGAATTCTGAAGGAGGGATATAGCTTAGATGATGTCAAGGCAGAAAGCATGAGAGCAAAGTATGATTCTGTTGATTGATACCAATATTATTTTGAGCACGGATGAACCGGAACAAGAGGATATGTTTGTGAAATTCCACACAGACAGAAAACAGTAAAGAAAAAGTTATACTAGATAGAATGAAAATGTAAATCGATTTTATCTAGTATAGTCGATAAAATCTTTAAATTGACATTGCACATCGTTTATAGGTATGATCTGATATAGAACAGAGGTGAGATGCTATGATTCAGCGTGAATTATATATGAAAAGAATTCGTCCGTTTATCGGCAATGAGCTGATAAAAGTGCTTACCGGACTGCGGCGAAGCGGAAAATCTGTTATGTTAGAGCTGATTCAGCGGGAACTGCTTGCGATGGGAGTAAACAAAGAGCAGTTTATCTGTTATAATTTTGAGCAGATGAAAAATGCACATCTTTGTAATGCACAGGCGTTGTATACTGAAGTCATGGCACGGGCACAGCTGATTGAAGGCAAAAAGTACCTGTTTTTTGATGAGATTCAGGAGGTGCAGGACTGGGAAAAGTGCATCAATTCCTTTCGGCTTGATTTTGACTGCGATATTTATTTGACCGGTTCCAATGCCAAACTGTCATCCGGTGAGCTTGCGACATATCTTGCGGGTCGATATGTGGAATTTATCATCTATCCGTTTTCCTTTGCGGAGTTTACTGAACTGTATCAAACCGTATTTCCCGATGTTTCACAGACCCAGTGCTTCCGTCAATATCTAACAGAGGGCGGTATGCCGTATCTCAGCAATCTTCGGTATGAAGCACAGCCGAGCAGACAATATTTGATGGATTTATATAATTCCGTCATTTTAAAGGATGTTGTTAAACGGAATAATATTCGTGATGTTGACCTGCTGGAACGCATCATTGCCTATATTACGACGAATATCGGCACGACATTTTCCGCGACTTCGGTCTCAAAATTCATGAAAAGTGAAGGTCGAAAGGTCTCTACGGACACGATTTTGAATTATATCAGAGCATGTGAGAGTGCATTTTTGTTCTATAGAGCCAAGCGGCAGGATGTACAGGACAAGAAAATTCTTGCCGTGCAGGAGAAATATTATATTGCCGATCACGGCATCCGAGAGGCTGTTTTCGGCGGAAATATGCGTGATATAAACCTGATTTTGGAAAATCTCATCTATATGGAGATGCTTCGGCGCGGCTATACCGTTACCGTGGGTAAAGTTGCGGACAAGGAAATTGACTTTATCGGAGAACGGCAGAATGAAAAAATATATATTCAGGTCGCCTATTTGCTGGCATCCGAAGAAACCATTGCGCGCGAATTCGGTGTTTATAATCAGGTGCAAGATAATTTCCCGAAGTATGTTGTCACGATGGATGAACTGGACATGAGCCGGGACGGCATCAAGCACCGCAATATCAGAGAGTTCCTGCTGGCAGAGCAATGGAACTAAATTAGAACGAAAGATCATATAAAAAGTAGATAACAGCCAAAAGACCTCCCGTGTAGGATAATAGAACTACACGAGGAGGTTTTGCTATGTCTAGAAAATATAAAAAATTGATCTGTTGTTCATCTTGAGAATAAGGAACGAATTCCTTTGACCTTACCATAAAAGATGCCATCTTCTTCGGAAAATTCAACACTTCCGATATAGCCTTTGTATTGAATTGTATTATTCATATGAATCTCTCCTGTTACGAATTCTTTTTCTATTATATATGAAAATCATAAAAAATACGACTCTCATCACGAATTTATATGTTTTTCCGATCAAAAAGCATCTGCTATGCTTTCATATATTTTCCCAGCTAAGATAAATCGAAATTCGTATTCTTTGAATTGTATTTTGAATTTCAATATTTTAGGAATGCAGTATACTTGAAACTACAGTAAGGAGTTTCAACGGAATGCAAGGAGGAGATATTATGAGTGCTGAAACTACAACAAGCAATGTTGTTTATCAGGGCAAAATTCCGGCGAGAGTCAAATACTCATTCGCTTTTGGTGCCCTTGGTAAAGACATGATCTATGGCATGATTGCCACGTTTTCTATGATTTACTTTACCGATATTATCAAAGTCGCTCCGGCGTTTATCGGTACCATGTTCTTTGTCGCAAAACTGTGGGACGCGTTCAATGACCTGTTTATGGGCATGATCGTGGATAATACCCGCAGCCGATTCGGAAAATTTGTTCCGTGGTTGGTCATTGGTACATTAATCAATGCGTTTGTATTCGTTATCGTATTTACGGACTTCCATCTGACCGGCGTCGGTCTGTGCGTGTTCGCATCGGTTGCGTATGTCCTGTGGGGCATGACGTATACGATCATGGATATTCCGTATTGGTCGATTATTCCGAATCTTACTTCTGATCCGGCAGAACGTGAATCAGTATCTGTTTTGCCGAGAATTTTTGCCAGCATTGGTCAGTCTTTGATTATTGCAGGCTTTGGTGTACAGATTATCAAGGGTTTAGGCGGTGACTACACTGGTTATCATCGTTTTGCATTGATTATCGCTGCTGCCTTTATTTTTACGATTGGTGTTTGTGTTATCAATCTGCCGAAGAAGCAGACCGCTGGAAAGGCTGAAAAGATCAGCTTTAAAGACATTTTCTCCATTATCAAAAAGAATGACCAGCTGCGTTGGGCAGTGGCACTGATTCTGCTGTACAATGTCGGCATTCAGCTGATTATGGGCGTGGCAACATATTACTTTAGCTATGTATGCAATAATGCCGGTATGCTTTCTGCGTTTATGATTAGTGCATCTATTGCAGAAGTCGTTGGTCTGTTGATTTTCCCGAAAGTAACTAAGAACTTATCTCGTAAGACTGCCTTTTTACTGGCATGTATTTTCCCGGCAGTTGGTTTGATCTTACTGCTGTTGGTAGGCATTTTCTGCCCAACCAATATTATTTTGACCGCAATTTCCGGCATTATTGTAAAGACAGGCACAGGCTTAGAGCTAGGTTGTGCGACCGTATTCCTTGCCGATGTTGTAGACTATGGTGAATGCAAGATTGGTACACGAAATGAAGGCGTTGTATTTTCCTTGCAGACTCTGATTGTAAAATTCACAGCTGCGTTTACTGCACTGGCAATCGGTTACGCATTGAAGCTGACCGGTTATGTACCGAATGAAATTCAGTCTCTGGGCACACAGAATGCCATTCGTCTGCTCATGTGCATTGTTCCGGCAGTGAGTATGTTGTTGGCTTATGTTGTTTATAAAAAGAAGTATAAGCTGAGCGAGGAACTTATGAAGAAGATTACCGCAGCCATTTCCGGTCATCCAGAAGCTATTGATGATGTCGATTTGAACAATCTGTAAGGAGAGAAAATTATGATTGCTTTAGAACAGGCAGAATTATCTCTGCATACAGGAAAAGCAGACGAAAGACTCTGTGAAGTCTACGGCTATATGGCAGGCAGCCCGGAACTGCCGGAATATCGAAACAGACTGCTGCATGTGCTG
>CAVAJF010000002.1:0-149371 GCA_963588905.1 Eggerthellaceae bacterium
CTGTCAAGCACTTTTTTCTTCCGATCAGTACTTTTTTCATTCAACTGATGTTTTCATGACACCCTCTCGTTGAGTGCCTAAATAGAATACACCTTTTTCGACACAAAGTCAACACATATTTCTGCGATTTTTCTCGTTTTGTCGTTTTTCATAGTCAGATGCCGTTATTTTTGTTAAAATATGTGTAACATTGTGGTATATCAAACTTTTTCTTCTGTTTTCCCAAGAATTTCACTTTGTCTTGTGTCTTTTGCCTATCTTCCAGCAAATCTGCTCGCACAGACAAAAAATCACCAGCACCGACACGGTACTGGTGATTTACTCTACTCGTATCAATTACAGTTTATCCTGCTGATAATGTGCACGCACGCCGCCGATAAACTTCAGGCGCGTTCTCGCACACAGAACATTCGCCTCGCCAATCGTCTTCTGCTCAATGCGCACCGGTACGGCAACCTCTCTCAGATGCATACCAATGAGCGTGCCGCCAATATCCAATCCGGCATGGGCGCGAATGTGCTCGACAGCAACCGGCTCATCAAAGTTTTCCCAACAGGTTGTGGCAAACGAGCCGCCTGCCTTTGGCTGCGGCAAAACATTGACCGGCTCATATCCATATGCCTCTGCTGCCTGCCGCTCGATAATGATCGCACGGTTTAAATGCTCGCAGCACTGCGCTGCCAAATAAATGCCATGCGGTTCCAGGGCAGCATATGCGCCGCGATAAATCGCTCCGGCAATATCCATAGATGAAGCAGAGCCGATCTTCTGACCGCCCACTTCGCTTGTTGAACATCCAATGACAAACAGGTCTCCCATTTTGAGTTTTGCCTGCTCCAATACTTCACTGACAGCTCTTTGTGTCTCTTGTTCAATTTGTTTGAGTTCCATGATGCACGTCCTCCTTACGATTTCCTCGTCTTATTCCCGTATCATCTGGCAATATGTCAGCGGTTCAAAGCCCATCTTTTTATATAATGCAGCAGCGCGGCTGTTTTCCGGCGTGACTTCCAATCGAAAACGCGCCGTATTCGGATACGCCGAAAACAGCCAATCGAAAAAGGCATGTCCCAGCCCCTGTCCGCGCAGTTGTGGCTCAATAAATAGTTCTTCAATCATGACGCAGGAACCTGCCTCCGTTGCATACATGTGGGTCAAATACGCATAGCCTGCGTGTTTCTCCCCCTCATACAACATACAGCCTTCTATCAGCGGATTGTCGGACACTGCCTGCTCAAACGTGCGCAGCAGTACCCGTTCCGGCACCGGATGGGTGACGGCGTCTGACTGATAAAAGTTTTTGACTCGCGGCAGGACATACGCCTGATCTGCCTGCGTCATGCGTTTTACGGTTAACATTCTATCATTTCCTTGTCTTTTATTCCTGCAATGCTTGCTGTGCAATACTTCTGCGGCACTGCGTCAAATGCAGCAGCATGGCGTCGTACGCCGCCATCTGGTCGTGCGCACCAATCGCCGTGAGAATTTCTCTATTGCTGCGTGCCAACTCCTCCAGCGCCTTCTGTGACGGCGTACCGGACAGCACGGACGGCGTGCCGCACAGAATCACTGCCAGATTGGGTACGACAACATTGCCCGATGCACGGGCAATCGCTGCGTGATAGGCGGTATTTTCTTCCGAAAAATCCTCGCCCGCCAGCATTTTCTTCTCGCAGGCATCGCAAAGTTCCATCAAATGCTGCAATTCTTCCGGCGTGCAGCGGCTCGCCGCCAGCGATGCCAGACGCGGCTCCAACAAAAAGCGCAGTTCGAGCAAATCGGTTGCCACCTGCACCTTATCGGTCAAAAATTCCAAACCGAGCGGATCTTCGCTGACGCCGCTCCGGTCGGAGACAAAGGTACCGGAACCACGGCGAATTTCTACGACACTGCGGCTGACTAAGGTTTTAATCGCCTCGCGCAGGGTGCTGCGTCCCACACCGAGTGTTTTCGCCAATTCAAATTCATTTGGCAGCTTATCGCCGGGCTTGAGCTTTTGCCCGATAATGCTGCGGACGATTTCGTCCGCCACGCGGTCTGTCAGCAGTTTTCCGGTTTCCATGATTCTGATTCCTTTCTATTTCTATATATCCGTCTTTGATGCGAGTCAGCCCACTGCGGTGTTGCAAACGGCATTGTCGCTCGCCTGAATTGCCTGTGTCGGAATGCCGCAGTACTTCATATACGGCAGCAGCTGGCGCAGCACGGTGTCCGTTGCCACACTGCCGTCAAAACGTACCGTCGGTGTTCCCGTGGTGTCAATCGCCTTGGACACAGCCTGATAGCTGACGTCCGCCGCCTGTCCCGATTCATTTGCGTTGGTATTCCAATCCCAAACGCGATAACCCGCGTTGAGCAGAGTGTTGAGTGTCTCGCTGCTGATATTGCCGGAGGTTCCGCCGGAAATGCGCACCAAGCGCGTCGGCATACCGGTAATAACAGACAGCTGTCGGTTGGCCTGATCCAGCAGGGCAACGACATTGCCGCTGTTTGCCTGTTCCGGTGTCAGCAGCAGACCAATGCTGTTTCCGTCACCGGTCAAATGGCGCAGCATATCATCCGAGCCATACAAATTGTCTGTCGATACAAAGAAGGTCGCCTGCATACCGCTCGCAGACAGGGTGTCCGCAATCGAGCCTGCCACATCATCCAGCTTGCTGTCTATCGTGAGATACACCGCTTGCGGAATATTTTTCGGCATTGTATAGGCAAATTCTGTGATCGTCACCGTGCTGCCCGGCATATACAGGTAGGTACTGCCTGTGTTCGGCACGTAAGTAAACTGGCTTCCAATACCGGCAATCGGATTTTTGGACGCGCTTCCCGTACCGGTATTGCCCGGTTTGCTGCTGGGCTTTGCCGGCTGTTTAGCCGGTTGGGTATTGTTATTGCCGTTGGTATTATTGTTATTATTGTCCGATTGGTTGTCCGGCTGTCCATGGCCCTTCTGAACCGTGACAGTACAAGACGCCGTGACATTTCCCACAGACACCGTGATGCGTGTCGTGCCGACACCAACGCCGTAAATTCTGCCGTCCTTATAGTAAGCAACCGCCGGATTTTCCGATTCCCACTGCGCAGCGTCTATATTCGTACCCGCCGGGGTCGGTGTCACCTGAACCGCAATGTTGTCTCCCACGAACATCTTCATGCTGTTCGGCTGAATGGTCAGCGATTCCAGATCGGACACGACAGAAATCGTCAATTTTGCGACGACATTGCCCGTTGTCGCTCTGATCGTCGCCGAGCCCACCTGATGCGCCGTCACCTTGCCATCGCTATCGACGGACAAAACGTCCGAATCGTCGGATTTCCATGTGATTTTCGCCGTATCTCGTGCTTCTGTCGGTGTGATAGACAGCTGCAGCTTTTGTGTCTCTCCGACGCGCATTTCCTGCGTGCCCTCGATGGTCATCTGTTTGACCGCGAAGCCGGAAACCGTAATCGTGCAGGAGACTGTTCTGCCGTCGCCCAGTATTTTTCCGACCGTTGCCGTGCCTGTTTTCTCAGCCGTAACCACGCCGGACTCTTTCTCAACGGTTACGGCATCACTGTTATCTAAGACGCCCCAACCGGTGGCTTTATCGGTGCTGCTTTCACCGGAGCCGGCCGCTTGATTTTCCGATTTTTTTCCGATATTGGCAGAGCCAACGGACAGCTTGATCTGTTCGCCGATCTTCAGCGAGGCTGTTCTCTCCTTTTCCGGTTCCAGCACCATTTGCTTTCGCACCGGAGCGGCAGAAGCCGCATTATTTTCCTTTGGCGTTGCCACAGCGACCGCACCGCAGAGCAGCACGCCGCAAAGCAAAGCGCAAAGCATTTTCGTCATTTTTTTCATGTGATTCTCATCTCCCTGCGAGACCCGCATAGATATTTATTCAGATTTATTATACCGCACATACCGGTATTTGTCACAGCATTTTTGCCGGAATCATGAACAAATTTACGTGGTGTTTCCCATGGTAAATCAATCGACATTTTATCCCGTTTTGTCCCATATCCCGCTTTCTGTTGCGCACCGCATCCAGCGATGTTATAATAAATATATCTTTCATTGGATCACAACAGGGAGGGCAATCATGAACATCGAACAGCAAATTCGAGAATTTTTAACCGGACAGAGTGCCAAGGCATATCAGGTTTTCGGCTCTCATCCTGTCCATAAATACGATCAGGACGGCATTGAATTTCGCGTCTACGCGCCGAATGCCGCCAACATGCAATTGGTCGGCACCTTTAACGACTGGAACGGCTGGGACATGCAGCGGCAGGACGATGGTGTCTGGACGATTTTCTGCAAAGACATCCCGCAGGGCGCCCTGTACAAATACCGCACGACGACACCGGAAGGCCGCGTGATTGACCGCGCCGATCCGTTCGCCTTCTTCTCCGAGCTGCGCCCGGGCAATGCATCCGCCGTCTTTGACATTGACCATTATTATTGGAACGATGGAAGCTGGATGGCAGAGCGCAACAAAAATTATACGCGCCCGATGAGTATTTACGAGCTGCACGCCGGTTCCTGGCGGCGGGATACGGAAGATCTCCCTGAGACCGCTACGCCGGAGGAACAGGAAAACGGCAGAATGCTGTCCTACCGCGAGCTTGCCGACCAACTCATTCCGTATATCAAGGAACAGGGCTTTTCTCACATCGAGCTGATGCCGCTGAATGAGCACCCGTTTGACGGCTCCTGGGGCTATCAGGCAACCGGCTATTTCTCCGCCACCTCGCGGTATGGCGATCCATACGGCCTGATGGAGCTGATTGACCGCTGTCACCAGGCGCACATCGGTGTCATTCTCGACGTCGTGCCGCTGCATTTCGTGACGGACTTCTTCGGTCTGCATCAGTTTGACGGCGGATTTGTCTACGAATCGCAATACGAAGACCTGCGGTACACGGAATGGGGCACGGTGCTGTTCGATTACACCAAGCCGCATGTCCTGTCGTTCATGAAGTCCTCGCTGGACTTCTGGATCAACTACTACCATATTGACGGTCTGCGCTATGACGCCGTTTCTCAGCTCATCTTCAAAAACGGCGATCCCAACGCGCCGCTCAACGATTCGGGCATTTGGTTCCTCAAAAATACCAATTTTTATCTCCAGCAGACCTATCCAAACGTCATGCTCATGGCGGAGGATTCGTCCAATTATATCAAAGTCACCGCGCCGCCGCAGTACGGCGGTCTCGGCTTTGACTACAAATGGGATCTCGGCTGGATGAACGATACGCTTCAGTATCTCTCGATGCATCCAAACGACCGAAATCATTCCCGCCACACGCTGATGTTCTCGATGGCGTACTTCTACAACGACATTTTTATCTTGCCGCTGTCGCATGACGAAGTCGTACACGGCAAGCACACCATCATCGACAAGATGTGGGGCGACTACGAGCAAAAATTCCAGCAGACCCGCCTGCTGTATCTGTATATGTGCGCCCATCCGGGCAAGGTGCTCAATTTCATGGGAAATGAGCTGGCAGAGTTCCGCGAGTGGGATGAAAACAAGCAGCTGGGCTGGAATTTGATGGAATATCCGATGCATGACGCCTTCAACCATTACTGCCGCCATCTGCATAAAATCGGCTTGGAATACCGCGCGCTATACGATACCGAGTATGATCCGCGCGCATTCCGCTGGCTGGACACACCGGGCGCACCGGCCACGGTATTCGCTTTCGTCCGCCGTTCTGAAGACGGCAAGCAAACGATTGCCTGCGTCATGAACTTTGGCTTGCAGCCGGTTACTGTATTTATCCCCGCGCTGTCCGATGACTGGAAAGAGCTGGTCAACACCGACGACACCCAATATTCCGGCTCCGGCGTGACCAATTCCGGCAGCGTTCACAATCAAGTTCGCTTGGCTCCACTGTCCGGCACACTGCTGTGCCGAGAGTAACCGTGGAAGAATCTGTGGAAAACTGACTAGACAAAAAAGATCTGTGCTCCTATTCTTACAAATAGGCAGTTCACAGATCTTTTTCTTTTGAAAGGAGACAGATTCATGTCCAGTTCTACCCTTACAGACTGTTGTATTTCTTCCTTAGAGCATCCCATTGCCGCACTGGCAGACCGTCCCGCCCTGTCCGCAGAAGATCTCAAAGCGTATTTCGATGCCAATCCGATCCAGCTCATGCACGCACACAATGCGCTGGCACAGGCACTGGCCGGTACCACAGGTGCAGAGAGCATCGGCTTTACCGACACAGCCGGTGTCACCGCAGCCAATGTCCAGCAGGCCATCGAGCAGGTACAGCAGCAACTCTCTGACCTCTCTTTGGGCTCGATTCCCGACGGCTCCATCACTGCGGCCAAGCTGGCAGCCTCGCTCCAGCAGCAGATTGCCGCGGTCGCGCAGCTGCAAACGACAGTGGAACAGCTGCAAGCCGAACAGCACGCATCCGGCACGCAGTTCCCGTTTATGGTGCTCGCCCTGTCCGATGATACGCCGGACACCATGCAGGACGAGCTGGCATCCGCCGCGCTCGGTCTGCGTTATACAGACGGCGTGCACAATCTCGGCAGGCAGTTCGGCTGGCTGTGCACCAGAAACAGCAGCGCCACACCGTCTGCCGCCTTTCTCGCCAAGCAGACCTATGCAGATATTTTATCCGATTCCGCGACACTGCAGGAAATTGCCTCGCTTGCTCCCGTGCTCGCACTCATCAAGCTGTCCACAGAGGGCGTCCGCGCCTATAATTCCGCCCTGCACGACGAACGATAAACCATCGCCAACAAACAGCAAAAGTCTCCCGTTTGGGAGACTTTTGATTTATCGAATTTCATCCAGTGTCTTGGAAACTTCATGCTTGATTGGCTTCCACTCTACCTTGCGGAACAGAGCGGCAACGGCAATCGGCAGATACGTCAGCTGGAACAGCGGGAACGTAAAGGTATACAACACGCGCTTCCATGTCGGACAATTGCGGATTTTTTTGCGCTCTGAGATGATGGTCACAAGACCCATCAAAAACAGCGAGCCATAATAGCCGAGCAGCCAGAAGCCCAGCGAGCTGAGCATCGTCTGAATCATATGCGGCATATATAGCGAGCCAAACACACCCATCAGCAAAATGACAAGATCCAGCGCCAAAATGCCCATGGTAATCAGCATACCCGGCATAACCGTCATCGTCAAATCATAGCTGGCGAGCTTTTTAATGCGGCGCTTGGTGACGATGCCGCGGCTCAACTTGCCGCCGTACTGGGCAACGATCTGATAAAATCCCTTCGCCCAGCGCATACGCTGCGTCCAGGACTGGCTGAACGTCGTCGGCTGTTCATCGTACAGCATGGCATCGCCGCAGTAGCCAATCATTTCTCCGTGAATGACGGTATCCACGGTAAACTCAATATCCTCTGTCAGCAGATGATACGGCCAGCCGCCGCGCTCTCGAATTACCGCGCTCGCCACGACAAAGCCGGTGCCGGAAACCGCACAGCTGGTTCCCAGCATCATGCGGGCATTGTTCAAAAACTTGGCTTCACGCAGGAACCACAGCGAATAACCGGCAGAAATCCAGTTTGTCGCAAAGTTTTTGGAATTTCGATAGGTCGTCATAATGCGATAGCCCTGACAGAATGTCTTGTTGACCGCCTCAAAAAAGTGCTCGTCGAGCAGATTATCCGCATCAATAATGACATAGGCATCATAGTAATCATCGCCGACGCCCTCTTTGAGCTTGGTAAAGACGTAATCCAGCGCATAGCCCTTGCCGACCTGCTCCTTGTTGAATCGCTCATAGACAATCGCGCCGTGGTCACGCGCCACCTGCGCGGTGTCGTCCGTGCAGTTATCCGCGACAACAATCGCATCTAAAAATTCCGCCGGATACGTCTGCGCCTTAATCGTATCCAGCAGCTGACCGATCACGCCGGACTCATTTCGCGCAGAAATAATCGCCGCATACCGATTGGTTCTGACTATCGGCTCCGCATGGTTCTTTTTGCGGCGTTTGCGGATATATTCTCCGATAAATACCACACCGATATATCCCATCTGATAGACATACAGAACAGAAATGATCGTAATGACCAAGGTATTCATATGAATAATGAGATTCACAGCAATCCCCTTTCCTATCTTTGCTACAGGTTCTTTTCTTTTCAAAAAGATAACACTTTCTCGTGACAATTGCAAGGAATCCCGCTGTTTTTCACAAAATCTTTGCAATTTTCTACACAGTATACAAAAGGGAGCACCCATTTTGGGTGCTCCCTCAAGCATTTTCGTTTTGCTCTCGCTGCGATTAGCCAGCGGAACCTACCGCAGAACCGGCAGAGCCCGAACCATTGGATACAAATGCATCCGCATTGAACGGGAGATAGGTGTTGACGTTGTAGGCGGTAATCTTGTCATACTCGTCGGTCGTCTCTACCTTCATATCTTCGGTGATGCCGTCCAGCTTGTCCTGAACCATCTTTTCACCGATGGCGGACTTGATGGTGCTCTCGTCGCCATTGCCGGAGTTGTTCAGATATGCCGAAGTATCGGTCAGCGCGGAATCCTCCAGCTTCAGCTTCTCGATGATGAACCAGCCATAGCCCTTGTAGTATACCAGCTCGTCATTGATGGCGCCCTCTTCCATCTTGGCAACTGCCTGATAGTACGGATCTACCATGTCGCCCTCGGTGAAGTAGTAGCCGTTCTTGGACTGCGCGGTATCGGCGTTGTTTTCCTTCCACAGGTCATCGAACTTGCTCGGATCTGCCTTTACCTGATCCAGAATCGACTGTGCCTTGTTCTGTGCTTCGGTCAGTGCATCGCCGGTCAGCTCGTTGCCGCTGTCGTCTACATCCTTAATCAGGATGGACTTTGCGTGCAGATAGGTGTTCTGGAACTGCTTGGTGATGTCGCCCTGATCGTAATACTTATCAATGATGTCATACATCAGCTGCATGGTCTCATTGTTGTTCTCGTACAGCTCTTCGGTGTAGCCGTAGCTGTTGAGGTAGGTGACAAACGGATCTTCATCGCCCTTGACCTTGTACTTGAGCCAACGGGTAAACGTGCCGGTCTGGGAACCCAGCTGCTGTCTGTTGCTGTCCAGATTCTCCTTGAGCTTCTTCTTCGAATCCTTGCTCAGGCTAACGCCCTCATTTTCTGCCAGCTTCTTGATGGCACGGTACTGCTTTGCCTGATTGAGGCAGCCTTCCTTGATGCTGCCAAAGATCTCGTCGCTTGCCATGGACTGAATATCCATGCCGAACGAGTTTTCATAGTACATCAAATTATAGACAATGTATGCTGCCAGCTCGCTGGAGTGTACATCCTCTCCGTCAATGGTTGCCACAACCGGTGTGTTATCCGTCGTGCCGCAGCCAGTCATTGTCGCCAGCATACCGACACAGAGGATACCAGCCATGAGCATGGAAAGTAATCGCTTCATGTTTGATTCTCCTGTTCTTTCATTTTTCATCCCGCCGCCACAGGAAAGCAGCGGCTTCCCCCACTTGGCGCGTTAGTTTCACTCGACTATTATACCACCGATACCGATGACAAACAATTGCAAAACGGTAAATTTTATGTGTATATCGTGTGATACGTCAAAAAATGCCGTTTGTCCGGCGGTATTCGCGCGGAGAGCAGCCCACTTTTTTGATAAATAGATTGCTCAGGCTGCCGCCGCTCTCGTATCCGACCTCATAGGCAATATCCATCACCGACATCGTGGTTTGCAGCAGCAGCATCTTCGCCTTTTCCAGCCGGGTATTGATGACATATTCCATCGGAGAAAAGCCGGTCTGCCGCTTGAATTCATGCGAATAATGGCAGGCACTCAGATGCGACATATCCGCCAGCTCATTCAGCGTGATGACCTGCCCGACATGATCGCGGATATATTCCACCGTGCGATTGATCGGATTGTCGCGGCGCGACAGCTTTCTCGGCGGCAGTGCCAGCCAGGTGAGCAGCTGATAGATGCGCATGGAGTCCTCCGCCTCGCTGCCCAGTCCGACGCGCTGATAGTCACGCACCATATCATACAGTCGCTGACCCACCAGCATATTTTCTTCGCGCCGCAAAATCGGGCCTTCCGCCGCAATAGCGCGCACCAAATCATGCGCATTGCTGCCGTCAAAATGCAGATACAAAAATTCCGCTTCCTGCTCGGTGCGATAGGTGTGCGGTCTGTCGCAGTCGAGCAGCATCACATCTCCCTTTTCCGCGCGATAGACTTCGCCGTCATATTCCAGCGTCATCGTGCCGCGGCGCACAAAAACAAGCAGCGGATTGTCATAACACGGTCTGCTGACCTGATATTGGCTGTCGCAAAAATAGTGCCCGCACAGCACCGGATAAAAATACAGGGCCTGCGCGCGCGCCGTCGCCGTCAGCGGCACACAGATCGAGTTGGGCAGAATCCCCGCTCCCAGTTCATACATTTGCCATTCCTCTTTTCCGCAAAATCCATGATGTTTTCCATTATATCCGATATTTACGTTTTGTCAATCCTGCCGTATAATACAGACAACGAAAACGAAAACAACAACAAAATAAATAAAATCTTTTCGTTTTTCGCCGGTTTTGAAACAATTGGTATGGAATAAGAAATTCACAAGTCAAATGATGTTTGTGAAGCACGAGAAAGGATGTATGGAGTATGTATTTAGGTGAAAAGCTGATTCAGAGAGAGCCGTTCCGTTGGGGTATCGTAGGCGGAGGCAAGACTTCGCAGGTTGGTTACAAGCATCGTCTGGGCGCTATGCGCGACAACACCTCGTTCCTGCTCAAGGCAGCGGCATTTGATGTCGATGCAGAGCGCGGCAGAGAGTTCGGCGTGAGCCTGGGCATGGACCCGGAGCGCTGCTACCCGGACTACAAGGCCATGTTCGAGGCAGAGGCAAAGCGCGAGGACGGCATCGAAGTCGTTGACGTGGCAACCCCGAACTTCCTGCACTACGAAGTGACCAAGGCCGCTCTGGAAGCCGGTCTGCATGTCATCTGCGAGAAGCCGCTGTTCTTTGAGGCAGAGCAGGGCGAAGAGATCAAGAAGCTGGCAGAGGAAAAGGGCAAGATTGTCGCTGTCACCTACGGCTTCTCCGGTTTCGATATGCTCAAGCAGATGCGCGCGATGGTAACCTCCGGCAAGCTGGGCAAAATCAACATGATTGAGCTGCGCTATGCACACGGTTTCGGCTGCGATCCGGAAGGCGATGTCAAGAACGAAGGCCAGAAGTGGCGCGTAGATCCGTCCAAGGTAGGCAAGGCATTCGTTCTGGGCGATCTGTCCACGCACACCTACTACATGTCTCAGCTCATCTGCCCGGATCAGAAGCTGAAGGAAGTGCTGTGTGACCGTCAGGCATTTGTCGGCTCCCGTTACCCGCTGGAGGACAACGCCTATGTCCTGATGCACTATGAAGACGGTGCCGTTGGCCGCATGTGGTGCTCTTGCGTCAATGCCGGCGACATGTCCTCTCAGCACATCCGCATTGTCGGCTCCAAGGCTTCTATCGAGTGGAACGATGCTCGCCCGGATGTTGTGAAATACCAGATTCAGGGCCAGCCGGAGCAGCTGCTGTACCGCGGTCTGGATTACCTCGACCCATCGGCACAGGAAGACGAGCGCATCGGTGCGCTGCACTACACCGGCCTGATTGATTCCTGGTCCAACCTGTACAAGCGTTTCGCTGTTGTCATGGACGCAAAGGATCGCGGAGACGAAGAGACCGTAAAGAACGTCATTTACCCGGATCTGGAGCACGGCATCGACGGCATCAAGTGGATCAATGCTTGTGCAGAATCCGCAGACAAGGGCGCCGTTTGGGTTCAGGTTTAATCTCGAAATACCACTAATTTATTTTCCTTCTCCAGTCCCCGCCACTCCGGCGGGGATTGGAGTTTTTATGCAAAACCCCGTAGTTTCGCAACTGGGAACTACGGGGTTTTCTCTTGAAAAATATCTTTATTTTGCGCACAAACCAAACTTGTCTCTCCCTTCGGGAGAGATGTCGCGCAGCGACAGAGAGGGCTAATACCAGTTAGAATATTTTTGAAGGTTTACCCTGATACGAATTGACTAGTGTCTTGCCCTCTCAGTCATTTGCTTCGCAAATGCCAGCTCTCCCGAAGGGAGAGCCAAGAAGCCGGTGCGAACCGTGCCACCGGACGAATCACAGTGACTCTCATGCAGACTTGTTCACGTGCTGCTCCTTTCGTCAGAGAGGAAGGCGCAAATTCTTATCCATTATTATTCGCCGGATTCGGGCGGTTTTCTCCGCTCGGACGTCTGCGTCTGCGGCGCGGACGGCGAGAGGTATTTTCTTTTCCCTCCGACGATTTTTCCGTCTGATTCTGCTCATTTGCTGTCTCCGACGGCTTTTTCTGATTGTTCAAGCTGCGTCTGCCGCGATTGCCGCGGCGCGAACGGGAGCGGCCGTTTCCGCGTCCCTCATGCGGTTTTTCCTGCATCGGATACGGATTGTCCTCGCGCACCGGAACCTCGCGGTCAATGGTTTTCTCAATGCGGCGCAGATACGGCACCTCATCCGCCTGACAGAAGGTAATGGCAATGCCGCCGTGGCCGGCTCTGCCGGTTCTGCCAATGCGATGGACATAGTTTTCCGGCTCCGTCGGCACATCATAGTTGATGACATGCGACAAATCGCTAATATCCAGACCGCGTGCTGCAATATCCGTTGCAACGAGCACGCGAATTTTGCCTTCCTTGAAGCGATTGAGTGCATTTTGTCTGTCAATCTGCGACTTGTCGCCGTGAATGGCACCCGCTCCAACGTGCGCGCGGTTCAAGTCATGTGCCACCTTGTCGCATCCCGACTTGGTGCGGACAAAGACCAGCGCACGATGCAGCTCCGGATCACGCAGGGTATACAGCAGCAGCTTTTTCTTGTTCTCACGATCTACAAAATAAACCGACTGGTCGATTTTTTCCACGGTTGTGGAAACCGGATTGACTTCGACGCGCGTAAAGTCATCTTTGAGCAGACGCTTGACCAGCGACTGTACGGATTTCGGCATCGTCGCAGAAAACAGCAGCGTCTGCATCTCGTCATGCTCACCCATGCGGCGGATGATGCGCTCGACATCATCGACAAAGCCCATGTCCAGCATACGGTCTGCCTCATCAAGGACAAACAGCTCAATATCTTCCAGATCAATATAGCCCTGGCCGCACAAATCATTGAGTCTGCCCGGTGTTGCCACCAGAACATCGACACCGGCGCTCAGTGCTTCGGTCTGATTGTACTGCGAGACACCGCCATACACCAGCGCACAGCGAATATCGGTATATTTTGCATACGCAACGAAGCTGTCATAAATCTGAATCGCCAGCTCACGGGTCGGCGTGAGGATCAGCGAACGGATGGGCGGAAAGCCCGGCAGCCGTTCTTCATTCTTCAATTTCTGTAAAATCGGAATCGCAAACGCACAGGTCTTGCCTGTACCGGTCTGCGCCAGTCCGAGGACATCCTTGCCTGCAACAGCCGCAGGAATTGCCTGCTCCTGTATCGGGGTCGGGACGGTATAACCGGCATCGCTGAGCGCATGCAGCAGCTCTTCATCAATGCCCAAATCGCGGAATTCCATTTCCAACAATACTCCTTTTTCTTTCAGCAATCATAAGTTTGTTATTTTCAGTATAACACACCCGCATAGGTCCACCAAGTGGCAAAGTGCCGATTTTGCAAAAAAACCGAAAATCTACGCAAGATTTCGCGGATTTTCGGTTTGCTTTTTACGAATGCTTCGGCAAGGTCAGATAAAATGCGACACCCTGTTCGACGTTGCGCACGCCGCAGCCGCCGTTGTGCGCGTGCATAATGGCCCGAACAATGGAAAGTCCGATGCCGGAACCGCCGCCGCTGACGCGCGTGCGCGATTTGTCCAGCTTATAGAACTTGTCCCAAATTTTATCCATTTCCTCCTGTGCCAGCTGGCTGCCTTCGTTTTCGACAGTCAAGACGATATGCTTGGTGTCTTGCGCGGTCGTGATGCGAATATGTCCGCAGGTCGGCGTGTGGTCAATCGCATTGGTCATATAGTTCATCACCGCACGCTCCAGCATATCATAATCCGCATACAGCACCTCAGAGCCGACGCCGGATACGTCAACATGCAGCTGCTTTTCCTGCCACATCACCTGTGTTTTTTCCACTACCGCTTCCGCCAGCTCATAGGCGTCAAACTCGGTCTTATTCGGCACGGTATTGCCCAATTCGATCTTGGACAAGTCTAACAGCTGCCGCACCAGATGATTCATACGCTTGGCTTCATCAATAATAATATCGCAGTATTCATTCTTTGCTTCCTCTGAGTCATTGATGCCGACGCGCAGTCCCTCGGCATAGCCCTGAATCAATGCAATCGGCGTCTTAAGGTCATGAGAAATATTGATGATAAACTCTTTTCGCATGTCATCAATGCGCTGTTTTTCCTCAATTTCCCGCTGCAACTGTTCATTCATCTGCTTCAGTTCATGAATGGACGATTCCAAATCCTCTGACATCTTATTGAGGCTTTCGCCCAATTCGCCCAGCTCATCATGATACGTGCCGGTATATTTCTTAGAAAAATCCAATCGCGTAATGGCGCGCGCGAGCTGGGTCATTTCGGTAATCGGCCGGGTAAATTTTCCGCCGATAAAGAATCCGGCAGCCAGACACGCAAGCAGTGCCGCAAAGCCTGATGCGATGAGAAACGCCAAATTGACCGAGCGTTCTTCTCTCAGCGCCGTGGTCGGAATGCGAAGCAAGACGGTGTCGTTATTTTTCAGCTTGCCGAGCAGCGCAATATACGCCACCTGTCCGTCAGAATCCTGCAAGCAGGAAAACGTATAGCCTTTTTCCTTCAGTTCCTCGCTGTTATAGACATAAATTGCCTGTGCGAGCGGATCTTCCATCATAAAATTGCGCGTCCCGCTGCGGTCATGCTGATAAATGGTGTCATAGATCGCCTGATCGTACTGATTGAAGATACTGATACGGATATTGTTGTTCTTTTCCAGCTGCTTCAGCTCGTCTTCCAGCACCGTCGCATCGCCGGTATAGCCGGAATTGATGTGCTGATAAATGTCTGCCAGATTGTGTTTTTTCTCAATCAAATAATATCGCTGGAAAAACAGCACATTGAGCAGGATAATGACGACAATATAAATCGCCGCCGTCAATGCCACACAGCTGAAAAACCGAAATTTTAACGTGTGTATGCCGCGGTATCGCCGCCCTGTCTCCTCTTCCTTTTGCTGGCGCAGCGCATGTGCTCTCACTGCTGCTCTCCCTCAAATCGGTAGCCGAAGCCGCGCACGGTTTCAATCATCTTGCCGCAGTCTCCCAGCTTGGCGCGCAGCTTTTTGACATGCGTATCCACGGTGCGCAAATCGCCAAAATAGTCATAGCCCCACACGGCATTGAGAATATTCTCGCGGGAAACGGCAATATTTTGGTTGTTCTTAAAATAAATGAGCAGGTCATATTCCTTCGGGGTCAGCTCTACGGTTTCACCGGCGACGCAGACCTCGCGTCTGATTTCATTGATGGACAGCGCACCCGACTGATAAATGCCCTCGTTGTGCTGATGGCAGCGCTTTTCAATCGCGCGCACGCGCGCCGACAGGACGATAGGAGAAAACGGCTTGGTAATATAGTCATCCGCGCCGAGATCAAAGCCGAACACCTCGTCATTTTCTTCGGTGCGTGCCGTCAGCATCATGACCGGCACATCGGTATTTTTGCTGCGGATATGGCGCAGCACGCTCCAGCCGTCATATACCGGCATCATCACATCCAGAATAATCAGGTCAATCGAACCGAGCTTTTGGTCGATAAGCTCCATTGCCTGTCCGCCGTCTGCTGCCTGCAAAACGGTATAGCCATCGCGGCGCAGAAAGTCCGATACCAGGCGGCGGATACGTTCTTCATCATCTGCTATCAAAATCGTGAACATATGCCATGCTCCTCTCTAAACATCCAAGATATATTTCTATATTACGTCAGTTATGTGAACACGGTGTGAAGATAACCTCAAATCCGTTTCTTTTTACAAAAAATTCATAAAAAAATCTTCTCCTTGCTGTGCGGCAAAGAGAAGATTGCATTCTTATCGTTTCTTTTTTTCATCGGAAAGCTCCGGGAAGCATTCCCGTGTAATCGCAGAGGCCAAAGACGTCAGCGTATTGTTCAAATCGGCAATCGTCAGCAAAACAGACATCGCCGCTGCCGGTGTGCCGAGCTTCATATCGTTGTCGTGCACAATCGCGTCGATGGAGTCCATCAGCTGTGCATTGATATTGGTTCGCCGCTCCAATTGGGTCTGAAAGCAGTTTTCCAGCCCCCGTTCCCCCGCGCCGCTCTGCTCCACGCCGTTCAAAATGCGTTTGATCTGCGAGATACTCAGCAGATTCTTGAGGGAATACACGGCCAGCATCTGCAAAATTTGTTCTCTCGAGTATTTCTTGCCCTTAATCGGAGAAATCACACCCGCTTTGCTGTAATTATGAATCATCGTGCGGGTCAGTGGTTCCTTTTCGCCCTCTTCCCCCAGATGTTCACTCATCAGGGCAATGACCTGATCCATATACAAGTCAAGAGACGGAATATCCTCCGGATGCAGCTGCTTCTGCTTCACGCTTTCCTGAATCAACGTTCTAAAATCCTTGCTCATATTTGCACCTCTTGTCCTTCGCAATCTTTGGTAGTATCATAAACTATTTTGTTGCAGAAATCAAGCTGTTTCATATCGTTTATCTCTTCTTTCTTTGTTTTAAACACTATATATTGCGCCTGAAAAAAGAACGTAAATCCTTTGTAAAGAAGATTGAAAACCAGAAATCATTGTGGTATGCTCAAAAAAATTAGCAATTTTTTAACGAGGTGATGCATATGCCGAATAAAAATTATCCGAAGGAAATTTTAACTATTATCCGCAGCCATCCCGCACCAGCAGAGCTAAAGGAAAAGCTGTCAGATTACCATGAGAACGATCTGGCAGACGCACTGACCGCCCTGACGCCGGAGGAGCGTCAAAAGCTGTATCCCGTACTGGGCATAGAGTATGTCGCAGAGATTTTTTCCTATTTTGACGATGCGGAACCGTATTTGAAGGAGCTGCCCAGCAAAGAAGCTGCAAAGGTCATCTCCAACATGGATTCCGACGATGCCGTAGACGCCTTGGACGATTTGGAGGAAGAAGACAAACGCAAAATCGTCAGCCATCTGGATAAAGATTCCGCCGAAGATGTCAGAATGCTGCTCTCGTACGATGAAGATGAAATCGGCAGCAGCATGACGACCAATTACATCTGTATTCAAAAGGGCATGACGATTCGGCAGGCCATGAAGGAACTTGTCAGGCAGGCAGGAGAAAACGACAATATTTCCATCTTATATGTTGTAGATGAGAGCGGCCGGTTGTACGGCGCCATCGACTTGAAGGATTTGATTATTGCTCGTTCTGAAGATTCGCTGGACAAACTCATCGTTCGTTCCTATCCATATGTGACCGATCACGAGAAAATTTCAGCCTGTATTGACCAGATCGTGGATTACGCCGAACGTTCTCTCCCTGTGCTGAACAGCGACAAAAAACTGATTGGTATTATCACTGCATCGGATGTTGTAGAATTGGTTGACAATGAACTCGGCGATGACTACGCAAAATTAGGCGGCTTGACCGGAGAAGAAGATCTCAACGAAGGCGTTTTGGACAGCGTTCGAAAGCGTTTTCCTTGGCTCATCGCACTGCTGTTTCTCGGTATGCTGGTGTCATCCGTTGTCGGCATGTTTGAGTCGGTTGTCGCTGTGTTACCAATTGTCATTTGCTTCCAGTCACTGGTTTTGGACATGGCGGGCAATGTCGGCACCCAGTCTCTGGCGGTTACCATTCGCGTGCTGATGGACGAAAATCTGACCGGCACCAAAAAGCTCCGCCTGCTGTTCAAGGAAATGCGTGTGGGTCTCATCAACGGCGCACTGTTGGCTATACTGTCACTTGCAGCACTCGGCGTATATATTCACTTGTTTAAAGGGTATGTTTGGGGACATGCCTTTCTGCTGTCTGGCTGTGTAGGAATCTCTCTCATTGTAGCAATGGTCATCTCCAGCCTTGTAGGTACCGTAATTCCTATGTTCTTTCACAAAATTCACATTGATCCGGCTGTGGCTTCCGGCCCGCTCATCACAACCGTCAACGATCTCGTTGCCGTGGTAACATACTATGGACTTGCCATGATTTTCTTGATTGATGTCTTCCATCTGGCTTAACGCTGCAAGCGCAATAAAAAAGAAACGGCACATCGCCGTTTCTTTTTTCAATATGTCATGTCTGCAATTTTTCCAGCTGGCTTTGTGCGGTTTGCCGCAGGTCTACATCGGTATCCTGGGTGGCCAGACGGTAATACTCGCAGGCAGCATCCGCATCCTGTTCCACGCCGATGCCGTATGCGTAGCAGTCCGCAATATAATATTGTGCTGTCGTGCAGCCGCCCTCTGCAGCCAGATGCAGGAATCCAATTCCCTTTTCAAAGCTCGCCGGAAGTCCGCTGTTTCCATAGATATACGCCAATCCGATGTACTCCATCGCATCGACATCGTGTTCCAACTGTATTTTTTCCCAGATTCTCTTCAGGCTCTCGCGCGCTGATTTTTCGACATCCTCTGTCACTTCTGCCAGAGGAATCCCGAACTGTTCGCCCGAATTTGTATGTTTCATTGAGTTGTTCTCCGCCGCCCTAAATATATAGATTTATCTATTTTTTCCTATACATGATTTCCTCACCTTTTTGCACTCGTCATATCATAAAATGCATTTTTCTTTTTGTCAAGTTATTCTTTTTGTTTTTTGAACTGCGAGCAGCTATTTTCGTCATTTTTGTCGCATATACCGCAGTATATCGAGATATTTCTCCGCATTCTGTCTGATATACACAAACCGCACATCCTTCTGTTGTCTATTTTGATTAGACATTTTTACATAAATACCAAAAAAATCAGCAAAAAAGCAGCCCTGTTTTCACAGGACTGCCTTTTTAACAATATACGACATGAATCTCTTGCACAAATGTGCATTTTTCGTCCATTATTCAGAGACAACAGACACCGGTGTAACCGTCAATTCGCCGTTCTGGTAATCGACAACCAGCTTTGTGCCTTCGGACAAATCACCGGCAATAATGGTTCTGCCGAGCAGCGTCTCGACATTGCGCTGCAGGAAGCGCTTGAGCGGACGAGCACCGTAAACCGGATCGTATCCGTTGTCAATGACATACTGCTTTGCCGCATCGGTCAGCTCTACGGACAGCTGCTTGTCTTCCAGACGCTTGCTCAGTGCCTGAATCAGCAGATCAATGATGCCTGTAATGTTCTCCTTGGTCAGCGGCTTATAGAAGACAATTTCATCCAGACGGTTGAGGAATTCCGGACGGAACGAGCGGCGCAGCAGCTCATGTACCTGCTGCTTGGCGTCCTCACGAATTTCACCGTCTGCGCCGATGCCATCGAGCAAAACAGAAGAACCGAGGTTGGATGTCAGAATGATAATGGTGTTCTTGAAGTCTACGGTACGACCCTGCGAGTCGGTAATGCGGCCGTCATCCAATACCTGCAGCAGGACATTGAATACATCCGGGTGTGCCTTCTCTACCTCATCGAACAGGACGACGGAGTACGGCTTTCTGCGAACTGCTTCGGTCAGCTGGCCGCCCTCTTCATAGCCGACATATCCTGGAGGTGCACCAATCAGACGAGAGACGGAGTATTTCTCCATGTATTCCGACATATCAATACGAACCAGATTCTTTTCATCATCAAACAGCGTAGCGGCCAGCGTCTTTGCCAGCTCGGTCTTGCCGACACCGGTTGGGCCGAGGAACAGGAACGAACCAATCGGGCGATTCGGGTCCTGAATGCCTGCGCGGGAACGCAGAATGGCTTCGGATACGCGCTTGACGGCTTCATTCTGACCGATAACGCGCTTATGCAGCGTATCTTCCAGATGCAGCAGCTTCTCGCGCTCGCCTTCCATCAGTCGAGCGACCGGAATACCCGTCCAACGCTCGATAATGCGGGCAATTTCTTCATCGGTGACCTTATCACGCAGCAGAGTATGATTGCCCTCTGCCTGCTCGGCCTTTGCTTCTTCCTCTTCCAGCTGCTTTCTCAGTTCCGGCAAACGACCGTATTTGAGTTCCGCAGCCTTGTTGAGGTCATAATTTTCCTGTGCCCGCTCAATATCCGCATTTAACTGCTCAATATCCGCGCGCAGCTTCTGTACCTTGCCGATGGCATTCTTTTCGTTGTCCCAGCGCGCCTTCATCGAATTGAACTGCTCGCGCATCTCTGCCAGTTCCTTCTGGATTTCTGCCAGATGCTCCTTGGACAGCTTGTCATCCTCCTTCTTGAGGGCAGCTTCTTCGATTTCGTGCTGAATGATTTTACGCTGAATGACATCCAATTCTGTCGGCATGGAGTCGATTTCGGTACGAATCATCGCACACGCTTCATCGACCAGATCAATGGCCTTATCCGGCAGGAATCTGTCGGTAATATACCGATTGGACAGCGTAGCTGCTGCAATCAGCGCAGAATCCTGAATTTTTACGCCGTGATAGACTTCATAGCGTTCCTTCAGGCCACGCAGAATGGCAATGGTATCTTCTACTGTCGGCTCACCGACCATAACGGTCTGGAAACGACGCTCCAAAGCCGGATCTTTTTCGATATACTGGCGATACTCGTTCAGTGTCGTTGCACCGATGCAGTGCAGCTCGCCGCGCGCCAGCATTGGCTTGAGCAGGTTACCGGCATCCATGGCGCCGTCTGTCTTGCCTGCACCGACAATGGTATGCAGCTCATCAATGAACAGAATGATATGGCCTTCGCTCTTTTTGACTTCGTTCAGAACCGCCTTCAGACGTTCCTCAAATTCACCGCGATACTTGGCACCGGCAACCAACGAGCCCATATCCAGAGAGAAAATGGTCTTGTCTTTCAGCGTACCCGGTACATCACCGCGCACAATACGCTGTGCCAGACCTTCTGCAATGGCGGTCTTGCCGACGCCCGGTTCACCGATCAGAACTGGATTGTTCTTGGTCTTTCGAGACAGAATGCGGATGACATTACGAATCTCATCATCTCGACCGATAACCGGATCCATCTTTTTCTGACGCGCCTGCTCGACCAGATCCGTGCCGTATTTCTTCAGCGCATCATAGGTGTCTTCCGGAGAATCCGTCGTCACGCGCTGGTTGCCGCGCACAGAGGACAGAGCCTGCAAGAAGTTGTTTTTCTGAATGCCGAATGTGCGGAATAGATCACGAACCGAACCTGCGGCTGTGTCAATCAGGGCAAGGAACAGATGCTCAACGGAGACAAACTCGTCCTTCATCTGCTCTGCGGCGTGTTCTGCCTCATTCAAGGTCTTTTGCAGATCCGCAGTCACATACATGCGGCTGGCATCACGTCCGCCGGATACACGCGGCAGCTTTTCCACTGCCTGTCGGGTCTGTCTTTCCAGATTATTCGGGTCAATGCCCATTTTTGTCATAAGCTGGGCAATCAAGCCGCCGTCCTGATGCAGCAGAGCCAGCAGCAGATGCTCCTGTCCCATCTCCGCATTGCCGTATTCATTGTACAGCGCGTTCGCGTCTTGGATTGCTTCCAGAGATTTTTGCGTAAATTTTTGTGCGTTCATAAAGGTTACCTCCCTTGGCTGGACTGTGTATCATATGTGACACATTGTCCTTGGATTTCCTAACACCTGCATTATAGTTCCGCCTAGAAGGAAATGCAAGGGGATATTTGTTACAAGTTTGTTAATTTTAGCACTCGACACACGAGAGTGCTAATTTCTGACAGAGCAGCTCGCACCGGCTTCTTGGCTCTCTCGAAAGCCTTCCTCTCTGAGGAAGGTGGCACGGCGTGAGCCGTGACGGAAGGAGCAGCACGCGGGCAATCTTATATCAGATCACCCCTGATTTGTCAGATGCGCAGTTCGCACCGGCTTCTCGGCTCTCCCTCTGGGAGAGCTGGCATTTGCAAAGCAAATGACTGAGAGGGCAAGACGCTAGCAAACTCGTATCAAGGGAAATCTAAAAGCTATGTTAGCTGGCATAAGCCCTCTCTGTCGCTCCGCGACATCTCTCCCAGAGGGAGAGACAAGGCTGGATAGTACGTAAAAAAACCGTGTCAGCTTCGTTGATCCCGAAACCGGCACGGTTTATATACTAGCAGTATAATAAATATTATCTTATATTATTTGTTATCTGTTTGTTTTTCTCCGAGCTGAGCATACAGCGAAACCAGCTCCTGTGCCATGGCAAGCGGACGCTCCTTCGGATTCAGGCGCAGGGACAGATACGGTTCCTCGCCTGCATTGAGCAGCAAGCGTCCCTGATATTTCTGCATCCCGCACAGCGCCGCCATGCGGCGCAGATCGGTGCCATCCTTTGCCCAAGTCAGATAGATTCTGCCGTCCTTCTGGCGAATGTCCATGATGTCCTGTACGGCAGCACGCGCGCGCAGCAGGGCAATATCACACAGCGCAACGGCGGATGCCGGCGGTTCACCAAAGCGGTCAATCATCTCATCCAGCAGGTCGGCGCGTTCTTCTTCCGTATGAATCGCAGCAATGCGGCGATACAAATCCACGCGCTGACCGGAATCCTCGACATATTTCTCCGGCAAATTGGCATTGACCAGCAATTCTACCGTGCAGTCGGTGCTGGAACGCGGCTTTTCGCCCTTTTCTTCCAATACCGCTTCTTCGAGCAGCTTCAAATACAAATCATAGCCGACATTCATTAAATGACCCGACTGCTCGGCGCCGAGCACATTGCCTGCGCCGCGAATCTCCAAATCTCGCATGGCAATCTTGAAGCCGGAACCAAATTCCGCAAATTCCCGCACGGCATTCAACCGCTTTTGCGAAATATCCGACAATGTCTTGCCGCGCTGGAAGGTAAAATACGCAAACGCATGTCGCGCCGAGCGTCCGACGCGGCCGCGCAGCTGATGCAGCTGAGACAAGCCCATATGATCGGCATCTTCGATAATCAGCGTGTTGGCATTGGCAATATCAATACCGGTTTCAATAATTGTCGTGCACACGAGCACATCAATATCGCCATCGCTCATGCGCGTCATAATCCGCGACAGCTCCCGCTGGCTCATCTTGCCGTGTGCCACGGCAATTTCCGCATCCGGCAGCATCTTTTTCAGCTTTGCCGCACAGGTATCAATCGTGCTGACCTCGTTGTGCAGATAATAGGTCTGTCCGCCGCGGTAAAACTCCCGCCGCATGGCCTCGGCAATGACACCGGCGTCATATTCCATCACATAGGTCTGTACCGGATGTCGATCCTGCGGTGGCTCTTCGAGCACGGACATATCCCGAATGCCGGACAACGCCATGTTCAGCGTGCGCGGTATCGGCGTTGCGGACAGCGTGAGCACATCCACCTGCCGCGCCATTTCTTTGAGCTTTTCCTTATGCGACACGCCAAAGCGCTGTTCCTCATCAATAATCAGCAAGCCCAAATCTTTGAATTTCATGCTCTTGTTGAACAGCTTATGCGTGCCGATGAGCAGATCGACCTGTCCGGTCTTGACCTTTTCCAGAATGATTTTCTGTTCTTTGGCTGTTTTGAAGCGGCTGAGCATCTCAATCTTGACCGGCCAGCCGGAAAAGCGAGAAATACAGGTCAAGTAATGCTGCCGCGCCAATACCGTCGTCGGCACGAGAATCGCTGCCTGTTTGCCGCCCAGCACACACTTCATGACGGCACGCAGCGCCACTTCGGTTTTGCCGAAGCCGACATCACCGCACAGCAGACGATCCATCGGACGCTCGGATTCCATATCCTGCTTGATTTCCTGCACACAGCGCAGCTGATCTTCGGTTTCCTCGTGTTCAAACGCTGCTTCAAACTCATGCTGCCAGCTGTCATCCTTCTGGAAGGCATAGCCGCGCTTGCGCTCGCGCTCTGCATACAGCGCAATTAAATTGACCGCCAGCTCTTTGACCGCAGCCTTTGCTTTGCTGCGTGTTTTCTGCCACTCTGCGCCGCCCAGTTTGTTGAGCCGCACGCGGCCGCTCTCCGCGGCATCCGAACCGGCGCCGATATATTTGGAAATCAAATCCAGACTGGTCGCCGGAACATACAGGAAATCCGTACCAGCAAACGCAATCTTGACAAAATCCTGATACGTGCCTTCTACCCGCATTCGCTCCATGCCGACAAATCGGCCGATACCGTGGTGCTCATGAACCACCAAATCGCCCGGTGTCAGATCCGTATAACTGCGCACATGGTCTCGATTGGACTTTTTTCGCCGTTCCTTCTTCTTTTTTCGGGCAGCAAGCATCTGTCCTTCGGTCAAAACCGCGGTCTTGAGCGAAGGATATTCCATACCGGCAGACAAGCTGCCCTCTAAAATGCTGACACCGCCCGGACGCGGCAGCCGATCCGTCACCCGTGCATCAATGCCGTGTTCCTGTAAAATGTCCTTCATGGTCGTGCGGCGCATATCGCCGGAACACAGGACAATCACCCGGTAGTTCATATCCTGATAAGCGCGAATATCCGAAGCCGCGGCTTCTGTGTTGCCGGAATACGGCGACAGCTGCTTTGCCGTGATTTCTGTGACCTGTTTCGGCGGACATTCCGGCATAGAGCTTAAAAACGTCTCCAAATACAGCACACTGTTTGCTTCCAGACGCTGCATCGCATCTTCCAAGCTGTGCTGATATATCGCATTCTTGCCAAAGATCTGTCCGCGCTCCAGCAGTGCCTCGACATCCTCTTTCATGCGCAGCGTGAACACGCGGGCCGCCTCGCGCACGGCGCGGAAATCATCAAAACAGACCAGCGCATCTTCCGGAATGTACTCGACCGCAGACGTCAATGTAGGATAAATGAGCGGCAGATACTTATCCGCTGCCGGAAAAATGCCATCATTGTTGAGCCGTTCTATATCGCGGCGCAAATTGCGATCCAAATCCGGATGCTTATTGGTGCGCGAGAGCACAATACCGGTCAGTTTATTCACCAAGCCCTTGATGCCATCCGGCGCAAGCGTCGGCAGAACCTCCATATTGGGCACGCACAGCAGTTTTTCCAGCGAGCGCGTGCGCCGCTGAGAGCCAATATCGAAATACGACATGGTGTCCACTTCGGTATCAAAAAATTCAATGCGCACCGGATAATCTTCTCCCGGCACAAAAATATCCAGAATACCGCCGCGGACAGAGAATTGACCCTCGCCTTCTACCTGCATACACCGCCGATACCCTGCCAACAGCAGTTTTTGCATCAGCTCGTCAATGTCATATTCTCCGTTGAAATCAATGGAAAACATGGCTTCCTGCATTTTTTCCGGCGGCATGGTCGCCATGAGCAGCGCAGGAATCGTTGTGACGATGGTCTTTTTGCCGAGCTGCAAATCGCGCAGGGCGGAAATGCGCTTGTGCTCATACTCGCGGGAGGACGATTCAATATTGTGAAACACAAATTCACGCGCCGGAAGAATCTCTACCGGACGCTCCGAAAAAGCTTCCAGGTCACGCGCCATACGGCTGCACGCCAAATCATCCGCGCAGATGACAACCGCCTGTTTGTGCAGCTGCCCCGCCAGAGCTGCCGTCAGATTTGCCTTGTGAATCGGTGCGAGTCCTGTCACCTCAATCGGTGATTTGCCCGCTTTCAGTCCCTCCGCAACGCTGTCATATTCTGTTAAGTCAGCAATCAGCTGTGTGATACGCTCCATAGGAAAATTTCTCCTTATACATGCCGAAAAGGCCGCATACAAACGTATGCGGCTTATTTCGATAAAATTTTAGATGATTTTCTTACTTCTTCTTCGGGATATAGTCGTCCGGATTCAGGCCCTTGCGGGTGTAGTAGTCGGTCAGAGCTGCCTGAATGGCCTCTTCAGCCAGAACAGAGCAGTGCATCTTTACCGGCGGCAGACCGTCCAGAGCCTCTGCCACTGCCTTGTTTGTCAACTTGAGTGCCTCTTCAATGGTCTTACCCTTGACCATCTCGGTTGCCATCGAGCTGGTTGCAACAGCTGCGCCGCAGCCGAAGGTCTTGAACTTGATGTCCTCGATGACGCCCTCATCGTTGATCTTCATATACATCTTCATGATGTCGCCGCACTTGGCATTGCCTACTTCGCCGACAGCATTGGCATCCTCAATCACGCCGACATTGCGCGGATTGGCAAAATGATCCATTACCTTTTCGCTGTAATCCATAGTGATAAACTCCTTTTATTGCAATACAATTCCTAAAATATGATTCTTACTTGTTGTCAAACATCTTCAGCATCGGCTGACCGCTAATCATCTCGTCCCATACCGGAGACATGTCGCGCAGGGTCTTGACAACATAGGTGATCTTCTCAATCAAGTAATCTACGTCTTCCTCGGTGTTCTGCTCACTCAGCGTGACGCGCAGAGAACCGTGTGCGATCTCGTGCGGCAGACCGATTGCCATCAGAACATGAGACGGATCGAGAGAGCCGGTCGAGCAAGCGGAACCGGTCGAGCAAGCAATGCCTGCCAGATCCAGACGCAGTACCAGAGACTCGCCCTCGATGCACTCAATGACAAAGCTTGCGGTGCCCGGCAGACGATTAACCGGATCGCCGGTCAGATGGGTGTACGGAATCTTGAGCACGCCTTCGATCAGACGGTCGCGCAGACCCTTGACATAGGCCATGTTCTTTTCCAGATTTTCATCTGCATAGCGAACCGCTTCGCCCAGACCAACAATACCGGCAACATTTTCGGTACCGCTGCGCAGGCCGCGCTCCTGTCCGCCGCCGTGAATCAGCGGCTCCAGCTTGATGCCCTTGCGGCAGTACAGCGCGCCGGTTCCCTTCGGTGCGTGCAGCTTATGGCCGGACAGAGACAGCATATCAATGCCCATTGCCTTGACGTCGATGCGCATATGGCCGACAGCCTGTACGGCATCGGTGTGGAACAGAACGCCGTGCTTGTGGCAAATATCAGAAATTGCCTTGAGATCCTGAATGGTACCGATCTCGTTGTTGGCTGCCATGATGGATACCAACGCGGTGTCCTCTGTGATGGCATTTTCCAGCTCATCCAGCTTGATATGACCCTGCTCATCTACGCCGACGAAGGTCACATCATAGCCGATCTTCTGCATGAACTCGCAGGTGTACAGAACAGCATGGTGCTCGATGGTGCTGGTGATAATATGACGCTTATTCTTCGGCAGCTTGCCAGAGAAGAACAGACCCTTAATTGCCAGGTTATCCGCCTCAGAACCGCCGGAAGTAAAGTAAATCTCGTTCGGGTCACAGTTGAAGAACTTTGCCAGATGGCCGCGTGCTTCATCCATCGCCTTTTTCTCATCACGACCCAGCTTGTACAGGCTGGACGGGTTGCCATAGCCCGTGGTCAGGTACGGCAGCATCGCGTTATATACGTTCTTGGAAATTGGTGTGGTAGCCGCGTTATCCGAATAAACAACACGTTCCATATTTCATATCCTCCTAAAGATATAGGTTTTTTATTCTCACGCAGGCAATACCTGTCTGCGATAACTAATATACACGAAATTGGTGTTTATTTCAATACCCCAGTAAAATAATCGGAAATTTTCCCATAATTTTTTCTCTGCTTTGCAGATGAACAGTTTTATTTTACTATTTCCGGATTTAGAATACAATATCAATTGCAAAGAAAAATTCGTATCCATTTGACAGAAGTTCTCGTAACATGATACACTGAAAAAAAAGAAAAAAGGACTGAGGTTTCATGGATCATTCTCAGTATCATGAGCAGCGGCTTCGCGTCGCCATCAATCGCAGAACAAACGCAGAACAAGGCTCTGTCAACAACCGCATTCCGCCGGAATTTATCTCGTGCAGCGAAGACGGCATGAAATGCACGGTGCGATACCGTCTCAAGCCGGAAATGCGCAATCCGATGGGCTGGCTGCACGGCGGCATGACCAGTGCAATGATGGATATGAGCATGGGTCTGCTCGTCTATTACAACGCAGATTTTCATCTGTGCCCGACCTCTACGATGACGGTCAATTATATTCGCCCCGGCCGCATCGGCGGCAACCTTGTTGTCGAATCGGAAGTCACGTTCCGCGGGCACAAAATCTTCCACGCCAGTGCACGCGGCTGGATGGAAGACACACCGGACAAGCTCGTATGCACGGCAACCGCAACCTATGCCGTTACGCCGAAGGCAGACGCCGCACACGAGGAGAACAAACGCCTGCGCGAGCAGGCGGCGAAGGCCGGGATTTCTCCTACACGGTGAAAAAATTTTTTCGTCTTAGCGGTTTTTTCTCATTTTATTCACACAATGTACACATAACTACAGTATACTAAGCATGTAGTCAAGAGTGACTATATAAAAGATTTTTCTTTTATCTCTCTTTTTTACCCCCCTTTAAGTTTTGTACAGGAAAAGCCGGATGCCCCCAACATCCGGCTTTTCTATTTTTTGCTTTTGTTTTAATACTTAAAGTATATTTATTATATGGTTATACAAATAAAAATCACCAGTGTAACAACTGGTGATTTTTTGCTGTTATGCACAAGCCAAACTTGTCTCTCCCTCTGGGAGAGATGTCGCGCAGCGACAGAGAGGGCTTTAGGCTCCCTCGCTCTTACGCACAAGCCAAACTTGTCTCTCCCTTTGGGAGAGATGTCGCGCAGCGACAGAGAGGGCTAATACCAGCCTAGCATGTTTTTTTGAAGGTTTACTCTCATACGAACTTGCGAGATTCGCCCTCTCAGTCATTTGCTTCGCAAATGCCAGCTCTCCCAGAGGGAGAGCCAAGAAGCCGGTGCGAATTTATTCCCCCTGCCGTGCCAGCATGGTCTGATACAGCTGGTTTTTACGTGCACCGGTCTGTTTTGCCGCCTGCTTGACGGCATCGCGCAGGGTCAGACCGGCAGCTGTCAATTCTTCGGTCAGTGCAATGGCCTGTTCCATCTGATCTGCCGCCCGCTGTTCCGGGTGATCGGATGCGCCCTCAATGACGAGGACAAACTCGCCGCGCGGTTCGGTCTCCTGATAATATGCCGCCGCCTCCGGCAGAGTCATGCGCAGGCATTCCTCATGCAGCTTGGTAATCTCCCGCGAAATGCTCACGCGGCGGTCTCCCAGCTGCTGTGCCAGCTCCTGCATCGTCGCACGCAGCCGGTGCGGCGCCTCATAGACAATACAAGTCCGTGTTTCCTGCTTGAGCACAGCAAGCCGCTCTTTTCTCTGCTTGCTGTTTGTCGGCAAAAAGCCCTCAAAGCACCATTTTCCGGACGGCAGACCGCTCTGTGCCAAGGCACTGACAGCGGCACAGGCACCCGGCACCGGAATCACAGAAATGCCTGCCTCATGGCACAAATTGGCCAAATCTTCTCCCGGATCACTGATCGCCGGCATACCGGCATCTGTGACCAGTGCGCAGGTCTCTCCTGCCAACAGGCGCGCAACCAGCTCCGGTCCGCGCTGTTTTTTGTTGTGCTCATGATAGCTGACCAGCGGCTTGCTGATTTCCAAATAATGCAGCAGCTTGCCGCTGACGCGGGTATCTTCCGCCGCGACAAAATCTACCTCACCGAGAATCCGAACCGCACGATACGTGAGATCCTCCAGGTTTCCAATCGGTGTCGCCACCAAATAAAGCGTTCCTGCCATTAAAATTCCTCCCTGTGATAGATCGTTCGGTATTCCTTCGTGTGTTCACCGTTTTCCCCGCAGACGAGCAGCGGCGGCAAAACCTGTACGCCCGGTGCACTGCCGCGCCGTGCTTCAATCAGCACCGCCGACGGCACGGCTGTTGCCTGCTGATGCACAAACCGCATGCGTTTGGGCTCCAATTGCCGTGCTTTCATCTGTGCAATCAATTCACAAACCCGCTCCGGCCGATAGACAAACGCAACGCGGCCGCCAAATTTGACGAGATAGGCTGCCGCCTGTACGGCATCTGCCGCCGTACCGCTGCTGTCCTGCCGCGCCGTGCTTTTATTGATATTTTTGGCAGAAAACCCACTGTTTTGCGCAAAATATGGTGGATTACATACCACATAATCAAAACTGCCGGTAGGAAACATGGTTTTGCACTGCTTCATATCGCCGCACCGCACCTGCATTCGCTGTTCCAGCTGATTGTGCTGAATATTTTCCTGTGCCAAGGCGGCAACTTCCGACTGAATTTCCAAGCCTGTGACCGTGATATGGGGATGTCGTGCGCACAGCAGCACACTGAGTGCGCCGTTGCCGCAACCCAAATCCATGATCTTGCCCCGCGCAGGCGGACAGGCAAAATCGGACAGAAGCATCGTGTCCTGTCCCAATTTAAAAAAGCGGTCATCTTGTATCAGCGAAAACCCGCCCCATAATTTGTCTATCCGGCGCATAGGCAGCTCCTTTTAGATTGCAATTTGTATAATGTGGAAATAATTATCCCATATGTATCATATTTAACGCTTCATGCTCCCAACCACGGTCGGATTCCGGGTCCGGCTCATCTTCCAGCAGATTAAACGCCGCCATGCCGTATGCATCCCGCATGGCAAGCAGTTCTTCGTAATACGCGCGGCCGTCCGGCTCGTCGATATAGGGAATCTGCTCTCGCGGCACATCTGCATTGACCGCCGCAATGATTTCATTTTTCTCGGAAACAAACAATGCCATGTTGAAACTCCTTGTTTGAGATTTGCCTGATACGAACTGAATCCATTCCGCCCTCTCAGTCATTTGCTTCGCAAATGCCAGCTCTCCCAAAGGGAGAGCCAAGAAGCCAGTGCTAGACTCTGATTATCTATGCGCTGAGGTTCATCTGCTGTGCGTTTAAAATAAATAACTATTCGTATAATTTCATTTAAATTATATCACAAGTTATCTTTTATCTTCTTCCACTCTGCCACAGCCAGCTCATCACAGCGGTTATTATTCTCGTTTTGCGCGTGTCCCTTGACCCAATGAAAGGTCACGTCGTGTATATCCAACAGATTCAGCAGTCGTTCCCACAAATCCGGATTTTTCGCCGGTTCCTTGGGGGTGCGCATCCAATTTTTCGACCGCCATTTGACTGCCCAGCCCTTTTGGATGGCATCAATGACATATTTGCTGTCGGAATACAAATCGACCGTACACGGCGTTTTGAGTGCTTCCAATGCCGTGATGACACCGAGAAGCTCCATGCGATTATTGGTCGTATTGGGAAATCCCTTGCTGATTTCTTTGCGATGTTCTCCGTATTGCAGGATAATACCGAAGCCGCCCGGCCCCGGATTGCCGGAGCAGGCGCCATCGGTATAAATCGTTACGTGTTTATTGTTCGCCATGGGTTTCCTCAGCGGTCTCCTCCGGCGTTTCCTGTGTTTCGGTCTCTTCTTCCTCCGGCTCCTTGTCTACGCGGGTAATCGCATTGACATGGACATTTTCACCGGTGCGCATGACAATGACGCCCTTGGAATTTCTGCCGCACAGACGAATATCTCCGACATCGGTACGAATCATGACGCCGTCATCTGTGATAATCAGCACATCATTGTCATCATCGACAACGGCACAGCCCGCGATATTGCCGGTGGCTTCGCTCAAGGCATGAGCCAAAATGCCCTTGCCGCCGCGGTGATGGATGGAATAATCCTCTACCGGTGTGCGCTTGCCAAAGCCATTTTCGGTAATGGTCAGCACTTCTCCCTCCGGACGCGCACGCACGCCGCCAATCACGCGGTCATCCTCTTCCAGCTCAATGCCCTTGACACCGACAGCCGAGCGGCCCATCGCGCGCACTTCGCTCTCATGGAAGCGAATGCCTCGGCCCTTTGCCGTAATGAGCAGCATATCCTGCGTGTCATCGGTCAGACGGACATCAATCAGTCGATCTCCCTCATTGAGCGACAGTGCACGCAGACCGGTCTTGCGAATATGTGTCATGTCTGCCAGACAAACGCGCTTGACAATGCCGCGCTCTGTCGTAAAGAACAGGTAATGATTTTCATCGTACTGTTCTTCCGGCACACTGAACATGGCAGAAACCGTCTCGCCCTGTTCCAGCGTCAAGAGATTCACGAGATTGGTTCCCTTTGCCGTGCGGCTGGTCTCCGGAATCTGATAGCCCTTGAGCAGATATACCTTGCCAAAGCTGCTGAAGAACAGAATATTATCATGTGAGGACGCAGCGAACAGCACCTCTGCATAATCTTCCTCGCGCGTTGCCATGGCATTGACACCGCGGCCGCCGCGGCGCTGGGCGCGATACGACGACGTCGGCAGACGCTTGATATAGCCTCTGTGCGTCAGCGTATACGTGCAGTCCTCCTGCGGAATCAAATCCTCAATATCAATATCATCATCGACAATTTCAATGCCGGTGCGGCGCTCATCGCCAAATTTATCTCGAATGGCAATCAGTTCTGTGCGAACAACTTCCAGCTGCTTTTCGCGGCTGTTCAGCACTTCCAGCAGCTCATGAATGCGGCCTTCGATCTCATCGTATTCATCCGCCAGCTTCTGACGCTCCAGACCGGACAGACGACCCAGACGCATACTAACGATAGCCTGTGCCTGTTCCTCGTCCAGATGGAACGGATATTCTTCCTTGCCGTCCACGATGCCGAGCAGCGCGATCTGATTGACGATGAAGGTCTCTTCAATCAGCTTTTGCTTGGCCTCTGTCTCGTTGGCGGATGCGCGAATGATGGCAATGATGCGGTCAATATTCTCGGTTGCAACCTTCAAGCCCTCTAAAATATGTGCACGCTTTTCTGCACGATTCAGCTCATAGCGGCTGCGGCGTTCAATGATTTCTCTCTGGAACTCAATGTACTGGTCAATCAGTTCCCGCAGATTGAGCGTGCGCGGCTGATTGTTGACCAGTGCCAGATTGTTAATCGAAAAGGTGTCCTGCAGCTGCGTATAGTGGAACAGCTGATTGAGCACAACCTGCGGATTGGCATCGCGCTTGAGCTCAATGACTACACGGATGCCCTCGCGGTCGGATTCATCGCGCAGATCGGAAATGCCCTCTACACGCTTATCCTTGACCAGATCGGCAATGCTCTCGACCAGACGCGCCTTATTGACGCCATACGGAATCTCGGTTGCGACAATGCGGGTGCGGTTGTTCGGCATCTCCTCAAAATGCGTGCGCGCACGAACCTTGAGCTTGCCGCGGCCAGTCGCATAGGCAGCACGAATGCCGCTGCGGCCCATAATCACGCCGCCGGTCGGGAAATCCGGTCCCTTGATATACTGGCAGATTTCCTCCAGTCCGGCTTCCGGATTGTCAATGACATGGCAAATGCCGTTAATCACTTCGGTCAGGTTGTGCGGCGGCATATTGGTCGCCATGCCGACAGCAATACCCGTCGAGCCATTGACGAGCATACTCGGGAAACGCGACGGCAAAACGACCGGTTCCTTGCGGTTGTCATCGAAGTTCGGCATGAAATCGACGGTATCCTTGTCAATATCCGTCATCATATGCGCCGCCAGCTTGCTCATGCGCGCTTCCGTGTAACGGTAAGCTGCCGGAGGGTCGCCGTCGATGGAACCGAAGTTGCCGTGACCGTCAATCATCGGGTAGCGCAGCGAGAACCACTGTGCCATACGAACCATCGCGTCATATACCGAGGCATCACCGTGCGGATGATAGCGGCCGAGCACATTACCAACGGTCGTTGCCGCCTTGCGGTATGCGCGGTCTGCGGTCAGGTGATCCTCATACATGGCGTACAGAATACGACGATGTACCGGCTTGAGACCGTCGCGTGCATCCGGCAGCGCGCGGCCCACGATAACCGACATCGCGTAGTCGATGTACGATTTTTTCATCTCTCGTTCCAGATCGACCGGAATGATCTTCTGGTTTTCAAAATGGATTTTATTCTTTTCAGTATCCTTTGCCAACTTGCTTATGCCTCCTCATCCAACAATTCAGAGAGACAAGAAATGGCCTCTTCCAGCGAATCCAGCGCATCCTCCAGGATGGCAGCTTCTTCGGAGGTCTTTTTCGTCTTCTTGGCCGGCAGCAGATCCACCAGCGCATCATGTCCGTCCATCAGCTGCTGTGCCGCAGCCTTGATCCGTGCTTGTTTTAATTCGTCCATCCGTACCTCCGGCTTAAATGTCCAGATTGCTGACATACTTGGCGTTTTTCTGGATAAATTCGCGGCGCGGCTCTACCTTTTCGCCCATGAGCAGGGTAAAGATCTCGTCCGCCATCGAAGCGTCTTCCAGCGTCACCTGCAGCAGCGTTCTGTTTTCCGGATTCATGGTTGTCTCCCACAGCTGTTCCGGGTCCATCTCGCCAAGGCCTTTATAGCGCTGGATGTCCACGCCGTCACCCATTTCAGCCAGCACGCTGACCTGTTCCTGTTCGGTATAGGTGTAGCGCACGGTCTTGCCCTTGGTATTCTTAAACAGCGGCGGCTGGGCGATATATACATGTCCCTGCTCAATGAGCGGACGCATATAGCGGAAGAAGAAGGTCAGCAGCAGCGTGCGGATATGGCTGCCGTCGACGTCGGCATCCGCCATCAGAATAATCTTGCCGTAGCGCAGCTTTGCCGGATCAAAATCCTCACCAAAGCCCGCGCCAAACGCGGTAATCATCGGGGTCAGCTTGTCATTGCCGTATACCTTGTCCAGACGCGCCTTTTCTACGTTGAGCATCTTGCCCCACAGCGGCAGAATCGCCTGATACCGGCGGTCGCGGCCTTCCTTGGCGGAGCCGCCTGCGGAATCGCCCTCGACGATGTAAATCTCGGTCAGCTCTGGATCGCGCTCCTGACAGTCTGCCAGCTTGCCCGGCAGAGAACCGGATTCCAGCGCGCTCTTGCGCCGGGTCATTTCGCGTGCCTTGCGCGCTGCCTCTCTTGCGCGCGAAGCGGTCTGTGCCTTCTCAATAATCGCCTTGCCGACAGACGGATTTTCCTCAAAGAAGATGGTCAGCTTTTCGCTGAGCATGGAGTCCACCAGATTGCGCATATCGGAATTGCCCAGCTTGGTCTTGGTCTGTCCCTCAAACTGCGCTTCCGGCAGCTTGACGGAGATCACAGCAGTCAAGCCCTCACGGACATCTTCACCGGAGAAATTCTTGTCGCTGTCCTTGAGGAAGCCGAATTTTCGCGCGTAGTCGTTAATAACCTTGGTTAGCGCGGATTTGAAGCCGGTCTCATGGGTGCCGCCCTCCGTGGTGTTGATGTTATTGGCAAAGGACAGCAGGTTCTCACTGTAGCCATCGGTATACTGGAGCGCGACCTCTGCCATGGAATTGTCGCGGCTGCCCTCCACGTAAATAACTTCTGGATGCAGCGCGGTCTTATTGCGGTTTAAGTACGCGACAAACTGTTTGATGCCGCCCTCGTAGTGCATGACATCTTCGCGCGGCTCATCGTCCGGGTCGCGCTCATCGCGCAGCGTGATTTTTACGCCGCCGTTGAGGAATGCCTGCTCCTGCAAGCGGTTGGCAAGGATCTCATAGTCGTACTGCAAGGTCTCAAAGATCTGCCCGTCCGCCTTAAACCGAATCGTCGTGCCGGTCTCATGCTGGCACGGAACCGAACGCAGGGTCGAGACGGTCTTGCCGCGCGCAAACTTCATCGTATATTTGTTTTCTCCGTCGTATACCGTTGCTTCCAGCCACTCGGACAGGGCATTGACGACGGAAGAGCCAACGCCGTGCAGGCCGCCGGATACCTTGTAGCCGTCGCCGCCGAACTTGCCGCCTGCGTGCAGGACGGTGAGTACCACTTCCAGCGTCGGAATTCCCATCTGCGGGTGAATGCCGACCGGAATGCCTCGGCCGTTATCGCGCACGGTGACGACGCTGTCCGGCTCCAAGGTGACCTCAATATGGGTGCAGTAGCCCGCCAGTGCCTCGTCGATGGAGTTATCCACGATTTCGTACACCAGATGATGCAGGCCGCGCGCAGAAGTCGAGCCAATATACATGCCCGGGCGCTTGCGGACCGCTTCCAGTCCTTCCAGCACCTGAATCTGGCTCTCATCATAGGTTTCCTTGACGGTCAGATCCAGGATCTCTTCGCTCATACTCATATCATACATTCCATTTCTCCGGCGAACCTTCCTAAAGAGAGGGAAAAAACAGCGCCGGCCGCCGGCTTCGGCTGCTGTCTCCAATCATAAAAAATCAGCATGGAATAAAACAATCCCGTTTTGCACGGGATCTCTTATTCGGAAAATAAACCAATCCAATCAGACGGAGGATTCCGTCAAAACCTGCTCGCTTCTGCGCAGAAGCGTCGCAGTGGACAGCTGGGAAATATACAGGGTGCGCACGCCGCCCTCCTCGCAAAGGATGCAGGACTTGGGCAGATCATCAAAGATCGCCTGTACCCGTCCCGCCTTTTCCATCGAGGCGATGAGTGCGCGGGTGTGCTTGGACCATGTCGCGGTGTCCATGTCGTAGATGCCGAGAATGGAATGGGTCGGAACAACCACATCCTGTCCCAAATGCAGATACATGCAGACGCCTCCTGTTCCAAGCAAAATTTCAATCCCAATCTTGTTTTTATTATACCACTTTTTGTGAAGTTTTGCACGTGTTTTCTTAAAAAATATTTCAATTCCTTGAATTTTTTCTCACTTTTTTGCCGATAAAACGGGAGTTTTTCCACACGGTTTTCCACATGTTGCATTCTGGGTATTTTGTTTGCAAAATTTTAGAAAAAAACAGCGGATTCGCCCGCCGGACAAATCCGCTGTTTGTGTTATACGCGCTGTACCGTGCCGCCAGAAATCGAAAACATCCGTCCATCCTGTACCTGCGCGAGTTTCTCCGGCTCGCAGCAGGTGATGAGAACCTGCCCATTTTCAATGCGGTTGAGCACAAAATCCTGCCGTTTGGCATCCAATTCACTTAAAACATCATCGAGCAGCAAAATGGGGTATTCCTTCGTGCTCTCATAAAACATATCGCGCTCGGCGAGCTTGAGCGACAGCGCGCAGGTGCGCACCTGTCCCTGTGAGCCAAAGCTCTTTGCCGAGCGTCCGCCGATGAGCAATTCCAAATCATCTTTGTGCGGGCCGGACAGGCACGAGCGCGAGGCAATCTCCGCACTGCGATGGGCGCACATATGCTCCCATATCTGCATCCCGATTTCTTTCGCGGAGGCAAACGGGTCCGTCACAGCGGACACGGTGTGATAGCAGTACGACAGCTGCTCATTTTTGCCGGACAGCGAGGCGTGGATGCCCTGCGCTTTCTCCATCAGCGCCCGCAGATAATAGGCGCGGTACCGGACGAGCTGTCCGCCTATCGCGGACATTCTGAAGGAGAAATCATCCAGCGCATCAAGCAGTGATGGCTTTTCCTCTGCATCCTTCAAAATCCGCAGCTTGTTTTCGTGCAGCCTGCCATACTCTGACAAATACCGTGCATAATTCGGCCGCAGCTGGCACAAAGCGATGTCCATGAAGCGCCGCCGGGCCGCCGCGCCCTCTCGAATCAGCATCAGATCCTCCGGGCAAAACAACACCGTGCGCAGCACACCATTGACATCAGACAGCCGTTTTTGTTTGATGTCGTTGACAAAAAACTGCGCTCTTCCGGCGTTCGGAACCACGGCTCGCACGGTCATATCGCGCTTTTCTGCAAAAAAAGCCGCACAGACTTCTGCCTGCGGTGCGCCGAAGCGCACCGCGTCCCGCTTTTGTCCCGAACGGAACAGCCGCGTCGTAGACAGAAGTCCGACTGCTTCCAAAATATTGGTCTTTCCCTGCGCATTTTCGCCACAGAACACATTGACGCCCGGCGCCAGCGCCAGCTGTGCGGTTTCATAATTGCGAAAATCGCGCAGCGTTAGCGTTTGGATGTTCATACAATGCGGAACTGCTGTCCGTCAGCCAAGGTAATAGTATCGCCCTTGTGCAGTTTCTTACCGCGCTGGGTGCAGGTTTCTCCGTTTACCGAGACCTGTCCCTCTTCAATCATCCATTTTGCCTGTCCGCCGGTAGCGCACACGCCGGCAAATTTCAAGAAAGCATCCGCTTTGATAAATTCTGTTGTAATTTCAATGGTTTCCATCGTACTATCTCCTCGTTATTCCGCTTTCAGACGTACCGGCAGCACCAGATACGTAAAGGCATTTCCCTCTTCCGGTGTAAAGACAATCGGATTCAGGCTGCCCTGCAGCGAAATGCGCACCTTTTCCGACGGGCAAGCGCGCAGCGCGTCGAGCAGGTAGCGATTGTTGAAGCCGATTTCCAGATGCGGCACTTCGCCGTCAAATTCAAATTCGTCATAGGACTTGCCGATCGTCGTAATGCAGCTCAGCTTAAGCAGCGAACCGTCAAATTCCATGCGCACCGGTGTCTTGAGCTTTTCAGACACAATCAGCGACACGCGTTCAATCGAGGAGATCAGCTGTCTGACATCCACGGTAATCACTGCATTGGCGCTGGCCGGAATAGCTGCCTGGTAATTGAGGAATTCTCCCTCCAGCAGTCGTGTGATGAGTACGGTGTCACCGATGTGGAATAAAATATGGCGGGAATCTGGATAAATTTCCACGGTGTCGGAAGATTCTCCAAGGATTCGCTCGATTTCACGCAGGGCAAATGCCGGTACAACGAAGCGGGTGTTGGCAGATACCGGTGTTTCCAGCGTCTCGCGGCGTACGCTCAGACGATAGCCGTCTACAGCTACCATGCGTAGCTGGTTATCGGATAATTCGAACAAACAGCCGGTCAAAATCGGTTTGGTTTCGTTGTCGGAAACAGCGAAAATGGTTTGGGAAATCATAGATTTCAGCATGGATTGTGGTAAAACAATCGGATTTTCACTGTTTTCTACTTCCGGCAGCTGCGGAAATTCTGTGGCGTCGGAAGCGACAAGATTAAACATGGCGCGGTCGCAACGGATTGTTGTTAGCATTTCTGCGTTGGTTTCCACATAGATGGTATCGTCCGGCAGTTTGCGGATCATGTCACCGAACAGACGGGCGTTGAGGACAGCGGAGCCTGGTTCAGAGACGGTTGCCTGTATGGTCACGCGCACGCCCATGGACATATTGTAGCCGCATAACGTCAGACCTCCGGTTGCGTCGGCGGTGATGAGTAGACCTTCGAGCAGTGCAATGGAGCTTTTGTTGCTGACGGCGCGGGATGCTGTTGTGATCGCTTCTTGAAGTGTTGATTTTTCACATGAGAATTGCATGGTGTTCCTCCTTAGTGAATCGTAATGAATAAATCATTGTCTTGTTGACTTGGATTGTTTGTTGTCTGATGTCTGATATATTTTATGAGATTAGGTATATATTCTATATAGAAAAGAATAGTATATTTAGTAATAGTAGTAGAGGAAAGGAAACTGTGGAAAACTGTGATTGTGCCCGAAATTTGGGGATTTTTCTGTTCACAGTTGTATGTGGATAAATCAGATGTAAAAGTGGATAACTTTTTTGTGTTTGAGTTATCCACAGAAAGATTTCCACAGTCCACAGGAATATGTGGATAAAAATGCAAGAGTTCTCCCGTCAGGGTGTTGTGCTGCATTTGCATAAATATTCACATTGTATGTATATGCTGTTATCCGCGGATGTTTGTTTTCAGCGTTTTGATGATGTTGTCCATCTCGCTGGTTTCTTTGAGATAGTTTTCGATTTTGTTGATGGAGTGCAGAACTGTCGTGTGGTCGCGGGAGAAGATTTTTCCGATTTCCGGCAGGGAATAGTCGGTTAAATCGCGGACGAGGTACATAGCGACTTGTCTCGGTAGGACGAGATCTTTGGATCTGCCGCTGCCCTTGAGCTTTTCGACTGGCGTGCAGTAGTAGCGGGAGACTTCTCGCAAAATCATGTCCGGTGTCGGGTTGAGACCAGGGTTTTCTTTAAAAATATCTGCGACAGCTTCTTTTGCCAGATCAATGTCAATGGCGCGTTCCATGAGGTCGTGCAGGGCTTTGATTTTTTTGACGGTTCCTTCGAGTTGACGCACATTGGATGTGATGGTCTTTGCGATGTAATCTACGACATTTTCCGGCAGCTGTACGCGCAGAGAATCTGCTTTGACGTGGATGATTGCCATGCGTGTCTCGTAGTCCGGCGGCTGAATGTCTGCCAAAAGTCCCCACTCAAATCGTGTTTTGAGTCGGTCTTCCAGCGTATGGATTTCTTTTGGCGGTCGGTCGGATGTCAAAACAATTTGCTTGTTTGCTTCGTATAAGGCGTTAAAGGTGTGGAAAAATTCTTCCTGGGTGCGGTCTTTGCCTGCGACAAATTGGATATCATCGACGAGCAGCAGGTCGGCGAGGCGGTATTTGTCGCGGAATTCCTGTACCTGACCGGCGCCGATGGAATTGACCAGTTCGTTGGTGAAGTCTTCGCCCTTAATATAAATGATGCGGAAGGATGGGTGGTCGCGGCGCACGACGTTGGCGATGGCGTAGAGCAGGTGTGTCTTGCCGAGGCCGGATTGTCCGTAGATAAATAGCGGATTGTAGTTTTTTGCCGGATTGTTTGCGACGGCCGTTGCCGCGGCGTGCGCAAATTTGTTGGAAGAGCCGACGATAAACTGTTCAAACGTGTATTCATCCTCTGGATAGTTGTTGTGAGCGATGGGGGTCGGCGCGTCGCCGGTGGTCACGATGACGTTGATGTCTGCGGAGAACAGATCGCGCAGGGCGTCTTTGATGGTCTGCAGGTATCGTTCGTCGATGATTTCTTTTTTGAATTTATCCGGTGTGTGCAGAAGCAGGGTGTCGTCCTTAAATTCGACGGCGGTTAAATCGTCAAACCATGCGTCCAGCGTCACCGCTTGGAGTCGGCCTTGGAGCAGACCGAGCACGAGCTTCCAAATGTCAGCAGGTGTGTTCATATGGTATCATTCCTCTCCCTTGGGATGGCGGTTCATTAAAATGGGACTGGCTCCGAGCAATACGGATACCAATACAGACTATATAATACCACCAATTTTGCACTGTGTCCACAGGGTTTTCCACAGATTCCACAGGAAAACTCTTGAAAAAATGATTTTTTTCCGCGAAAAACGAGCGAAATGTGTAAATAAGCATTGACAAAATGAGAAATTCATGCTTATAATGTATCTTGTACACGCACGCAATGAATTTGAGTGTGAATGGAGGTGCAGCTAAGTATGTTAAGAACTTTCCAGCCGAAGAAGCGTCACCGCAGCAAGGTGCATGGCTTCCGCAAGAGAATGGCAACTGCTAACGGAAGAAAGGTTCTCGCTCGTCGTCGCTCCCGCGGCCGTAAGCGTCTGAGCCTGTAATCCTTTGTGCGCACAGCGCACGAGAAAAAAGAGATCGTGCTCCGCGATGCGGTCTTTCCACGAAATGTGCGTTTCGGGGGAGAAAGATACGCTCTCTTTTTTGAAAGAAGGACAACGAATGAGTGGGAGAAGCGCCGGGCGATTTGCCGGTTTCTCTTCACCGCTGAACAGAAATGGACCGCAAAGCGGTCCATTTCTGTTATCAGTACAAATTATCCTCTGTGTATAGCGGAGGCGGCGCGATTACAATTCGGACAGGCTGTGCGCCGTGAGACAAACCAGACCTGCCAGCTCCGGAACTATATCCATCGAGCCGGAGAGGAAAATTGCCGTGAGGCCGTATCTGTGCGTGTATGAAGAGCCTCTTGTGATTTTCCGCAATACGGAACAAAGGAAGTCGGGCGATGAAGAATACCTTAAAGGAAAACCGTGATTTCCGCAGACTGTATGGCCGAGGCCGTTCTGCGTCCTCGGACTGCTTGGTCGTTTATGCCATGCGCAACAAATTCGGCGCAGGGCGGCTTGGCATTACGGTTGGCGTAAAGCTGGGCTGCGCGGTGCAGAGAAACCGCATCAAGCGCCTGATTCGCGAAGCATACAGACTGCACTTGGATGAGCTCCAGCCGAACACAGATCTCGTCGTGGTGGCACGTTTTCGCGCGGTGGATGCACCGTATCAGCGCGTAGAGCGTGCCTACTTGCGTTGCCTGAAACAGCTGGGACTGATACAGACGAAAGAAGGAAAATAAATCATGATGAAAAAGATCATGATTCTGTGCATTCGATTTTACCGTTCCGCTATCTCGCCGCACATGAGACCATGCTGCCGGTATACGCCGACCTGCTCCGCCTACGCGCTGGAAGCGATCGAAAAATACGGCGCACGGAAGGGCGGCTGGCTCGCAGTCAAGCGAATTCTGCGCTGCCATCCGTTTTCGCACCACAATCCCTATGATCCGGTGCCTTGACGGAAAACGACAACAAACCCCAATTTGGAGGATCAAATGGGAAACTTTTTCGGAATTATTATTGTAAGACCGCTGGGTCTGATTCTGATGGCGATCTGGTCGCTGGTTCAGAACTACGGCCTGGCTCTCATTCTGTTTACGCTGATTGTCAAGCTCATTCTTCTGCCGTTCATGTACAAGCAGAAAAAGGGCATGAAGAAGATGAATCTGGTGCAGGCGGAGTCCGCTGCCATCCAGAAGCGCTATGCGCGTAACAGAGAAAAGATGAACGAGGAGATGCAGAAGCTCTACGAGCGCGAGGGCGTCAACCCGATGGGTTCCTGCCTGCTCTCCTTTATCACCCTGCCGATCATGATGGCTCTGTATTACGCAGTGCGCCAGCCGATGAAGTACATGATGGGTCTGTCCAACGACACCATTGAGGCGATTGCCAAGGTACTGGGCACCACGTATGACAAGAGCTCGGTTTCCGGTCAGATCCAGCTGGCAAAGCTGGTTCATGAAAACTGGGACAAGGTTGCTGACTTTGCGACCAACGGCTTGGTAAACATTGACTTTAACTTTTTTGGCATCGACCTGTCTGCGATCCCGCAGTTCTCGCATCTGGACATCCTGTGGCTGATCCCGATTCTGTCTGGCGGCACGGCTCTGCTGTCCTCTCTCGTCATGAGAAAGACCCAGAACATGCAGAACCCGAATGCCCAGCAGAATCAGAGCGCGCAGATGAACTCCACCATGAACACCATGCTGATTATCATGCCGCTGATGTCCGTGTGGATTGCGTTTACGCTGCCGGCATCCATGGGTGTTTACTGGACCGTAAACAACCTGTTCTCTATCGCACAGGAACTGGTACTGACTTGGTACATCCTCAAGTTCGACAAGGCTGAGGACGACGAAGAGACCAAGGCGCGCAAGCGCCGCGAGGCTGCTCACAAGCTCAAGCTGGAGGAGCAGGCAAAGGAGAAGCAGGAGAACGGCGTGCAGACCGAGTACCGCGGTGCAAAGGCTGCAAACGTTTCTAAGAAGAAGCTCAAGGCATATCAGGCAGAAGTCCAGAAGGAAAAAGACAAGGAAACCGCTGCCCGTGCTGCACAGATCAAGGCAGAAAAGGAAGCTGCCCGCCGAGCTGGCAAGCAGGTTGACGACGAGTAAAAGGACGGAAATACACGTATGACGAAGTATATTGAAAAACAGGCCGCAACAATTGATGAGGCTGTTCAGCTGGCACTCGATGAGTTACAGATGGATCGTGACAGCGTCAGCGTTGAGGTTCTGGAAAAGGGTAAGAGTGGATTCTTCGGCATCGGCGCCGTTCCGGCACGTGTCCGCGTATCCTATGAGGAATCCACCCCGGAGAGCGAAGCAAAGGACTTTGTAGATGGTCTGCTGCAGCGCATGGGCATCCAGGGCGAAGCATTCCCGTCCGTCAAGGAGGATGGACAGATTATTCTGGACATTCGCGGCGAGGACATGGGTGCCGTAATCGGCCGCAGAGGCGATACGCTGGACGCCATCCAGTATCTGACTTCCCTCACCATCAACCGAGGCAAGGAAGAGCACATTCGCATTGCGATTGATACCGAAGGCTACCGCGCAAAGCGCGAGGAGTCTCTCCAGCGTCTGGCTCGCAAGATGGCGGGAAAGGTGCTGAAATATCGCAAAAACATGACATTGGAACCGATGAACCCGTACGAGCGCCGCATCATTCATGCAACGCTTCAGGATTATAAGGGAGTCACGACTTACTCCACCGGCACGGAGCCGAACCGCCGTGTCGTTGTTGCCATGGAGCGCGGCGCAAGACCGCAGCGCAGCGGCGGTTACCGTTCGAGAACACCGCGCCCGCGCAGAAATGACGCGGAGTAAGTATCGCGGACAGAAATGAGGTCGATGATGTTATGAGCAAGACCATTGCCGCAGTCGCGACAGGGCCTGCTGCCGGACCGATTGGAATCATCCGCGTCTCCGGACCTCAAACCCTTGCGATTGTTGATACAATTTTTACCCCGCAGGGCGGTGGTGCGCTGTCTAAGCGCCCAAACCGTCTGCTGACGTACGGTGCGCTGCACAGCCGAGACGGAAAGGTCATTGACCACTGTCTGTGCTGCGTGATGCACGCACCGCACTCGTATACCGGCGAGGACATGGCGGAAATTCAGTGCCATGGCTCTCCGGCTGTGCTGTCGGAAACGCTGTCCGCGCTGTTTGCCAAGGGCGCCGTGCAGGCGGAACCGGGCGAATTTACGCGGCGGGCATTTCTTGCCGGCAAGATGGACTTGTCCGGCGCAGAGGCAGTACATGATTTGGTGACGGCTGTGACCACACAGGCGGCGGAGAACGCCGCGGCACAGCTGGACGGTGTTGTCGGAACCCATATCTTTGAGATCCGGCAGCAGCTCGTTGATTTGGTGGCGGAATTTTTGGCGGTTGTCGATTATCCGGACGAAGAAATTGACTCGCATCTGTTTGACAGTGCGTGCGAGATTCTGCATCGGGCAACCAGTGAGCTGTACGATATGGCGGAGACCTATGAGCGCGGACGCATTCTGCGCGAGGGCATTCCGTGTGCCATTCTTGGCAGACCGAATGCCGGAAAGTCTTCCCTGCTCAATGCGCTGGCGGGCGTAGACCGCGCCATTGTCACGAGCATTCCGGGCACGACGCGCGATGTCATCGAAGAGACCATCCGCATTGGCGCGGTGGTTCTGCGGTTGTATGATACCGCGGGTCTGCGCGATACACAGGATCCGGTGGAAAAGATGGGCATTGACCGCGCGATGAAGCAGGCACAGGCATCGTCTTTGATTTTGGCTGTGTTTGACTCCAGCGACCACATTTCCGACGATGATTTGATGGTTATCGCGCGCACACACGGTAAGCGAACCATCGCTGTGCTCAATAAGAGCGATTTGCCGTCGGAGCTGGATGTCCAGAACATCAACCGGCATTTTGAATACGTGGTGTCTGTCAGTGCGAAAACCGGCGAGGGATTACAGGAGCTGTATGACCTGATCCCGAAGGTGGTTGGCATGGACGGCATGAGCTTTGACGGAAGCACGATTACCAATGCACGGCAGGCTGCCGCTCTGGTACGGGCAGCAGAGCGCTGTGAGGAGGCATTTGTCGCCGCTCAGCTCGGTATGACACCGGATGCCATCGTCATGGACGCGGAGGGCGCGATTGCGGCTCTCGGCGAAATTACCGGACAGACCGTCCGAGATGACATTGTTTCCACCATCTTTTCAAAGTTCTGCGTGGGAAAATAAAGTGGAATGGCTGCCATTCCGGATGGAGAAATCTGTCCGGAATGGCGTTTTTTCACGGTATTTTTCGACAGAATCCGCTTGCTTTGTACGAGACGTTAATAAGTTTTGCACATTTTACACAGAGTTATCAACAGAACGAACCGCCCGGCGGCGGGGACACTTGATGAAAACGGCAAAAATCAAGGCGGATTTTTGGTGAATCTGTCCAGTGTTGTCCACAGAGTTATCCACAGTTGTGGATAACTAAGTTTGGAAAACAAAGGCAACATGCCACTTGTGCTTGACCCGTTTTGCATTCTATGCTATGCTAAAATATCTGAGAGTATACGCTTTTGCGTGTCATAACGAGAGAAAATAACAAGATATGCTATATCTTGTGAAAAATATAAATACGATAAGAATAAAACAGTATAAAGTATACAGAAAGGAATGATATTCGTGCAATTTTTAGCTGGAACCGTGGATGTTGCGGTGATCGGTGCCGGTCACGCCGGCATTGAGGCAGCACTCGCCAGTGCGCGATTGGGTCTCAAGACCGTTGTTTTTTCCATCAATTTGGATGCCGTCGGTAATATGCCGTGCAATCCGGCCATCGGCGGCACGGCAAAGGGACATTTAGTGCGTGAAATTGATGCGCTGGGCGGTGAAATGGGTCGCGCGGCGGACGCGGCGTGTATTCAGTACCGCCTGCTCAACCGCGGCAAAGGCCCTGCGGTGCATTCTCTGCGCGCGCAGGCAGACCGCGCACAATACCGAGAGTATATGAAGCACGTGCTGGAAGAGCAGGAAAATCTCATGCTCAAGCAGGCGGAAATCGTGGATATTACCACCGAAAACGGCGCGGTTACCGGCGTGACGACGCGAACCGGCGCACATTATGACGCAAAGGCGGTCATCATTGCGACGGGCACGTATTTGCAGGGCAGAATTATCATCGGTGATATGTTCTATGACGGCGGCCCGGACGGCATGTTCGCCGCCATTGGCTTGACGGATTCTCTGCGCAAGATGGGTCTCAATCTCATGCGCTTTAAGACGGGCACGCCGCCGCGCGTCAACCGCCGCAGCATTGATTTTAGCGAACTGGAAGTGCAGGAGGGCGAGAAAGACTGTATTCCGTTCTCCTTTGAGACCGAGCACGTGCCGGAAAACCGGGCGGTATGTCACCTGACGTACACCAACGCGACCACCCATGAGGTCATCCGAGACAATTTGAACCGTTCTCCGCTGTATTCCGGCAAGGTAGAGGGCATCGGCCCGCGCTATTGCCCATCCATTGAGGATAAAGTCGTGCGTTTTGCGGACAAGCCGCGTCACCAGCTGTTTATTGAGCCGATGGGACTGAATACCGAAGAAATGTACATCCAGGGCTTTTCATCTTCCATGCCGGAGGATGTTCAGCTGGATATGCTGCACACCATCAAGGGCTTGGAACATGCGGAGGTCATGCGTCCGGCGTACGCCATTGAGTACGACTGCATTGACCCGCTGGAGCTGCTGCCGACGCTGGAGACCAAGAAGATTCACGGTCTGTACGGTGCCGGTCAGTTTAACGGCTCCTCCGGCTATGAAGAAGCCGGCGCACAGGGACTGGTTGCCGGTATCAATGCGGCGCTCAAGCTCAAGGGAGAGCCGCCGATGATTCTGGATCGCGCCGACGGTTATATCGGTACGCTGGTCGATGATCTCGTCACCTGCGGCACCAAGGAACCGTACCGTATGATGACCTCGCGCAGTGAGTACCGACTGATTTTGCGGCAGGACAATGCGGACGAACGCCTCGTCGGTATCGGCGCTCGCGTCGGTCTGAATTCGCAGGAACGGCTGGAAAAAGTGCAGCGCAAATACGCCGCTGTCCAGCAGGAGATCGACCGTGTGGAACACGTCAATTTGGCGCCGTCAGACGTCTTACAGGACTTCTTAAAACAGCACCACAGCACCCCGCTCAAGTCCGGCTGCAAGCTGTCTGACCTCATTCGCAGACCGGAATTGAAGTATGATGCGCTGGTACCGTTTGACCCGGATCGTCCGACGTTGTCCAAGGAGATTCGGGAGCAGGTAGAGATTCGCATCAAATATGAGGGCTATATCAAGCGACAGCTGCGCGACGTCGAGCAGTTCCGCAAACTGGAGAGCCGTCCGCTGCCTGCGGATTTGGATTATACGAGCATTTCGTCGCTTCGCTTAGAGGCCAGACAGAAGCTGCAGCAGGTACATCCGCTCAATTTCGGACAGGCATCGCGTATTTCCGGTGTCAGCCCGGCAGATATTACGGCTCTGATGATCGTCACAGAGATGATGGAAAAGGAGAAAAAGAATGACTGAATTGCTTCAAAACGGCTTTTCTGCCATGGAATTATCGGTTTCTGACGCACAGATTGCCCAGCTGGAGGACTTTACCGCCCGTATGCTGGAGACCAATAAGGTCATGAATCTCACCCGCATTACCGATCCGAAGGAGATTGCAGAAAAGCATCTGCTTGACTGCGCATCCCTGCTTCAGACTGCGGATTTTTCCCAGAAATCTGTGATTGATGTCGGCTGCGGCGCTGGATTTCCGGGTATGCCGCTGCATATTCTGTGCCCGTCCTGTCGTCTGACCCTGCTCGATTCGCTGGGCAAGCGCATTCGATTTTTACAGGGCTGCATCGACGGGATGCAGCTGTCTGACATCGAAGCTGTTCACGCCCGCGCAGAGGAATTCGCGGCAAAGCACCGCGAACAGTACGATTTTGCGGTTTCCCGCGCTGTGGCACAGCTCAATGTGCTGGCGGAGCTGTCGCTGCCGCTCGTCAAGCAGGGCGGCGCATTTATCGCCATGAAGAGCAAGGACTCCGATGACGAGCTGGAGCAGGCGAAAAAAGCCATCCGGCTGCTCGGCGGAGAAATCGAGAAAGTCATCGATTATACGATTCCGAATACCGATATTACGCATCGTCTGGTGGTGATTCGCAAGAAGCAGCACACGCCGAAGCAGTACCCGCGCCCGTTCCGCAAGATCTCTGCGTCCCCGCTGTGATTGTTTCACGTGAAACAGAGCGGCCGGATGTTTAACACATGTTTCACGTGAAACATGCCAAGATCGCCCCACGTTTCACGCAGAATTTACACACATAAAACGCGGTTTCCCTGTTGTTTCACGTGAAACAAAGTGGTATAATGAATACCGAAAAAGAAGTTATTCCGGAAAGGAAAATCACGTATGGGAAAAATTATTGCATTTGCAAACCAAAAGGGCGGCGTCGGAAAAACGACAACGGCCGTGAATCTTGCCGCTTCTTTGGCGGATCAGGGAAAAAAAGTTCTCGTGTGCGATTTTGACCCGCAGGGCAATGCGACTTCCGGTTTTGGTATTGACCCGCGCTCCCTCAAGACCAGCGTGTATGAGCTGACCGTCTGTGATGCGCCGGTGGAAGAAGGAATTATCAAGACCAAGTGGGTCGATGTGATCGGCGCGAATGTCAATCTTGCCGGCGCAGAGATCGACATGATTGAGATGGATCGCCGCGAGTATCGGCTCAAGATGGTGCTCGATCAGGTGCGCGATGAGTATGATTATATTTTTATCGACTGTCCGCCGTCTCTGGGACTGCTGACACTCAACTCTCTGTGCGCAGCGGATTCATTTTTGGTGCCGCTTCAGTGTGAGTACTATGCACTGGAAGGTCTGACGCAGCTGATGACGACGGTTCGCGCCGTACAGCGCGGCCTCAATGAGAACATCCGCATGGAGGGCGTGCTGCTCACGATGTTTGACGGACGCACCAATCTGTCCATTCAGGTCGTGGAGGAAGTCAAGCGCCACTTTGGCAAAAAGGTCTTTGCGACGGTGGTACCGCGCAATGTTCGCCTGTCTGAGGCACCGAGCCACGGTGAGCCGATTACCGCATACGACCGCTACTGCCGCGGCGCAGAGGCGTATATGGCACTGGCACAGGAATTCCTCAGAAGAAATGAAGCGTGAGAGAGGAGAAACGTATGGCAAATAGAAGTCTGGGACGCGGTCTCTCCGCACTGTTTGGGGAAGAAAATTTGGATCCGGCTGTACCGCCGACGAGCGCAGAGCCGGTTCGTCCGAAAAATGGATTCCGCAATTTGCCGCTCAGACGCATTGAACCCAACCGCGCACAGCCGCGCCGTTCCTTCGATGAGAAGGCATTGCAGGAGCTGGAAAACAGCATCCGCACCCATGGCGTGCTCGCACCAATTACGGTTCGACAGGGCGACAATGGATATTATCAGATTGTAGCGGGCGAACGCCGCTGGCGTGCCGCGCGCCGCGCCGGGCTGGATACCATTCCGGCCATGGTCATTGATGCGGACGAGCAGACCATGATGGAGCTGGCGCTCATCGAAAACCTGCAGCGCGAGGATCTCAATCCGATGGAGGAAGCGGAAGGCTATCGGGCACTGATGGAGCAGTTTGGCATGAATCAGGAAACGGTTGCCGCACGCGTCGGACGCTCCCGCTCCGCGGTGGCAAACTGTCTGCGTCTGCTGACGCTGGATGAGGATGTGCGCAAGCTCGTGGAAGAGGGCAGATTGTCCAGCGGCCATGCGCGTGCCGTGTTATCCATTCAGGATGAGAGCAAACGACTGACCGCGGCGATGAGCATGGTGCAGTCGGGCATGTCTGTGCGGCAGGCAGAGGCATACGTCAAGAAACTCAATCAGCCGGTGGAAACCAAGACCGACACGGAGGTGCCGAAGGAATTCCAGCCGGATTATTATGCCGAGGTGGAACGCAAGCTGGAAGGCTCGCTGGGACGCCGCGTGCAGATTGACCATAAAAAGAAAAAAGGAAAGATCACACTGGAATATTACGGTGATGAAGATCTGGAACGGCTGGCAAATGCTCTGGCAGCTGTGACCCTTTAATGGAGGCTTGTCATGAGCGAAGAAAAAAATAAAAAACTGGAAGAGGACATTAAGATCTATGAAGAGGCGGTCTCGATTGACCGCAGCCGACAGAAAAGCCGGAAGGTCTTTGTGTTTTATATCATCGGCCTGTTCTGCGTGGCGCTGGTGCTGATTTTGCTCAGCTATGTGATGCAGGCACATGCCAATCAGGAGCTGGAAGCGCTGGGTACGCAGCTGACCGAGCAGACGGACGCTGCCAACGGCGCGAGAGCCAAGGTTGACCAGCTGCAGGATTCTGTTGATAAATTGCAGGCGGATCTCAAGACCGCACAGCAGCAGAATGAGACGCTGACCAAGCAGTCTCAGGATGCGACGAAGAATGCAGAGGCATTGGATCAGCTGTGGCAGCTGGAAAAGGCATATCAGGACGGAGAGAAGGATACCGCGCGCGAGATCATTGACAAGATGGATGCCGCGTATACGCGGGATGCCCTGACGAATGAGACCACGGCACCGCTGACCGGTTCGGCGGCAAAGGAATATGCAGATATTTGTGATGCGTTGAACGCAGACGAATAATAAATTGAAATCACCATCCATATCGGGCGCCTGTCCGAATAGGGGTGTAAGAAAGGAAACATGAATCGTGTTAGATGTAAAGTTTATCCGCGAGAATACTGAAAAGTGCAAGACTCGTCTGGCTATGCGTGGCAAGAGCTATGATGAGGAGATTGATACTGCCCTGGCTCTCGACCAGAAGCGCCGTGATATCATCGGCAAGGTAGAGGCAATGAAGGCAGAGCAGAACAAGGTATCCAAGTCCATCCCGCAGCTTAAGAAGGCTGGCGAGGATGTCTCCGCTGTTCTGGCACAGATGAAGGAACTGAGCCAGGAAGTCAAGGCACTGGACGCTGAGCAGGCTGAAGTAGAGCAGCAGCTGCACGACACCCTGCTGACCATTCCGAATGTACCGGCAGACAAGGTGCCGGAGGGTGCAGACGATACCTGCAATCCGGAGCTGCGCCGCTGGAGCGAGCCGCGTGCATTCGATTTCGAGCCGAAGGCACATTGGGACATCGGTAAGGATCTGGGCATTCTGGACCCGGATACCGCAGCAAAGGTAACCGGCAGCCGTTTCCATTTCTATAAGGGCATGGGTGCTCGTCTGGAGCGTGCTGTTATTAACTACTTCCTGAACACCCACACCGACAACGGCTATACAGAGATTCTGCCGCCGTTCATCGCAAATACCGCTTCTATGACCGGTACCGGCCAGCTGCCGAAGTTTGCAGAGGACATGTACCATCTGGAAAACACCGATCAGTACCTGATTCCGACCGCTGAGGTTCCGGTAACCAATATGTACCGCGATGACATCATTCCGGCTGAGCAGCTGCCGATTCGCTATGCAGCATACTCCGCTTGCTTCCGCGGTGAGGCTGGCGCAGCAGGCCGTGATGCACGTGGTCTGATTCGTCAGCATCAGTTCAACAAGGTCGAGCTGGTAAACTTCACAGCACCGGAGGATTCTTGGAATCAGCTGGAGAACCTGACCCATGAGGCTGAGGCTGTCCTGCAGGGTCTGGGTCTGCCGTATCGTGTTGTTATCCTGTGCACCGGCGATGTAGGCTTCAGCTCTGCGTGCACCTATGATATTGAAGTTTGGATGCCGTCCTATGGACGCTATGTAGAGATTTCCTCTTGCTCCAACTTCCTGGATTATCAGGCACGCCGTGCAAATATCCGTTGCCGCAATGAGCAGGGCAAGCCGCAGTACGCGCACACCCTGAACGGCTCCGGCGTTGCAGTAGGCCGTACCGTAGCAGCTATTCTGGAGAACTACCAGAACGCAGACGGTTCTGTCACCGTACCGGAAGCTCTGAGAGGCTTTATGGGCACTGACATCATCAAGTAAGATAAATCATTTGGTGTAATAGAAACCGCGCATCTCTGCTTGCAGAGATGCGCGGTTTTTTGTCGGATTATTTGCTCATTTCAGAGAGAAACTCTGCACACGGTACGTGCTGGCGGGATTCTGAGCAGACCGTGCGGAAGATCAGACGGGCGAGAGGGCCGACAAACAACAGCTGGAGCGGCATCGCCATGCGGAAATTGAGGCAATATGTCATGAGATACTGCGGCAGGAAGTTGATGGAAAAGCCGTAGGCCTTCCATGCGCCGAGAATGCTGGCGAGCGCGACCTGTAAGACGACAGTAAACACCTGAATGGACAGAATGATGACAATCGGCCTGTCGCCGGGATGTGCGACGCGAAACGCCAGCTTTTTGGCGATTGGCGAAGAGATGCAGTAGGCGCACAAAAAGATGATGATAAATTCCACCCACATCTCTTTGAGGGCGAGCAAAAACGTCGCATTGGTAAAGACACCGGATGCGAGAACGATGTTGTATAGCGTCATGCAGTAAACCATCATCCAAGCGGTGAGAAAGGTAAAGAAAACAGATTGTCCGAATGTTTTAGGCATGTGAAAAAATCCTCCTTTGTATGTAGCAACAAAAAAAGAGACACGAATCCCACCCATCCGTCGGACAGTGGATGGGCGACATTTCGTGTCTCTTACTCTGTTTGCTTTTGTCATCTGATAGCATACCAGATAGAAAATGCCATTGTCAAGAGAAAATTTTAGGCCTGCGTCTGTTCGGCGGCGTTGCCGATGACATAGAACGTGTATGGATTGACGTTTCCGGTAGGCGTCAGACCATAGAGCTGCTGAAAGGTCAGCACAGCATTGCGCGTCAGCTCTCCGTAAAATCCCGTTGCGGGCACAGGCTCAATTTGCGGATAGACCTCAGACAATTGATTGAGCCAGGTTTGCAGGCGTGTGACGTCTGCCGACCGCGAGCCGAGCACCAGTGTGCTGGTTGGCGGAAAGACATCGGATGACAAATCCTGCGAGGCGCGAATGCTTTCATAGGCGCGGAGTAAATTGTTCCACGTGAAACTTCCCACAATGCCGTCCGGCGTCAGTCCGGCACTGCGCTGAAAGTCCTCTACCGCGGCGCGGGTATTGGGACCGAAAATACCGTCAATGACAACGGTGGGAACGTCATCGTTAAACCGACCGACGGCAGACAAAAAGAATTGCAGCAGGCGCACCGGATCGCCGCGCATTCCTTCGCGCAAATCTTCCGGCAGCGTCCGAGAAATATCCTGTAACGTGATGCCGATGGCGTTCAGCTCTGCCAGCCGCAGTACGGCATTGTAAACCGAGGTGATTTGATACCACGTGGCAGGGCCGACAATGCCGTCCGGTGTTAAATTGAAGATTTCCTGAAAGGCTTGGACAGCGGCTTGGGTGTTAACGTCAAAGACACCGTCAACCGGATAAATTTTCGGAATGGCGGGATAGTTGTTTGAGATGCGGTTGAGACGGCTCTGCATGATTTCCACAGAGATAGAGACGTCACCGAGACGCAGCGGCTGCCCCGGATATGAGCGCACAGCGGGACGAATGGGCGCCGTGCGAATATCTAAATCTTCGCCGTAATAGTGCGTGAGGATTTGATAGGGTGTGAGACCTTGGGTGGCGAGATCAACCGTGCCCCATTGGCTCAACCCATCGCATTGGACACGCCGGCCGTCACAGTAGGCGGCGAATAACGGCTGGATATATCCCGGCCGAGCCAGATACCGGTCAAACAGTTCGTTGACGAGCACAGCGACGGTGTCAAAGATGTCTCGTCCGTTGACAAAGGCCTGATCGTAGGCGGTAGAATTGGTGATGTCAAAATCGTAGCCGCGCGAACGATACCATTCGGTATAGATGCGGTTGAGGGCAAAGGAAACCTGCGCGTAAATATTGGCGCGCAGCGCGTTTTCCGGCCATGTGGGATATAATTCACTGGATGCGACGTTTTGGATGTATTCCAGAAAGGGAACCGTGACGTTTTCCGCGGGTTCATCCGGTCTGCCCAGATGAACGGTAATGGTCTCTGGAATATAGGGATACTCTGGCATTTATTCCCTCCCTGAACCGGATGGGCCGGTTTCTGTGCTGTTGATGACGATGGTTTTGCGCAGTTCATCGACCGAGCGCGGTGGAATCATAGAGACGGGCAGAACCGTTGTGATACCGGAGAAAATCGCGGTATCCAATACCGTAACGGGACGGTAATCGGGGTGGTCAATGTTGACGCGGTACGAGGCATATGGCGGCGCGGTCTCTGCGTCATGGTCGGTGAGTGACGGGGCTTCCAGAGAAATCGGAGCTGTTTCCCCGCTGCTGTTCGTGCGGATGGATACACAGGGCGTTTGGTCGTTGTCCGGACAAAAAATCGTCACCAGAGCACCGGCGACGGGAACCGCACCGCGTGCGGCACGAGTCTGTACAAGTAACGTTCCGGTAGGCATAGGAATCTCCTCTCTTCCATTGGGAATACAGAGCAGTGTATGCGGGAGAATAGACGGATATGAAAAGCACCAGCTCCGGAAAATTCCGGTTCTGGTGCTTGATCTTTGTGCGAAACGAATTTCAGGGATACTTACTGTCTCTCGTACATATACATGGTGTAGTTGTTGCCGTTGAGCATCAGGAACAGATAGCCTTCAAACATGCCGACGGTATAGACCTGATCGCTGTTGCCGTTGTTGACAGTCAGTCGGTAGTTGCTTTCATCATAGGTGTAGGTGTATGTGTCCATCTTGTCATCTTCACCCATGACACAGGTGCCGTCATCCTTGAGCTTTAGCTCGTAAGTGCCGCCGGTCACATCCTTCCAGTTTCCCGTGAAATCGGACAGGGAAATAGCAGTGGTGCGCTTGTCACGGAAGAAGTAGCACTGGTTCTGGTCATAGAAGCATACCATGACATCGCCGAGTACCGTACCGAACAAGGTTTCCTTGCCCTTTTCGTTGGACAAGACAACATACTCTTCGTTCTTAAAGGCATCCGCCAGCTTGAAGCTGTCGTTCTGCGAATAATACACATATTTGCCACTCAAAGAGTCCGTGGAGAACTTGGTGGCAATGGTGCTGGTGTAGGTGCCGTCTGCGTTGAAGGTTACAGAGCGGTCGGTATCCGGTGCAGACCATTTGCCATCCACGGTAATGGCCGGATTTTCCAAAACATCATAGGTTTCCGCAGCAGTGGATGCCTCTTTGCTGCTGCCGCAGCCGGACAGCAGTCCCACAGACATGACCGCTGCAAGAGCGAGGGACAGTATTTTTTTCTTCACAATCAATTCTCTCCATTTCTGTCATCAGATACAGTCTATTATACTTGTCCAGACAACAGAAATCAACAAGAATTAGAGGAAGGTTCTGTGTTTAGCCCTCTTTTTCTGTTTTGAGCTGACGCAGAGCCTTGACAACAATCGCCTGATCGTCTAAGTGATTTGGCTCACCGGAGACGCAGACAGAACCAATCATGCCGGTGCCTGCGAGCAGGATTGGCATACCGCCGCCGCCCGGCGCAAAATCATCGGCGTTTAATTTGCGGCCTTCCAGTGATTCGCCGCTTTCCTCCAGCAGACAGCCAAAGCACAGCGAGCCCATCTGCATCAGTTCGACGGCGTTGCGCTTGCGCTCCAACCACAGTTCACTGTCCGGACGGGCACCGTCCTGAAAATAGCGGAAGACAGTCAGACCGTTGATGACAATTTCCGAGGCAATCGGTGCCGGATAGCCTTGAGACGCTTCGTTGATGAGCAGTCCCAGACGCAGGGCGTCAGCGCGGGAAAACGAGGAAAATGTCAATTCCTGCTCCAGAGCAGACAGAGATGCAAATGTTTCAGACATAGTGACAGCCACCTTTCTATACAATTAGTATAAATAAGAATAAATAATACGAGAAGCGAGACCGACGCTCGCTTGTATCTGTATCAATATCGTATCATGAGACGCATGGGTTGTAAAGATGCGGGAAAAGCGAGAGAAAAATGGGAAAGACAGGAAAATCGTCAAAAATATTGTTTTTTTTGCACGATGTGAGTATAATAGAAGGCGCTGAAAGGATAATGACACCGTTGCCGAAAAAATTCGACAACCGGTATAGTGGAAATGAAACGAAAGGGAGATGATTGAGAAGATGGCTGAGGAGTTTGAAATCAAGCCAGACAAGGAGCAGGAAAAGCGCGAACAGGCGAAGCGCGATCTTGCAGAGCTGCAAAATTTACTGGAACCGGAAGAGGACGAAGACGAAGAATTCGATTCGGAAGAGTTAGAAGACGACGCGGATGACGTCGAGGAATCGTCTGATACCGATGCGGATACGCAGACAGACGAGGCGGAGGCAGAGACCGAAGAGCCGACATCTTCGACAAAGACGGAGGAGCCGAAATCCGAGCAGGAGCTGGAAGAACAGCGACAGGCAGATCGAGAGCAGGCGGAACGAGAAGCCATGCTGGAGCAGCAGATTCGCCGCAAGCAGACAGAAAAAGCACTGGCTGAAATGCAGGAAAAGCAGCGGGCAGAACAGGCAAAGGCACAGCAGGAACAGGCAGCAGCGGAAAAGGCTGCGCAGCCGAAGCAGACGAAAAAGCCGGTACAGAAGAAACCGGTGCAGAAAAAGAAGCAGCCAGCCGAGTCGAAGCCGCGAAAGACCCATCGAGATGCCAAGCTCGCGCGAAAGCATCGCAGACAGCTGGTTCGCATGGGCACCGTGTTGGTTGTCGCACTAGTGGCGCTAGTACTCATTGTATCCGCGGTACGCGGCATTGCCGGCGGCAGCAGCAAAAAGGACAATACCAAGGGCAAGAAGGCAACGACATCCGCTGTGACGAACGAACAGAAGGACACCAACACACCGGCAAGTCAGCAGGAGACCAAGCAGTATCTGAAAATCAAGGATGATACCTCTCTACCGGCTTATGCAAAGGAATATCCGGGTCTGTATGCGACAGCTGCGACAACGCAGAAAAAGCTCAGCGACAAGAAGGTATGCTACCTGACCTTTGATGACGGCCCGTCGGATACCTGTACGCCGAAAATTCTGGATACCTTGAAGAAATATAACGTCAAGGCAACCTTCTTCGTGGTTACAAGCGAAATTGACGGTAATGAGAAGCTGATTCAGCGCATCATTGACGAGGGACATACCTTGTGTATCCATGCCAACGAGCATGAGTACCAGAAGATCTATGCATCTCCGGAGGCATATTTGAAGGACTTTGCAGCAGCATATGACAAGATTTATGCGCTGACCGGCTATAAAGTACAGGGCTTCCGTTTCCCTGGCGGCAGTAATGGTCAGCTCAAGCACTACGGCAACTATGATGCCATCATCAAGGAAATGAACCGCCGCGGCTTTGAGTATTACGACTGGAATGCCTATGACCATGATGCAGAGGGCGGCAGTTATTCCGCATCTCAGCTGGCGCAGTATGCGGTACATGAGGTCTCTATCAGCTCGCGCAACGATGTCATCGTTTTGATGCACGACACGTATGGCAAGGAAAATACCGTCAAGGCATTGCCGAGCATCATCGAGGGTATTCAAAAGCAGGGCATCGAGTGCCTGCCGATTACCAAGACAACCAGACCGGTACATTTCAGTGTCAATGAAAATACACCGGCAGAGTACACGGAAGAAACCAAGGATTCTGACAAGAGCAGCTCTTCCAAGAGCGAAACGAAAAACTAAAAGCAAAATCACCAGTTCTGGGAATACCGGCGCTGGTGATTTTTTACTGTTGCACGTCGTATGATAATCTGTCTCTCTCTTACGCACAAACCAAACTTGTCTCTCCCTCTGGGAGAGATGTCGCGCAGCGACAGAGAGGGCAGGCTCCCTCGTGAGGGAGCTGGATTGCCGCTTCGCGGCAAGACTGAGGGAGTAACCAACTATCTCTGACGAATCAGGCAAACGCTCATACGAATTTGCTAGTGTCTTGCCCTCTCAGTCATTTGCTTCGCAAATGCCAGCTCTCCCAAGGGGAGAGCCAAGAAGCCGTTGTGAATGGTACAAATAATTTTTAATTTGTATATTTACAATGGAATTATACAAATAGTAAATATATGGTATAAAATCTCCTGTTTTCAATTGAGGACAGGTGGAGTATAATAAGGACAATACGTGCCTGCACGCAGGAGATCACGAAAATTCATTCCTGAGGTGGAAGTTATTATGAAAGACGGTTTTATCAAAGTCGCGGCAGCCACGCCGGAAATCCATGTGGCTGACTGCGCATTCAATGCAGACAATATTTTGACTCTGTGCCGCGAGGCGAATGAGCAGGGCGTGCAGGTTGTTGGTTTTCCGGAGCTGTGTCTGACCGGCTATACCTGTTCCGACCTGTTTCTGCATGAGGTTCTGTTGGAGGGCGCGAAGCAGCAGCTGCTCCGCATCGCCAAGGAGACCAAGGACATGGACATGCTGATTTTGATTGGTATTCCGGTTCGTGTGCGTGGTTCGCTGTACAACTGTGCGGCTGTTCTGCACAAGGGTGATATTCTGGGCATGGTGCCGAAGCGCAATATTCCGAACTATACCGAGTTCTATGAGCTGCGTCATTTCACGGAAGCGACCGAAGAGACCGCGGAGTATCTGACCTGGGGCGAGCAGGAATTTGCCCTCAGCCCGATGCAGGTGTTCCAGTGTACAGAGATGCCGGAATTTGCGGTCGGCGCAGAGATTTGCGAAGATCTGTGGGTATCCAATCCGCCGTCCAGCGCACTGGCTGCCGCAGGCGCAACGATTATCTATAACCTGTCCGCTTCGGATGAGATTATCGGCAAGGCGGCATATCGCCGCGACTTGGTGCGGATGCAGTCGGGACGCGGACAGTGCGGTTATGTGTACTGTGATGCCGGTCAGGGCGAGTCCTCGACGGATCTGGTCTTTGCCGCACACAATATTATTGCAGAGAACGGCTCGATTCTCGCACAATCCAAGCGATTTGCCACCGGTTTGACGATTTCGGAAATTGATGTCAAGCGCATGGATTACGAGCGCCGCCGTCAGAATACCTTCCACACGGAAGATGTGTTTGATTACGCAGAGATTCCGTTTGATATGCAGCTGAGAGAGACCAAACTGACCCGAACCATTGCGCAGACACCGTTTGTTCCGTCCAATAAGGAGGATCTGGCAGAGCGCTGTGAGGAAATTCTGACCTTGCAGGCAACCGGTTTGGCAACGCGTGTCCGCCATGCTCATGCAAAGACCGCGGTTGTCGGTTTGTCCGGCGGTCTGGATTCTGCGCTGGCACTGGTCGTCACCGTCCATGCCTTTGATATGCTGGGACGCGACAGAAAGGATATTATCGCCGTGACGATGCCGTGCTTTGGCACGACCAGCCGCACCAAGAACAACGCGCTGACGCTGGCGGCAGCATATGGCACCACCTGTAAGACCATTGAGATTGGCGCATCGGTCACCCAGCATTTTATTGACATTGGACATGATATGGAAGATCACTCGGTAACGTTTGAAAACGGTCAGGCGCGCGAGCGCACGCAGGTTCTGATGGATCTTGCCAATAAGACCGGCGGCATGGTTATCGGCACCGGTGATTTGTCCGAGCTGGCACTGGGCTGGGCAACCTATAACGGCGACCACATGTCGATGTACGGCGTCAATGGCTCGATTCCGAAGACCTTGGTTCGGTATTTGACCGCATATGAAGCAGAGCGGGCGGGCGGTGAGACCGGCAGAGTGCTGCGCGATGTCCTCGCAACGCCGGTATCTCCGGAGTTGCTGCCGCCGAAGGACGGAGAGATTTCGCAGAAGACAGAGGAGCTTGTCGGCCCGTATGAGCTGCACGATTTCTATCTGTATTATCTGCTGCGCTTTGGCATGGAGCCGAAGAAGATCTATCGTCTGGCAAAACATGCGTTTGCCGGTGTCTATGATGATGAGACCATCAAGAAGTGGCTGACGACGTTTGTTCGCCGGTTCTTTATCCAGCAGTTCAAGCGTTCCTGCCTGCCGGACGGCCCGAAGGTCGGCACGGTCACGCTGTCCCCGCGCGGCGACTGGAGAATGCCGTCGGACGCAGTCAGCGCCCTGTGGATGCAGCAGTGCGAGCAGCTGTAAGAATAAGAAAGCAGGAGAGCAGTCCCGGTTTGGGCTGCTCTCTTTTTTTGTCTTAGCGGTTCTTTTCCCCTTCGTTAAAAATTTCATTTGAACACAAAGTGTATATTTTCTATAAATATTATAGCGTTGTAAAATGTGCGTGCAAAACGTGTGAAAAAAACTGGGTAAATTCTTGGTAAATTATAAAAAGTGTTCAAAAAAAGTGCGTGAATTTCTTGACAAAGATTTCGGAATCGCTATAATATAAGCGTGTGCATGTGCGCATGTACATAGATTAACCCGCATTCCTGAAGGTGCACCGTACTTTTAGCCGAAAGCCAGATCAGCAAAATGTGCGTTTGCAGATTTCACATGGAATTGATATTTTTTGGGAGGTTTACTGGTATGGATTTTAGGCTTACAAAAGAGCAGGCACTGGTTCAGAAGATGTGCCGTGAGTTCGCAGTGAACGAAGTAGAGCCGATCGCTGCTGAGATCGACGCTGAAGAGCGTTATCCGTTTGAAACAGTAGAAAAGATGCGTAAGTACGGCCTGATGGGCATTCAGTTCCCGAAGGAGCTGGGCGGCTCCGGCGGCGACACCATCTGCTACTCTATCGCAATCGAGGAAGCATCCCGCTTCTGCGGCACTACCGGCTGTATCATTTCTTCTCACGCAACGCTGGGCGCTTGGCCGATCTTCAAGTACGGCACCGCTGAGCAGAAGGAGAAGTGGCTGCGTCCGCTGATCGACGGTCACAAGACCGGTGCGTTCGGCCTGACCGAGCCGAATGCCGGCACTGACTCTGCAGCACAGCAGACTGTTGCTGTAAAGCAGGAGGACGGCTCTTATGTCATCAATGGCTCCAAGGTATTTATCACCGGCGGCGGCATTGCTGACACCTATGTAATTTTTGCTATGACCGATAAGGCTGCAAGAAATCATGGTATTTCTGCATTTATCGTTGATAAGGACGATCCGGGATTCTCCATCGGCAAGATCGAGCACAAGATGGGTATCCGCGGCTCCCAGACTGCTGAGCTGGTATTCGAGGACATGGTTCTTCCGGCAGACCGTCTGCTGGGCAGAGAAGGCCAGGGCTTCAAGATCGCTATGACCACCCTGGACGGCGGCCGTATCGGTATCGCTTCTCAGGCACTGGGCATCGCACAGGGCGCGCTGGATCAGGCTGTTGCTTACATGAAGGAGCGTGTACAGTTTGGTAAGACGCTGTCCAAGTTCCAGGGTCTGCAGTGGATGATCGCTGACATGGAGACACAGGTAGACGCAGCTCGTCTGCTGGTTCGCCGTGCTGCATTCAACAAGGACAATGGTCTGCCGTACAACAAGGAAGCTGCTATGGCTAAGCTGTTTGCTGCTGAGACTGCTATGGACGTTACCACCAAGGCTCTCCAGATCTTCGGCGGTTACGGTTACATCCGCGAGTACCCGATGGAGCGCATGATGCGTGATGCTAAGATCACTGAGATCTACGAGGGCACTTCTCAGGTACAGCGCATGGTAATCGCTAACAACGTACTCGGCAAGTAAGATAGGGAGGACACTGAATCATGAAAGTTATCGTATGCGTAAAGCAGGTTCCGGATACTTCTGGTAAGGTTGCAGTAAAGCCGGACGGAACGCTGGACCGTGCTTCTATGGCTGCTATTATTAACCCGGACGACAAGAACGCAATCGAAGCAGCACTGACCCTGAAGGATCAGACCGGCTGCAAGACCATCGTAGTAACCATGGGTCCTCCTCCGGCAGAAGGCATGCTGCGTGAGATCATGGCAATGGGCGTTGACGAAGCAGTACTGGTATCCGGCCGTGAGTTCGGCGGTTCCGATACATTCGCAACCTCTCAGATCCTGGCAGCAGCAATCAACAAGATCGGCGTAGAGGACGACGACATTGTACTGTGCGGCCGTCAGGCAATCGACGGTGATACCGCACAGGTAGGTCCGCAGATCGCAGAGAAGCTGGGTCTGCCGCAGATCACCTACGCAGCAGACATCAAGGTAGAAGGCCGCGATGTAACTGTAAAGAGAATGCTGGAAGATGGCTACATGACCATCAAGACCCAGACTCCGTGCCTGATTACCGCAATCAAGGAACTGAACACCCCGCGTTACATGAGCGTAGGCGGTATTTTCGAGACATACAGCAAGCCGATGTCCGTATTTGACTTCAACACTCTGAAGGATGATCCGCTGATCGAGCTGGACACCATCGGCCTGAAGGGTTCTCCGACGAACATCTTCGCATCCTTTACCCCACCGCAGAAGGGACAGGGCGAGATGCTCGAGGGCGCTGACCAGAAGACTGTTGACGTACTGGTTGACAAGCTGCTGGCAAAGCACATCATTTAATTGAAAGGAGAAACAACAAATGGCTGAGTTTAAGAATTCCGGAGAGAACATGAAGGATTTCAAGGGCGTTTGGGTATTCTGTGAGCAGCGTCAGGGCGAGCTGCAGAGCACCGTCCTTGAGCTGGTATCCGAAGGCCGTAAGCTGGCAGATGATCTGGGCGTAGAGCTGGCAGGTCTGCTGGTAGGCGATCAGGTAGAAGGCCTGGCAAAGGAAATTGGCGCATATGGCGCAGACAAGGTAATTCTGGTAGACGATCCGGCACTGAAGGATTACACCACTGATGCATATGCAGACGTTATCTGCAAGGCAGTCATGGACAAGAAGCCGGAGATCGTACTGATTGGCGCAACCAACATTGGTCGTGACCTGGGCCCGCGCTGCGCAGCTAGACTGCACACCGGCCTGACTGCAGACTGCACCCATCTGGATGTAGATACTGCTAAGTACGCAGACTTCCTGAGAGAAGCATCTACCCTGAATGTAGATCAGATGGTAGAGACCGGTCGTATCAAGATGGACGACCGCAACCTGAAGATGACCCGTCCGGCATTCGGCGGTCACCTGATGGCAACCATCATTTGCCCGAGATTCCGTCCGCAGATGTCCACTGTACGTCCGGGCGTACTGAAGAAGGGCGAGTACGACGAAGCTAAGGCAAATGCAGTCGTAGTAGAGAAGTACAATGTAGAGCTGGATCCGATCAAGACGCAGGTAGTTGAGATCGTGAAGGAAGCAAAGCAGCTGGTAGACCTGATCGGTGCTGACGTTGTCGTATCTGTAGGCCGTGGTATCTCCAAGGACGTAGAGAAGGGCATCAAGCTGGCAGAAGAGCTGGCAGAAGTACTGGGCGGCGTAGTAGGCGGCTCCCGTGTAGCTATCGACTCTGGCTGGCTGACCGCTGACCATCAGGTAGGTCAGACTGGTAAGACCGTACATCCGAAGCTGTACATCGCACTGGGTATCTCCGGTGCTATCCAGCACAAGGCTGGTATGCAGGACTCCGAGAACATCATCGCAGTCAACAAGTCCGAGAGCGCACCGATTTTCGATGTAGCTGACTGGGGCATCTGCGGCGACCTGTTCAAGGTAGTACCGATGATGATCGAGACCATCAAGGCAGCACAGGCTGCAAAGTAATCTGTTTATACAGAAACAGATATAGATATACGCAAAAACACAGGCAAAATCCTTTGCCGTCGGTTAAATTTTGTATTCAGACGAGAGAGTCCCTCCGGATTATTCCGGAGGGATTTTTTGTGCAAAAATTTCTGAATCCCAGCAAAATATTGTTATTCGGCTATAAATTAGCAAATGCTTTTGGGCAACTGTTTGTTTTTGGTAAAAAAAAGCTGGGTTAAATGCTCAAAAAAACGTTATTTCGCTCCAAAAGGCCACAATTTGTGCATTTTGTTAGTAATGTTAGATAAAATTTTCTTTCGCAACCATTCACGATAAAAAACATTGCACAACAAAATGAAATATGATATACTGATTTTGATAAGGTATATGTTAACTTTTTAGTTTCTTTGGGTGTTATTGAAACACATATTATAGTGAAATTGGAGGAATAAAACATGGACTTCAACTTGACCAAAGAGCAAGAACTGATTCGGAAGGCTCTCGCAGAGTTCACCGAAGAAGAAGTCAAGCCGATTGCAGCTGAGACTGATCGCACCGAGCAGTATCCGGCTGACACCATCGCTAAGCTGTTCCGTTACGGCGTAATGGGCATGTGCGTACCGAAGGAGTACGGCGGACCTGGCGCTGATGACATCTCCTCTGCTATCGTAGTAGAAGAGCTGTCCAAGCAGTGCGCTTCCACCGGCGACATCGTTGCTACCCACAACGGCCTGTGCTGCGGACCGATCATCAACTTCGGTACCGAAGAGCAGAAGAAGAAGTATCTGCCGCAGCTGGTTAACGGCAAGGTAGGCGCTTTCGCTCTGACCGAGCCGAACGCTGGTTCCGATGCTTCTAAGGGCACCACTGTTTGCGAAGACAAGGGTGACCACTGGGTAATGAACGGTTCCAAGATCTTCATCACCAACGGCTATGTAGCTGACATTTTTGTAGTATTCGCAATGACCGACCCGTCCAAGGGCACCAAGGGCATCTCTGCATTCATCGTAGAGAAGGACTTCCCGGGCTTCTCTGTAGGTCGTCACGAGGAGAAGATGGGCCTGCACGGTTCCCCGACGGCTGAGATCGTATTCGAGGACTGCATCATCCCGAAGGAAAACCTGCTTGGCAGACTGGGCAAGGGCTTCAACATCGCTATGAACACCCTGGACGGCGGCCGTATCGGCATCGCTGCACAGGCACTGGGCATCGCTGAGGGCGCTATGAACGAGGCTGTTGAGTACACCAAGGGTCGTGTACAGTTCGGTCGTCCGATCTCCAAGTTCCAGAACACCCAGTTCGTATTTGCTGACATGGAAGTTGCTATCAACGCAGCTCGTCTGCTGACCTATTCTGCTGCTGCTGCAAAGGGCGCTGGCAAGCGTTTCACCAAGGACGCTGCTATGGCTAAGCTGTTTGCTTCTGAGGCTGCTATGAAGATCACCACGCAGGCTGTTCAGCTGTTCGGCGGCTACGGTTACACCCGTGACTACCCGGTTGAGCGCATGATGCGTGATGCTAAGATCACCGAGCTGTACGAGGGCACCTCTGAAATTCAGAGAGTCGTTATCGCAGGCAACGTACTCGGTAAGTAAGAATAGGGAGGATATAGAATCATGAAAGTTATCGTATGCGTAAAGCAGGTTCCGGATACTTCTGGTAAGGTTGCAGTAAAGCCGGACGGAACGCTGGACCGTGCTTCTATGGCTGCTATTATTAACCCGGACGACAAGAACGCAATCGAAGCAGCACTGACCCTGAAGGATCAGACCGGCTGCAAGACCATCGTAGTAACCATGGGTCCTCCTCCGGCAGAAGGCATGCTGCGTGAGATCATGGCAATGGGCGTTGACGAAGCAGTACTGGTATCCGGCCGTGAGTTCGGCGGTTCCGATACATTCGCAACCTCTCAGATCCTGGCAGCAGCAATCAACAAGATCGGCGTAGAGGACGACGACATTGTACTGTGCGGCCGTCAGGCAATCGACGGTGATACCGCACAGGTAGGTCCGCAGATCGCAGAGAAGCTGGGTCTGCCGCAGATCACCTACGCAGCAGACATCAAGGTAGAAGGCCGCGATGTAACTGTAAAGAGAATGCTGGAAGATGGCTACATGACCATCAAGACCCAGACTCCGTGCCTGATTACCGCAATCAAGGAACTGAACACCCCGCGTTACATGAGCGTAGGCGGTATTTTCGAGACATACAGCAAGCCGATGTCCGTATTTGACTTCAACACTCTGAAGGATGATCCGCTGATCGAGCTGGACACCATCGGCCTGAAGGGTTCTCCGACGAACATCTTCGCATCCTTTACCCCACCGCAGAAGGGACAGGGCGAGATGCTCGAGGGCGCTGACCAGAAGACTGTTGACGTACTGGTTGACAAGCTGCTGGCAAAGCACATCATTTAATTGAAAGGAGAAACAACAAATGGCTGAGTTTAAGAATTCCGGAGAGAACATGAAGGATTTCAAGGGCGTTTGGGTATTCTGTGAGCAGCGTCAGGGCGAGCTGCAGAGCACCGTCCTTGAGCTGGTATCCGAAGGCCGTAAGCTGGCAGATGATCTGGGCGTAGAGCTGGCAGGTCTGCTGGTAGGCGATCAGGTAGAAGGCCTGGCAAAGGAAATTGGCGCATATGGCGCAGACAAGGTAATTCTGGTAGACGATCCGGCACTGAAGGATTACACCACTGATGCATATGCAGACGTTATCTGCAAGGCAGTCATGGACAAGAAGCCGGAGATCGTACTGATTGGCGCAACCAACATTGGTCGTGACCTGGGCCCGCGCTGCGCAGCTAGACTGCACACCGGCCTGACTGCAGACTGCACCCATCTGGATGTAGATACTGCTAAGTACGCAGACTTCCTGAGAGAAGCATCTACCCTGAATGTAGATCAGATGGTAGAGACCGGTCGTATCAAGATGGACGACCGCAACCTGAAGATGACCCGTCCGGCATTCGGCGGTCACCTGATGGCAACCATCATTTGCCCGAGATTCCGTCCGCAGATGTCCACTGTACGTCCGGGCGTACTGAAGAAGGGCGAGTACGACGAAGCTAAGGCAAATGCAGTCGTAGTAGAGAAGTACAATGTAGAGCTGGATCCGATCAAGACGCAGGTAGTTGAGATCGTGAAGGAAGCAAAGCAGCTGGTAGACCTGATCGGTGCTGACGTTGTCGTATCTGTAGGCCGTGGTATCTCCAAGGACGTAGAGAAGGGCATCAAGCTGGCAGAAGAGCTGGCAGAAGTACTGGGCGGCGTAGTAGGCGGCTCCCGTGTAGCTATCGACTCTGGCTGGCTGACCGCTGACCATCAGGTAGGTCAGACTGGTAAGACCGTACATCCGAAGCTGTACATCGCACTGGGTATCTCCGGTGCTATCCAGCACAAGGCTGGTATGCAGGACTCCGAGAACATCATCGCAGTCAACAAGTCCGAGAGCGCACCGATTTTCGATGTAGCTGACTGGGGCATCTGCGGCGACCTGTTCAAGGTAGTACCGATGATGATCGAGACCATCAAGGCAGCACAGGCTGCAAAGTAATCTGTTTATACAGAAACAGATATAGATATTCACAAAAACACAGGCAAAATCCTTTGCCGCCGGTTAAATTTTGTATTCAGACGAGAGACGTCCTTCGGAATTCCGGAGGACGTTTTTATTTTGGCGTTTGGCTGTGCAGCCATTCCAAGGCATCGTGCAGCGTGCCGACAGCATCGCACAGACCCATATCTACGGCTTCCTGCGCGCCGAGAACCGTTCCGACATCGGTTGCCAAAGCGCCGGTTTCCATCATGCGCCGGTTTAAGTCGTCCTCTTTGACAGAGGAATTGTCCACGATAAAGCGCGTGATGCGTGTCTGGATCTGTCGAAAGTATTCATATGTTTGCGGGGCGCCGATAACCGTGCCGCTGATGCGCACAGGATGCAGCATCATGGAGGCGGAGGGCGCAATCAGCGTGCGCTGCGCCGCGACAGCGAGCGGAATGCCAATCGAATGCCCGCCGCCGAGCACCAGCGAAATCGTCGGCTTGTGCATACCGGCAATCAGCTCTGCGATGGCGAGACCCGCCTCGACATCACCGCCTGCGGTGTTGAGCAGGATGAGCAGACCGTCAATGTCCGGTGTTTCCTCGATGGCAGCAAGTTGAGGCAAAACATGCTCGTATTTGGTTGTTTTTGTCGATTCCGGTGCTTCTTGATGCCCTTCAATGGTTCCGATAATTGTAATGCAGTGAATGGTTCCATGCGGGGAATGGGTGGTGACGGAGCCGGTGTCACTCGCTGTCTGCTGTTTTTCTTCTTTGGTGTCAGCCATATACAAAAAACCTCTTTTGTTTGTAAAATTTTATCATGTATCGCATTGACAAAAGATATTTATACGAATAGTTATCCACATTTCCACAGAGTTATCCACAGAAGCGTGTGAAAAACGGTGGAAAACCTTGTGCATTTGTGGATAACGGGCAAGTCAAACACAAAATATCGTGGGTCGCATGGCAACAACCCCTATATTTGTCGCTTGTTTGGGAAAAATTCCGAATAGCAACCATTTGTCAAAATGACAGTGTACGCTTTGTAATCAAAAAATACTTCACTTTTTGTGATAATTTGGGGCAAAATATCCCGCTGTAATCATCAGACAACGATAGGTTGCCCGAATCTCGGAAAGTTATGCACAGGCTTGGAAAAAATGCAGGAAAAAAGCGGATAAACTGTGAAAAAACGGTGCATAGCTTGACTTCTGATACCCGGTACGCTATCATAAAATAAACAGATGCAGGAAAAAAAGAAGGAGGTCATCTCATGGAACCGAAAAAATTATATCGGATTGAGCAGGGAAAAATGCTGTTCGGCGTATGCAATGGCATTGCCGCATATCTGAATATCGACGTCACGGTCATTCGTTTGCTGACGGTGGCACTCGCCGTGTGCAGCGGAGCGGGAATTCTGTTATATATTCTGGCGTCTATCATTATGCCGGTACGGGAATATTAACAATTATCCGGGACAAATTCACGGCAAGCCCTTGTCACTTGCGGGTGGATTTGCTACAATACTATATAGTATCTATTTGAAAACAGCTGCGAATGCACAGCAATTTGCGCGCGTTCGTTCAGCACAAACGCGGGTATTCCGCAGAGAAAAAGGAGACAGTAACTCTCATGACAAATCCTATTGTCACCATTGAAATGGAAGATGGCGGCGAGATTCAGATCGAGCTGTACGCCGAAACTGCGCCGAACACGGTAAGAAATTTTGTTAGCCTGGTATCCAAGGGCTTTTATGACGGCACGACATTCCATCGCGTGATCCCGGGCTTTATGATTCAGGGCGGCGATCCGGAAGGCACCGGCATGGGCGGTCCGGGATACACGATTCCGGGCGAGTTCGCCATGAACGGCTTCCACAACGACCTGAAGCACACCCGCGGCGTTTTGTCGATGGCTCGTGCGATGGATCCGAATTCTGCCGGTTCGCAGTTCTTTATTATGGTAGAAGATGCGCCGCATCTGGACAACCAGTATGCAGCCTTCGGCCGTGTCATCACCGGCATGGACGTTTGCGACCGCATTGTGGCAACGCGCACCAATTTCCGTGATATGCCGCTCAAGCCGCAGGTTATGAAGAGCGTGACCGTAGAGACCTTTGGCGAAAGCTTTGATGAGCCGGAGAAGGTTTGATCGGACTGTTTCTGACAAGCTGAAGACCGCGCTCTGTGCGCGGTCTTTTTCAGTGGGATAACAAGGAAGATTACAATAATGGAGGTCAAAACTGTTGGCAGACATCAGTATCAAAGGACTGAATCAGTTTTTTGGAGAAAATCAAATTCTGCATGACATCACATTTGATATTTTTCCAGGAGAAAAAGTAGCAATTGTAGGACCGAACGGCGCGGGAAAAACCACGCTGTTTCGCGTCATTACCGGCGAATTGCCGTATGAGACCGGCACGATTTCGATTGCCAAAAATCGCACGGTCGGCGTCATCGACCAGATTCCGGTCTATGAGCCGGGCGACACCGTAGAGCAGATTTTGCGCTCTGCCTTTCATCGCATCGCAGAGGTGCGCCAGCGCATGACAGCGCTGGAAGTACAGATGGAAAAGAACGATGATTCGCAGATTCTCAAGCAGTACGGCGCTTTGCAGGCGGAATTTGAAGCGATGGGCGGTTATGCGCTGGATTATGAAGTAGATAAAGTATGTAATGGTCTGGAAATTCCGAAAGAAATGCGATCCCAGCCGTTTGATGTGCTGTCCGGCGGCGAAAAGACCCGCGTGAATCTGGCGCGCATCATTCTGGAAGACACGGATATTTTGCTGCTGGACGAGCCGACCAACCATCTGGATCTGGACGCTGTCGAGTGGCTGGGCAATTTCCTGTCGGAATATAAGGGAACCGTGGTCACGATTTCTCATGACCGCTACTTCCTCGACCAGTGCTGTGACCGCATCATTGAGCTGTTTGAAGGCCATGCGGATTTCTATGCCGGTTCGTACAGCTATTATGCGGAGGAGCGCAAGCTGCGCTTTGCCCAGCGCATGGCAGAGCATGAAAACCAGATGGAAGAGCTCAAGCGATTGCAGGATCAATCGCGCAAGATGCATCAGTGGGGCACGGAGAAAATGCATAAGCGCGCCTTTTCCATTGATAAGCGCATTGCCCGCATGACAGTCGCAGACCGCCCGAAGCAGCAGAAAAAGATGTCCATGCAGTTCGGTGATCCGAACTATGAGACGGAAAATGTGCTCAAGGTGCGCGGCATCTGCAAGAGCTTTGACGGACGGCAGGTGCTGCATGATGTCACGTTCAGCGTGAAAAACGGCGAACGCGTGGCCATTTTGGGCGACAACGGCACCGGTAAAACGACATTGCTCAACATTATTTTGGGTTATGAGACAGCGGACAGCGGCACAGTCAAAAAGGGAGAGGGACTCAAGCCCGCCTATTTGCCGCAGGTCGTTCATTTTGAGGATGAAAACCGCACCCTCGTAGACACACTGATTTATGAGAAGAACGTCACGCCGCAGACCGCGCGCAATCGTCTGGGACGATTCCAGTTCTCCGGTGAGGATGCGCTCAAGCCGGTAGCCAAGCTGTCCGGTGGTGAAAAGAGCCGTCTGCGCCTGTGCGAACTCATGTATGACCCGCTCAATATGCTCGTGCTCGACGAGCCGACTAACCATTTGGATATTTTGTCCCGTGAGTGGATTGAGGAGGCCATTGAGGGCTTTACCGGAACCCTGCTGTTTGTCTCGCATGACCGCTATTTTGTGTCTCGATTTGCCAACCGCATCATCGTGCTGATGGATGGCGAAATGATTGATTTTACCGGCAATTATGAGCAGTATCTTGCGTTCCGCGAGCGAAAAGCCGCCGAAAAAGCGGCTGCCGTAACGCCGAAGCCGAAAAAAGAAAAGCCCAAGCCGAAGGGCGGCACCAAGCAGCTGGAAAAGAAGATTGCCAAGCTAGAGCGAGAAATTTCTCAATGCGAGGAACAGAGCGCCGCATTGGATGAACAAATGGCTGCTGCGGCGAGCGATCCGGGCAAGCTGATGGAGCTTGCCAATCAGAAGGATGAGGTAGAAAACCAATTGATGGAGCTGATGGAACAGTGGGAAGAGCTGTCCGCGCAGCTGGAGGAAATGCAGGACGCATGAAACGATTTTATCGCACGCTGTGTCTAATCTGTCTGATTGCCACAGTGATTTGTATTCCATGCGCGTTGTTTATGACGACATGGCGGTTTGGTTTGTATTTCTTTGCTGCACTGTGCGCCTGCACGGCACTGATGTGTAAGCTGATTGCCGTGCGGGACACGGAAACCGGCACCAAGCAGTGCATCAGCAAATGGCTGGTGCGCTGCGGCCATGTACTATTTATTGTTTGGCTGTGCTCGTTTGTCGGCATAGAGGGCATGATTTTATCCGGCACGCGGTCAGAGGTGCAGGAGCCGGTAGAGGTGATTTATGTGCTGGGCGGCGGACTGCGCGGCGATCAGCCGTCGCAAAACCTAAAAAATCGGCTGGCCGTGGCAATGGATGTCATGAAGCAAAATCCCGATGCGCCGGTGATTGTGTGCGGCGGACAGGGCTCGGATGAAGCGGAGCCGGAGGCCGTAGTCATGCGCCGCTGGATGGTGCAGCATGGCGCGGATTCCAGCCGCATTGTCATGGAAAAGCAGTCGCACAATACCGTGCAGAACATACAAAACGCGGAAGAGATTTGTCAGCAGCGCGGCTGGGGCACAGAGCATGTCGCCGTCGTGTCCAGCAGCTTTCACTTGTTCCGCGTGCGACATATCATGCGGCACGTCGGTTTGACGCCGTCTGTGGTATCTGCTCCGGCGGGAGATCCGGCGTCTAGCGTGCTGATGTACATTCGAGAGTATTTTTCCGTTGTCAAGATGATTGTCAGCGGGTACTGGTAAAGAAATAAGAAGGACAGACGGGAGGGACACGCATATGATACGATATACCATACCCTGTGGATTGTATGCGACGGATAATGACCATTTTCAGCTCGCAGAGATCCGTGTGTCAACGGCGTTTGCGCCACAGCTGATTACGGGACTGCGCGCATTGCTGTGTGGAAAACTTCATGCGCTGGAATTGCGGGATGTCAAGCAGAGCGCAGTGATTTTAGGCGAGGGAAAGGTCACCTATCCGTTTCAAATTGGAGAGCGCGTAGCGTATTTTTGCGAAGAAAACTTGTTTGAGATGGAAAACTTTGCGCTCGACCGTTTGTTTGGAGACAAAAAAGCTAGTCAGTGCCTGTCTACCACGATCAATGGCGAAGAAGATTTGCAGATGAGCGTGGGATTGTGGATCACGGAATAAGAATACAAATATTATAATTTAGCGAAGAAAATACAAGGAGTTGAAATTCATGCTGGAAAAGCTGGAAGGGCTTGCCGATCGGTATGATGAGCTGGAAAACCAGCTTGCCAGCCCGAATTTATATGATGATCCGGAGCGAGCGGCAGCACTGACAAAGGAACATCGAAATTTACAGCCGATTCTTCAGGCGTACCGCGCGTATCAGACCGCTTGTCAGGATGAGCAGGACGCCAAGGAGCTGCTGGCGGAAGCAGGCGGCGATGCCGAGATGCACGCGCTGGCACAGGAAACGTTGATGTCCAGCCGCGAGCAAAAGGAACAGCTGGAGCAGGAGCTCAAGCTGTTGCTGCTGCCAAAAGATGAGCGCGATGAGCGCAGTGTCATTATGGAAATCCGTGCGGGCGCGGGCGGTGAAGAAGCGGCTCTGTTTGCCGCGTCACTGTATCGCATGTATACGATGTATGCGGACACAAAAGGCTGGAAAACCGAGCGAATCAGTGATTCTGAGACAGAATTGGGCGGTTTTCGAGAGATTACCTTCAGTATTGACGGCGAAGGCGCGTTTTCGCGGCTCAAATATGAGAGCGGCGTGCACCGCGTTCAGCGTGTGCCGGAGACCGAATCACAGGGACGCGTGCACACCTCGACAGTTACCGTCGCTGTGCTGCCGGAAGTGGATGATGTCGAGCTGACGATTGACCCGAAGGATTTGAAGATTGATACCTATCGTTCGTCCGGCGCGGGCGGCCAGCACATCAATAAAACATCGTCTGCCATTCGTATCACGCACTTGCCGACCGGTATGGTTGTCGAGTGTCAGGACGAGCGAAGCCAGTTTAAGAACCGAGACAAGGCCATGAAGGTACTGCGTTCTCGCCTGTTTGAAATCAAGCAGCGGGAGCAGGATGACGCGATTGCAGCGGAACGCCGCAGTCAGGTTGGTTCCGGTGACCGCTCGGAACGCATCCGCACGTATAATTTCCCGGAGAACCGTGTGTCGGAGCATCGTATCAAGCTGACAATATATAAGCTGGATCAATTCTTGGATGGCAATCTGGATGAAGTGCTCGATGCGCTGATTACGACCGATCAGGCAGAAAAATTGGCAAAGATGGAAAATTAACAAAAAGACAAAAACAATAAAAATTATACGAATAGGAATAAAAGAAGGTCGAAACATGCAAACCAAACTGCTGCGTCCGTCGGAAGATCCGGCGGCAATTGAAGAAGCCGGTGCGCTGCTCCGCGCCGGAGAAGTCGTGGGCATCCCCACGGAAACGGTATATGGACTCGCAGCGGATGCACTGAATCCGCTGGCAGTCAAGCGTATTTTTGAGGCGAAAGGACGTCCGCAGGACAATCCGCTGATTGTTCATATTGCGGATCTCTCGATGGTACAGGATATTGCGACAGAGTTTCCGCCGGAAGCGCAAATGCTGGCGGATGCCTTTTGGCCGGGCCCGCTGACCATCATTTTGCCGAAACAGGATAGAATACCAATGGTAACGTCTGGTGGATTAAATACAGTGGGTATTCGCTTTCCGGTACATCCGATGGCACAGGCTATCATTTGCGCGGCAGGCGTTCCGCTGGCGGCACCGTCTGCCAATACCTCCGGCAGACCGTCTACGACAACGGCACAGCATGTCATGGAGGATCTGCACGGCAAGATTGCAGCGGTTGTCGATGGCGGCCCGTGCTCTGTCGGTGTGGAATCGACGGTTGTTTCGCTGTGCGGAGAGCGGCCGCGCCTGCTGCGTCCGGGCGGCATTTCGCTGGAGCAGCTGCAATCCGTGCTCGGAGAAGTGGATGTAGACCGCGCACTGAAAGAAAAAATTGACGACAGCGAAAAGGTTTCGGCACCGGGCATGAAGTACCGTCATTATGCGCCGAAGGCACCGGTGACGGTTGTGTTTGGCACACCGGAAGCCAGTGCACAGTATATTGCCGACAGACTGGGCGCACACACCGGCGTGCTGTGTTTTGATGACTGCGCATCGCTGTTTCACGGCAAGGCAGTCGTGGAGACCTTCGGTCCGTCCGAAGATGAAGCGCAGCAGGCGCGAGAAGTGTTTGATGCCCTGCGTCGATTTGATGATACCGATTGCATGGAGATTTTTGCCCAGTGCCCGCCGTCCCGCGGCATTGGTCTTGCTGTGGCAAACCGCATCAAAAAGGCTGCCGGGTTCCATGTCATTGATTTGACGGAGGGAGACGCATGAAAATTCTTGGTTTGACTGGCGGCTCCGGCACGGGAAAAAGTGCAGCCTGTACGGCATTTGAGCAGCTGGGCTGCGGCGTGATTGATGCGGATGCAACCTATCGAACGCTGTGTGATACCTGTGAACCGATGTTGAAAGAAATACGAGCTGTATTTGGTGATGTATTTTCTACAGATGGGAAACTAGATCGCAAGAAGCTGGGAGCTGTCGTCTTTGCGGACGCGGAAAAATTGCAGCAGCTCAATGCGATTACCCATCCGTATATCCGACAGGCTGCCAGAGAGGCGTTTGCCGCTTGCGAGGCACGCGGATGCCTACTGTGCATCTATGATGCGCCGGTATTGTTCGAGGGCAAAATGGAGACACTTTGTGATAAAACCTGCGCGGTGCTCGCGGCGCGAGATACGCGCATTGCCCGCATTATGGCGCGGGACGCCATCACAGAACAATATGCCGCGCTGCGCATTGACGCCCAGCAGAGCGATGCATTTTATCGGGAACGCTGCGATTATGTCGTACAAAATGATGAGGATCTTGCGAAGCTGTATGAACAGGTGCGCAGGGTCTATGAAGATATGGTGCGCGGCTGAACGCACCAAGTCAGAAAGGATGAAGTTTCATGGAAAACACACTGTTCTATGACAAAAAGACCGGCTGGGATCGCATGAGCGATGCCGAGCAGGCGGCGATGATGGAGTATGCAGAGGGCTACAAGGCGTTCTTGGACGAAGCAAAGACCGAACGCGATGCCGTGCGCCGGCTGCAGGCAATGGCTGAGGCGAATGGCTTCGTCGCATATACCCGCGGCAAGGCAGTGAAGCCGGGAGAAAAGTATTATAAAATCAATAGAAACAAAGCAATCATCTTGTTTGTCGTCGGAGAGGACGGCATGAAGAACGGCATCAATCTGTCTGCGGCACATCTGGATGCACCGCGCATTGATATTCGCACCATTCCGCTGTACGAAGACAACGGCATGGCTTTGTTTAAGACGCATTATTACGGCGGCATCAAGAAATATCAGTGGACAACCATTCCGATGGAGCTGCGCGGTGTCGTTTGCCGCATGACGGAAAACGGCGTGGAGTCCGTCGATGTCCGCATTGGTGATAAGCCGGGCGATCCGGTATTCGTGATTACCGATCTGCTCATTCATCTGGCAACAGAGCAGATGGGCAAGACCATGATGAAGGGCATTGAGGCGGAGAATATGAATGTGCTGGTCGGCTCCAAGCCGTCCAAGTCGGACATTGAGACCTCGGATAAAATCAAGCTGTGGGTCATGGAATTCCTCAATAAGGAATACGGCATCACAGAAGAGGACTTCCTGTCCGCAGAGCTGACCTGTGTTCCGGCATTTAAGGCTTCGGATGTGGGCTTTGACCGCTCGTTTATCGGTGCCTATGGACATGATGACCGCGTGTGCTCGTACCCGGCGGCAACCGCTCTGCTGGATCTCGAACAGACACCGAAAAAGACGTCGATGGTCATTTTGGTCGATAAGGAAGAAATCGGCTCAGATGGCGTGACCGGTATGCAGTCGCATTTCTTTGATACGCTGGTGGCAGATCTGTGCCGCGCGGACGGCACGCTGTTTGAGGAGTGCATCGAGCGCTCTACCTGCCTGTCTGCGGATGTTTGCAATGCGTTTGATCCGAATTATCCGAACGTTTCCGAGCGCCGCAACGATGCGCGCGTCAACTGCGGTGTGGCACTGGTCAAGTACACCGGTGCCCGCGGCAAGTCCGGTTCTTCCGATGCCACGGCGGAGCTGATGGGAAAAATGCGCTATCATTTCAATAAGAACCATGTCATTTGGCAGACCGGTCAGCTCGGCAAGGTCGATCAGGGCGGCGGCGGCACCGTGGCAATGTTCATGGCAAACCGCAATATTGATACCGTGGACTGCGGCGTGCCGGTGCTGAGTATGCACGCGCCGTTTGAGGTTATCGCAAAGCTGGATCTGTTTGCCGCGTACAATGCATTTAAGGCATTCTATCAGATGGAACAGTAAAAGAAAAAATTGCAAAAAAAGGCGCTGCCGCAGGCAGCGCCTTTTTCATTTATCTGACTTGAATTTGACTAAAGACTTGTCCAATCGGTGCATCAATCGTCAGCTCCGCGCCGGTAGAGCGCTGGGTCTGTCCCTTGTTGATGACGACGAGATGTTTGCCGCGGAAATACTGAATGAGTCCGGCAGCCGGATACACGGCGAGCGACGTGCCGCCGATAATCATCATATCCGCCTGCGCGATGGCCTGCACGCTGTCGGTCAGGCACTGCTCGTCCAGAGATTCCTCGTACAGGACAACATCCGGCTTGATGATGCCGCCGCACGGGCATTTCGGGATGCCGTGGCACGATTTCATGTACTGGGCGTCATAAAACTTGCCGCAGTGCTGGCAGTAATTGCGGTGCACAGAGCCGTGCAGCTCATAGACGCGCTTGCTTCCGGCGGCCTGATGCAGACCGTCAATGTTTTGCGTGATGACAGCGGTCAGCTTGCCTGCCTGTTCCAGCTCAGCGAGCTTTTTGTGCGCGGCATTGGGCTTGGCGTCCAGTGCGAGCATCTTGTCCTGATAGAACCGGAAGAATTCCTCCGGCTGGGACTGGAAAAAGGAATGACTGAGAATGGTTTCCGGCGGAAACTTGTATTTCTGATGGTATAGACCGTCTACACTGCGAAAATCCGGAATACCGCTTTCTGTCGAGACACCAGCGCCGCCAAAAAAGACAATGTTCTGTGATTCATCAATCATGGCCTGTAAGGCTGCGATTTGCTGTTGCAATGACATCGAAATTCCTCCTTTTACCGAACCAAAGTCGTGGTATTTGGCTTTCTTTCGTGAATGACAGGCTGTGCTGCCGGATAGCCGATGGCAGCGGATGCATTGACGATATGGCTCTCCGGGACGCCGTATTCCGTCAACAGAGCACGGACTGCCGGATCGTCGCACACGTCGCGCACCTGATTGATCCAGCAGGAGCCGAGACCGAGAGAAGTTGCCGTCAGCAGAACATTTTCCATGGCGGCACCGGCGTCCAAAAAGCTGTTGCGGTTGTCCCGCTCGCCGGACACGATGAGAAAGGCGGCCGGAGCGAAAAAGTTATAGCCGGCCGGACGATTGTCCGCTTTCTTGACAGCGGCGGCAAGCGCTTGAATCTTTTCGCGGTCTGCCAGAAGCGTGAAATGCCAGCTCTGTTCGTTGCGGCCGGATGGTGCCCAAACCGCTGCGGTCAATAGATCCTGCAGCTTTTCCGGCTCAATGGGCTGCTCGGTAAAGCTGCGGCAGGAATGCCGATCTAAAATATTCTGTAATACAGGATTCATAAACGATCATCTCCTTCTGCTTTCAGTATAATGCAGGCGGAGGAAACTTGCAAGAAAGGCAACAAAAAAAGCAGCATTTCCGAAGAAATACTGCTTTTTGGTGGCCCATCGGGGGTTCGAACCCCGGACCCTCTGCTTAAAAGGCAGATGCTCTACCTACTGAGCTAATGGACCGGATTGGCAGGGGCGGCAGGAGTTGAACCTGCGATACTAGAGTCAAAGTCTGGTGCCTTAACCACTTGGCCACGCCCCCGTATGCAGGCAATAAGCTGAAAGCCCCCGATAAAAAATGTTCTTCACAACGGCTGGCATCGTGAAGAATGAAAAAATGGGGTGAGTGAAGGGAGTCGAACCCTCGGCCTCCAGAGCCACAATCTGGCGCTCTAACCAACTGAGCTACACCCACCATATAGACTTGAATGCACGTCAGACCCAATCGAATTGGTACGCCAGGAGGGATTCGAACCCCCGGCCTACTGCTTAGAAGGCAGTTGCTCTATCCAACTGAGCTACTGGCGCATACAGAATCGTCTGTGCCTGCATGTGATGTAAGTGGTATGGAGCGGGTGATGGGAATCGAACCCACGTGTTCAGCTTGGAAGGCTGACATTCTACCATTGAACTACACCCGCAGGCTTTTCACAATGCTCACTTAGTATACCAATCCAAGCGGGAATTGTCAAGCGTTTTTTGCAAAAAACTTTTGGTTTTTTCTAAAATTTCGCAGAATACACGTTGTACATCGTGACAGCCAGCACACACAGAAACAGAGCGATGAGCAAACCGCAACAAAAGTTCAGCTGTTTTTGCACAGCGGCGATTTGTTCCTTGTCTCCGGTCTTTTTCACGGCCTCCTGCTTGCGCAGCAGTGCCATCGTCGGAATCAGCAGCACAATGAGAACGGCGATAATAATGAGTCTCCAAGTCATGGGGACACCTCCTAGAAATATATCCCTCCGTCATGGCTGTACCATGGCGGAGGGGGTAACATCAGATTGTTTGCACGATAATTTTGCCGTCTGCGGCAGAGACATGGGCACCGCTGAGCGGATGCTCCCATGCGGCAATGATGCGGTTGGCAAGCTCGTCTTCAACCTGCTTTTCAATCGCGCGGCGCAGGTTGCGGGCGCCGAATTTGACGGAGAACGAATCCTCAATCAGATAGTCGACGAGCGAATCATCCCAAGTCAGACGGATGTTGTTCTCTTCCAGCGTGTCGCGCAGCTGACCCAGCATGATTGCCGCGATGCCGCGGAAATCGTCCTTCGTGAGGTGAGAGAACGAGATAATATCGTCAATGCGGTTGAGGAATTCCGGCCGCATGATTTCCTCCAGAGCCTTGACGGCGCGCGCCTCGCCCTGCTCGGAAACCGTCTTGCCGAAGCCGACAGAGCCGCCGGAACGGTCAGAACCGGCATTGGATGTCATGATGATGATGGCATTTTCAAACGAGACGGTGCGTCCCTGCGCATCTGTGATCCGGCCATCGTCCAGTACCTGAAGCAGAATGTTCAGGACATCCGGATGTGCCTTTTCGATCTCGTCGAACAGAACAACGGAGTACGGACGGCGGCGCAGCTTTTCCGTCAGCTGACCGGCCTCGTCAAAGCCGACATATCCCGGAGGGGAACCGATCAGACGGGAAACCGTGTGCTTTTCCATATATTCCGACATATCCAGACGGATAAGGGCTTCCGGCGTGTCGAACAGATCCTCTGCCAGCGCCTTGACCAGCTCGGTTTTGCCGACACCGGTCGGGCCGACAAACAGGAAGGAAATCGGCTTGTGCTTCGGGCTGATACCGGCGCGGGAACGGCGAACGGCATGAGCCACGGCGGAAACCGCCTTTTCCTGACCGACAACGCGGTGATGCAGACGCTCTTCCAGACCAATCAGGCGGGAAAATTCCTGCTCGCAGACCTTGGACGCCGGAACACCCGTCCACAGCTCGATGACGGAAGCCAAATGCTCTGTGGTCAGCTCAGGAACCGGAATCTTGCGCAGCTCGGTCAGCTTGTTTTCTGTCTGCAATTCCAAGCTCTTCAGCTCGGCCATCTGCTCGTAGACCTCGTTGTTCTGCGGCAGCTGTAACAGATCATCCTGCTTGCGGTGAATTTCTTCCAGCTTGTCGCCAAGCTCCGGAATTTCGGCGGTTGCCGGGCTGTCCAGATTCAGGCGGGAGCAGGCTTCATCAATCAAATCAATGGCCTTGTCCGGCAGAAAACGATCCGTGATATAGCGTTCGGACAGCGTTGCTGCCTGATGGCAGATTTCGTCAGAAATATGCACGCCGTGGAAGGTCTCATAGTAGCCGCGCACGCCCTTGAGAATTTCTGTCGTGTCTGCGATGGACGGTTCAGCGATGGTTACCGGCTGGAAGCGACGCTCCAGTGCGGCGTCCTTTTCGATATATTTGCGGTATTCGGCGAAGGTTGTCGCGCCGATCACCTGAATTTCTCCGCGGGACAGTGCCGGCTTGAGAATATTTGCCGCATTCATCGAGCCTTCGGCATCACCGGCACCGACGATGTTGTGCACCTCATCAATGACGAGAATAATGTTGCCGAGAGACTTGACTTCGTTGATGAGTCCCTTCATGCGGCCTTCAAACTGACCGCGGAACTGCGTGCCTGCGACGAGGGAAGTCAGATCCAGCAGATGCACTTCTTTGTTCTTGAGCTTATACGGCACATCGCCCTTGGCGATGCGAATCGCCAGACCTTCTGCGACGGCGGTCTTGCCGACACCCGGCTCGCCGATCAGACACGGATTGTTTTTCTGGCGGCGATTGAGAATCTGGATGACGCGTTCGGTCTCGCTCTCTCTGCCGACAATCGCATCCAGCTGTCCCTGACGGGCGCGATAGGTCAAATCGGTGCAGTATGCGGACAGATTCTTTCGCTTTTTCGCTTCTTTTTTCTTGCGGCGCGCTTCTTCTTTGTCCTGGGTGTCCGTGCCGGTCTCCTCGTTCGATGCCCCGGCATTGTCGTTGCTGGAGAACAGCTTGTCGAGGAACGGGAAGGTGTGTGTGCCGCCGAAATCAAACGAATCGTCGTCCGGATTGTCGGAATCCTCGTCCGGGATGAGATCGGCGTCGTCTGCGTCCTCGTCATCCGGATTGATGAGCGAGTGCATGTTGGTCATTTCATCGGTGATCTGGTCGAGATCATCCTCTGTGATGCCCATCTGGCGCATCAGGCCGTCAATCGGCTTGAGACCCAGCTCTTTGGCACATTTCAGGCAGTAGCCCTCGTTGGAGGCGCCGCCTTCTTCCATTTTAGAGATAAACACCACCGCCACATTTTTGTGGCAGCGGGAGCATAAAGGCATATGCATAGGGGTAAATTCCTTTCTACTATTGCGAAGTATGTCTTGATGATAAAAATAATGGGGAAAAAGACTCAGGTATTGGCAGAATCGCTTTCAAACAGCGATACGCCGTCGTTCCAGCCGACCAGCTTTCCGGCAATGGCGGAGTGCTCCATCACAGACGGAGAGAGCAGACCGGCATCGGAATAGGCTGCCGGAGCAACCAGCTTGACGGCCCACAGCACAACCGTGCACAGCACCAGGCCGCAGGCGAGTCCGAGCAGACCGCCGAGCAGTGCATTGCACGAATGAATGATCGGCAGACGGGTAAACAGATCGAATGCGGATGCTGCCCAGTGAATCAAGATGAGCAAAACGATAAACGACACAAGGAAGATCATGACATAAGCGAGTGCCTCGCCGACACACAGCGCAATGGCATTGAGCATGGTGTCGCGCGGATCTTCTGCCGCTTGCAGTACCTCTAAGGATACATGCTGAGAGGATAAGATGTTCTGCAAATAGCCGGAAATGCTGTTCCATAGCTCAGAAGCAGATGTAGACACGGAGGTCGATAGCGTCGGCATGGACGCGCTGACCGACTCTTTCAGATACGGAGCAATTTTTGCGCCGACCTGGGCGCGGAAGTGCCCGGCGCATACCAGCGCGAGAATCAGCGCGGCGAGTGAGCCGAACAGATTAAAAATTGTACCGACAAATCCTCTGCGGAATCCATTGATGGTGTATAAAAGGATAACGAGTAAAACGATCCAGTCAACAGCTGTCATAAACATTCCGTCCTTTCAAGGAAATAGAAAATAGAGCGTGTGTCTTGTGCGGTCAGTCCGAGGAAGAACGGAAATCTTCCAGCGGGCTGCCGATGGTCAGCACGCGCGCCTGACTGTTAAACAGGGCGATGGCGGAGCCGCCGGAACGCATATAGACACGAGACAGACCAGTCAGTCCGGTCTGGGAATCAATCTCTTTTAGACTCTTAGAATAGAATGTGACGGTTTCGCCGGTCGTGATGGCGAGTCGTCCGTCGCAGTAGCTGACGCCGTCCGGCTGCTCCGGCAGATATAACGGCTTGCGGGAAGCCGTGCCGCGTGCATTGATGAGGACAACCTCAGCACGGCCGGTCTGCGAATAGGCTTCCGTTGCCAGAGCAAGACAGTCGTTTGTCAAATCGAACGCGATCAGATCATCGGAAGAATAGTCCTTTTGATACTTGATTTGTCCGCCGCGCGAGACAACATAGGTTGCGTTGTCGCAGACGGCACAGACGGTATTGTTGCCCAGGAATTTCATGCCGAGCACGAGATTGCCGTTCATATCAACGCCGTCATCGCTCTCGCTCGGCTGCTTATCCGAATTGATGTCGGCGAAAAGCAGCTTGGAGGTCAGTGTCAGACCGTCCTGCTGGAAGCAAAACAGCGCCAAACGCTGGCCGTCCGAGGAAAGTGCCGCGGACATAATGTAGCAGTTGTTGGTAGACCACGTGTACAGATGCTCGTTGTCCACGTTGTATACGCGGACGGCGCTCTTGTAGCCAGCCTCGTCGGTCACGATGGCGACATTGCCGTTTGCGGCGATGTCGGCGTTGGTGATCGGGGAGGACACCGTCTGCGAGTACAGCTCGTTGAGCGTGTTTGTGACGGTAAAGCGATACGCGCCGCGGTCAAAGACCAGCAGATACTGATTGGATGCGCGCATCACCGGATTGGCATAGGAAAGATTGGTTTCCATCTGCGAGTATTTGCCCGGCAACTCGAAGGATAGCGAATTGTCGGAACAAATGGCGAGTCCGTTGCCGAACGGCATCATGGATTTGCTGGAACCGGATGGATACGAGACCACCGTCATATCTTCTGCCGACCGCACGGAGGCGGCTTTGAGAGAAGAACGGATGTTGGCGAGGCTCGCGGGGGTAAACAGCTGTAAATTCATGCCGACAAACAGCAGGGTGACGAGGACGAGCAGACGTCCGACATAGGTACGGAAGCGATGGACGCGGCGAAGCGTGACATCGGGGCTGTTCCACAGCGGATCCTCCCGCCGCTTCAAAGACATTTTTTTCATATCGGCAGCCCTCCCGGCACGCTTTCATCTGCGTGGAGATGAAAGGGATCAAGCTCCGGCGTCGTGTCATACCAGAGGCGTGTCATATACAAGCCCTGCGGCGGGAGCGTTGGTCCTGCCTGTTCGCGGTCACAGCTCGCCAGAATCGTTTGGATCTCTTCCGGCGGGAATTTCCCCTGACCGGCGTACAATAACGTGCCGGAGATCGCCCGCACCATGTTGTACAAAAAGCCGTCCGCCGAGACGCGGATGCGAACCAGCGCACCGACAGCATCGACACTGCAGGTAAAAATTTCCCGCACGGTCGATTTGACCGGTGTGCCCATCGAGCGAACGGCGGCAAAATCTTTTCTGCCGATAAAATATTGTGCGGCACGCTGCATGGCGTCTACATCCAGCGAATAGGGATAGAAATAGCTGCGGCTCACCGCAAACGGATCCCGAATTTTCCCTGGAGAGATGAGGTAGGTGTACTCCTTGCGGGTACAGTTGAAGCGTGCGTCAAAGTCGTCCGGCACGAGCGTGGCACCGGATACGGCAATGTCCATCGGGAGATGGGCGTTGACGGCGAGCGGCAGGCGATCCATCGGGATGGTGTGCGTGCCGTGAAAATTGGCAACATATCGCCGCGCGTGGACACCGGCGTCTGTGCGTCCGACACCGGAAACCGACACTTCCTGTCCCAAGAGGGAGGAGAGGGCTTCGGTCACGGTCTGCTGGACAGAGCTTGCATTGCGCTGGGTCTGCCAGCCGTGATACGCGGTGCCGTCATAGCTGAGAATAATCGCTGTATTCAAAGGACAGATTCCTTTCTATGATGAGTAAAAGTATAACAGGAGGCTATTACAAAAGTGTGAACAACGGAGCCGGAAAAGAAAAAAGTTTGAAAACGAATCGGTCTCCATGCACATGGGAACAGAACATTCCTGCCTATATTATAGAATACAGACCTGAGAAGAAAAATGCAACGGTCAATGTGGCATTTTTTCCGGTTTTATGGTACGATAGCAATACGCTATACAAGAAACAGGTGGTATTTTCCATTGGCAAATACAAAAAAGACAACGACGCGGACAAAAAAGACCGCGTCAGGCAAAAAGACGTCCGCCGGAACGCGGCGGACGACATCATCTCGCAGCAGCGGCGCAAGAACGACAAATGCAGCAAGCCGCAAACGCACGGGAACGAAAAAGTCGAGCACCACGCGGCGCACGGCACCGAAAAAACAGCAAGAGAACCTGATCGAAAGCGGGCAGGTATGGAACAACGTGACCGTCGGCATTGGACTGCTGGTGCTGGCGGTGATTCTTGTGCTGGCGCTGTGCCAGATGGACGGCGTGCTGCTCACCGGTGTGCTGCATCTGGTCGGCGGACTCATCGGCTGGGGAAGCAAGCCGTTTTGTCTTGCCCTGTGCGCAGGCGGTATGATTGCGCTGTGCGATTTTCGGCCGGTGCGCCTGCGCGTGACGAGCGCGCTGCTGCTTCCGGTGCTGTGGAGCGCGCTCGCGCAGACGATTCTCGTCAATCCCCGCATGGAAATCGGCTTTTCCTCCATCATTGAGCTGTGGCACAACGGGCAGAGTCTGCATATGGGCGGCGTGATTGGCGGTATGCTGGCGAGTATTCTGGTATTTCTGCTGTCCAGCATGGGTGCCAAGATCGTGCTCGTCATGGTCATGGCACTGTTGCTGCTCGTTGCGTGCAATACGACACCAATGCGCATTTGGACGTGTCTGCGCGGTATGCTGTATGAGGATGTCGAGCAGCTGCGCGAGCAGGATATGACCGTGTCACCGGCAAAGACGCGCACGGAAGAGCTGGATGACGAGGAGCGCACACAGCTGCTCGGTCAGACCAGCCTCATGACCAGACTGCGTAATCAGCGCGGCAGCCGCCGAAAGGCGAAGCTGCTCAAGCAGCAGGAAAAGGCCGAGCGGGCGCAGCAGGAAACCGACGATTTGTCGGAAGACAAGCCGCAGACAGAAGCGTCTGCGCAGGCAGCGCCGGAGGGTAAAGTGGATAATCGCCGCCGTCTGGCGGAGGTGATGCCGAATCTCACAGAGACCATGCATACGCCGGAGACGGCGCAGCCGGAACCGGATGTACCGCCTTGGGAAGAGGCGGCTGTGAAGGCAGAGCAGCAGACCGCGGCGCCGCAGGAAGAAACACGCGCGACAAAAGAAGAAAAACAACAGGTACATCAGGAAATTGCCCGTGCGCTGGACACACCGGCGGCAGAATACCAATATCCGCCGCTCAAGCTGCTGAAAAGTGCACCAAAGACCTCCAATACGGACGTTCGCGCCGAGCTGCGCGACAGCGCCGAACGATTGGTGGATACGCTGGCATCGTTTGGCATCGACGTGCAGATTATCAATATTGTGCGCGGCCCGTCGGTCACACGCTTTGAAATTCAGATGGAACGCGGCGTTAAATTTTCGCGCATTACCTCGCTGTCGGATGATATTGCGCTGTCGCTGGGTGCGGATACCGTTCGCATTGCGCCGATTCCAGACAAACTGGCCGTCGGCATTGAGGTGCCGAACCGCACGGTACAGATGGTATCGCTGCGCGATGTCATCGGCTCGAAGGCCTTTGAAAATTCGCAGGCGAGCCTGTCCGTTGCCCTCGGCAAGGACATTACCGGCGCGGCACAGGTCATTGATCTGGCAAAGATGCCGCATTTGCTCATTGCCGGTACGACAGGCTCCGGTAAATCCGTGTGTATCAATTCGATTTTGATTTCGCTGCTGTATAAATCCTCTCCGGCCGATGTGCGGCTCATCATGGTTGACCCGAAAATGGTCGAGCTGGGAAATTATAACGGCATTCCGCATCTGCTCATTCCGGTCGTCACGGACCCGAAAAAGGCGTCCGGTGCCCTGAGCTGGGCGGTCAGTGAGATGGAGCGGCGCTATGCCCTGTTTGCAGCGTCCGGTGTGCGCGGTCTCAGCGATTACAATGAGCTGGTGCGCCAGCAGCAGGAACAGGCACAGGAGGAGCCGCCGACGGAAGAGGCGGACGGACAGCAGGTCATCCATCCGCGCATGGAGCATCTGCCGCAGATTGTCATTGTCATTGACGAGCTTGCCGATCTCATGATGGTGGCGGCAAAGGAGGTCGAGACTTCGATCTGCCGCATCGCGCAGAAGGCGCGTGCTGCCGGTATGCATCTGGTCGTTGCGACGCAGAGACCGTCTACCGATGTCATTACCGGTCTGATGAAGTCGAATATTCCGTCACGCATTGCCTTTGCGGTGGCATCGCAGGTCGAATCGCGCATTATTTTGGATACCGTCGGCGCGGATAAGCTGATTGGCAAGGGCGATATGCTGTATTCTCCGATCAATCTCAATAAGCCGGTGCGCATTCAGGGCTGTTTTGTCAGCACAGAGGAAATCGAAAACGTCATTCAGTATGTAAAGAAAAACGCTGAAGCGGAGTATTCGCAGGAAATTATGGATCATATCGAGAAGCAGTCGGAAAGTGAATCGGCGGGCGGCTACGATGCGTCCGAAGATGAGGACGAGCTGCTGCCGCAGGCGATTACGATTGTCGTCGAGTCGGGACAGGCATCGGTATCCATGCTGCAGCGCCGCTTGAAGCTGGGCTATGCGCGCGCCGCGCGTCTGGTCGATCAGATGGAGCAGCGCGGCATTGTCGGGCCGTTTGAAGGTTCTAAACCGCGCCGCGTGCTCATCACGCGCGATGACTGGATGCAGATGCAGCTCCGCGCAAGAGATCTGCCGTGATAACAAATTTCTGAGCGCATAAAAATGCGCAAAACCGCTTGCATATCGCGGCGGGAATATAGTAAGATAATCATATACACAACAAAAGATATTTGAGGAGGTTTTTACGATGTCTTTCCGCAAGATTGATCCGACCGAGCTGCCGGGCAATGCCATTGATGAAATCTGCAACAAGTGGATGCTGCTGGCTGCCGGCACAGAGAACGATTTTAATTTTATGACCATCAACTGGGGTATGCTGGGTGAGCTGTGGTTCAAGCCGGCAATCACCGTGTATGTTCGCCATTCCCGCCACACCTTCGGCTACATGGAGAACAACGATTTGTTCACGGTGACCTGCCTGAAGCCGGGACATGAGGATGCCCTCAAGCTGGCTGGCTCCAAGTCCGGCCGCGACATCGACAAGCTCAAGGAATCCGGTCTGACCAAGACCATGATTGACGGCGTGCCGACTTTTGAGGAAGCAGCATACACCCTCGTGTGCAAGAAGATGTACGCACAGGAGCTGCCGCCGGAAAACTGCACCGATATGCCGATTTTTGAGCACGCATACGATGCACCGGATTACCACAAGATGTATATCGGTCAGATCGTTGCCGCTTACGTCAACGACTAATTGATACAATCGGTAATTGGACGCCCATCCCGCTGGCGGGATGGGCGTTTTTGCGCGTGTCGGAAAGTAAAAGTAAAAAAACAGGAAATTCGTAAAATATTCCGTTTCTTCTTCCGCTCTGCTGTGGTATGATAAAAGCTGAGAAAAACTAGGAATTTCTAAAATCAGTCAAAAGAGGACGATATGGCGAAGAAAACAGGCGGCTTTTTGCCGATTTCAAAAGAAGATATGCTGTCGCGCGGGTGGTATTACTGTGATTTTCTGCTGGTGACCGGCGACGCTTATGTAGATCACCCATCGTTTGGCACGGCGGTGATTTCGCGCGTGTTAGAGGACGCGGGATACCGCGTGGCGATTTTGTCACAGCCGGATTTCCGCACAGAAGCGGACTTTGTGGCAATGGGACGGCCGCGCTATGCCGTGCTCATCAACGGCGGCAATATTGACTCGATGGTGGCACATTATACGGCGTCCAAGAAGCGGAGACATGACGACTCGTATTCTCCCGGCGGCGTGGGCGGCAAGCGGCCGGATCGCGCTGTGACGGTGTATGCCAAGCTCGCGCGCCGCGCATTTCCGGATACGCCGATTTATCTCGGCGGACTCGAAGCGAGTCTGCGCCGCTTTGCGCATTATGATTATTGGGCGGATCATATCATGCCGTCTATTTTGCAGGACGCAGGCGCAGATGGCCTGATGTTCGGCATGGGCGAAAAATCGGTGCTGGAAATTGCCGCTAATCTCAAGGCGGGCAAACGCGGTGCCGAGGTGTGCAAGCATGTCCGCGGCACGGCATATTTTACCAAGGATGCAGAGGATATTTCGTTTCCGGCCGTGTGGTGTCCTTCGCTGGAGGAGACCATAGAAGATAAAATCAAGTATGCCGAATCGGTAAAGATTCAGTATGCCCAGCAGGATCATATCACGGGAAAGGCTGTCGTGCAGAAGCATGGACACCGCCTTCTCGTACAGAATCCGCCGTCTATTCCGCTGACAACGAAGGAAATGGACTGGGTATATGGCCTGCCGTATGAGAGAACCTATCATCCGAGCTATGAAGCTGTCGGCGGCGTGCCGGCGATTGCCGAGGTGCAGTTTTCCATTATTCACAACCGCGGCTGTTTCGGCGGCTGTAATTTCTGCTCACTGGCGTTCCATCAGGGCAGATATATTTCCTCGCGTTCGCATGAATCGGTTGTGGCTGAGGGCAAACGCATCGCCCAGCATCCAGATTTTAAGGGATATATTCACGATGTCGGAGGCCCAACGGCGAATTTCCGTTTTCCGGCGTGCAAAAAGCAGGAGACACAGGGCTTATGTCAGAATAAACGCTGTCTGTTCCCGAAGGCGTGCGGCAATCTGCGGGCAGATCATTCGGATTATCTCAAACTGCTGCGTCAGCTGCGGGAAATTCCGGGTGTCAAGAAGGTATTTGTGCGTTCGGGTCTGCGCTATGATTACATGATGGCGGACGACAACGACGAATTTTTCTTGGAGCTGGTCAAGTATCATATCAGCGGTCAGCTCAAAGTCGCACCGGAACACATGAGCGATCATGCGCTGTATTACATGGGCAAGCCGTCATTTGATGTGTACCGCCGATTTAAAGAGCGATATGAACGCATCAATGCAAAATTGGGCAAAAAACAGTATCTGGTACCGTATTTGATGTCCTCCCATCCGGGCGCAGAGCTGAGTGACGCCGTGCATCTGGCGGAATATCTGCACTCGATTGGCTATATGCCGCAGCAGGTACAGGACTTTTATCCGACACCGGGCACGTTGTCCACGGCGATGTATTATTCCGGTGTCGATCCGCGCACGATGAAGCCGGTATATGTTGCCAAGACACCGGAGGAAAAAGAGATGCAGCGTGCGCTGCTGCAGTGGCGCAGACCGGATAAGCGCGCGATTGTCATCAAGGCTCTGCTTCAGGCGGGCAGAGAGGATCTCATCGGCTACGGCAGAGAATGTTTGATTCGTCCGCGACCCAATGAGCATTTTGCCCATCTGCACACGGAAAAATCGCAGAGAAAGCAAGGGCGCGGCAGAAACGCGCAGCAGACATCGCGCAGAACAGACAAGCGCACGGCGCGGAGCAATACCAATCACCGGTCATCCGGCGGACGCCGTGACCAGAAATCTAATCAGAAGAAATATACCAAGCATAGATAACAGGAGAGTCATATGTGGATTGCAGATAAATGGAAAGATTTTGAGGTGCTCGACTGCGGCAACGGCGAAAAAGTAGAGCGATGGGGCAAGCAGGTCTTGGTTCGTCCGGACCCGCAGGCGATTTGGCCGAAGCAGAAAAACGTTTCTGCTTGGAGAACCGCAGATGCGTCTTATCATCGTTCATCCTCCGGCGGCGGCAAGTGGAACATCAAGAAGCTGCCGAGCCAGTGGGACATTCACTATCGAGAGCTGACCTTTCACATCAAACCGATGAACTTTAAGCACACCGGTTTGTTCCCGGAGCAGGCGGCAAACTGGGATTATGTCGATGGACTCATTCGCAAGTCGGATAAGCCGGTGCGTGTCCTCAACTTGTTTGCCTATACCGGCGGTGCGACGCTGGCGGCAGCTTCTGCCGGCGCCAGTGTGTGCCATGTCGATGCCTCGAAGGGCATGACGCAGTGGGCAAAGGAGAATGCCGTGGCATCCGGTCTGGCAGATCGTCCGATTCGTTGGATTGTCGATGACTGCAAGAAGTTTGTCGAGCGAGAAATTCGCCGCGGACACAAGTATGACGGCATCATCATGGACCCACCGAGCTATGGCAGAGGCCCTACGGGACAGGTTTGGAAGATTGAAAATGACATTGCCGATTTTATTCAGCTGACCTCTCAGCTGCTGTCGGATGACCCGCTGTTCCTGCTTGTCAACAGCTATTCGACAGGTCTCGCACCGGCAGTCATGGGATATATTCTCGGCACGACGATTGCCTCTCGCTTCGGCGGTCATATTGACTGTCAGGAGCTGGGTCTGCCGGTAAAATCGACGGGCTACGCCCTGCCGTGCGGCAATACTGCCCGCTGGGTAAATACCAATCGGTAAAAAGAAGCAAAACATCTCTTGAATGTCAAGTTGTTTGTGTGCTGCTCCCTTGTATCTTCCTCAAGGAGGAAGGCTTTAGGCTCCCTCTTTGAGGGAGCTGTCGCGAAGCGACTGAGGGAGTCGGTGCTCTCCATCCCCAAATAAAGGAAGTACACCATGTCAGACATGATTCATGCGGAAAATTTAACCTTCCGTTATACGGATTTCTCGCGGGCAACGCATTTGGCGTTGGACGGCGTGAATCTTACCATTCCATATGGACAGTTTGCCGCGATTTTGGGCAGAAACGGCTCTGGAAAATCTACCTTTGCGCGCATGTGCAATGCCATCAATCTGCCATCCGGCGGCAGGATTTGGGTGGATGGCATGGATACCATGGACGAAGAAAAGCTGTGGGACATCCGCCGCGCGTGCAGTATGGTATTTCAGAACCCGGATAACCAGATTGTCGCAACGGTTGTGGAAGAAGATGCCGCGTTTGGCCCGGAAAATATGGGCGTTGAACCAAAAGAAATCCGCCGCCGTGTCTATCAGGCACTCAAGCTCGTCGGTATGTATGAATATCATCTACATGCCCCGCATTTGCTGTCCGGCGGACAAAAACAGCGCGTTGCCATTGCCGGTGTGTTGGCGATGCAGCCGAAATGCATTGTGCTGGATGAACCGACAGCCATGCTCGATCCGCAGGGCCGCGCGGATATTATGCGTATCCTGCATGAGCTGCACGAAAAACAGCACATTACCATCATTCTCATCACACATCATATGGATGAAGCGGTGCAGGCACAGCGCGTCGCCGTTTTGGATGGCGGACATCTTGTCATGGACGGCACACCGCGCAAGGTATTTACCCAAACGCAGCGGCTGCGGGAGCTGGGATTGGAGGGACCGCAGAGCATTGAGCTGCTGGAACAGCTCAATCAGACTGCCGGTATCCAATTGCCTATCGACGCTCTGACCGTTGAAGCGTGTGCAGATCGACTGGAAGCATGGCTGAAAGGGGGCGCATGACATGTCTGTCTTAGAAGTGCGTGACCTGAGTCATATATACAGCAAGGGCACGCCGTTTGAACAAAAAGCACTGAATCATGTCAATTTGAGCGTGGAACGCGGCGAATTTTTGGCGATTATCGGACATACCGGTTCGGGCAAATCCACGTTGATTCAGCATCTCAATGGACTGCTTCGCCCGACAGAGGGAGATGTCTTGCTGCATGGAAAGAGCATCTTTGCCTCGGACAATGACCTGCGAAGCGTGCGCTTTCATATCGGTCTGGTGTTCCAGTATCCGGAATATCAGCTGTTTGAGGAGACGATTGCAAAGGATATTGCTTATGGCCCGACCAATATGGGATTGGATGCCGCAGAAATTGAACGGCGCGTCACACAGGCGATGGAAGATGTCGGGCTGGACGTCAGTCTGCGCGATAAATCTCCGTTTGAGCTGTCCGGCGGACAAAAACGCCGCGTGGCACTGGCGGGTGTTGTGGCGATGCAGCCGGAAATTCTGGTGCTGGATGAGCCGACAGCGGGCTTGGATCCGGCGGGACGCCGGGAAATGTTTGATTTGATTCGCCGCCTGCACGATTTGCACGGCACGACGATTGTCCTCGTCACCCATTCTATGGAGGATGCGGCGCGCATGGCAGACCGGCTTGTCGTGATGAAAAAAGGACAGGTTTTTATGACCGGTACACCGGAGACGGTTTTTGCACAGGCGGAAGCGCTGGAACAGGCGGGACTGACCGTGCCGCAGGTCACAAAGATTTTGTTAGAGCTAAAAAAACGCGGAATATCGGTCGATACCGGCTGTTATACCGTGGAGCAGGCAGTGAAACAGCTGCTTGCCTATAAACAACAGGCAGGAGGGAAAAGTTGATGCTGAAGGACATCACACTGGGACAATATTTTCCGGGGCGTTCGCTTCTGCACCGTGCCGACCCGCGCACAAAGATTCTGCTGGTGCTGGTACTGATTGTTGCCGTCTTTGTGTGCAGCAATCCCATCTCTATGCTGCTGCTCGCGGCATTTATTTTCGGTATGGTTTATCTGGCGCGCCTCAAGCTGCGCATGGTGCTGCGCGGTCTCAAGCCGCTGCTGTTTATTATTGTCTTTACCGCGGTGCTGAATCTGTTTATGACGCCGGGCGGCGATACCCTGTGGCAGTTTGCCATGCTTACGATCACATCCAATGGTGTCAGCCGAGCGGTGCTCATTGTGGTGCGATTGATTTTGCTGATTGTCGGCGCCTCGCTGCTGACATATACGACGTCGCCGATTCAGCTCACAGACGGGTTGGAGCGGCTGCTGTCTCCGCTCAAAAAAGTACACGCGCCAATTCATGAGCTAGCAATGATGATGTCGCTGGCTCTGCGGTTTATTCCGACATTGGTGGAGGAGACCGACAAAATTATGAGCGCACAGCGCGCCCGCGGCGCGGATTTTGATTCCGGCGGCCTGCTGCACCGCGCCAAGGCACTCGTGCCGATTTTGGTGCCGCTGTTTGTGTCGGCGTTTCGCCGCGCGGATGAGCTGGCGACAGCGATGGAGTGCCGGCTGTATCGCGGAGATATTGGACGCACGAGAATGCGCCAGCTGAAATTTGGAAAAGCAGATGCAATTTGCGCGCTGGTCTCGGTGGTTATCATCGGCGGTGCCATTGCCGTGCAGGTGTTTGCATAACAAGTACGCATAAAAACAGGATTTTCACAAACGGAAGGGGAGCTATTCAGAATGTATCGTTTGATTGCACTGGATCTGGACGGAACAGTGCTGACCAGCAGTATTGATATACTTCCATCGACGGTGGAGGCGGTGGCCTATGCGCGCAGCAAGGGCGTCAAGGTAATCGTCTGTACCGGTCGAATTGTAGGAGAAGCCGCTGTTTTCTCAAAGGAAATCGGTGCATCCTCTCTGCTGATTTCAGCAGGCGGCGCAGCGATTTCCGATGTGCGCAATGCGCGCAACGTAAAGGAATGGGCGATGCCGTGGGACATCGGCGCGAAGGTCGTAGAGGCTGTGCAGAATCGTCCGGTCACAGTCATGATTTATGTGGGCGACAGATTGTATCTGAACCCATATTCGGATGAAATTTTGTGTAATACCAAGCGCACAGAGGGCTTCTGGGCGAGCAAGGTAGTGCTGCCGGATGTCGCGGCGACAATCCGCGAGCATAAATTTCCGGTATCTAAGGTCTTTGCGCGCGGCGATGTACAGGTGCTGGCAGAGGCACTGGCGGAAATTAACCAGCTGCCGGGCATTCATATCACGCGCTCGGCGGAAAACAATTTTGAGATTATGCCGGAGGGCGTCAATAAGGGACTTGCCTTGCAGGAGCTGACCCATGTTATGGGCATCACGATGGATGAAGTGATGGCGATTGGAGACAGCGACAACGATTCGGATATGCTGCGCATTGCGGGAATGCCGGTCGTCATGGGAAATGGCGATGAGGCAGTAAAAAAGCTGGCAAAATATGTCACAGATACCAATGATAATGACGGTGTGGCAAAGGCAATTTATCAATTCATCTAAGGAAAATAGATGGTAGATATAGGAATAGGGAAAGAAAAAGACCTGCCAGAGGCGGGTCTTTTGTGCTGTTTGGCGCATTAAGAAAGAGATTTCAGATATTGCCGAAGGGTCAGATATTCATAGGTCACGAGCGGTTCGCTTTTATCCGGTGTCAGGATGTCGGTCTCCGTGATATTGCCGTGCTTGTCGTAGCTGTTGGTGTATTTCATCTGCAATTTTCCCTGCGCGTCATAGGTGCAGGTGTTGAGCAGATTGCCGTCCGCATCGTAGTCCATTTCATCCCAGCTGTCCAGTGTGTCATTGGTATAGGTGCTGGATTTGACAAGATTTCCGGCTTCGTTATAGAGAGACTCGATGGTAATCGTATCCTGGGCGGCATCAGTATCGTTGTGCTGCACCGATTTGGTCTGTCTGCCCTGATCGTCGGTTGTGATGTCAACCCAATAGCTGTTGTTGACACTGCCGTGCTCTTCGGTATGTACCTGCTTGGTCAGGTGTCCCTTGGCATCATAGGTATAGGCTTCCTCATAATTTTTGTTTTTCTTGCTGCCGTCCAGACTGACGGTGGCAATCAGGTTGCCGTTTTTGTATTGATTGCTGACGCGAGACTGGATCTCTCCGGCTTCGTTGTATGTGATAACTTCTGTCGGCTGATTGTCCTCGCTGTATGTCGTCTCTGTCCAGCCGGTAAGATTCCCAGATGCAGAATAACGGGATTCTTTGGTGCAATTGCCGCTTGCGTCATAGTCATAGGTAACATAATTGCCTGCATTGGCGGTCTGCTTGGTACATACATAGGGATTTTCAGATGAGCCTGCTTTGCCGGAACCGCAGCCTGTCAGCAAAAAAGCCGCCAGACAGACCAAAAGCAGGGCAGAATGCGTGTGTTTCATGGATCGTCCTCCTTTGTTTGGTATAGCATACCATAAAAGTTAGCAAAATACAACGATAACGGCGAAAAAACGCCAGTTCCGAAAACATTCGGAACTGGCGCTATATCCTTAGATTTACCTATTACTTGCCATTCTTGCGGTTGCGCTTCTGCCACTCACGCGGCGGAATGCCGAATACCTTGTGGAAGGCACGGGAGAAGTGCAGCTGATTCGGATAGCCGACAGAACGAGCAATCGTTGCAATCGGAGCGGCACCGATCTGGAGATAGTGACAAGCAACGCTCATGCGCTGGCGGATCAGATATTCCTGTGTGGTCATGCCGGTCGCATCACGGAACAGCTTGCCGAGATAGCTTCTGTTCAAACCACAGTACTGCGCGACATCTTCTACCGAAATGTCCTGCGGATACTTGGTCTTGATATACCGGATGGACTTGTCAACGTAATACTGCTGGAGGTTGGATACCTTCGGCTGGCACGGACGCGGGCTTTCCTCTACCACGTTGTTCAGCACTTCCATTGCCAGACCATAGGCTTCCAGAGCGCCGAGCTCGGTGTCCGGATCGGTCAGGCGAGCCATCGTTTTTGCAGTCTTGCAGCGATCTCCCAGATCAGCCAGAGACAAGATCGGCTTTTGCGGCGTCAGACCGGCGCGTGCCAGAATTTTCGGCAGCGGGTCGCCGGACATCTCTGCCCACATGACCTTGACAGGGCCTTCAAATGCAGTAGCATTGACACAGACGTCTGGGAACATGACGAGGACGGAGCCAGCTTCGATGGTGTGAAGCGATGTGCCGAGCTTGAAGCTGCCAGAGCCTTCTGTTATATATGCGATAACAGTGTGCTCGTTCAAAAACGGCAGCTGCTTGGTATCGGCGTCTTTCTCATACCGGCCATACTGCCGCAGAGCAGTTTGGCAAAAGCTGGCAGAGTCACAGAATTGAGTTGTAAATTCGACCATAATAAATCTCTCCTTGCCTGTGCATATCCGTAAATAAGGGGAAATATACGGTTTATGCAAATATTCCTTCTCAAATCTCTCAATATATTATCATTATACGGAAAAGAGCAACATATTGCAAGAGGACTTTTGAAATTTTTAAAGAAAACTTAAATCCGCATAAAGAAATAAAAAGAAACGGAAAATCGAATAAATGCGAGATTGAGCTCTGGCGCGGGACGAGGAATTTTATGAGATATGCGTGCTGCGTGCACACGAGAGAAAGTTTGGAAAAATGAGAATAGTTAACAAAAAATGCGGCAAAGTTGACGTTTAAATGACAAAAAGTAACAAATACAAAAATGAAATATCGGCGTTTTTCGGGTAAGAACAGATAAAATCCAGCTGGTGTTTGGGAAAAACATTGGGCTGTACGGAGAAAAAATTATATTTTGCGGGAAACCTCTTGTTTCGCATTGCCCGTTGTGCTATTCTAAACGGTATGGGTGGTATTACGAGAATCCATCGTAAACTGCACCGGATGTTTTTCTTTTTTTCGGCACAGCCTATATTGCCGCAGGCAAGTGGGACTGATGCACAGGGAATCGCCGACGGTAAAAATACGGAGGTGGTTCGTATGAAAATTGGTTTTATCGGCGCGGGAAACGTCGGTACATCGCTCGGTAAGCTGTTTACCCAGCGCGGTATCGCCGTCACAGGCTACTATAGCAGAACCCGCAAGCACGCCGAGGAGGCAGCAGAGTTTACAAGGACGCATTGCTTTGATACATTGGAAGAGATCGTACAAGCGAGCGATACCCTGTTCGTGACCACATCGGATGGTGCGGTTGCACGCATGTGGAAGGACATGAAAACACTGCCGATCAAAAGTAAATGGATATGCCATTGCAGCGGCGCATTGCCCAGCTCGGTTTTCGAGGGAGCGGATGCGTGCGGCGCACAGACCTGTTCCGTGCACCCGATGATGGCAGTCAGTGACCGATTCTCCGCGTGGGAGAAGCTGTCCGGCGCGTTTTTTACGCTGGAAGGCAACGGCGCACCGCACATGCAGGCGGTTTTGGATGCCTGCGGCGTACAGTATGCGTCGATTGATGCGCAGGACAAGGCGCGCTATCATTTGGCAGCGTGCGTTGTGAGCAATCTGGTCGTTGGACTGGCAGACTGGGGCACACAGCTCCTGCAGCAGTGCGGCTTTACGCCGGAGCAGGCGCTGACCGCTCTGACCCCGCTGATGCAGGAAAATCTGCAGGCGGTTTGCGAGAAGGGGCCGGTCAACGGACTGAGCGGTCCGGCAGAGCGCGGCGACATGGAAACGATCCAGTCGCACATGGCATGTTTGACGCGGGAGGAACAGGCATTATATGCCCGTTTGACACGCAGATTATGTGATATTGCACACAAAAAACATCCAGACAGAGACGATACCGCCCTCATCAAGTATTTGGAGGGATTGTCATGAAGAACACTGTATTAACATTCCAGCAGGCAAAAAAGGAAGGCACGCGTCTGTCGATGCTGACAGCGTATGATTACTCGACCGCAAAGCTCGTCGATGCAGCAGGTATCAACTCGATTCTGGTAGGAGATTCGCTGGGAAATACCATTCTCGGCTATGAGGACACATTGTCCGTTACAATGGAAGATATGATTCATCATACGGCAGCGGTTGCCCGCGGTGCAAAAAATGCACTGATTATCGGCGACATGCCGTTTATGTCGTATCAGGCATCTGTTTATGACGCTGTTGTCAATGCAGGCAGATTGATGAAGGAAGGCCGCGCACAGGCAGTCAAGCTGGAGGGCGGCGCTTCGGTATGCGAGCAGATCAAGGCGATTGTCGGCGCATCCATTCCGGTTTGCGCCCATCTCGGTCTGACCCCGCAGTCCATCAATGCATTCGGCGGCTTTAAGGTACAGGGCAAGGGCGAAAAGGAAGCACAGCAGATTCTGGATGATGCCCGCCGCGTACAGGAAGCAGGTGCCTTTGCTGTTGTTCTGGAAGGCATTCCGGCTCTGCTGGCACAGAAGATTACCGACAGCCTGGATATTCCGACCATCGGCATCGGCGCCGGTGCTGGCTGCGACGGTCAGGTTTTGGTTTATCAGGATATGCTCGGCATGTTCACCGATTTCAAGCCGAAGTTCGTCAAGCACTTTGCCAACGTCGGCGAGGTTATGACGGAAGCCTTCAAGGCCTTCGATCAGGAAGTCAAGGAAGGCGTGTTCCCGGCACAGGAGCATACCTATAAGATTGATGAGGACATCATCGGCAGATTGTATTAAGAGAACGCATCGCAAACATGCAGGCATATAAAAGGAGTTTCACATGATTACCATCGTTAAGACAATAGAAGAAGTTCGCGCACAGGTAAAGGCATGGCGCGCTGAGGGACTGACCGTCGGTCTGGTTCCGACCATGGGTTATTTGCATGAAGGCCATCAGAGCCTGATTGCGCGCTCGGTTGCAGAGAACGACCGCACGGTTGTTTCCGATTTTGTCAACCCGATTCAGTTTGGACCGACAGAGGATCTGGCAACCTATCCGCGCGATTTGGAGCGCGACGCTGCTCTGTGCGAATCTACCGGCGCAAACCTGATTTTCAATCCGGAGCCGGAGGAAATGTACGCACCGGACTTCTGCACCTATGTGGATATGGATCACCTGACCAAGGGCTTGTGCGGCAAGACGCGCCCGATTCATTTCCGCGGCGTGTGCACGGTTGTCAGCAAGCTGTTTCACATCGTGCAGCCGGATCGCGCGTACTTCGGTCAGAAGGACGCACAGCAGCTCGCTGTTATCCGCCGCATGGTGCGCGACCTGAATATGCCGCTGACCATCGTTGGCTGCCCGATTATCCGTGAAGAGGACGGTCTGGCAAAGTCTTCCCGCAACACCTATCTGAGCGCAGAGGAGCGCAAGGCAGCTCTGTGCCTGTCCCGCGGTCTGAACAAGGGCAAGGCTGCTGTAGAAGCTGGCGAGACCGATGCAGAAAAGGTCAAGGCAATCATTGCCGCTGAGATCGAGGCAGAGCCGCTCAGCCGCATTGACTATGTAGAAATTGTAGATTGGAACAATCTGGAGCCGGTCAGCAGCACCGAAGGCTCGATCCTCGCCGCTGTTGCCGTATATATCGGCAAGACCCGCCTGATTGATAACTTTATCATTGAACGCTAAATAAAACGGAGGACGAAATTTACATGACAATCCAGATGCTGAAAGGCAAAATTCACCGCGCCGTTGTAACACAGGCTGAGCTGAACTACGTGGGTTCGATTACCATCGACAGCGAGCTTTTGAATACAGCTGGTATTTATGAGTATGAAAAAGTACAGATTGTAGACGTGAACAACGGCAATCGCTTTGAAACGTACACCATTGCAGGTGAGCCGGGCAGCGGCGTGATCTGTCTGAACGGCGCGGCAGCACGCTGCGCATCTGAGGGCGACCATGTGATTATTATGGCATATGCGGATGTGACACCGGAAGAGGCACAGACTCATAAGCCGAAGGTCGTTTTCGTTGACGATGACAACCACATCGCGCGCGTCACGCACTACGAGAAGGCGGGCGCACTGTACGACGACGAACGACTGTAAGACAAACTGATAGAAAAGCCGACTGCATACGCAGTCGGTTTTTTCTTTTCCTCGTGCAGCAATTTGTCTTGCTGTGGGGTGTATAGAACGAAGGGAGGAAAGCACAGTGAGACAAAACGAAAATACCGATCAGCTCATCCGAAAATATGCCGACATGGTGTATCGCTTGGCGTTTGCGCGGATGGGAACGAAATATGACGCCGATGAGATCTTTCAGGAAGTCTTTTTGCGATACTTGAAAAAATGTCCGGCATTTCACGACGAAGAGCACGAAAAAGCATGGTTTTTGCGCGTGACGGTCAATTGCTGTAATAAAATGCACATGTCTGCATGGCGCAGACATACCGTAGAGCTGGAAGAAAATCTTTCCTGGGAAACACCGGAGGATTCCGGCTTGTATGATGCGCTTCGGCAGCTGCCGCCCAAATATCGGGAAGTCATTCATCTGTTTTATTATGAGGATATGACGACTGAACAAATCGCGCAGGCACTGCACCGCCGCAGCGGCACAGTTCGTTCCCAACTGACCCGGGCGCGAGAGATGCTGCGAGAGCTTTTGAGAGAGGAGAATGACGATGAAACGCAACTATCAGCATATGATGCAGCAAGTGAAACCCGATGAACAGCTGGTACAGGAGGTTATGACACAGGCACACAAGCGTCCTGTACGGCAGATGTCCCGCACGCGCCGCGTCCTGCGTCCAATCGCTGCCGTGGTCGCCGTGTGTGTCTGCCTGAATTTCACGCTGTCCGCGCTGGCGGCCAACAGTGACACAGCGTATGCCGTGATGTATGCGGTATCCCCGGCACTTGCCCAGCATTTTGTGCCGGTCAATCAGACATGCGATGACAACGGCATCCGCATGGAGGTAGAATCGGCGTCTATTTCCGGCAATACGGCACAGGCCTATGTCACGCTACGTGATATGGACAAAAAGGGACGCATTGATGAGACAACCGACCTGATGGACAGCTATAGTATTCTGACGGCGCAGGACACGGCAAGCGGCTGCTCTTTTGTTGGCTATGACAAAGAGACACAGACCGCACGGTTTTATATTACAATCCAGTCCATGAACGGAAAAGATCTGACCAAGGACAAAGTGACGTTTACGCTTGAAAAGTTTTTGAGCGGAAAACAGGAACAGGACAATTATGTTATCCCGCACGCGCTGGATGCCGCTTTAAAGACACCGCAGACGACAAAGAAGGAGATCAACGGCGGTGGCGGCGGCTCGGATGACGATGCCGATCTGTTTGAGGGAGAACACACCGTGCTCAAGCCGGATGAGAACAATTCGATATTACAGCAGATACCGGGCATTGATTTCACCGGCGTGGGATATATTGACGGAAAACTGCACGTACAGATGGCCATGCGCGATTTTATCGAGACGGACAATCATGCAGATGTTTGGCTGACCGATGTGAACGGCACGAAAATTGAGACAGATTACAGCGTATGCTTTGTATCCGATGATGACAAAGACAACTATTATGAATTTGTCTTTGACGTACCGCGGCAGAAGCTTGCGCAGTATCAGCTGTGCGGCGATTTCTGGACTGCCAATCAGGGCGCGACACAGGGAAACTGGCGCGTGACATTCCCGATTGCATAAAAAAGACATTGTACTGGAAGCGATATGGCAGTATAATAAAACAAAGAGCTTCAAAAAGGAGAACGTACAATGCAAATTTTGATTACCGGCGGTGCCGGATATATTGGCAGTCATACCGTCATTGAACTGCAGCAGGCGGGTCATGATGTCGTCGTTGTGGACAATCTGAGCAATTCTTCAGAGAAATCCTTGCAGCGCGTGAGTGAAATTACCGGCAAACCGGTTCCGTTTTATCAGGTGGACATTCGTGACCGCGAGGGTTTGACCAAGGTGATGGAACAGTATGCCTTTGATTGCTGTATTCATTTTGCGGGACTCAAGGCGGTTGGTGAATCGGTAGAGAAGCCGCTGGAGTATTATGAAAACAATATTTCCGGTACGCTTGTCCTGCTCGACGTGATGCGCAAGCATGGCTGCAAGAACATCATTTTCTCGTCCTCTGCGACGGTTTACGGCAATCCGGCAGTGATTCCGATCACAGAGGAATGCCCGAAGGGTCAGTGCACCAACCCGTATGGCCAGACCAAGAGCATGATTGAACAGATTATGATGGATATGCAGAAGGCAGATCCGGAATGGAATGTTGTTCTGCTGCGCTACTTCAATCCGATTGGCGCGCATCCGTCCGGCAAGATTGGTGAGGACCCGAATGGCATTCCGAACAATCTGATGCCGTATATCACACAGGTTGCTGTGGGCAAGCGTCCGGAGCTGGGTGTCTTTGGCAACGATTATGATACCCCGGATGGCACCGGCGTGCGTGATTACATTCACGTTGTCGATTTGGCAGATGGCCATGTCAAGGCGCTGGCTGCCATCGAGAAACACTGCGGCATGGCGATTTATAATCTGGGCACCGGTCAGGGCTATTCGGTTCTGGATGTCGTACATGCTTTTGAGCAGGCAAATAACCTGAAAATCCCGTATTCGATCAAGCCGCGCCGCGCAGGTGATATTGCTACCTGTTATTCTGATCCGGCAAAGGCAGAGAAAGAACTGGGCTGGAAGGCAAAGAACGGAATTTTGGAGATGTGCCGCGATTCTTGGAATTGGCAGAAGAACAATCCGAACGGATACCGCGATTAAACGAAACATAACGGGAAATTTGGCAGATGTGCATGTTGTACATCTGCCTTTTCTATATATCCGTCGGTTCTTGTATAAAAAGATGCAACAGAAGAGAAAACACCTGAGATACGGCAAAACATTTCAGAAAAACGGCAAAAAATACAGAAAACCTCTGCGCAGCCTGCATAATCTGGCACAGTTGCTTTTGTGCGTCCTGCCACGAATGTGTACAAGAATTGGATGAAAAAATCATGCAAAGTTATATAAAATGGAAGTAGACAAAACCCGGCCTTTTGCAGTATGATAGTCGCAGAAAGAGGGGAATGCAAAATGACAAAGCAAATGAACGCCGGCAGCATTCCGGTAATGAGAAAAGAAAAAAAGCAGCTGAACTTCTTCCAGAAGCTGGCTCGTTCTTATGTAAGAGGTGTAACCCATGCGCAGTATGCAGCATCCGTTACGCAGACCTTTGGTCATTACATGGATAACAAGTAAAATAAATTTATTTATCATAGAAAAAGAGGTAACAAGTATGAATTTCTTCCAGAAAATCGCACGTTCCTATGTGAAGGGCGTAACGCATACACAGTATGCAATGTCTGTTCGTGATGCATTTGATCACAAGTAATTGTTTAGAAACGAATCAACGGAAACGAGCTGTCTCATATTGAGACAGCTCGTTTTTTGTGCCCTCAGTTGTTTTTTGACCGTTTGGCACAGCCGGTGTCAAACGAAGGATTGTAGGCATAGTAGTTTTTTGCATCGAGATTTTCCTGTACATCACGCAGCGCTTCGCCAAAGCGCTGGAAATGCACGATTTCTCGTTCGCGCAAAAACTTAATCGGATCGCGCACGTCGGGATCATCAATCAGACGCAAGAGATTATCATAGGTCAGGCGCGCCTTTTGTTCGGCCGCCATGTCCTCAAACAAATCGGCAATTGCATCGCCGGTGGATTGCAGCGTTGCCGCAGAAAATGGCGTTCCGCTGGCGGCCTGCGGATAAATGCCGTTGGTGTGATCGACAAAGTACGCGTCAAAGCCGCTCTGCTTGATTTGCTCCGGCGTCAGACAGCGCGTCAACTGATAGACAATGGCACCGATCATTTCGCAGTGTGCCAATTCCTCTGTGCCGATGTCTGTCAAAACCGCTTTGCCCTGCGCATAGGGCTGGGCAAAGCGCTGGGTCAAATATCGCATGGCGGCGCCTAACTCTCCGTCTGGGCCGCCGAGCTGGGTAATAATGAGCTTTGCCATCGCCGGATCGGGATTGGCAATGCGCACCGGATACATGAGATTTTTTTCATACTCCCACATACTTCACACCTCCCATGGCCATGGGTCGTCGACCCAATTCCAACGACCCTCTGCACCGGCATTTTGCCGTGTCAACGGCCCGAAATGCTTTTGATAGATGTCTTGCGCCTGTTGGTGCTTTTTGCAGACGGTGCGGAAATACTGTACTGCCGCTTCGTCGTCCGGATGGCTGTCTAAATACAGAGAGGCATCAAAGGCGGCAAAGCCGCGCTCTTGGACATCGCGCATCGCTTTTTGCTTTTCAGTCACGGGAAACAGCCTCCTCTCCGATAAACGGCTTGTCGAGATCGGCAAAGATGGTTCCGCGTGCCAGCGCGACATCGTCCTGATAAATGTTTTGCCAGACCTGATCGGGGACAAAACCCATCGCCAGCGCCAACAGATTATAATTCAACACATAGCCGGGACCCGACTGGGCGGCCTGTGGTGTGATAGCCGGACGCGCACCGTTTGGCTTGTTCTCCATTGCGATTCATCCTTTCTGTGTAGAGATGCTCCATCTTATGCAAAGGTGGTCTGACCGGTGCATGATGAAAAAGTTCATACACCCTAACAATTAAAACATAAAATTCGTAAAAATATCTGATAAAAACGGGATAAATCCTATTGACAGAGAAAATATCAGATAGTATACTACTGTACACAAATTAGTTTACACTAATTAAAGGAGGAGTATACATGAAGTTCAAATCCGGTTGGAAGCGTTTGAGCGCTTTGGCAATGGGACTTTGCCTCACGGCAAGTGTGGCGGCACCGTCGTTTGCAGTCAATATTCGAGAGGGCGCGTACAAGGACGGTACCTATGAAGGTTCTGCACAGGGATATTACGGTCTGGTCACGCTGGCAGTGACCGTCAAGGACAACGCGGTCACAAAGATTGATGTCGTTTCCCATTCCGATACACAGTCCTATTGGAACAAAGCAGCTGTTCTGATGGATAAAATTATTGAAACGCAGAGCACCGATTTGGACACGGTTTCCGGCGCAACATACAGCAGTGAAGGCATTTTGGGTGCTGTGAACTCCGCACTGAAAAAAGCGGAGGGAAATGAAGTCGATCTGTCCTTCTTTACTACCGGCAACGGCACACAAGCGCATCCGTATGTCATTTCTACCGCCAAGCAGCTGAGAAAATTTGCAAAATCGGTAGATGAATATAATTACTCCGGCTGTTATGTATCGCTGGGGGCAAATATTGATATTTCCGGTTCGGATTGGGATTCCATCGGCAACGATGGTGCCCCGTTTAATGGAACCTTCGATGGTCACGGTTATACGATTGAGGGCATGACGATGGGAACCGAACAGCAGGCATATACCGCGGCTGCGGATGAAAAAATCATCGGTTTGTTCTCTGTCCTTGGCTCGGATGCGGTTGTGCGCAATGTCAATCTGACGGATGTCAAGATGAATGTCTATTCGCAGGATGAAATGACGATTGGCACGCTGGTCGGCAAGACAAGCCCGAAAAACAGCAAGGAAAGCCGCCGCGGCGCAGTCATTGATAACTGCCATGTGGACGGTTCGTTGTCCGTAAAAAATACCGGCAAGAACATCTGGGCCGGTGGCCTGATGGGCTATGAATACTGTGGTGCGGTGCTCAATTCTTCTTCCGATGTCGATGTCACGGCGGCAGAAACCACCGGCGAGAACTGGCTGGAAGCAGGCGGCATTGCGGGCATCAATGTCTGGGGTCTGATGGCAAATACCTATGCGACCGGTGATGTAACCGTGTCTCTGTATGACCATGAACAGGGACAGGCAGAGGATGAGACCGGCGGCGCGGCAGGTGGTCTGTGCGGACTGGAATACGGCGAGGAGCACAACTGCTATGCGACCGGCAATGTCAATGCGGTCAAGAAAATTGACTGCATCGGTGCACTCGCAGGCTCCTTTGTCAAGAATTCGCAGGTAACCAATTCCTGGTATAATACACAGGCTACGCTGAACAATGGCGGCGAGAACGTCGCAGTTGATGCGCCATCTCAGAATATCAAGGGCACAGCGGAAAATAACCATGGATTTGCAGCGAACAGCACAGAGGCATATCGCGTCAAGACAGCGCTCAACCGTACAGCGCGGGCGCAGGCGTTGGATTTTTCCAACTATGGTGTGCAGGCATCGGATCTGAACACATGGACCATGCACAACGGCGTTCTGGTACAGGGAGATGTCTATGCGTGTGACGGCAGCAATTGCCCGTCGGCATCGCTCAAGGATGTGGACGAGTCCGCGTGGTATCACGAGGCAGTAGATACGGCACTGGCAAGCGGAACGATGAACGGTGTTGGAAATGCTTCGTTTGCACCGAATCAGACATTGAACCGTGCAATGCTGGTACAGATTTTGTATAATGAAGCAGGAAATCCAGAGGTAACATCGAACGCAGGCTTCCAAGATGTCGCTGCGAACAGCTGGTATGCAAAGGCAGTGGCTTGGGCAGCACAGAATGGTATTGTCTCCGGCTATGGAAATGGCAAATTTGGACCGAATGATGCCGTGACACGAGAGCAGGCCGTGCAGATTTTGTATGCGTATGCACAGAAGCAGGGCGCAGACGTGTCCGCACAGGACGCTTTGGACAGCTATACCGATGCCGGTGCGGTTTCCGTGTGGGCGCAGAATGCGATGCGCTGGGCGGTTGCAAAGCAGATTGTCAGCGGAACCGCACAGAACACGCTGTCTCCGCGCGGCACAACAACACGCGCACAGGCAGCACAGCTGATGATGCGATTCTTTGAGATTGTATAAAATATTCTCCTATAATCAAACGTGCCAGAACCGGATTTCCGGTTCTGGCACGTTGTTGCTTGTCCAAATAATTTTAAACGGTAAACGCATCTGCGGATTCGTTTTGCAGAATTTCATTCAGATGCATGATTTGCGCGTAGGTGCCGCGGCCATCATGAAAGGCGTTGGCAGATGCTGCTGCGAGCGACAACTGAAACGCTTCGATGAGATCGTGGTTTTTCTGGAAACCTGCGAGGAAACCGGCGAGCATCGAATCACCGCAGCCGACGGTGTTGTGAACCTTGCCCTTCATCGCGCTGTGATGATATACCTTGCCGTCTTCTGTCAACAGAAGAGCACCGGCAGCACCCATGGAAACCAAAACGTTGCGGGCGCCCATACTTTGCAGGGTTTTCGTGTAACGAACGATGTCTTCTGTGGATACGGAGGACATGTCTTGGAAGAAAATATCTGCCATTTCCTGCATGTTTGGTTTGATGAGGAACGGGCGATACTTCAAGGTGTGCAATAGCAGCGGACGCTTGGCATCCACAACAACATATAAATCCTTGTGTGCCACAGAGCGAAGGATCTCACCATATACGTTGTCCTTTGCGCCGCGCGGGACAGAGCCGGACAGCACGATGGTGTCGCCGTCTTTTAAATCCTGCAATTTCTCACACAGGGCATCAATGTCCTCCTGTGTGGCGAGCGGGCCGATGCCGTTGATGGAGCTTTCGATGGCATCTACCATCTGCACATCAATGCGGCTGAATCCGGTCTGAAGCGGCAGAAAATCATGCGGAATTTCATCCTTACTCATGATTCGTTCGATTTCTGTGCCGGTAAATCCAGCGACAAATCCGAGTGCCAGGCTCGGTTCCTGCAAAATATGAAGAGCATATGCAACATTGATACCCTTGCCGCCAGGCATGAGGCTTTCATATCCGGCGCGATTGACGCGTCCTGACTTAAAATCAGGAACTGCGACCAGATAGTCCAAGCATGGATTTAATGTAACAGTATAAATCATACAAAATGACCCTCCTGATAGAGCTAAGTAGGGGATAAAGATGGATGCACCGCAAGATGCACAAAAAACATCTTTTTTTCTCTAACACAGTATAACATATTGAATAAAGGAATGCATCGGATTTTCGCGAAAGTTAACGATTTATTTGCAAATTTTTTTGTGACAAAGAAAGAAAAAATACCGCAAAACGATTGACAGGAAAAAGAAGCTGTGCTATAATATTTCTTGCTTGACAAGAGAGTTTTCGATACGGAGAGGTATCGAAGTGGTCATAACGAGGCGGTCTTGAAAACCGTTTGTCCGAAAGGGCGCGTGGGTTCGAATCCCACCCTCTCCGCCACATTTTTCTTGTGAAGACAGCAGCCTTTGGAGAAGTACCCAAGTGGTGAAGGGGCTCCCCTGCTAAGGGAGTAGGGCGCGAAAGTGTCGCGAGGGTTCAAATCCCTCCTTCTCCGCCATGAAAAAGACCTGTAATTCTAAATGAATTACAGGTCTTTTTCTGCTGAAAATACACTTAATTCGTATTTTCATAATTTTTCGCCAGCGCTACGTCTATTGAATGGAAAAGAAGACTTATTATTAAACGATGAAATCCAAATCGGTGAGTGAAATGTGAGATTTATAACGAAAAAATCGCATTGCATACGAAAAATATTGATATTTGCACTGGATTTGAGTATAATAAAACTAAGGAGGTAGTTACACATGCTTATTAGGTTTAATGTGAAGAATTTTTTGTCTTTTGCAGATGAAGAAAATTTTTCGATGGAACCCGGAAAGGTGCGTGGAAAACGCGAACATATTTCTGAATGCCGCGGATGCAATCTCTTGAAATTTTCAGCTATTTATGGGTCAAATGCAGCAGGAAAGTCTAATTACATTCAAGCGATATATTTTGCACAGAGAACGATTTTAAGTGGTATACCTAAACATACGATGAATCAGTATCATAGAGTGAATCCGGATAATAAGGAAAAGCCTACAGAATTTGTTTTTGAGATTCGATTAGGAAAGAAAAAGTATCGCTATAGATTTTCGCTTAATATTTACGAGGCTCGTTTTTTGTCTGAATCATTAGTAGATTTTTCCACAGCTAAGGAAAAGACAATTTTTTATAGAAATATGGTTACGGGAGAGAAGGTGGCACCTAAATTATCAAAGACTACAGCGGCGAATGTTCGCATACAGACATACTTTGATGATATGGAAGATAATGCTCCTAATCTGTTTTTAACGGAAATGAATAGGAACAAAAGTCAGGCATATAAGATGATACCTGAACTGCATGTTTTTGAAGATGTATATAAGTGGTTTGAAAGCAAATTAAGGATTATATCTCCAGAGGAGCATAGACAATATCGACCAGAATTGTTTAGAGATAGCGGGGCAGAATCTATCTGTAAGCTTTTGCAACAATTTGGTCTTCCGATTACTGAAACTACTGTAGAACCGGTGTCATTTGAGGCGATTATTGCAGCAATTCCAGGAGATCCTCCAGTTCAAATATATGAAGATATTAAAAACGACATGCTGGAAACTTTGCGAGAGGGAAGAAAACAAGGCAAGAAAGGAGAAATAATTCTTCAGGTTGGAGCGGATTTGTATTCTGTAAACATTGATGATAACGATGAGCTTGTTATTGAACGATTGCAGTTAGTTCACGGAAATACGGGACGATTTAACATTTCAGAGGAGAGTGATGGAACCAGGCGTTTAATTGAATTGGTGGATATTTTGCTCTCTGAAAAAAATGATGTAACATATATTGTGGATGAAATTGACAGAAGTCTTCATCCACTGATAACAAAGAGATTCATAGAGCTTTTTTTAATGACTGCACAAAATGTTGAAAAACAGTTGATTGTGTCAACGCATGAATCACGCCTACTGGATCTTAGTCTACTTCGTAAGGATGAGATATGGTTTATGACAAAGGAGGCGGGGGTGTCTCATTTGCAATCGTTGGAATCTATGGGAGTGCGACCGGATTTAAAGATAGACACCGCATATTTAAAGGGAAAGTTAGTATCAATTCCAATGTGGTAAATTACAGGGAAAAAATCGAACAACGATCTGACAAAACGGAAATTAAAATCAAAAATGAAAAATTAACACGGAATTTTCTCCGAACATGCTTGACAGGGCGCGCGATATTTGCTAATATATAAATACAGAAGATCGATCTGATACAAAAAAAGCCTCAGGATTGTTGGCGCAATCCTGAGGCACGGCAATAGGACAGAATCTGGAAGTATAAAAAAGATGGCTAATCTTTTAAAAATAGTAATATTTCCACAGTCTGCATATATAATATTTTATATTATATCAGATTTGAAAAGAATATTCAAGTATATATTGTCAGATTTTGCTCCTTTATTTTATTAATTAAGGAGGAATCAATTATTAATATTTCGAATGTATTTGGAATTGAAAAAGGCCATACGGCTATCGACTTCGTAGACGTGGATTTGAACAAAGACACGAGATTGTATGTTGATCCCACGCTTATTGAGTATGATGAGTCTTCAATAGGACGTGAAAGTCATGCCTTAATCAATTCTTACTTTGACAATGTGTTTGATGCCATTCGAACGAGAGACATCAGCCGACTTGAGGATCTTTCTATGCATGCGCATGAGCCGAATGAAACTCGCCTCGGTATGTCTCGCAATAGACCTATGGGAAGAGGTTCTTCTCCAGATATTTTGATGAGAATTTATCAATATATTATGGATCGGGGATTGCTCGATGATGGGCTAATTAAAGCGCCTGCAGATATTGTGATAATTGTGGAGAACTTTGGATTTGACCGGATGTCAGATTTAGTTACCAATATTATCAAGCCGGCATTGTATCGCTTTACTTTGGAGCAGTGCCGAATGTATGGACATCATTTGGGAGAAAAGAAATTTTCTTTGGGATATTGGTGGTCACCGGAAGCTGGAACATGGGGATTGGCGGAAGGACCTTCGCTTATGATGAATGGCAAGCAGCTGCTGTTGGTTCCAAAACAGTTTGTTTGCAAGAAAATGGTAAAAAGTCCAGATGAGTTCTTCCGTCAGATTATTATACCACATCTGCAAGAAGAACATGTAGTTAAGGATACATCACTGGTACGACATGGCGTAGATGCGAAAGGACGACAGTGGACAAAGCCCCCTTATAAACAAGATGTTCGGAAGTATGAACTTAAAAAGGGTTCAACGAAAGAGCGGATTCGTGCGTATGTCAATCGCAATTTTACAGTAACGCCAGAGTATGATGTATTTACACGACATCGTGTCATAAACCAGGAGTATAGTCTTAGTGATGAACAACTGGACGGAATTATTTACGGTATTAGCTGGAGAGAGGGCTGTGAAGCCTAAATTTAAATTATAGTTATATATCAGATCGAACTTCTTACTCCTGCGACAGATTTAGCTGTTGCAGGAGGTTTTTATATTAACCGGAAGAGGTCAAATCCGCAAACATCCATTGACTATGAATTTATAAGAAGAAACGGTTTGGTGGTTTTCTTTTTTTATCAAAACGGGGAGAATGTGCCATGGAATTGCATGAAAAGTTACAAGAGCTGCGGAAAAGCCGAGGTCTGACGCAGGAACAACTGGCGCAGCGCATCTATGTTTCGCGCACAGCGATTTCCAAGTGGGAATCCGGCAGAGGAACACCGAGTATTGATTCTCTCAAGGCGCTCTCGGCGTTTTTTGCCGTCTCTGTGGATGAGCTGCTTTCCGGTGATACTCTGCTCACCATGGCGCAGGAAGAAACCAAGCAGAGAGAGCGGCGGATTCGCCATTTGGTGTTTGGACTGTTGGACTGCTGCGCGGCAATGCTGTTTTTTCTGCCGTTTTTTGGTCAGCGCATAGACGGTACCGTGCAGGCAGTTTCTCTATTGGCGTGGACGGGCAGCACGGCATATATTAAAGTTGCGTATTTGGTTATGGTGTCCGCGCTGACACTGTGGGGCGTGCTGCTGTTGGCTCTGCAAAATTGGAAATCTGTGCACTGGCTGCACAGCAAAGAGAAAATTTCGTTGAGCTTGCATGTTGTGAGCACGCTGTTGTTTGTCATGAGCTTACAGCCGTATGCGGCGGCGTTTCTGTTCTTTCTGTTGCTAATCAAAGCAGTTTTGTTGATAAAATGGGCATGACACGCTTCGTGTCACGGTTGTGACGCCCGGATTCTTTCTTTTTTGTGTGCGTTCTGACAGGATGGATACAGACGAAAGTCAATATCTATTGCAAAGGACGGACAGACGATGAAAAAGACAAAGGGAAAATTATTGGGGATTGCGGGTATGCTTCTCACAGCATTTGTATTATGGACGCTCGCGGTTCAGTATATCGACGTGCAGGCGATTGGTCCGAATGGCTCATCTGTGGGATTTGCCGGACTCAATGGCTGGATACATGACTTAACCGGTGTACACATGGGACTATATGTCCTGACGGATTGGCTGGGCTTAGTACCGATGGGATTTGTGCTGGGATTTGCCGTGCTGGGGCTGGTGCAGTGGATGCGCAGAAGAAAGCTGTTTCGCGTTGACCACGACATTTTGGTTTTGGGCGGATTCTATCTTCTGGTTTTGATTCTCTATCTGGTATTTGAAACCGTTGCCGTGAACGCTAGACCGGTGCTGATAGACGGGCGTTTGGAAGCGTCTTATCCGTCATCGACCACCATGCTGGTGCTGTGCGTCATGCCAACGGCGATGATGCAGCTGCGTGCGCGCATCCGGAATACAAAGGTGAGAACAATCGTCCTCACGATTCTCGCCGTGTTTACCGCGTGCATGGTGGTTGGACGATTGATTGCCGGCGTGCACTGGTTTACGGATATTATCGGCGGCGTTCTGCTCAGTGCGGGACTGGTTGTGCTGTACCGTGCGGTAGAAAAAACGATTGGATGACAAACAGACCCGCGGCATAGAAATGCTGCGGGTCTGTTTGCATTTTGAGACGAATATAGCAGGGATTATGTTGTGCTTGAAAGCAATATCTGCAACAAATTTCCAGTTTTAGAGAAAAGATTTAATTTGTGCAAACGTTTTCTCGAAATGATATTGACAATTCCTAGTAAGCTAGTATATAATAAGCGAGTAAGCAAAACACGGTAAACAAGTAGGAATTATATAGATACAACAAGAAAGGCGTGAATTCTATGTCGCACGAACATCATCATTCTCCGGCACACATTCATAACCATCGCGCACTCATCGGCTTCGATAAGCACGGCATCCCGACGATCGTCGCAAAGGCTGACCATCAGGAAGAGACCGAGAACGGTGAAAACGCATTTATCAAGGATTACATGACCGCAGTTGCGGAATATAGAAAGACTTTTCCATCCAAGCAGGACGTGATCGAGCAGACGCCGGATCCGGCAGTCCGTGAGATGATGCTTCGCGCAGAGCAGATCGGCATTGATACGGCGTTTGATCGTTTCGACGCCCAGCAGCCGCAGTGCAGCTTTGGCCTTGCCGGTGTCTGTTGCAAGATCTGCAACATGGGTCCATGTAAGATTACCCCGAAAAGCCCGAAGGGCGTCTGTGGTGCGGATGCCGATTTGATTGTTGCAAGAAATCTGCTCCGCTCCGCTGCTGCCGGTGCTTCTCAGCACGGTATGCACGCGAGAGAAGTCATTCTCTCCCTCAAGTGGGCAGCAGAAGGCAGACTGAACATCCCGATTATGGGACAGCAGAAAATTCGTGATACCGCCAAGAGCTTTGGTATCAAAACTGAGCACAGACAGATTAAGCATATCGCTTCGGATTTGGCAGATGCCCTGCTGGAAGATATGTCTCGTACCGTTCCGGCAGAGCACCGCACGATTAAGGCGTGTGCACCGGCAGAACGGCAGGAGGTCTGGAAGGATCTCGATATTATTCCGATCAGCGCGTATCATGAGGTGTTCGAGGCATTTCATAAGTCCGGCTGCGGCACAGACGGTGACTGGAAGAGCGTAATGCAGCAGTTCCTGCGCTGTGGTCTGTCGTTTACCTTCTCCGGCGTTGTCGGTGCATCCATTGCAACAGACAGCCTGTTCGGTGTCGGTGACCGCGTGACCTCTAAGGTCAACATCGGTGCACTGAAAAAGGGCTATGTCAACATCGCGGTACACGGTCATCTGCCGACTCTGGTCAGCCAGATTGTCGCTGTGGGTCAGGAAGAAAAGTTTGTCGAGCTGGCAAAGAGCAAGGGTGCCAAGGGCATTCAGTTCTATGGCATCTGCTGTTCAGGTCTGGCTGCGATGTATCGCTATGGCGGCGTCATCCCGCTGTCCAATGCGGTATCTGCAGAGCTGGTACTGGGCACCGGTGCACTGGATCTGTGGGTTGCCGATGTACAGGACGTGTTCCCGTCTATTATGGAAGTGGCAAAGTGCTTCAAGACGACGGTTGTCACAACCAGTGAATCGGCTCGTCTGCCGGGTGCAGAGCGATTTGAATACGACCATCAGCATTCCAATATTGAGCAGACACGGGAGCTGGCAGAAAAGATTGTCATGCGTGCGATTGAGAGCTTTGAAGCGCGCCGCGGCATTCCGGTGTATATCCCGCCGTATGAAGTGGACGCAGAGGTTGGCTTCTCGGTTGAATACGTCTGCAAGCGCTTCGGCAGTATGCAGCCGCTGGCAGATGCTCTGAGAGAGGGCAAGATTCTCGGCATCGTCAACATGGTTGGATGCAGCAACCCGAAGGTTCTGTATGAAAAGGCAACCGTAGATGTCGCAGATGTGCTGCTCAAGAATAATGTGCTGATTCTGACAAATGGCTGTGCGGCGTTCCCGCTGATGAAGCTGGGCTACTGCAATGTATCGGCACTGGATAAGGTCGGAGACTCGATGCGTGAGTTCCTGACGCCGGATCTTCCGCCGGTATGGCATGTGGGCGAATGTATTGATAATACCCGTTCTACAGGCATCTTTGCCGGTGTAGCCGGTGCAAGCGGTCATAAGATTTGCGAGATGCCGTATGCCTTTACCTCTCCGGAATGGGGCAATGAAAAGGGTCTGGATGCTGCGCTCGGCTTCCGCCTGATGGGCATCAACTCGTATCATTGTGTTGAAGCACCGATTTACGGCTCCAAGAACGTCATTGAGTTCCTGAAGGAAGGAACCAAAGAAATCTTGGGTTCTGCAATGCACGTGGATGTCGATCCGGTTGCTCTGGGTAATAAGATTGTAGAAGACATTAAGGCAAAGCGCAGAGCGCTTGGCTGGGATCAGTAAACAGAAAAAACTCCTAGTTGAAAGGAAGTACCGTCATGAAGAAAAGAATTCTTGCTCTGCTGCTCGCTGTGACAACGGCGTTTGCTCTGACAGCTTGCGGCTCTGGCAATACGACAGCATCGAGTGGAAGCGCATCGACAGCATCGACTGCTTCCGACCCGAATTTTAAGGGAGAAACCATTAAGATTGCGTATCTGCCGATTACCCATGCGCTGGCAGTGTTTGAAGCGGCAGAAGAGCTGAAGGACAATCCGGATGTTCGCGTCGAGCTGGTAAAGTATGGATCTTGGACGGAACTGATGGACGCGCTGAACACCGGCAATGTCGATGGCGCATCGGTTCTTGTCGAGCTGGCAATGAAGTCCAAGCAGGAAGGCATTGGACTCAAGGCAGTTGCGCTGGGTCATAAGGACGGCAATGTCATTGTCGCTTCCGATAAGGTACAGTCTGCGGAGGATTTGAAGGGCAAGACCATTGCCATTCCGCATCGCCAGTCCTCGCACAACATTCTGGTAAATCTGGAGCTGGCAAAGGCAAACCTGACCGTCAACGACATCAAGATTACCGAGCTGGCACCGACAGAGATGCCGTCTGCCCTGGCAAGCGGTCAGATTGACGGTTACTGCGTGGCAGAGCCGTTTGGCGCACAGGCAGTCAGCCTTGGCGTGGGTCATGTATTGGATACCTCAGAATCTCTGTGGCCGGACTCTCTGTGCTGCGCACTGGTTATGACTGATGATTATCTCAACAACCACAAGGAAAGCGCAGACAAGTTTATTGCAGCATATAAGACCGCAGGTGCAAACCTGAACAAGGACAATGAGCTGACCGTTGCAGAACAGTATCTGGGTCAGGATGCAGATGTTCTCAAGACCTCTCTGGAATGGATTTCCTATGATGATCTGGACATCACACAGGATATTTACAACTCTCTGGTAGAGAAGGTCAAGACCTACGGTTTGTCTGACAATCCGCCGACGTATGAAGACTTCGTTTATCAGGCATCCGAAGGAAAGCAGTGCACACCATGAAAAAACTCCTCTCTGTTAAAAATATTGTGATTTCGTTTGCCGTTCTGCTGGTGATCTGGCAGATCGGCGTGACGGTCACCGATGTCAAAGCAGCGCTGTTCCCCTCTCCGCTGCAAACTTGGAAAGCTCTTGTCGAGATGGCAGAAGACGGAACGCTGCTGCTCGGCATTGAGACCAGTATGTACCGTTTCGCTGTTGGTTATATCGTATCTGTTGTTGTCGCTGTTTTGCTCGGCTTGCTGCTGGGCTGGTTCGGCAAGGCATTTCAGTATGTCAACCCGATTGTACAGCTGCTGCGTCCGATCTCCCCGACGGCATGGATGCCGTTTGTCGTTCTGTGGTTCGGCATTGGCGATGTACCGGCAATTGTGATTATCTTTATTGCCGCATTTTTCCCCGTTCTGTTGTCTACGGTATCCGCCGTCAATGGCATTGATCCGATTTACTTAAAGGTTTCCCAAAACTTTGGCATCAAGCAGCCTGCGCTGATGTGGAAGGTTATTTTCCCGGCAGCTTTCCCGCAGATTGCCAATAGCATTCATCTGGCGCTGGGTACCTCGTGGATCTTCTTGGTAGCTGGTGAAATGGTCGGTGCACAGTCCGGCTTGGGCTATATGATTATTGATGCCCGCAACAATATTCGCGCCGATCAGCTGCTGGCAACCATGATTGTCATTGGTCTCATTGGTCTGATTTTGGATACCCTGCTCAAAAAGCTGGAAAAGGTTGTCCTTCGTTCGTGGGGAGGTGCTGCATAAATGTTTATTGAAATCAAAGACGCATCGAAGACATTTGAACAGAATGGACAGACATTTACGGCATTGCAAGGTGTCAATTTGTCCATTGAACGCGGTGAATTTATTTGCTTGCTTGGCCCGTCCGGCTGCGGCAAGAGTACCCTGCTCAATGCCATTGCCGGATTCTCTCCGGTGACAAGCGGCAGCATCAAAATTGACGGCAAAGAAGTGACGGAGCCGTCCACCAAGTATGTAACCATCTTCCAGAACTATGGCTTGCTGCCGTGGCGCACAGCGGAAAAAAATGTCGAGCTGGGCTTGGAGCCGCGCGGCATTCCGAAGGAAGAGCGCAAGAAGATTGCGGAAAAATATCTCGATTTGGTGGGTCTGGTAGACTTTAAGGACAGCTATCCGAGACAGCTGTCCGGTGGTATGCAGCAGCGTGTTGCGATTGCCCGCGCCTTGGCTGTCGATCCGGAAATTATCTACATGGATGAGCCGTTCGGTGCGCTGGATGCCATCACGCGTATGAAATTGCAGGAGGATATTCGCAATATTTCCCGTGAGGAAAATAAAACGATTATCTTTGTCACGCATGATATTGAAGAGGCGATTTATCTCGCTGACCGCATTGTCATCATGACGCCGAATCCGGGCAAGGTAAAAACGGTGGTCAACGTCAAGCTGAGAAGCGACCGCGATAGAACCGCCGACGACTTCCTCGCCGCACGAGATAAGGTGTTCGAGCTGTTTAATATGAAGCATGAAGAAGCTTCGGTTGAGTATATGATCTAAGTGCTTTTAAAATCAATGAAAAATGACCTTTCCATTGAAAAAAGGAAAGGTCATTTCTTTTTTTTTATTTTTATTCTTGAGAGATGGAATTATTCAGTGTTTCTAATTTTGAAATATATTCGAACAATAATTTATCTGAATGGCTACTAATTTTGCAATAGTAAGGAGAGGAACTGATAAAACGCAACTTATTAATTAGAGTTCGCTTTTCATCTGAAGTTAATGAAGAACAAGAATGGATGGTATTTTCTTCTATATTATAGTATTGGATATATGGCAAATCTCCAGATTCGACATGTTCAATACTTTTTAATTGATTCAGTATATTTGGATCATTTTGAGACTTTTCTTCCAAAACATCTTTGCGTATGGATATTACTGAATTATTGATGTACAGTTGTCCGGCAATTTCGTTTAGCTGTTTGTCGTTTAGTTCGACTCGGCTGATAATGGCCTTAGTAAAAACAGGACGGCGATTATCTCCTGCACTTGTGGTGAGACACGCGACGAGACGCGTTAATAACTTTTTGTGATTAAGAAACATATGAGAGAATGAAAGACGAGCCATATCACAACTCTCTTCTGAAACAAGATCGATATAACAGCTTTTTGTGGGGAGAGAAATTATGAAAGAACCTAAATATTCTTTGATTATATCTTTGCCGTTTTTGTCCTTTTGCCCTGTTTTCAGCTTTAAATGAGCAGTACAAGAACGTTGATCTCTAGATGGAATTAAACGTAAAGTTCCTTTTAAAAATCCTTTTTTTTCGTTAGATATCGTGGGTTTTGTGTAGAAAAAATAACAATCATTTTGGTCGGATTGATTATTTAATATTCCACGAAATGCTGTTTTGCGTGGATCTGTAATTAAACATTCTTGATCGTATTTTTGACCAGATTGACTTGGTAGTTGAGTGACATGGCTGGTTGAAGCTGAGATATTATTAGGAGCAGAGGAGTCATCTTTAAACAAATCATTAATATCAGTTTCTATCATGCGACATATGGTATATAATATCGGAAGAGTTAGGCTGGTTTTACCGGTAAGCCATTTAGAAACTGTGGCAGTAGAACGGCCAAGCTTATCAGCCAAGTCTTTTTGAGATATTGACTTATCATCAAGTATACTTTGTATTCTTTTTGCAATTTTATAGTTATAGTTTTTTGCTTCATCTGACCGTGGCAGAGCATTTTTTTTCATATATTCACATCCTCTAGAGTGTATCCATTAATTAATGATGTAAAGACATAAAAGTGTGGTATGATTTACTTTTATTATACATTGTTTTTTCAGAAGCTTCAATATATAAATACATTTATTCTTGATAGTAACATAAAAGTAAACTATTATTTATCAATTGAAAAAAACGAAACACTGCATTTACAAATAGGAATATGTTGAAATAATATAGAAATTTCGAAAAAAGAAACTAGTTTTTTGTCGAAAATAAACAAAAAATACTTGATTCTTGCTGGAAAATCGGATATAATGTTCATAATAAAAAAACACGACACGATAGAAGTACATTGGCGTGCCCTTCTATCGTGTCAACGTACAATACTCTAAGCGATTCTAATCATACTCGCAATATGATTAGAATCTACACAAAATCTTGTCTTGTGTAGAGCATCCGTATACTATATATAGTAAACTATGATAGTGGCATTGTCAACCTGAATTTTTAGCATGTCATTTGCCTGCACAAGCATGAATCCGTTTTGAAAGGAGAAAGTATGAACGGTTTTATTTTGATGCTGCAGGCAGCAATGGCTGATCCGACTTTTTGGCCAACGATTTACTGGATTATCTGTATTGTTGGAAAACTGGTTGAAATTATTCGGTGTAAAAGCTGTTGTAAAAAATGTAAGAAAAAAGGCAAACATCGCTGAAGTGAAGTTTGTAGACGAAATGAGCTCCCTGTTTTTGCAGGGAGCTCATTAAATTCTCACTTCAATAAACCCGAATAACCGAGGCGATTTTATGCACCATACTCATATTGCTGAGAATGGTCAGGGCGTCGCGCATATGGCGTTCGCGGACGGTGTCCGTGATGACAACCAGTTCCGCAGAATCTGTGTCAGACGGCTTCTGCAGTACCTGAGAGATGCTGACGCCGTTGTTGCCCAGCACACCGGCTACACCGGCGAGAACGCCCATGCGATCTTCGACTTCCAAGCGCAGATAGTATTTGCTCTTGATGTCCTCCATCTTTTTGATGGGCAGAGATTTATAGCAGGTGCAGCCGATGCGTCCGGTGCAGTGCATCTGAATGTTGCGAGCGGTATCGATAATATCGCCGGTGACAGCGGAAGCGGTCGGCAGCTCACCTGCACCGCGTCCCATAAACATCGCGTCGTCCAAGGCATCGCCGTGAACAAAGACGGCGTTGAACGCATTGTTGACGGTGGCGAGCGGATGAGAAGCCGGAATCAGCATCGGATGCACGCGGACTTCAATGCCTTCATCGGTGTTGCAGGCAACGCCTAACAGCTTGACGGCCTTGCCCATTTCCTTTGCATAGCGAATGTCGCACGCCTGAATATTTGTAATGCCTTCCGTGAATACATCGTCAAAGGTCACGCGGGAATGAAAGGCGATGGATGCCATAATCGCAACTTTGCGCCCTGCGTCATAGCCTTCAATGTCCGCGGTCGGATCTGCTTCGGCATAGCCAAGCTCGGTCGCTTTTTCCAGAGCCTCAGAGAATTCCATGCCGTCCTCTGTCATGCGGGTGAGAATATAGTTGGTCGTGCCGTTGACAATGCCCATAATCTCTGTGATATGGTTTCCGGCAAGTCCCTGCTTGAGCGGATGAATAATCGGAATTGCTCCGGCAACCGATGCCTCGAACTGCAAATCGCAGTGGTGTTCTTTAGCAAGATCGAGCAGTTCGCCGCCGTGAACCGCGATCAGATCTTTGTTTGCCGTGACAACGTTTTTGTTGGCCTCCAGCGCCTGCTTGATATACGTGTGCGCCGGTTCAATGCCGCCCATCAGTTCCACAACAATGGAGACCTCTGGATCAGAGAGAATATCCTCCCAGCGATCGGTCAGCAGAGCGGTTTCGACACCGGAACGCGGCTTAGAGGCATCACGCACGAGAATATGAGAAATTTCAATTGGTGCACCTGCGATTTGCGGCATTTCGTCTGCACGCATGGATAATAATTTGTATACGCCGGTGCCGACGGTGCCCAGACCAAGCAGGGCAATGTGAATCGGTTTGTTTGACATAGAATCTATCACCTTACTTTATAAATCGAAAAATACCAGTTCTTGTTTATCATAGCGCATTTGGTACCGATTTGCAATGGAAAATGGCATAGAAAGCGTCTAAAAATTCGCCAAAGGGCATCTCCCGTGATATAATAGAGAGCAGAGAAAAAACGCGGCAATGCGAGGTTGGGCAAATGAAAAGACAAACGGTAAAAACACGGATTTTTATTGCCAATGCATGGATGATTTTCGTGACCATTGCACTGGTCGGTCTCATCAATATCGGTGTGATAAAATTATATTGGGAGTCTATTGAGCAGGAATGGCAGCTGTCTATGCAGACGATGGCAGCGACAGCGGATATGGGAGAGCTGCTAAAACAATGGACGGTACATCAGCAGTCGTTTTATGTCCTGCTTTTGATAGATATTTTGGTCTGCGCGGGCGTATGGATTGCCGTCAGTCTGTTTTTTACCGGAAAGCTGGCGCGACAAATTATGAAGCCATTAAATGCTTTGGAGCAAGGCGCGCAGCGGATCCGGGATAATGACTTGACACAAGATATTACCTATCACGGCGAGGAAGAATTTGAAGATATTTGTCATGCGTTTAATCAAATGCAGGCGCACATCTTAGCGGAGCGAGAAAAAAATCAAGCATATGAAACATCGAGAACAGAAATGATTGCGGGAATTTCTCATGATCTCCGCACGCCGCTCACTGCGATTCGCGGAAGCATCAAAGGCATCTTGGACGGTGTTGTGAGGGGAGAACAGCAGAACAAATTTCTTCAAATGGCATATCGGAGAACCGAAGAGATGAACAAGCTGCTCACACAGCTGTTTGAGCTGTCAAAGCTGGAGACAGGAAATATGCCGCTGCACCTGCAAAAAACCAATCTGTTTGCCTGGATGTCAACGTATATTGAAGAAAAACGCGAACAGGGAGAACCGGTCGAGTGGATAGAAGAACTGCCACAGGATACGGAAAGTGTTCGGATTGATCGGGAACAAATGCACCGCATTTTTGATAATCTGCTGGAAAACAGCAGGAAATATGCGGAGGTACAGCCGATACAGATCAGCATTTCCGGAACAGAGACCGAACAGGAGGTACTGCTTCGGTTTGCGGACAATGGACAGGGTGTGCCGGAAGAAAAATTGGCGAGCATCTTTGAGGAGTTTTATCGGACAGATGCATCGAGAAAGAAAAAAGAAGGAAACGGACTGGGCTTGTACATCGTCAAAAATCTCATAGAGTCGATGGGCGGACAGGTCTGGGCGAAAAACGAAGCGGGATTGGCGATATATATCCGACTGCCAAAAGGAGCGTGACGGCATGGCACAGAGCAAAAAAATATTGATTGTAGAAGATGATGAAGACATTCAGATGATAGAAGAAGCCTATTTGCAGGCAGCAGGTTTTCAGACAGAAACCGTTGCGGACGGAACACAGGTAAAAGACAAGCTGGCAAAAACGGTATTTGATCTGATTTTGCTGGATTTGATGCTGCCGGGAAAGAGCGGATACGATGTCTGCAAGGAGATTCGAGAAGAAGTAGACATTCCGATTTTGATGGTGACAGCGCGAACAGAATCGTTGGATAAAATCCGCGGCTTGGGACTCGGTGCAGATGATTATATTGCTAAGCCGTTTGATCCGGCGGAGCTGGTGGCGAGAGTTCATGCCAATCTGCGGCAGTACGAGCGCTTGACAAACAAAAGTGCATCTCACGAGAAGAAGGAACCGGAAGAAATCCATGTGCAGGACGTGACCATTCAGGTCAACAGCTGGAAGGTATATAAAAAAGGAAAAGAAATCAAGATGCCGCATCGGGAATTTGAGCTGCTGAAATTTTTGGCTGTAAATCCCAATCAGGTTTTCTCGAAAGAACAGCTGTTTGAAAAAATATGGGGCTATGATTATGTGGGAGACAGCGCGACTGTCATGGTACATATCAACCGCATTCGGGAGAAGATTGAAGACGACAGCAAAAATCCGAAAATCTTAGAAACGGTGTGGGGTGCCGGGTATCGGTTAAATCAATAGGAGGGACAATCATGTGGATGATATACGCGGTCGGTTCGGCATTTTTTGCCGGCATTACGGCAATTCTTGCCAAGTGCGGCATCAAAAAGACGGATTCTGATGTGGCAACGGCGATCCGAACCGTTGTGGTCTTGTTGTTTTCTTGGGTCATGGTACTGCTCACCGGAAGCGCGGCGGGCATCACACAGATTGACGGAAAGACGATGCTGTTTCTCGTACTGTCTGGTCTGGCAACCGGTGCTTCGTGGCTGTGTTATTTCCATGCGCTCCAGCTCGGTGATGTCAATAAAGTCGTACCGATTGATAAATCCAGTACGGTACTGACCATTCTTCTCGCGCTGATCTTTTTGCGAGAAGGCTTGAGTGCCGCAAAAGCGGTTGCTGTCGTCTTGATCGGTGCGGGCACCCTGCTCATGATCGCCAAAAAGCAGAACGATTCACACAAGAAAGAGTACAAGAACAGATGGCTGATTTATGCGGTGCTCTCTGCGGTATTTGCTAGCCTGACTGCCATTTTGGGCAAAATCGGCATTGAAGGACTGGACTCCAATTTGGGAACGGCGATCCGAACCACGGTGGTTCTTGTTATGGCGTGGATGATGGTCGGCGTCACGGGAAAATATCATCAGATTGGCAAGACAGATAAGAACGAGCTGCGGTTTATCCTGCTGTCCGGTCTGGCAACCGGTGCCTCGTGGCTGTGCTATTATCGGGCCTTGCAGGAAGGCCCGGCGAGCGTCGTCGTTCCGATAGACAAATTGAGCATTTTGGTCACTATCGTGTTCTCTTGGCTGGTATTCCATGAAAAGCTGTCCAAAAAAGCGGCATGTGGATTGGTCTGCATCATTGCGGGAACGCTCCTGCTTGTTGTCGTATAGTTTTATCGTTTAGGATTTGTTTAGAAAAGAACCTCCTGTTTGTTTAATGTGGCTTGGTACAATGACCGCATAAAAGAAACGGGAGGTTTTTTCTATGATAAAAGAAGGCATCAATGGATTTTGTATGGCGCTGGCGGATAGCGTACCGGGCGTATCCGGCGGAACAGTAGCCTTTATCATGGGATTTTATGATCGCTTTATCCGCTCCATCCATAATCTTGTGTTTGGAAAGAGAGAAAGCAAAACAGAGTCCCTGCGCTATCTCATCAAACTGGGCATTGGCTGGGCAATTGGCATGATTTCTGCTGTTCTTGTCCTTTCCGCTCTGTTTGAAAATCATATTTATACGGTCAGCTCGTTGTTCATCGGATTTATTGCAGGCGCAATCCCGCTGATTATCAAAGAGGAAAAAGACAGCATCCGGCAGGTGGCAAAGGGCATGATTTTCTGCGTGATCGGCATTGTCGTTGTGGCGGGAATTACTTGGCTGAATGGACAGACGGGCAGCGCTGCTATGAATTTGAGCCAATTTTCTATTGGTCTTGGCGTCAAGCTGTTTTTGATTGGCATGGTTGCGATTTCCGCTATGTTTCTGCCGGGCATTTCCGGCTCCACGCTGCTGCTGATTTTTGGCGCATACATCCCTGTCATCACGGCAGTGCGAGGATTTTTGGGACTGGATTTGTCGTATGCCCCGAGTCTGATGTTCTTTGGATTTGGCGTGCTTACAGGCGCAGTGACCGTGGTTAAGATCATCAAGGTTTGCCTGGAAAACTATCGTCCGCAGACCATTTATATGATTTTAGGCATGATGATCGGCTCGTTTTATGCGATTGTCATGGGGCCGACAACGCTGCAGGTACAGCAGGCACCGCTGGGGCTGGGCAATTTCCAACTCATTGCAATGCTTGTCGGACTGGCGCTGGTGCTGGGTATGCAGTGGTTTAAGGAACGAAGCGAGAAACAGGAAGATTAAGATATTATCTGCGATATAGGCGAACAAAAACAAAGACAGCCCGAACATGCTGTTCGGACTGTCTTTTTCTATGATAATCAAAGAGAATCAAGCGATTACTTGCACTTTGCGAGCAGCTTTTCCCACTTCTCGTCAACGTACTTCTGTGCTTCTTCAATCATCCACTCGTTGCCCGGCTTGAAGCAGTGCTTGAAGCGGCCCTGCTTGGACATGTACTCTTCAATCGGGAGCTTCTTCTTCGGCATGTAAGTCAGATGCCATTCGCCCTCGACAACTTCATACAGCGGCCATGCACAGGTCTCAACAGCGAGCTTGCAGATCTCTGCCATATCCTGCGCCTGGAAACGCCAGCCGCGCGGACACGGGCTCATGACGTTGAGGAAGCAAGCGCCCTCAGTGTAAATTGCCTTGTGTGCCTTCTCGTGCAGATCACGGAAGTTGCCCAGGAATGTCGTCTGTGCAGCATACGGGATGTTGTGTGCTGCCATGATTTCGGTCAGATCCTTCTTGTTCTGCTTCTTGCCGTAGGATACCTTGCCGACCGGTGTGGTGGTGGCGTCGGTAAAACGCGGGGTAGAAGAGGAACGCTGGATACCGGTGTTCATGTATGCTTCGTTGTCGTAGCAGACATATACCATGTCATGACCGCGCTCCATCGCACCGGACAGGGACTGGAAGCCGATGTCATAGGTGCCGCCGTCGCCGCCGAAGGTGATGAACTTGAAGTTGTCCTGAATCTTGCCCTTGCGCTTGAGGACATTGTATGCTGCCTCTACGCCGCCGCAGGTAGCAGCCGCGTTTTCAAATGCACAGTGGATGTAGCTGTCCGTGTATGCGGTGTACGGATACAGGAAGGAGGAAACCTCCAGACAGCCGGTTGCATTGGTGATTACTGCCTTGTCCTCCGGCTCCAGTGCACGCAGGACAGCGCGAACGGTGATGCCTGCGCCGCAGCCGGCACACAGACGATGACCGCCGACAAAGCGCTCTTCTTTCGATAACTGTTCTTTCAAACTATATGCCATGGTCTATTACTCCCTCTGTCCGATGTGGCGGTAAACCTCGCCGGTCTTGCCAGTCTCTACGATCTTGTCCAGCTCATCAAAAATATATGTGCAGTCTTCTACGCGGAAGTCTCTGCCGCCCAGACCGTATACATAGTTGATTGCCTTCGGACGATTGTCCAGATCATACATCGCGCTGCGGGTCTCTGCAAACAGCGGGCCGCCGGCAGCGGAGAAGCTCTCGTCCTTATCCAGAACAGCAACAGCCTTGCAGCCGGACAGAGCCTCTGCGATTTCTTCAAACGGGAACGGACGGAATACACGAACCTTAATCATACCGACCTTGCGGCCCTGTGCGCGCAGTTCGTCAACCGTCTCACGAGCGGTACCGGCAGAGGAGCCGATCAGAACGACAGCGGTCTCTGCGTCTTCCATCTTGTATGCTTCAAAGAAGCCGTAGTAACGACCGGTGATGTCGCCGAACTTCTTGCCGACCTCCAGAATGACCTTCTTGGCATTCTTCATGGCATTTGCCTGTGCAACCTTTGCCTCCATGTAGTACGGAGAGATACCGTACGGGCCGACAGCCAGCGGATTCTCGTGCTTGAGCAGGTAGTTCTCCGGATTGTAGGTGCCGACAAAGCTCTTGACCATCTCGTCGGTCTCCAGCTCGATGTTTTCTACGGCGTGGGAGGTGATGAAGCCGTCCTGACATGCCATGATCGGCAGGCGAACGTCCGGGTTCTCACTGATCGGCATACACTGGATGTAGTTGTCATATGCCTCCTGGTTGTTTTCTGCGAACAGCTGAATCCAACCGGCATCACGAGCACCCATAGCATCGGAATGATCGTTGTTGATGTTGATCGGGCCGGTCAGAGCACGGGTTACCAGTGCCAGCGTGATCGGCAGGCGAGAGGAAGAAGCCACGTACAGCAGCTCCCACATCAGAGCCAGACCGCAGGAAGATGTTGCGGTGATGGCGCGTGCACCGGCAGCAGCAGCGCCGATACAGGTGGACATGGAGGAGTGCTCCGACTCAACCGTGACATATTCGGTGTCAACCTCGCCGTTTGCCACGTACTGAGCAAAGTACTGCGGGATTTCTGTGGACGGGGTGATCGGGAAAGCACCCATAACATCCGGGTTGATCTGCTTCATTGCGTAGGCAACGGCTTCGTTGCCGGACAGTCTTTCACGAATCGACATGGATTACTTCTCCTCCTTTCCAAAAGAGATAGCCTGGAACGGACATACCTTGTAGCAGATGCCGCATCCCTTACAGTGGTCAAAATCAAAGTCCTGACGCTTGCCGTCAACGACCGGAATCGAGGAATCCGGGCAGTACGGTGCGCACAGCAGACACTGCTTGCACTTGGTAGCGTCCCACTTCGGCGCCATGGTGCGCCACTCACCGGTGATGGTCATCGATGCCGTAGCCGGTTCGTAAATTTCACAGCCAGGGGTCAGCTCCTGCCACTTGGACTGCTCGTTAATATCTTTCGCGTGAATCATCCTTCTTGCACCTCTTCCATAGACTGGGTAAGCACGGTCATGTTGCCTGCGATGACCTGCGGCTTGGTCGCAAACTTGTGTTTAAACGATGCTTCCATGTTGGTAACGAACTGTTCCGGATCGACAACGCCGGAAACCTTGACGGTAGCGGCCAGCATCGGCGTGTTCGGGAAGTTCTTGCCCAGAACCTCTTCCGAGATGCGGCGGGCGTCGATGGTGCAGACGCGGCCCTCGTAGTGACCCAGCTCCTTGCGGACTTCAGCCGGTGTCTTCGGGGTGTTGACGATGATAGCGCCCTTCGGGTTCAGACCCTTGAGCACATCAACGGTTTCAATCAGGCTCTCGTCTACGACGACAACGTAGTCCGGATCGTAAATATTGGAATGTACGGTGCAGCGGGTGTCACTGATGCGGTTGTACGCGGTAATCGGTGCGCCCATGCGCTCCGGGCCATATTCCGGAAAACCCTGTACATACTTGCCAGAGCTGAATGCGGCATCTGCGAGCAGGAGACAGGCGGTCTTTGCGCCCTGTCCGCCGCGGCCGTGCCAGCGGATCTCGACAATATCTTTCATGTGTAGCTCCTCCATCCATCGTGTTCAGCGAAAGAATTTCGTCAGTTGATTTCGAATAAAAAATAAAAAAAGCTCCCATCCGTAAAAGGACGAGAGCATATTTGCTTCGTTATACCACCTGTTACTGCATACTGACATATGCGCTTCCGATAACGGGGAAAACCGGCATAAACCTACTGGGAACAAATCGGTTCGGTCTGCGACTCAGGAGTGATATTCGGACTGCATGTACTGATGCCGGGCTTACACTGTCCCCGATTCGCTGAGAAGTTCCATACAGACGTACTGTCTCCATCGCTGTCTTTCGATCAGGATATTTTATTTACTCTTCTAGTATAGGCGGACGCAACCGCAAAAGCAATGGAAATTGTGCACAAAAACACCAAAAATTTATTTTGCGGATTATACGAAAGCGCAGGGTGCCCGCGCACGTGGAAATTTTTTGTTAAAATATCTTCATTGTCCGTTGACTTCATGGGAAATCTGCTACAATATAAAAGAATAGTGAGAAACGCAGCAGGAAAGGAGTTTTCCCGTGAAAAAAGCCATGCAAAAATACATCGGTTGGGGCGCCACAATTATCATAACCGGCGCCGTGACGATTGCGATATTCTTTTGTATTTTCAAATTTAACGGGCTGGCGGCCGGTATCGGCAAGCTGGTCAATATTCTCATGCCGATTATTATCGGTATCGGCATCGCCTATGTGCTGTCCTCGCCATATGATTGGCTGCGGCACAAATATATGCGCCTGCTGGCGCGCACCTTTCATTGGCGCGGCAGAAAAGCGGTGCGCTGTGCCGGTATTTTTGCCATGCTCACGACATTTCTCGGCGCGGCGGCGATTATTGGCGGACTGCTTGCCCTGATTATCCCGCAGCTGATTTCCAGCGTGGCGGGACTGGCGGCGACGCTGCCGAGCAATATGATGCACTTATCCCGTACCGTGCAGGACCTGGTCGTTCAGTACTATCCGAGCGGAGAGGAAACCGTCATGAACGCCTATGCGCAGGCGGTCAGCTACATCGAGGAGTTTGTTCAAAGCTCGTTTACACCGTCCGTCGATACATTGGGCTATGTTTCTGCCGGTGTTATGAACACCGTAACGGTATTTAAAAATATTTTTATCGGTATTATCGTTGCGATTTATCTGCTGGCGGGCAAAGAGAACTTTATCCGACAGATTATTCGCTGTATTTATGCGGTGCTCGGCAAAAAATGGGGCAATGTCATCGTGGAATACGGAAGATTCGCCAATCAGGCATTCACCGGCTTTATCACGGGCAAGCTGCTGGATTCGTTTATTATCTTTCTGATTTCGGTGGTCATTCTCAATATCATGGATATGCCGTTTGCCATGCTGGTCAGCGTGATTATCGGCGTGACCAATATCATTCCGTTCTTTGGCCCGTTTATCGGCGCAATTCCTTCGTTTATTATCATCTTTATTGTATCGCCGGTACAATCGCTGTACTTTTTGGTTTTCGTCCTGCTGCTGCAGCAGTTTGACGGCAACATTCTCGGCCCGAAGATTCTGGGCAATTCTACGGGCTTGTCCAGCTTTTGGGTTCTATTTTCCATCCTGCTGTTCGGCGGTCTGTTCGGCTTTGTCGGTATGCTGATTGGCGTGCCGCTGTTCGCTGTCATCAAACATATCTTGGGTGACATCATTGCGCGCAGCTTGAAGCAGAAAAATCTGCCGGTAGAGGCAACCGACTATGCTTGGCTGGAATCCATTGATGAACAGGGACATCCGGTGCATTTGCCGGCGCGCACGGTGAAAGAGAAACAGAAGGTTCCGGAAAAATCCGAAGAGTCAGAGAACGAAACACAGGACGAGTAGGAGGAACCGGTTTGGCAAGGGGAAGAGATGCCGCGCTGGACAACCTGAAGGGGCTGCTCATCATCAGTGTGGTATATGTACACATCTATGATATGCTGGGACAGAAAACGCCGCTGCTGTTCACGATCCGGACAATCGTGCTCGCTGTGCAGATGCCGTTGTTTCTGTTCCTGTGTGGATATTTTGGAAAACATGCGGAAAAACGCCGCGATGCCGCATGGGCGGAATATCTCATTCCGTTTTTGGTGTTTAATACGCTGTATTATCTCATGCGTGCGGGACAGGAGCCGGGGATGCAGTATGCGCTGTTTCGCCCGCTCAATATGTATTGGTTTTTGCTGACGCTGCTCATCATCCGCGTGCTGATGCCGGAGCTGCTGCGCATTCGCTGGCTGCTGCCGATTTCACTGGCGGCTGCACTGCTGGTCGGCGGAGATCCCTGCATTGGACGGGATTTGTCGCTGTCGCGGACGATTTGCTTTTTGCCGTTTTATCTGCTCGGCTATTACTGCACGCCGGAACAGATGCAGCGCATCCGCAAGATTCCGCTCCCGATTGCGTGGTTTGGCGCGGGTGTCGGTGCGTTTCTCGCGCTGTGGATGACGGATGTTTTGCCGACGAAAAAAGGCTCCAGCCATCCGTTTCAGCTCGTCAATTCGTATGCGCGGCAGGGACTGACGCCGTGGGCGGGCATGGAGTTTCGACTCGCCATGTATCTTGCCGCGCCGCTGCTCGGCATTTTGCTGCTGCGCATTGTGTGTTCCAAACGCGGTCTGCTCACAAGCATCGGCAAGGGCAGCATGACGGTATATATGCTGCACGCCTTTCCGATGCTGTGGATTGTCGGACATTGGGAATTTGTCTGCAAAATCATCAATTGGTTTATGCCGGCCTTTGCACACATCAAATATCCGGGCAAGCTGGCGGGCGGCATCCCGCAGTTCATTGTCTTGGTGCTGTATGCCTTTCTCGTTTCCTGGCTGCTCAGTGCACCGCCGATTGTGCGCACGTATGATCGCTTGATAGAGGAAATGAAGCTGTGGCTGTTTCGTTCGACAAAAAAACAGGAAAAAACACCAGAAACCAATCACGTGCAGGAAAATTGAGGGATTTCCTGCACGTTTCTTATCGCCAAATTTGCTTAGGATGATTGCATTATGGGGTATGTTTTGCTATACTACAGTATGTATTGGTGGCAGTACGCCATCATAGTTTTTCGTTCATCGAAAAACGGGAAGGGAGGCTGTGCATCTTGGATAAGCGATTGGCGAGAATTCTGGAGCCGGGCTTCGGCATGTATTTTGTGGTATTCTTGATATTCACTTGTGTGAGTGCTTTTTTCTCTCTGTTTTTGGCGTTGTTTGAGATGGCAGTTTGTGCCGGTCTGTATATTTATTATGTTGTGACCATGCGCCGCCGCAATCAGGAGATTTTACAATATTTGGAGAAAATATCCGGCGGAACAGATAACGAGACAAGACAGAATTTTATTGATATTCCCATGCCGATTACGGTTTGCATGATCGGAAACGGACAGATTATCTGGTGCAATGAGCAGTTTCATGCCGTGCACGACATGCACGACAGTCTGTTCGAGCAGACGCTGGAGGATATTATTCCGGGCTTTGATACCTCTTGGCTGACGGAGGACAAATCCGTCTATCCGTCCGAGGTCAAAATCGGTGAGAAGTACTATATGGTTATCGGCTCGCGCGTGCGTCCGATGGACGGCAGCACCAGTGTCTTGATGACGCTGTACTGGCTGGATTGTACCGAGCTGATTTCGCTCCGACAGAAATATGAGGAGACGCGGCCGGTTGTGGCGATTATCTCCATTGACAATTACGAGGAACTCGTCAAAAATGCCAATGATTCGGAAAAGTCAACGATGCTCGCATCCATTGACAACCGCATTGGCGAGTGGACAAAGGATATTCAAGGTGTTCTGCGGAAATTTGACCGAGATAAGTATATTTTCGTGATGGAGGAGCGCAATTTGGCGCAAATCACGCAGGATAAGTTCTCTGTACTCGACGCGGTGCGCTCGATTGTCTCGCGCGAGGGCATCAATGCCACGCTGTCCATCGGCATTGGCAGAGACGGAAAGACCTTGCAGGAAAAGTATGAGTTTGCCCAGCTGGCGCTGGATATGGCGCTGAGCCGCGGCGGCGATCAGACGGTAATCAAAAACCGTTATGCCTTTGAGTTCTTTGGCGGCGTTGCCAAGGAAGTCGAAAAACGAACCAAGGTAAAATCCCGTGTCATGGCAAATGCGCTGGGTCAGCTCATGCGCGACTCGTCGCAGGTGTTTGTCATGGGACATCATCATTCGGATATTGACGCACTGGGTGCGGCCGTCGGCGTGGTCTGCGCCGCGCGCAGCAGAGGAAAGCAGGTTCACGTTGTCCTGCATCGCGCGCAGACGCTTGCGCTGCCGCTGCTCGAGCGCGTAGAGGCGAGCGGCGACTATGACGGCGTGTTTATCGAACCGGAGCAGGCGGAAGACCTGATTGACGGCAACAGCCTGATGGTTGTCGTCGATACCAACCGGCCGGATTTTGTCGATGCGCCGGAGCTGCTGCCTCGTTTCCGCAAGGTTGCCGTCATCGACCACCACAGACGCGCCGCAGATTATATCGAAAACTGCGCCGTCAATATGCATGAACCGTCGGCATCTTCTGCCAGTGAGCTGGTGAGTGAGCTGCTGCAATATATGGTACCCAATCAGACGATCAGCCGCGTGGAGGCGGAGAGTCTGCTGGCGGGTATTTTTCTGGATACCAAGGGTTTCTCGATCAAAGCGGGTGTGCGCACCTTCGAGGCGGCGGCGTATCTGCGCCGTGCCGGTGCGGACATGATTGCCGTCAAGCGGCTGTTTCAGAATTCCTTTGAGGACTATATGCAGCGCGAGCGCGTCATTTCGTGCGCGGAAAATGCACCGGGCGGTATTGTTGTCGCAGTGGCGGACTTTCCGGTCACACGGCCGACAGCGGCGCAGGCGGCGGATGAGCTGCTCAATATCATTGGCGTGCGTGCCAGCATTGTGGCGTTTCCCAATGGAGATGACATTGTGGTGTCCGCGCGCTCGATGGGTGCGGTCAATGTCCAAGTGCTCACAGAGATGCTTGGCGGCGGCGGCAGCCTGACGGCGGCCGGTGCGCAGTTGAGAAATACCGATTGGCTCCGCGCCAAGGAACAGATCATGAAGGCAATCGAAGCCTACTTGGATCAAAACACACAAGACGACGAATAACGATACCAACATTGGAGGTTTTTCATTATGAAAGTTATTTTACAGCAGGACGTAAAGGGTCAGGGCAAAAAGGGTCAGCTCGTAGAAGTCTCTGAGGGATACGGCAGAAACTTCCTTCTGCCGCGCAAGCTGGCAGTTCTGGCAAACGCAGACAACATGAACCAGATGAAGCAGGCGGAGGAATCCAAGAAGCATCGTCAGGCTGTGGAGCGCGCAGAGGCTGAGGCAAATGCCAAGAAGTTTGAGTCCATTATGGTACATCTGACGGCAAAGGGCGGCACCAGCGGCCGTATCTTCGGTTCTGTCACCAGCAAGGAAATTGCAACCCAGCTCAAGAAGGAGCACGGCATCGAGATCAGCAAGAACAAGATCGTAATGGACGAAGCCATCAAGAGCTTCGGCACCTACGAGCTGAAGGTCAAGCTGTATCCGGAGGTTGTCGGCAAGCTGAAGGTTCAGGTCACTGAGGTAGAGTAAATACATCCAGCCTCCCCTCGCGGGGAGGTGGATTTTTCATCTTTCACGAAAGGAGCGAACAAGCATGGCGATGGATGAACTGCTGTCGCGGCAGCTGCCGCAGGCGGTGGAAGCGGAACAAGCGGTCATTGGCTCTATGCTGATCGACCCATCGTGTATTCCGGAGGTCATTGAGCTGCTGCGACCGGAGGACTTCTATGCAGAGGAAAACCGCCGCATTTTTGAGACCATTTTCTCGATGTTTACAGATTCCGTCCGCATTGACGCCGTGACGGTGCTCAATGAGCTGAAGATGAATGGCCTGTATGATGACGCGGGAGGCAGAGCGTACCTGGCACAGCTCATGGATGTCACGCCGACGGCTGCCGGTGTGCGGGAGTATGCTCATATCATTCGAGATAAGAGTATGCTGCGCGAAGTCGCCGCAGCGGGCGCAGATATTCAGGCGATGGCATATGAAGGCGCCGGTGAGGCGAGCGACATCGCGGAAGCGGCAGAGCAAAAAATCTATGCCGTCCGGCATGGACGCGAAGTGCAGGGTCTGTCTCCGATTAAAAGCGTCATTATGGACGTATATAATCGACTGGATGAGCTGTCACAGAGCGAAAACGGCCTGCCAGGTCTGCCGACCGGCTTCCACGATTTGGACAGACGGCTGACCGGCCTCAATAAATCCGACTTGATTTTGATTGCCGCCCGTCCGGGCATGGGCAAGACCGCCTTTGCCCTCAATGTCGCGCTGTATGCGGCAAAGCACACGGACAAAGATGTTGTGCTGTTTCAGCTCGAAATGAGCAAGGATCAGCTGGCATCCCGTCTGCTGTCGCAGGAGGCCGTCATTGATTCGCAAAAGCTCAAGACCGGCGATCTGGATCCGGAGGATTGGACGAAAATGGCGCGGGCTGCCAATGTGCTGGCAAAGACGCACATTTATGTCGATGATAATCCGGCGATCACCGTGGCGGAAATCAAGGCAAAATGCCGCCGCTTGGGTGACAATCTCGGCCTGATTTGTATCGACTATTTGCAGCTGATGCAGTCGGGCAAGCGCAATGAGAGCCGCGTCAATGAAATCGGCGAAATCTCGCGTGCGATGAAGATTATGGCGAAGGAACTCAATGTTCCGGTTGTCTGCCTGTCGCAGCTGTCGCGTGCGGTGGAAAAGCGAGAGGACAAGCGGCCGATGCTGTCAGATTTGCGCGAATCCGGCGCGATTGAGCAGGATGCAGACATTGTTCTGTTTATTTACCGCGATGATTACTATGATGATGAGAGCGAAGAGAAAAACAACGCCGAAGTCATCATTGCCAAAAACCGACACGGTGCGACCGGCTCTGTCTTTTTGCAGTGGATCGGTCAGTACACCACGTTTTATAATCAGGATCGAAGACACGAATGAAACAATTAGTACGTCATACGATCAAACAATATCACATGCTGCCGGATGGCGCGCGCGTGCTGTGCGGACTTTCCGGCGGCGCAGATTCCGTCAGCTTGGTGCTGTGCTTGCAGGAGCTAGGCTATCAGGTCTGCGCCTGCCATCTCAATCATGGGATGCGCGGCGCACAGGCGGACGCAGACGAGGCATTTTGCCGCCGATTTTGCGAAGCGCATGACATTCCGTTCGTGTCCGAACGGTGTGACGTGTTTGCCGAAGCGGAAAGGCGAAAGCTGTCCGCAGAGACCGCGGCGCGGGAAATTCGCTATGATTTTTTCGCGCGGTGTGCCGAGCGGCTGCACGCACCGTATTTGGCGACAGCGCATACCGCGGATGATAACTTGGAGACCATGCTGTTTCATCTGATTCGCGGCACGGGCAGTGCCGGTCTGGCGGGGATTCCGCCGGTGCGCGGCAATATCGTCCGTCCGCTGATCGCCGTGGAACGGCGGCAAATTGAGCGGTTTTTAATTGAACGCGGGCAGAATTGGTGTACGGATGCGACCAATCTGGATGACAGCTGTACGAGAAATAAAATTCGGCATCATGTCATTCCGGCTTTGCGGGAGATTGAGCCAAATGCCGCGCGCCATGGTCTGGAGGCAGCACAGCTTGTCCGGCAGGACAATGCCTATCTGGATGCACAGGCGCGGGAAACTGAACTGCCGCTGGCGCAGCTGCCCGATGCATTGCGGGCGCGGCGCGTGCGGGATATGCTGGAGCAGGCGGGCGTTCCGATGGGCGAAATTACACGCAGACATATCGGCGCGGTCTGTGCGCTGGCACAGAAACCGCGCGGCACTGTCAGTTTGCCGGGACAATTTCGCGCGGTAAACAAGCGGGGAATGATAGCTATTGTGCCGGAGACACCGCACTGGGAGCCGGTACACATCAAACCGAATCAAACGATAGAGTACGGCGCATATACCGTATCCGTCGTGAGAAAAATATCGGATATTCACAGTTCGTTCAAGTATTATCCGATTGCATATGATACAATCAATATGTCCAACTTGACCGTGCGCACTTGGCAGGCATCGGATCGGATGCAGCTGCTCGGCGCACGCGGTATGCGGTCGCTCAAGCGGCTGTATGCGGAGCGCGGCATTGAGCCGGATGAGCGAGATGGTTTGCCGATTCTGTGCAGCGGAGACAGCATTGTCGCGGCGGCAGAAATCGGAACCAATGCACAATTTTGTGGTCAAAGCGGATTTTTTGCCGTTTGGAAAAGATAAAAAAAGCAGCAAAATAAAAAGGAGATAATGAGTATGAAGCAGGACATCGAAAAGGTTCTTCTTTCCGAGGAAGAGATTGCAGCAAAGGTAAAGGAACTGGGCGCGCAGATCGCCAAGGATTATGCCGATAAGAATCCGCTGATTGTCAGCGTACTGCGTGGTTCGTTTGTCTTTATGGCAGATTTGGTTCGTGCCATTGATGTGCCGTGCACCGTCGATTTTATGTCGGTTTCCAGCTATGGCAGCGGCACGACGTCTTCCGGCGAAGTAAAGATCACCAAGGACTTTGACGTCAGCATTGAGGGTCGTCACCTGATTATCGTCGAGGATATTCTCGACAGCGGACGCACACTGAGCTATCTGATGAAGACACTGAAGGCACGTGGTGCGGCATCTATCGCCCTGTGCACCTTCTTGGATAAGCCGGAACGCCGCGTCGTACCGGTAGAGGTTGCCTATAAGGGCTTCACAGTTCCGGATGCATTTATCGTCGGCTATGGTCTGGACTATGACCAGAGATACCGCAACCTGCCGTATGTCGGCGTTCTCAAGCCGTCGGTATATGAAGGAAAATAACATTTCCGTTTTACGGAAAGGAGTGACATATACGCTTGGATAACAAAAGCAATAACAACAAAATGAGAGGGTTCGGATTTTATGCCATTATTATCGTCCTTCTCGTGATTACAGTTTCTGTTCTGCTTCAGCAGAACGACAACACGACGGTGACCTATTCGCAGGTTGTGGAGGCGTTCGAAAACAAGCAGGTTACGGAATTTGTCATCAAAGACAGCTCGTTGCAGGCAACGCTGAAAGACGGCAAGACCATGACCTATGAGCTGCCGAGCGTGGAACTGTTTTTCAATGATTTGGGAGACACCATCCGTCAGGAAAAGAAGGATGGCGTCATCAAGAGCTATAACTGGACAAAGACCGAGGTGCCTTGGTGGGCAAGTGCCATTCCATATGTTATTATGCTCGTCATTTTTGGCCTGTTCTGGTACTTTATGTTCAGCCGCGCAGATGGCGGCGGCGGACGCGGTGCCATGCAGTTTGGCAAGGCGCGCATCAAGAATGCAGAGGATGACAAACGCCATGTGACATTCCAGGATGTCGCGGGTGCGGATGAAGAGAAGGCGGAGCTGGAGGAAATCGTCGAATTCCTCAAGAATCCGCAAAAATTTACGCAGATTGGCGCGCGCATTCCGAAGGGCGTTCTGCTGGTAGGCCCTCCGGGAACCGGTAAAACCCTGCTGGCACGTGCCGTTGCCGGTGAAGCAGGCGTTCCGTTCCTGTCTATTTCCGGCTCTGACTTTGTCGAGCTGTATGTCGGTGTCGGCGCATCGCGCGTGCGTGATTTGTTCGGCGAGGCAAAGAAAAAGTCTCCGGCTATCGTCTTTATTGATGAGATCGACGCCGTTGGCCGTCACAGAGGCGCAGGTCTCGGCGGCGGACACGACGAGCGCGAGCAGACGCTCAACCAGTTGCTGGTTGAGATGGACGGCTTTGGCGCAAACGAAGGCGTCATCGTCATTGCAGCGACAAACCGTCAGGACATTCTGGACCCGGCTCTGCTGCGTCCGGGACGCTTTGACCGTCAGGTCTATGTCGGCGCACCGGATATGAAGGGTCGTGAGGACATACTCAAGGTACATGCCCGCGGCAAGCAGTTCGATCCGGATGTTCGCTTTGATTCGATTGCAAAATCTACCGCTGGCTTCACCGGCGCAGATTTGGAAAACCTGCTCAATGAGGCAGCTCTGCTGGCGGCTCGCCGCAACAAGCGCCTGATTAGCATGGAAGACATTGAGGACTCCTTCCTCAAGGTAATTATGGGCACGGAAAAGAAGTCCCGCGTGATGACAGACCGCGAAAAGCGCCTGACGGCTTATCACGAAGCAGGTCATGCGATTGCAACGCGCTGCCTGCCGACGCAGGATCCGGTTCATACGATTTCAATTATTCCGCGCGGCCGCGCAGGCGGCTTTACCATGAGCCTGCCGCAGGAAGAAAAGTTCTATGCGTCCAAGAATGAGATGCTGGACGATTTGGTTGTTCTGCTCGGCGGTCGTGTCGCAGAAAAGCTGACGATGGATGATATTTCCACCGGTGCTTCCAACGATATTGAGCGAGCAACTTCTGTGGCAAAGAGCATGGTTACCAAGTACGGTATGAGTGATCTCATCGGCCCGATCAACTATAGCAGTGGTCAGCAGGAAATCTTCCTCGGCCGTGATATGGTAGAGACCGATGCAATCTCTGAAAATGTCGCAGCGAAAATTGATGAAGAGATTCGCCGCATCATTCTCGAAGCGTATGCCAAGTGCGAGGACATTCTCAAGGAACATATGGATCAGCTGTCCGCTGTGGGAGAGTATCTGATTCGCAATGAGACGATGGACGGCGATGCCTTTGAAAAGATGTTCAATGGCGAGACCGTGCCGGATCATGAAAAGGGCGCACAGGTATTCCATATCGAGTCCGGCGCTGCCAATACGGCAAAGCAGGACGAAGAGCAGCAGGCTGATGCATCCGATGCAGAGGCAACCAAGGAATTTCAGCCGATGGATACGCCGCAGTCTGCCGATGAGACCGTATCTCTGGAAGAAGCAGCAAAAAAGCTGTTTGTAGACGACAAGAAGGACGAAAATCCTTCTGAACCGGAGGACGAGGGCGAATAATTCGCAGATAAACAGAGAAAAAGCACTAGAACCGGAAATTTTTCCGGAACTAGTGCTTTTGTTTTGCGTTTACGCGCAGACCAAACTCGTCTCTCCCTTTGGGAGAGATGTCGCGTAGCGACAGAGAGGGCAAGCTCCTTCCCTCTTACGCACAGACCAAACTTGTCTCTCCCTCTGGGAGAGATGTCGCGAAGCGACAGAGAGGGCTAATACCAGCTGACATAGTTTTTTTGAAGGTTTACCCTGATATGAATTTGTTAGCGCGCTGCCCTCTCAGTCATTTGCTGCGCAAATGCCAGCTCTCCCAGAGGGAGAGCCGAGAAGCCGGTGCGAACTGCACGTCTGATGAAGCAGGGGGACTCTGATGCAGACTTGTTTGCGCGCTGCTCCTTCCGTCACGGCTTGCGCCGCGCCACCTTCCTCATACCTCCGCAGAGGCGAGCAGGGTGAACTGATTGCGGTGAAAGCGCAGCTTGCCTTCCGTTTGCAGACGGCTCAGCTCGGCAGACAAGGCACTGCGGTCAACAGACAGATAATCGGCGAGTTGCTGCCGGTTAAACGGAATGCGGAACGTGGTGGAACCGCTCAAAACCGCCTGTTCAGACAAATACGACAACACTTTTCCGCGGATCGTGCGCTGCGTACAGTGGCGGATTTTTTGACTGAGCACCCGATTTTTCTGCGCCAGCACCGTGACATAGTTGTGAATGAGTCGATTGTGAAAGGCGCAGCTGTTGGAGCAAGCGGTCAGCAGGTGCTGCATGTCCAGATACAAAACCTCCGTGTCCTGCTTGGCGAGAACAGAGACATCTGCCGTGTGGTCGGGCAGACAGGCAAAGACTTCGCCGAATAAATCTGCCGGACGGCAAATCGCGTGAATGGTTTGATTGCCCCAAAAGTCCTCGCGGACAATGTGTAGCTCGCCGCGCAGAACAATACCCGCCCGCGTGACCGTCTCGCCTGCGCGAAAGACAAAACTGTGTTTGGAATAGCTTTGCCGGTTGGCAGAGATACAGCCGAGCACGGCGGAGATCTCGTGCGGAGCAAGACCGCGGAACAGCCAGCAGTCCGCTAAAATGGAAGAAAATGTATGCATAAAATCGCCTTTCTTCGTTGGAAATCCAACGGAAAATTTCTTGTGCTTGCAGTATAATACGTTTCAATAAGAAATGCAACCAATACTAACGGATACGAATAGAAGGAGAACCATATGAAACGACGGATTATTGAAATCAATCGAGAAAAATGCAACGGCTGTGGTCTGTGTGTCGATGCCTGTCATGAGGGTGCCATTGGCTTGGTACACGGCAAGGCACAGCTGATGCGCGATGATTATTGCGACGGTTTGGGAGACTGCCTGCCGAACTGCCCGACCGGTGCGATTTCCTTTATTGAAAAGGAAACCGTGCCGTATGATGAACAGGCAGTCAAAGCGCATATGGATGCGAGAAAGCTGCAAAATTGGCCGGTACAGATCAAGCTGGCCGCGCCCAATGCGCCGTATTTTCAGGACTGTGATTTACTCATTGCCGCGGACTGCACGGCGTATGCTTATGCAGGCTTCCATGAGCGGTTTGTTCAAAATCGTGTGACGGTGATCGGCTGCCCGAAGCTGGACAATATCGACTACAGTGTCAAGCTCGCGGCGATTTTGCAGCTCAATACCATTCGCTCGATTACCGTCACGCGCATGGAAGTGCCGTGCTGCGGCGGACTGACTGCTATGGTGGAAAAAGCGGTTGCCATGAGCGGCAAACAGATTCCGGTTCACATCCAGACCATCTCTATTGACGGAAAACTGCTGTGATGATAAGATAACAAAAAAGAGCAGAGAGGAGTCGGTTTACATGAAAATTGATGGAAATGAACTGGCAATCAGGCAAAATGAGTTGGATCAGCAGGGCTTCAAAAAAGAAGCTTATGAGATGAAGATGGAATTTCTGCGTCAGGTACGAGAGAGCGGCGATCACTGTCCCTGTCAGGAAGCATGTCCCCACCACGGAAATTGCTTTGAATGCGTGACGATTCACCGCGGACACCGCGACCATCTGCCGATGTGCCTGTGGGATATGGTCAATGAGCGTATTGCGGCACTGTCACATATGACAGAAGGCTCTCTGCATCAGTATGAGCAGAATCACGCAAAGAAAGAATAAAAATTTGCAGATTTTGCTTATTTTATGCCGAATCAAAGAGAAATATCCGTGTTTCGTTGAAAAAGCTCCTGTTTTGTAGTATAATAAAAATATACACAAAAAGTGACAGGAGGGACTCAAACGTATGACATGGACAAAACGATTGACGAGTGTGATGCTGGCGGGCGTGATGTGCGCAGCAGCACTGACCACCGGTGCACTGGCAGAGGATGCCGGATCTGGCGGTTATGATACGACGCACAGACCGAGCCACAGCGCGGAGTATGTGCTGAGCAGTTCGACAACCTATGATATGAAGACATCTGCGAAGCAGGAGAGCACGACCTATTGGAACGATGCGCGCGGCAATATTGTCAAAGCGGTGGACTATAACAGCAATGGCGAGCAGACCGCATGGGAGGCCTATGCCTACAACAGCAACAATCAGCTGACGCAGATCAGTGAATATCAGGGAGACAACCTGACGCAGACCAATACCTATGATCGTGACCAGAGCGGCAACATTACCCGCGAGGTTGCAACGGTCAAGGAATCCGGCGGCAATGCTGTATACGAATATTGGTATACCTATGACTCGCACAACAACATCACGAAAAAGACGCTGAATTTTACGGAGCATGGTCAAAAGGCGACCTATGTTGAAAAGTTTAGTTATGAGTATAACAACGCCGGCAATATCGCGAAAAAGACGGCGTATACGACGGTTGACGGCAAAGACCATTTGATGTTCTGGCAGACGTATACCTATGACGATCAGAACCGCGTGTCGCAGATTCAATATCAGGACAACGGTGATGCAGAGGGCGGTGCACTGAACTTCACCGAACAGCGTTTCCAGTATAGCGATGAAGGCAATGAGGATTGCTTTGACCATCTGCAAAACGCACAGTATGAAGGTACGTATACGCTGTACCATTACAACAAGCTCAGCGAAAATACACCGTATACCTTGACCTATGACGAGATGTTCTGCGATGTTAGTGCGAGCAATTGGTTTGCACCGGCGGTAGAGTATGTGTACAACAATGGTATGATGAACGGCACCGCGCCGGGTCGATTTGAACCGAACGGTACGCTGACCCGCGCACAAATCGCGCAGATTTTGTATGCGAAGAACGGACAGCCGACAGTGACCGGCACAACACCGTTTACCGATGTGGCACAGGGCGCTTGGTACTACAATGCCGTTTGCTGGGCATACGAAAACAAGATTGTCGCAGGCACTTCTGCCACGACCTATTCACCGAATGATGCGGTAACCCGTGAGCAGTTGGCAAGAATGCTGTATGCCGCAGCCGGTTCGCCGGAAGTGACAGAGGGTTCGCTGAACGGCTTTGTCGATGCATCGTCGGTTTCGGATTGGGCAAAAACGGCGATGCTGTGGGCAAATCAGAACGGCATCATCAATGGCTCGAAGGATAATGGCACGGTACGATTGAACCCGAAGCAGGGGGCAACACGTGCAGAAGCAGCGACGATGATGAAGTCTTATGCCGCTTACGAGGCAAGCAACAATTGACATTCTCTAAAATTCTGCTATAATAGCAGCTGGTCGGACGGTACAAGCTATGTACCCTGCAAGGTGTCTCAAGCAGATTGAGATTCCCGGACGGACATGAAACATCATGAGCCAGATAAGACTTTTGTCTTATCTGGCTTTTTTGATGAGAAAAACAGAAATTTGGAGGAAAAACATGGATTTACTACAGGATCAGGTGAGGAAATTATATCTGCGCTTCCTGCTTCCGTCGCTTGGCAGCGCGATGGTCATGTCGATCTATACTCTGACCGATGCGATTGTCATCGGGCAGGGTGTCGGTGCCGATGCGCTGGCGGCGCTCAGTATTACAACGCCGCTGCTGTGCGTGCTCATGGCGATGGGTATCTTGTTTGGCGTGGGCGGTTCCGTGCAAATGAGTATGCAGCGCGGTGCGGGCAAGCAAGAAAAGGCAAATGAATTTTTTACGCTGTCTCTCGTCACACTGGCTGTCGTAGCGCTGGCACTGTGGCTGATATATGGACTGGGTATTTCTGTGCTGCTTCACGTGATGGGCGCCAATGATACGCTGTTTCCATATGCGCTGACGTATATGAAATATATCAATCTGTTTTTGCCCGTGGCGGTGTTTTCTAATTTTATTGCGATTTTTGTTCGAGCAGACGGTGATCCCAACCGCGCCATGGCGGGCGTGCTGTGCGGCGGTGCTGTCAACATCATTCTGGATATTGTGCTTGTCTTTCCGCTGCATATGGGAATCGGCGGCGCGGCATTGGCTTCCATGATTGGCATGGTGATTCAGGTGCTGGTGGCAGGCTCTCACTTTGTCAGCGCAAAAAACGGCTTGCATCTCATCCGCCCGAAGCAGGTGTGTCCTGGTGTGAAAAAAATTATCGCCAATGGCATTCCGAGCTTTTTCAATGAATTTGCCAATGGATTTATCGTGCTGCTGTTCAACGTACAGATTCTGCGGTATTGCGGAGAATCCGCGCTGTCCGTGTACAGCGTCATTTCCAACTGTGTGATTTTGTTCAATTCCCTGTTTACCGGCGTAGGGCAGTCTATTCAGCCGGTCGTTGCGACCAATTACGGTGCCGGCAAGTGGGATCGTATTGGAAAAGTAAAAAACATGGCCTTTGTGACGATTATCGTCATGGGAGCCATGTTTTCTGTGAGTGGTATTGTCTTTCCGACAAACGTATGCGCAATATTTATGGGTATGACCGCGGAAATGAACGCCATTGCGCAAGTCGGTGTGCGCCTGTATTTTATCGCCTTTTTGCCGATGGGCATCAATCTGCTGACCTCGTATTATTTGCAGTCCGTGATGTGCGTCAAGCAGTCGCTGACGATTTCCTTGCTGCGCAATATCCTTTTGAGCGGGATAGGAATTTTGCTCTTTCCGCTGATGCTGGGCGGCAATAGCCTGTGGATGGTCATGCCAACCGTGGAGATCGTTGTGTTGCTGCTCAGCACGGTATTTCTCAAACAGCATCGCCAGCGGCGTTAATTTCCGAACAAAAACCGCTGAAGCGGTTTGGTCATGCGCTTTTCCCAGAAGCGGATGCACATGCCGACGCCAAAGGCGGCGATGAGCGTGCCTTCGCGCACGCCGCTGATGTTGTGCAGCTGGGTGACGGATAACAGCACAGTCAAAATGACAACGATACAGTCAAAGACGATTTTGCAGCTGGACATGGGCTTGCCGGTGACCTCTGCCAGCGCAAGGGCTACGCCGTCTGCGGGCATAGACATAATATCCGCTGTGACGTACAGAAAGATACCGGAGCCGAGAAAAAGAATGCTGCACAGCATGTAGATAAATTGAATGGGATATGCCGGATGCTGCGGCAGCAGGGCAGTCAGTGCGCCGGACAGGCTGACAAACCAGCCGAAAATCATGGACAGAACAATCTGCAAGAGATTTTTCCACTGGAATCGGCGGCGCAGAATGCAAATCTGCAAGACGATATACACCGAGAAAACCAGTGTGGTGCACAGACCGAGACTTTTTTGTGCAATCAGACTGACGATATATGGCAGCGTATCAATGGGCGATACGCCGATGCCGGATAAAACCGATAGATTGACGCCGATTGTCATGAGAAACATGCCGATGAGATAAATTGGGATGCGGCGTTCCCAATGCTTGGATGCTGACACAGCATCACCTCCTCCTGTGTGATAGTATCAGTATACCAGAAACTTGCGTGTGAATATAGAACATTCTTGCGAAACAAGGCGAAACGGTGCTATGATACATACAGAGGAATTTGTGATGAAAGGTTGGAGAAAACAATGCTCTCAAGTGAAATTCAAGAAATCATGCGCGAATGCGGACAGCTCATGCTGCGGGCGGACCACGCCAATGCGGCGGTAGAAAATAAGGGAAGATATAATGATCTTGTCACGAAGTATGACAAAAAGATTCAGGATATTTTGAAGAAGCGTCTGCTGGACATCGCGCCGGATGCGCATTTTGTCGGAGAAGAAGAGGATGTGCATGAGTCCATTGCCAAGGGACGCGCATTTATCGTAGATCCGATTGACGGCACGACCAATTTTGTCAAGGACTATAAATGCAGCGTGATTTCTGTCGCCATGACGATGGACGGAGAGGTGACATTGGGACTGGTATACAATCCGTATCTCGATGAGATGTACACCGCGCAGAAGGGCAAGGGCGCTTCGTGCAATGGCATTCCGATTCATGTTTCTGACCATGTATTGCACGAAGGCATTGTGTTGTACGGTTCTGCTTCGTATTATCGGGAGCTGATTGACGAATCCTTTCGTCTGCTGCGCCTGTGTGCCGATGAGGCGATGGATATTCGCCGCAGCGGCTCGGCTGCATGGGATTTGTGCACGATTGCCGCAGGCCGCGCAGAGATGTTCTTTGAGCTGCGCTTGCAGCCGTGGGATTTTGCCGCAGGCAGCCTGATTGTCACGGAAGCAGGCGGCACAGTCACCTGTGTCGATGGCAGCCCGATTGCGGTCGATGCGCCGTGCTCGATTCTCGCCAAGGGAACACAGGTGGACGATGCATTTATGCGGAAGTAAAACCTGCCGTGATGGAAGGAGCAGCACGCCAGCAAGTTTGTATCAGAGTTTGCCTGATTCGTTCAGTGCGCAGTTCGCACCGACTTCTCGGCTCTCCCTTTGGGAGAGCTGACATTTGCGCAGTAAATGACTGAGAGGGCAGGACGATAATAAATTCGTATGAGAGTAAATCTTCAAAAAACATGTTAGCTGGTATTAGCCCTCTCTGTCACTGCGTGACATCTCTCCCAGAGGGAGAGACAAGTTTGGCTTGTGCGTAAGGGGAGCCTAGCCCTCTCTGTCGCTGCGCGACATCTCTCCCAAAGGGAGAGACGAGCATAATCTGTGCGCAAAGCAAAGCACCAGAACCGGAAGTCCGGTTCTGGTGCTTTTGTTGTGTGTATCAGGTTGTTTCCTTTGTTTCTTGGGTTTCCGGCTGCGTCCAGCGCGGGATTTCTACGATAGCTTTGAACAGATCTCCGTCGATTTCCACGCGGCAGCTGCCGTGCATCAGCTCGGTGAGGCTTTGTGCGATAGACAAGCCCAAACCGCTGCCCTCTGTATGGCGAGAACGGTCGCCGCGCGTGAAGCGCTGCATCAGCTCCTCCGCAGAGATGTTTAACTCGATCGCAGAGATATTTTTCATTGTCAGAACACACATGGTGTCAGTCTGTGTGATGTCTACATAGACACGGCTGTGCGGCACGGCATAGCGGACACAGTTGGAAATCAGATTGTCCAGCACACGCCATAACAGTCTGCCGTCCGCATGGGCATAAACCGGCGGGTGCGAGGTGATGCGCAGATCCAATCCGGCGCGCTGGATGTGTTCGGAGCGTTCTCCGAGTGCCTGCCGGAGCAGCGCATCCAAATCGGTTTTGGCAAGCTCTACCTGCATGGCACCGCTGGTTGCCTTGGAAGCATCAAACAAATCCAAAGTCAGCGTGCGCAGCCGCTGGGCTTTCTGGTCAATCACACGGATATACTCTTGTGCGGTCTCATCCGGAATATCACACTGCTTGAGCAGATCAACATAGGTCACAATGCTGGTCAGCGGTGTTTTGATGTCGTGAGACACATTGGAAATCAGCTCGGATTTTAACCGTTCGGATTTTACCGCCGTGTCCACGGCGTTGTGTAAGCCTTCCGAAATGCCGTTCAAGTCATCAGCCAGCGCACAAAGCTCTTTCGGTGTATAGTTAGGAACGGTAATGTTGGTATCGGTCTTTCCGGTGCGAATGTCGTGGGCACCGCGCGTGACCGCTTCGATGCTGTCAGCCAGGCGAATGCTGGCGATGAGCAGCAGAATGATGACAAACGGCGCGGGAATCCATGCAGCGCACAGCAGCGGAATGACAATGCTCAGAATGATAAACCGGCGGCGCAGCGGGCTTTTGTGGAATTGTCTGTACAGCCACTGTACCGAGGCGATACCGAATTTGCGGAACAGCCGCCAGATGATCCAGCCGTTGAGCCACTGCCGCGCCTTGATGCGGCGTACCTGCGACAGGAAGATCGTCAGGCATACGGCAGCGAATGCGGCGGATGCCGCACACACACTGGCACAAGTCAGGCTCACCGACAGAGAAACCGTAGCGTCGCCAAAATAATTCAGGAAAAAGGCGATGACACCGGCAAAGGCGAGGCAAGCACACATGCCGAGGACGATCTGTACTTCTGTCCAGATGTGGTCAAAGCCAATGAGATAGCGCTCATCGTCATCTGCCTTGCGGCCTGCGCCAAAGCACAGAACAATCAGGCACAGTGCAATGACGATGGCAGAAATCGCATAGACAACAAAAAGACGGAACATCTGCTCGTGCACACGGCTCCAAGAAGCCAGAATTTGGTTGTAAGCGCTGACGGTCAGGGCACCGATTGCCGTGCCGTTGCGGTCACCGTCCAGAGTATAGTCCGGGGAGCTCAAGGCTTTCAGTGCCTGCTCGGTCTCAAAATCCGTTGCGTGAAAGTCCGCGCGGCTGTTTGTTGTTTTCAGAGAAACCGCGTATTTCGCGGAAGACAGCAGCTGAGATTCGGCCTCCTCCTGCGTTGTGCTATCCGGCAGAGAGGTAATGACATCTCCAGTCGCTTCGTTGATCGTGTAATAAGCAAAGGCCGATTGATATTGCTGCCATTCTTCCTTTAGGTCAGAGATATTGCGCAGATGCTTGTCGATATAGCTTGTGCGGCAGGCATCGTATGCGGCTGGATGATGAAGCAGCCAGTTCTCAAAAGGCTCTGTCATATCATAATCATCATAGCCATTATAGTCGCTGCGATAGAAAGCGGTCATGACAGCGTTGACAGTTTCTGTATCCAGCGTCGGGATGTCATTGTCATACTTGACGAGTGCTTCGTCTGCGTCCCATTTGGCAGCGTCATCGCTTTCTTCATATTGGGAGACAAGTGCATCGAGAAGATCCGCAGGCTTGACATTGTTCTGAATGCTCTCCGCCGTGCTGCCGGTTTCTTCCGCAGAATACAGCTCGGAAAGCGGCTCGTACAGCATCAGTGCAAAATAGTCAGCGGTCGGTGTCTCATGTGTGAGCACATCCGGCATCGGAAACGACAAGCTGTAACTATACGGTGTAATTTGTTCGGTCGCTTCCTGTTGGGTCATATACATGGCATAGACCGTCATGCCGGCAGATGCCGCTGTCATCGCGAGGATGAGCAGCCAAGATACAGCTTTAACCCAGCTGTTTCGGGTGAAGTTTTTCCATTTTGTAGCCAATTCCCCACACCACCTTTAAATATTTGGGTTCTTTCGGATTGATTTCAATTTTTTCTCGAATCCGGCGAATGTGGACAGCAACGGTATTTTCCGAGTTATAAGCCGGTTCCTGCCAAACCGCCTCATAAATCTGTGAAATAGAGAACACTTGGCCTGCGTGTTGGGTCAAAAAGAGCAGAATGCCGTACTCGCGCGGCGTGAGACTGACCGGTTCGCCATCGACCGTGACGGTTTTGGATGCGTCGTCGATAATCAACTCGCCGGTTTGATAGACCGCTGCCGCCGGTGGCTGGTGCATACCGCCGAGAGAGGTGTATCGGCGCAGCTGCGATTTGACGCGGGCAATCAGCTCTGCGGGCTGAAACGGCTTGGTCATATAGTCGTCAGCACCGGCGGTCAGGCCGTCGATTTTGTCGATGTCTTCACTCTTTGCCGAGAGCATAATGACCGGAATATTGTGCGTGCGGCGCAGGATCTCCGTCGTCTGGATGCCGTCCAGCCCGGGCATCATGATGTCCAGAATGAGCAGATGGAAGGTTTGCGTGCGGCAAAGCTCCAGCGCTTCGGCACCGTCGTGCGCCTCGACTGCTTCGTATCCGGAAGAACGGAGATAAATGCCAATGGCGCGCGCGATTTCGCGGTCATCGTCGCATACTAAGATGCGGTAGGTCATACTGTGTGTCCTCCTTGCTGTCTATGGGTATAGGATATAATGGAATCCTTTCAAACTAGCGTATAAAAATCTTAACATTTTCTGAAGAAAGATACAAATAAAAAAGCAAAACCCCGCGGGGGAAACCGCAGGGTTTTGCTTTACAAAGAAAAGAGATAGGAAAAATAGGTATGAAAAAATAGGTAAAAGCTAATTAACGGTAAGAAGCGATGGAAATTTCCATGTTGTGATGGGATTTACGACGTTCTTTGCCGGTTGTCTGAGCACTTGCATTTGCAGAGGCGCGTTCCTGATTGATGACCGAGTTGATCTCGTTGACCTGACCGGACTTTGCCATGTTGTGCAGGGTTCCAAGAAGACCCATTCCATTCGCTTCCTTTCTGAAAGCAGATTCGCATGTCTTTGCGTTGTCGCTTTCCATGCTTAGTATAATAGACTTTTTTCGAGGAAATGTCACGTGGCATTTTGACCGAAATATTGAAAAAATTGAAGGAATTTGTTTTACAGGTTTTACAGAAATTGGGGATGCGGACAGAATCTTGGACCAAAAAGATTATAGGAGGATCACATGTATTC
>CAVAJF010000003.1:0-59744 GCA_963588905.1 Eggerthellaceae bacterium
AGCGCGAACTCTCCACTTCCGTTAACAATTAACGAAAGTCCGCACCAGTAGGGCAGATGTGGGAACTCCCACTTCCGTTAACAATTAACGAAAGTCCGCACCGGTAGGGCAGAAGCGCGAATCCCACTTCCGTTAACAATTAACGAAAGTCCGCACCGGTAGGGCAGAAGTGCGAAACCCACTTCCGTTAACGATTAACGAAAGCAGGGCAGAAAAAACAGCCGCTTTTTATTGTGTCGCGTGCTGTCGAAAACTTTTTTTATTTGATTAAAAAAAATGCTTGCTTTTTTCGAAAATCCATTGTATAATGATCGAAGAGAATAAATAATAAGAAACGCGGAACACGCTGTGCAAGACTTTTGACGATTGTGTCTTGTATAGCGTGTTTTGCTTTGTCTCGAAATTTGTCGATACACTTCCGTTAATCATTAACGGAAGTAAAAGCGCAAGAACCCACACGAGGTATACCAGGTATACTTCTCGTGTGGGTTCTTGTTGTATTGGGCAAAATCATTTTATGTTACACAAACAAATGGGTATAGTATTCCCCTCAGAAATTAAATCCCTTCAGCTGTTGTCCCATGCTGTGCAGCAACGTTTCGTCATGCATATACGCATGATAAACATACACCTCCGCCAAATACTTGGTGAGCGGTGTCAGCTGTTCAAAGGTATCGTTCCACCAGTCTATCAGTTCCCCACGGCGCACGGCAGCGAGCAGCAGCTGCATCTCATCCATGGCGGTATACCGTTCTCCGGTCGGGAAATTTTTATGTACGCCAGCTCGATACAGCATGGCGAGAACATAATGCTTGCGATTTCGGATGTCTTTTCGCAGTCGTACCGTCTCCAAAATCTTTTCGACATCCCGACGAGACAGCCTAAACAGGGATTCCTTGCACGCTTCCGGCGTGACGGAAGCTCCGTCGATATAAATGGTCTTGTCGTCGCAGATCGCATCACAGATAGCGTCCGTCACTTCTTCCGCCTCTTCCGGAGAGAAATCTTCACTGAGTGTATCCTCTTCAATCATATCCTTGACAACTTCTCTGCAAGCGTCTTTTTCCAGCTCTTTGCTCTGTGCAGCAGACAACTCGCCGTTCGGATTGGCGACAGACAGCAGGGTTACGCCCTTGTTTAATTCTTCTTCCCGAATGCGGCGCGGTTTGCCGTCCGTGTTTGCAATTGGCTCCTCAAAGACCACATATTCGCTGCGAATGCGCAAATTTCGCTTGCTTAACACGTCTACACGTACAACAAAGCCCTCTCGCATGAGCTCATCCATACAGCGCTTGATACAGCCGATAGATTCTTTGAACACATGAGACAGGCCTTTTAATGTCATCGTCCACCGGTCATTTTCCGAAACAGGCGTAAACGAGCTGTCGCGCTGACCAATCAAGTAGGTCATCAGCATTTTCGCCTTCATAGAAATCTTTTGCGAATGAATCAGGCTGTTCGGAACCTTGGTAAAACCGGTTTGATATTCTGTTCGATTGATAGTTAAATTAACTGCTACACCCATGATGGCACCTCTGTATTGTAATTTCTGTACAAAAAAAGTGCTGTTATCCTTCAACAACACTTCCATACAATCTTACCATACAAAAGGAATACATTTTATCAGGGGGACATGGTATATACGATAATAAATTGAACGTAGGGACGATATACGATACGTCCTGTATACTTTTGTAAAAACGACGATTGTACAGAGAATAAAATGAGAAAATAAGAAAACAAAAAGATAAGAAATAAAAATATTCAAAATATAACTATGTATGATATTATAGCGGATGTCTGATAACTTGTCAAGATTTTTTTAGCTAGTCATGCTCTATCTCTTATAAATCATAATATACTATTTCTTAGTCTTATATCTAAATCATATTATATATGTATCTGGTTTCGTAATTTCGATTTCCGTAATATCCATTTTCGAAATTACGGAAATAAGAACGACGGATGTCACTCTGTGACGAATGCTTTTGAATTTCATTGAAATCTTTTCGCATATATTGCTTGACGGATAGATGACAAACAGCATATAATAGATGCATAAAGAGGTGATTTTTATGGCAGGCAATACCAAGCTGACGACCGTCCGCTGGCCGGTTGAATTATATAGCAAAATCGAACGGGAAGCCGAGAAAAAGGGCTTACCTGTTGCGAGCTACATTCGTATGATCGTGAAAGAGCGCATGGACGCGATAGAAGAAAAGGAAGTGGGAAGATGAGCTGTTCTGTCATTGCGTTTTCCAATCAGAAGGGCGGCGTGGGCAAATCGACGTCGGTTGTCGCGACTGCCGGATGCCTGCTGAGCCGCGGCTATTCGGTGCTGGTGATTGATACCGACCCGCAGGCAACCGCGTCTTCGTATATGGTTCCTGACTTTGAACAGCAGGAAGAGGGCAGAGAGGCTTCGCTGTATCATCTCATCATGGATGAGAATATCAGCGTGCCGGACAGCATCGTACATACCACGTCCGGCGATTTGATTACCGCTTCCTTTTTGCTCTATGATATGGATCGGCTGGGTGTCGGCACGTCTGCCATCAAGGAGATTGTAGACGAGGTGCGCGAAAAGTACGACTTTATTTTGATTGACACGCCGCCAAATCTCGGCTGGCTGCAGACGGCAGCTTTGGAAGCGACGGATTATATCGTCATTCCGACCAAGGCGACCGCGCAGAGTATCCGCGGCATCCCGACGTTCTTTGACACGGTGTACTATGTGCAGAACACCAATCCGGATCTGCGCATCTTGGGCTTCTTGATTACCATGTCCAGCAAGCGCGTGCGCGCCTGCAAGGCGATTGCCGGAGAATTGGAGACCATCGCCCAGCAAATGGGCTGTCAGGTATTCCCGGAATGGATTCGTCTGGCAGAAGGATTGTTTGGTGAATCGGAAGCCATGCACACCAATGTGTTCCAGATGCATCGCAAGAACAATGCGCTCAAGGATTATGAGGCCTTTGTCGATGCGCTTGTAAAGGCGGTGAAGTGACATGGCACGAGGAGGCAAACCGATTATTCCGACAGGCGGCACAGCGCAGCGCATTCAGGATCAGCGCAACCGTTCGACCCACTCGATTCCGCTGGACAAGCTGATTCCGTATCATCGAGAGAATGTGAACGGCAATCCGATTTTCCGTGATTACTCGCAGGACAAGCTGGAGCAGCTGGCGAACAGCTTAGAGCGGGACGGACAGGTAGAGAACATCATTGTGTTCCCGTCCGAGCAGCAGCCGGGCATGTATGAGGTGCTGTCCGGCAAGCAGCGCACGCGCGCGGCGCGGTTGGTACAGCAAAAACATCCCGAGCGCAGCACACTAAATGCCACAATTTTGGATTTGCAGGCTGTAAAGGCCAACACCTTTGCACTGGGTGATTTGACCTATGTTTTGACTAATGTACACCGCAGAGACCAATTATTGATCTCTGAATTGGGCATGGCGTTTGAGATGCAGTTTCAAGCGGAAAAGCATCAGGGAAAAACGGCAAAGGAAGGAAAGGACACGCTCACGCAGCTGGCAGAGCAGAACCAGACCTCGCCGTCCTTTATCAAGTGCGCCCGACAGTTTATCCCGGCAATTGCCATTCCTGAGATTATCGCGCTGGCAGACAGCGGGAGTATCCCTGTGTCTGCGGCATCGCAGACGCTAACGCGCATGAACAAGGCAACCCAGCGCGGACTGATAGACATGCTCCGGCAGGCGAGTGAGCCGGAAGAGCTGTCCAGCTATTGCAAGAAAAAGCTGACCACGGCTGCCCTGCGCGCCCTCAAAGAGGTCTATGACACGCGCGTCGCGGCGGCGGAAGACCCGGAGAGCAATGTCTTGACGCGAGAGGACGTCGCGTTTTTGTTCGCAGATACGAGGCCAAAGACCGTGTTCAAAGTGCCGACCAAAAAGGCGTTGCAGGCAGTCATCCCGGAACAGCTGTGGGGAGACCAAAAGGCCGCTTCGGAATATCTCGTCAAGGCGATGGAGGAGCTGAAGCGGTATAAGGAAAAGTATGGGGAGTTGTGAGACAAGAAGAGCAAGCCTGTGAAGGCTTGCTCTTTTGGAAGGGAAAACTATGAAGTACGATGCATTTATCAGCTATCGACGTGACAATGGATTTTTGATGGCACAAGTGATTCACGATCATTTAGAAGAACGGGGAATTCACTGTTTTCTTGATTTAGAGGAATTACAAGCTGGAGTATTTGATGAAAAAATTTATGATGCGATTCGAGATAGTCCGAATTTTATCTTGATTTTGCAACCGAATGCCTTGGATAGATGTACAGAGAAAGAAGATTGGGTTGGAAAAGAAATCATAGCAGCAACAGAGATGAAGAAAAAAGTCATTCCTGTTTTATGTGAAGGATTTAAGTGGCCAAAGGCTTTATATCCGAAATTACCGATACAAATCAAAAATATTGAAAATGTAAATGCTGTACAGGCCAGTCAATATTATTTACAGGCTATGATAGATAAATTGATTGAGTTTATGGTAGAACTTTATCCTGTTCAGATAACAACAAATAGATCTGATACAATAAGCAAATCTATTTCTACAAAAAATTATTTTTTAGAAGGAATGAAAAGAGACATTCACAGCGTAGACATGGCATTTCATGCTGGAGCATGGTGGCATTGGGATGGAGATATGGTCGACATATTATACAGCTTGTTAGAATCTAAAACATCTATAAAGGTTTTATTAAACACACCAGAAGCTGCGGAATTGTTGGGAAGTCATATGAGAAATCGACGACAACGGTATCGGAAGTTTGAGGAATGTATCTCCGATTGGAAGGACGTTGAGGAAAAATATTCAGAATACTTGGAAGTAAGAGTATCTGATCTTCCTTTGTTGAGAAGATATTATCATATCCATTATCAAGAAGAAAAATATGATACAGTCAATGTGATGCATTATACCTATGCAAATCCAAAGATTGAAAAAGATTTTCAATCTATTTTTGGGATGGAATCTGATTATTTTCGATTATATCAGTCGGAATTTGAATATCTGTGGGAAAATGCAGATCCTATTGATTCACTGAAAAACTAGAATTTCTTAAAACAAGCCGTGTATATGTTAAGTATAAATGTTAGGGGGAGAAGTCAAAATGCTCGTGATTTTATATGGAACGACGGTGGAAATGGGAAAGAAAAGCCGACAGTATTTTTTAGATAGTGGATTTGAATATATTCAGAAATACCACTATGTTCCCGATGATTTTGCACTCCAGACCAGATTTGGAAAACGGCGAGAATCAACCAAAGAAGAAGCGCTGAACTGTGACTTTGTTTATGAGAACAATGGAATGTTTGTTGGATTTCATAAGGAACAGATTATCGATGCCGTAAGAGGAAGAAAGAAATGTCTGCTCACTGCATCGTCTCAGACACTTGATTTTATCCGGCAGATTAAGGCAGCATATGGAGATTATGTAACCGTTATTGGTACATATATTGATGATCGCACGCTGAAAAAGATGTTTGAAGCATTGCCGGGTGTGACACCAGAGGAACAAAAGAGAAGAATTGAGATAGGCGTGCAAATTAAAAAATCGCTTGTAACAGATAGAAAGTTATTTGATTATATCGTCATGTATGGAGGAGAAGATTCTCCATTCAATTATGAAGCGTTGAACATACAGTATGATTATATACTTGAACGCGCGGAACGACGCGAGGAAGAACTTAATAACAAGATGTATGTGGAAATACCATATACTGGCAGAGAAAATTATATTTTTGTGAGCTATTCCCATGCAGATACCGAAAAAGTATTTTCCATTCTTCATACATTGCAATTTGCAGGATATAGAATTTGGTATGACGAAGGAATTCAAGGAGGAGAAAACTGGAAAAAAATCATTGCTTCGAAGATACAAGACACGAAATGCAAAGATTTTCTTCTGTTTTCCTCTGAACATTCCACTGAGTCCAGACATGTAAAAGCTGAAATAAATCTTGCGTTGAACTTGGACAAAAAGATTACCACGGTGCGTTTAGACGGTGCAACGTTTGATATGGATCTGGAAATGTATCTTACAAACGATCACTATCTTGTGGTTAGAGAAAATAGAACATTTGATGAGGAGATTGTACGTGCGATGGATGATACAACGAGAATTTCATGATAGACTAGATAAAAATCCTTCTAATGTAGGGTCGAAAACGTCCTATATTAGGAGGATTTTGTTATACGCGAAAAGAACAATCATAAATTTGGCTAAATTTATGATAAAAATCTGAAAAAATTGACTTTTCATTTTAAAATAAGTATAATTTATATCATAACATCGCATGATACTTTCACAGAATGATCATTGAGGTTGATATGATGAACTATGAGCCGTTAGGAAAGCTGTATTATAAAGAACACGAGCGATATGAAGAAATCTGCGCGGCACGGTATCATGAACCGGATACCATGCATTTAAACTTTGACATCCACGGAAATCCTGCATTTTTGGTTTCTCGCGCAAAGCTTTGGGAGCGAATGCTGGAAATCCAGCGTTTGAACACGGTTGTTGTGCGCCTGCGCGGACAGCTGCCCGGTATTGCCCTAGAGCAATTCACCAATCGATGCTTGGTGGATGAAATTGTTCTAACCAATGATATTGAGGGCGTCAGCAGCACGCGGAGAGAAATTCATGATGTTTTAGAGAAACTGCAGAGCAAAAAGGATCAGAAGCCCAAACGATTTTTGGGACTGACCAAACAATATCTGCGTCTGCGCGCAGGCGATACGATTCCGTTAAAGACCTGTCAGGATTTGCGTACACTCTATGACGAATTGGTGTTGCCGGAAGTGCTGGAGGAAGATCCGGCGGATCGACCGGATGGACAGTATTTTCGGAAAGAAGCGGTTTCCGTGATGAGCCCATCACAAAAAGTGCTTCATCAGGGCGTACAGCCGGAGTCAAAAATTATTTCTGCCATGGATCAGGCACTGGCATTTCTCCATGATATGTCTGTGGAGCCGTTGCTGCGCGTCAGTGCGTTTCACTATTTATTTGGATATATTCATCCATTTTACAATGGCAATGGACGGCTATCCCGTTTTATCAGCAGTTATTTTCTGTCCAAAGATCTGGATCCGCTCGTCAGCTACCGTCTTTCTTATACGATAAAAGAAAATATTCGTGCATATTATGATGCATTTAAAGTTTGTAATGACAGACGAAACAAAGGTGACATCACACCGTTTGTACTGACATTTTTGGAGATCATCGCAGAAGCGATGCGGCAGCTGACAGAAGCCTTGCAAAGACGCTCGATGGATTTGAACTATTATGATGCATTCCTTCGCAAAGACAGCTTTTTTGCAGAGGATAGACAACGGTATCCGATTGCATATTTGCTGCTGCAAGGCACCTTGTTTTCTCATGAAGGTATTTCGACGAAAGAACTGGAACAATTCTCTCATTTGTCGTATATGACGTTAAAAAAACGATTGGATGACATGGCACAGCATGGGTATCTGCTCATACAGTCAAGCGGAAGAGAAAAACAGTATCGCTTACATTTGGAACGATTGGAAAAATAAATAGCGTTTTATATCTGATACCGTTTCTGGATAAAGGCGAGCAGATCGGAAAATGGCAGATCACGCTTTCTGCGCAGCCACAGCCGGAAGATAGACAGGGCGCCCTGATAGCGAAATTCCACCAGATAGGGAAAATACGGATCGTCTGGATGCAAATCAAAATCCAAATTGCCCTGCACAGCGAGCTGCAATAAATTGTCGAGAAACCGCGGTGTGCTGTGCGGGCCGAGCATGGCATCCATATAAACTTTTTCCTGTTCGTACAGCTCCATGAGCTCAGAAATAAAATTGGAATCGGACGTGTGCACGGTTTTGCGCTGGGTGGCAATGTACGTCAGCGTTTCCGTCTCAATTTCCAGCAAAATATCATCTAAGTCCAGATAATACTGATAAAATGTACTGCGGTTGTATCCGGCAATGCGGCATAATTCCGTGATGGCAATCTTGTTAATGGGTTTCTCTAAATACAATCGACAGAATGCTTCTTTGAGTGCCCGCTTGGTTTGTGCGCTGCGGGCAGAGTGCTTTTTTTGTAATTCCGACATTTGTGACCTCCGGTGTTGTGGTAATCTCTTTGAAATTTCTGTAAGATAATCATACAACATGATGTCGGAAAAGAAAAGGAGTATGATGATGACAGACATTACCTGTGTATTTACATTAAATGGTCAGACTTGGAACGGCGCGCAGCTGGAGCGTTTGGAGTATGAGCGAAATTTGCATATTCTGCATCAGATGAAGCGGCATGGCATTGCCATTTTGGACGGCGAAACTGAACTGGATGATGATGCGATTGATTATCTTTCGATGCAGGATGCATGGCGTATTTCGATTGACACGCGAAGCCAATATTCCGGCAAGGAAATCGTCGAAAAATACGGAGATTCGCTAAAAAAGGCGGATACAATGTGGAAACAGCTGGGCTTTGCGCTGGATAAGCCGATGAAGGTTTCCGAATGCATCATGCAGGTAGAGGGCATGACGATGCAGGATTATTTGGGTGTGCTCAAGGAAATGCAGATGGATGAGCGCGTCGGACTTTCTGTTCATCCGGAACATTTTATGGCAATTGTCGAAGGTGAAAAAATTACGGGTATTGAGCCTTTTGGCATGTATGGGACGCCAACGCTTGTGCATGTCGATGTGTGTCCGCCGGAAAAATTAGGCCAGCGCATCATGCAGGACAGACGGCCGGATTTTCCGGTTGCCTTGGCAGGTCTGGCAACCTTGACGGATGGCGTGACGTTGGTTAATTGCCCGGTGCATCAGCTGAAGCCGACCGAGCACGGCTTTGAGGCGGTTTTGGCTGTGTATTGGCCGGAGCACACGCCGGACGAAATTGTAGACGGCCATTCGCTGCATCTGGCGATGGAATTTTATGAAGGCTTGCGATATATGGAGAACAAGAACAAATGAAAGCGCTGATTTTATATTATTCCCGTTCCGGCAATACAGAAAAGCTCGCCAAGCAAATCCAACAGGACTTGTCCTGTGACCTGCTGAAAATTGTTCCGGAGGAGGCCTATGGAAACTATGTTGCCTCTTGTCTGCGCGTCATGAAGGAACGAAAACAGAACATGACGCCTGCTTTTGTGACGAAAATTCCAGATTTAACCGCATATGATGTCATTTTTCTGGGGGTATCCAATCTGGGCGCAGGATGTGCCGATGTTTGTATCGGAATTTGTCCGGCAATGCGACATCAGAGGAAAAACGATTATTCCGTTTGCCACATACGGCATGTCCGGCATCAACTGGACACGCAAGACGCTGGATAACATTTGCCAGGGAGCCACGATAGCCTTCCCGTATGATTCCGGTCTGCTCAAAAAAGGTGACTATGTGGCATGGATGCAGTCGGTAAAACAATGGATGGAAAGCCATCATCAGAAAAGTGAAACGTGTTGATGCAAGCGAAAAGCGCAGAGGTGACAATGATATGCTCCCTCTATGAAAGACAGTGAAAAAACAAACTGTCAATCATGGAGGGAGCATTATTATGCTACAGAAAGAAAAACTCAGTCCGGAAACGAAAGTAAAAATAGTTAAGAGATATCTATCGGGAGAGGTAAGCATAAATGGAGCAGCTACAGAAGCTGGTGTAGACTGGGGAAGTATACGACGGTGGGTCGTGCAGTACGAAGCAGAAGGGACAGCGGCATTTCTGCCGAGCAGGAGAAATCATGCGTATAGCCCAGACCTAAAGCAGCAAGCGGTACAAGAGTATCTGTCTGGAAAGGGCAGCCTAGCAGAGATCAGCAAAAAATATGAGCTGCGGAGTAAAACTCAACTCCGAAATTGGTTGAAGGTGTATAATACTCGTGGAGACTTTAACTCCAGAAAGAGTTCAGGAGGAAGCTACATGAAGCAGGGACGGGACACCACGCAGGAAGAGCGTGTTCAGATCGTCAAGGACTGTCTGGCCAATGGGAAAAACTACGGCGAGATGGCCTTGAAGTACAAGGTAAGTTATCAGCAGGTACGCACATGGACGCTGCGGTTCGAGAAAATGGGTGAAGCTGGTCTGGAGGATCGACGCGGGAAGCGTAAGAAAGATCAGGCTCCCCGAACCGAACTGGAGAAAGCGCAGATTGAAATCGAACAACTCAAGCACAAGCTGTATTTGGTTGAAATGGAGCGTGACTTGCTAAAAAAATTGGACGAGATCGAGAGGAGAGATGCCTTTCAGAAGTAAGACAGCGCCATATCTATGTGGTCATCCGTGAAGCACACGCTGAAAAGGACTATCCGATTGAGTTGGCCTGTAAAATGCTTCATGTGGCACGTTCGGCCTATCACAAATGGGTTTCCGGCAAATTGAGTCAGCGGTATGCAGAAAACGAGTGCCTTGCGGATAAACTCGAAAAGATTCACGCAGACAACCCAGATAAGGGATACCGAAGGCTGAATGACGATTTGCGTCATGACTATGGGATCTATGTCAATGACAAAAGGGTGCTTCGTATCTGTCGGGCCAGAGATATCCGTTCTACCGTGAAATATAACAACCGTGGCTGTACCAGACAGGCGAAGAACCCACAGTATCTTGCTGAGAACCTTTTGAACAGATAGTTTTATGCAGAGAAGCCAAACGAGAAGTGGCTTACCGATGTGACCGAATTCAAGTGGTACGAGGGACCCAAGGTTCACAAACTTTATCTGAGCGCCATTCTGGATCTCTGTGACCGGCGTATCGTGTCCTATGTGATCAGTGAACGCAATGACAATCCACTGGTTTTCAAAACCTTTGACAAGGCAGTGGAATTCAATCCAGATGCACATCCTCTATTCCACAGCGACAGAGGATTTCAATATACCAACCGGATATTTCACCACAAACTCGAGCAGGCAGGAATGACGCAGAGTATGTCCCGTGTGGCACATTGCATTGATAACGGCCCAATGGAAGGGTTCTGGGGTATTCTAAAGCGAGAACGTTATTATGGCAGACGGTTTACCAGCAAGCATGATCTCGTTCAGATGATCCAACAGTATATTTACTACTATAACACAAGACGTGTTCAACGTAATCTTGGTGTCTTGACACCGATGGAAAAACATGCGCTCTGCCTTGCTGCATAAAAAACGGTCAGCAACCATAGGCTGCTGACCGGGAAAACTTTATATTTTTTCACTGTCCTCTTGACGGGTAGCGGTTCACAACCTCTGCGCTTTTTGTGTTCTATCTTGATCTTGCGTCTACAGTGTGTTACTATGATTTAGGCACTGCCGTGCGCGGTAGGCGGTTTGACCCTCTGACAGAGGGTAACTTCTTTTGCCCTCTGATCTGATGAGAGGAGGGCTGACATATGGTAACTCATGCAGAATTGTATCAGTATACATTGGTCATTGTCGCTATTATCAGTCTTATCGTTTCGATATACAAGAATAGCAAATAAAAAAGAAGTAACCGCCGGTTCCCCAACTTGCGGTTACTTCTTTAATCTAAGCTGAGGGATGAACCGCCTACCGGCAGTGCCCTTTTTCTACTTCAATTATAACTGTATGGGATGGAATTGTCAATTCTCTTACAGGGAAAAATCGTTAAGAAAACCATGATAGAAACGTGTGATGAATGCAATGGAACTTATTTCAAGTATCATACCAACAATCGCATTAGCTATGCTATATAGAATGACTTTGGGAGCAATCTTTGAAACCAACGTTGGAAGAAACAAAAAGGAAGATATTGAATCACTTTTAACTGTTTATCAGCGGTTATCTGCTTTATATATAAAGCAGTATGTAAAGAAATATCGCATTCGATACCATATTTTCATGGGTATTTATTACAGTGGTTTTGTGATGCTTTTATCTATCTTCCTTTCCGTGTTTTTTCCTGTGTTGAGAACATATTTTTGGATCAATGCTTCGGGAGAATCGAGTGTTCTCAGTATCTATTGGACAGCAGTTTGTTTTATGGTATGGACGATACCTATGCATATCCTGCCTAAAAAAGATTGGTATTATAAAGAAGTAAAACGTGTGTATACATTTGACGAAACGGTGGAACGATTGCAAGCAGCACAACAGGTTTGGAATACCATACCGCCAGAAGGACATCAAGCATTTCGTAAAAAAATCTTAAGTGAATTGCAAAAACGTGCGATTGACATGCAGTCTGCCCTTATGGATGAACGACTAAAAATTGCCGGATTATCAGAAGAGGATCGGGAAAGTTCTGTTCAATACGCATGGAATTGTTTATGTACCGTAGAAGACATATCATCAAAGGCAGGTATGCCAAAAGTGATGCGAAAAGAAAGTCCTGTTATTATGATACATGAGGATTTGGAATATCAATTCGATCATGCATATCATAGCTTTCAGAAAGCACAGACAGAGATAGAACAATCACATTATCTTGAATCTATGATTAGTGTTATCGCACATTTTGCTTATCGTATGAAACGGATTCATAAGAATAATGTTTTGGTTCATCGAGACGATTCTTCTGCCATCATTGAGCAATATCAAATCTTTCAAAACATGCTGAATCGCGCTGGAGACTGCCCGCAAAGAGAACGAGAGCAGGATTTATTTGATTCCATTCAGGACATCTATCATTTTGCAGTCAAACAAGATGTATTGTAATCCAACGATGCGAAGGAGCCTCTTTTTTAGGCAAAAAAATAACCGCCCAAGCGACCAAACTTAGCGGTTATTTTCTCAAATAACTTAGGATAAGAAGGCGCGCCGTCTATCGGTGTGCCCCTTTTTCTACTTCAATTATAACGGTATGAGATGGAATTGTCAATTCTCATATCACGGATTCCTCGTGTTGATGAGAAAATCTCGGCATGGACAGTACAAAAACAACGACAACGAGAGCTATGTTAAAAAGAATCGCATTTATTTTGCTGATAACGCTTCAGTTTTACTTCAGCAGCTATTGTTCCAATAAGCAAAAAGAAAATAGAGAGTCAGCAGGAAAGCCCATTTTTCATCAGATAAAATATTTTAGATTTTTATATATTTTCAAATATAAGGACAATGTTTTAAAACAGGAATGGGCGATGCAGTTTGCTGCGATAGTATTATGGATTATCTTTATTTTCTCGTATTCTCTGTACATGATGTTCGGATTAAAAATAGTTTTTGCTATGGATGTTCTCACATGTATTGATTTGGGAGTGACAGCTGGATATATCGCAGTCTTGGTGTGCAGATATAACTACCATTTATATTTTACGAATAATACCAATCATGAACATGATTGGATATGTGAAATGAAAGAAAACTTTGGAATGCATCCGAGGCGAAAAGGAAAAGTCATTGCATTTCATGAAAAGCGGCAAGACAAATATGGAAAACAGTATCGGCTTGGAGATGTGCAGTGCTCAAGAAAGCTGACAATTTATCATGTGCGAATCTACGATGATGAATTGCTGGTAGGAGATATAACGAAAGTTTTCCGAGATGATTTAGAGGGGAATATTCAGTGGGTGGTCTTTTAAAAATTAAAAGTAGAAAATTTTGATGGGAGGTTCACCTATGCTTTACAATACCGGGATCAAACCGCAGGTGCAAGACGAGATTTGTCACCTGGCTGAAAAATATCATCTGGACCGAGTGATTCTGTTTGGTTCTCGTGCACGGGGAGATTATTGGAGAGCCAGCGATATTGATCTGGCGGTTTCCGGCGGTGACATTCTGCATTTTTCTCTGGATTTAGAAGAGGAAACGTCTACATTATTGACTTACGATGTTGTCAATTTGGATGAAAAAGTATCTTCAGAACTGCTGGCGAGCATTCAAAAGGAAGGGGTAATTTTGTATGAAAAAATTTGAAAATTACTGCTCAAATCTCGATGTCCTATCCCGTGCAGGACAACAGGATTTGACAAATGAATTTATTATCGGTGGAATTATTGATAAATTTCATATTCAGTTTGAGCTTGGCTGGAAGGTGCTCAAAGAGCTTCTGAAATACGAAGGCCGGCAGGAAGGCAATACCGGTTCACCCAGAGAGATTTTAAAAGCGGCTTATTCTATTTATGGATTTTTGGATGAAGAAATTTGGCTTTCTATGCTAAAGGATCGCAATAGCATGACGCATATCTATGATGGGGCAGAGGCACAAAGGCTGGTGCATACAATTTTGAATCAGTATATCCCGGAGTTCATCCGATTGCGTGACAACCTCCAAGAGCAATATCCTTCTTCGTTGAACATCCTTTAACGAAAAAACAATATCACAAGGAACATCTACCCGCCGAATGAGTATTCTTTCTCATTCGGTATTTTTTTGCAGATAAAACATGCTCTGTGCATACCATCATAGTTCCCCTTGACAAGCCCATCTATTGAGAATAAAATAAATACAGTTATCAATAAACATATTTATTTTATGAGGAGGTACACGGATGCCTGCGAAGAAGAAAATCACGAAAGACAAGATCTTAGCGACCGCCTTGACCCTGTTGCAAGAGCAGGGCTATGAGGCGATCACCATCAAAACGCTGGCGAAGGAATTGGGATGCTCGACGCAGCCGATTTATCTGTCTTTTTCCGGCATGGACGAACTGCGCGGGGAGTTGGTTCCGCTGGCGGTCAAGCAGTTTGAAACCTTTATGCGCGCCAACAGTGAGGACGGAAAAATCCGCCTGTACGGTATGGCATACATTCAGTTTGCCAAACAGGAACCGAAGCTGTTTCAGTTTGTGTTTATGCGCGCCAATGCGTTTTCGGAAATCAAAAAAATTCTGGTTCCAATCACGCAAAATACCATGCAGGAATTGGCAGAACAGTATTCCCTCACGATGGAAGAGGCGGATTATCTGCATGACCAGCTTTGGATGCACGCGCACGGCATCGCGTCCATGATTGCGACAGATTTTTGCGATTGGGATATGAATAAGGTCGAGCACATGCTCGCGGCGTGCCAAAACGCCTTTTTGGGGAAGTACGAGGCGTGACATGCGGTTTACCAATAAAGAATTAAAAAATTTGATTGTTCCGCTGTTTGTCGAACAGTTTTTGCTCATGTTTGTCGGCATCGCGGATACCTTTGTCGTCAGCTTTGCCAGCGAGGCGGCGGTTTCCGGTGTGTCGCTGGTCACGTCCTTTAACACGGTTCTGATATTTCTGTTTACGGCGTTGTCCTCCGGCGGTGCCGTCATCATCAGTCAGTATATCGGCAATAAAAACAACAAAGCAGCGTCGCGCTCTGCCGGTCAGCTGCTCATGATCTCCACGGTGATTTCTGTCATTGTGACCATTGCTATTCTGCTGTTTCATACCCAATTGCTGCATTTGCTGTTTGGCAAAATCGAAGCGGATGTCATGGCGGCGTGTGAGTCGTATCTGTGGATTACGACGCTGTCACTGCCGTTTCTTGCGATCTATGACGCCGGTGCCGCGCTGTGCCGGAGCATCGGCAAGACCAACGTCACGATGAACATCTCGCTGGTTGCCAATGTCATCAATGTGCTGGGCAACTGCGTCTGTGTGTTTGCGTTTCACATGGGAGCTGTCGGCGTGGCGTATCCGTCACTGGTTTCCCGCATGATTTCCGCCGTTGCCGTCACGGTGTTCTGCCTGAGAAAGCAAAATGCCGTCCGGTATGCCTGGTCGGATATGTTTGCCTGGGACGGCAACATGCTTCGACGAATTTTGGGCATTGCGCTGCCGAACGGCGTGGAAAACGGTGTGCATCAGCTCGTCAAGGTCGCGCTCTCCAGCATGGTTGCGCTGTTCGGAACCTATCAAATTGCGGCAAATGGCGTGGCGCAGAGTATTTGGTCGCTGGCGTCCATTATGGGTCTGGCGATGGCACCGGTATATACTACAGTCATCGGTCAGTGCATGGGCGCGCGCGACATTACCGCCGCCAATTTCTATTTTAAAAAGCTCAATAAGATCACGTTTGTGCTGTCAATCCTGTGGAATGCACTGATTTTTGCGATCACGCCGCTGCTCGTGCATTATTCCGCGATTTCACCGGAAGCCAAGCATTTGGTTATCTGGCTGGTGCTCATCAACAATATTTTTAACGGGCTGGCATATCCGTTTGCCGGTTCGCTCGGCAATGGCCTTCGCGCCGCCGGAGATGTCAAATTCACAATGATTGTGTCTATTACCTTGACCATTGCGGCGCGGCTGGCATTTTCGGCGCTGTTCGGTCTGTGGCTGGGCTGGGGCGTCATCGGTGTCGCCATCGGCATGAGCATGGATCTGGTGTTCCGCGGTGTCATCTTCCTTTGGAGACTGCAATCGCAGAAATGGACGAAATTCCAGCTCATTTGACCCGCAAAAACAACTTGACAAACCAAAAAAAGCCGCTATACTAAAATTAGTCTAAAATGGGACGAATACAAGACGGACACACGGGAGGCTGGTTATGAGAGACGAAATTCGAGAACAGATTGCGCAGTATTGTGAGATGCTGCACGCATGGAATGCTTCGTATGCGGAGTATGCGAAATCGGTGGGATTTTCTTATACCAGCCTCTCTGTTTTGGAAGCGATTTATGAACACCCCAACTGCACACAAAAACAGCTGGCGGAGATCTGCTTTTTGCCCAAACAGACCGTCAATGCCGTCATCACATCGTTTTTCAAAAAGGGATGGGTGCAGCTGGAGGAGCTGCCGGAGGATCGCCGCAACAAGACGATCCATTTGACCGAAGCGGGCGAGGCAAGAGCTGCGGATATCATCACCAAGATTCACGAGAGCGAGCACGCGTCTATGTGCAGTCTGACAGAGAGCCAGCGCAAGGAGCTGTTAGCGCTGACAAAAGCCTATATTGCCCGCTGTCAGCAGGCGATGAAAAACGAGTAATTCGTTTTTTTCACCCAATTAGTCCCAAAATAGACAATACAAAAATCATACCAAAAGAGGTGTAATCGATGCAGGAATTTTTATACGATAATCCCGTCAAAATGTTTTGCGGACATCAAAACGCGCGAGGACGACAGCGACGCACTGCGCGATCTCATCGCACAGATGGGCGAGCTGCCATCGATTTACACGACATTTACGACAGAAAAAACCGAACGCATGATGCGCGAAGCCATTTTCGGCATCATGGGCTGAGAAAAGGAGAGCAAACCAATGAAACACGTTTTAATTGTACACGGAAGCCCGCGCAAGCAGGGAAACACCGCGAAGCTCGCTGCGCAGTTTGCGCGCGGTGCAGAGGACGCAGGACACACCGTGACACAGATCATGCTGAAGGACAAAACCATTCACGATTGTCTGGGCTGCGGCGCCTGTCAATACAAGGAAGGGCAGTGCGTGCAGAAGGATGACATGCAGGAAATCTATCAGGCCATGCAGCAGGCGGATGTCATTGTGCTGGCATCACCCGTGTATTTCTACACGTGGACGTCGCTCATGAAACGGATGCTGGATCGCACGTTTGCGGTAATATCGGTGCTGCAAAACAAGACATTTTATCTGCTGTCCACCGGTGCGGCGACAGGAGAAGAATACATGAAAACCATGATTGACAGCTTTCAGCAGTATGTTTCCTGCTTTGCTGCCGGCGGCAATAAGAGTGGCGGCTATTTGTTCGGATACGGCACAAATGCGCCGGGAGATATTCAGACCATGCCGGTGATGGATGAAGCCTATGCGTTAGGCAAAGCATTGTGAGAACAGGAGGAAAAGACGATGTTTCCGGTACTTGTTGCCTATTTCTGAGAGGTGGAGCAGAACGTAAAAGCTGTGGTATCATAAATTTGATCATCATCCTTGAATTTGGGTATGAAAAAGCGCCACTCGAAAAGAGTGGCGCTTTAAAATGATTTAGCTCGGCAAACGGGAAGCTGATTCCTTCTTCTTTTTCAGTTTTGGAACTGGCAGGTCATCATACATTGCATGAAACAAGCCTGTCAAAAATTCCGTATTATCCACTTCATTTACCAGCAACATCTCTTTTGCTCCTTCATAGGGTAATTCATACGGAGCTGTCGGCATATAACGAATTGCTGATTTTACTGGTTTAACAAGGAATCTATCATCATAGATACCGCCTACAATCTTGCCACGATAATAAATAATAAATTCTCCCATCATAGCTCGATAAGTGATTTCTTCTAACTCAGATAGCTGTCCTAAAATAAATGCTAAGTATTCCTTACTTGATGCCATATTTTCACCTCAAGTCCTGATTTGTTCCATTTATTTCATGCCCATCTTCTTGCCCTTCGGACAGGAAGCATCGCTCGCCTTAAGCTCGGTCAATTTCGATTTGTCTCACGCATAAATTGACTTGCCAAACGCATAGGCTTCCGCCAAATGATTGGTTTTATCAATCTGCGGCTTCCCATTGGTATCCCCGCAGCCGCCTGCCAAAAGCATCCCCTTATCATAAAAGCCAATGTAATTCACAATGGCAAATTGATAGTAGGATACGGCCTGCTCAAAAGTCCAGAAAAAGTTATCTGCGGCAGTCATCAGCAACGCAGCATCTTTGACCGGGTATTTCTCATACCGGCCCAGCGGTGGGTTCGGATCTTCCTCCGCAATGCAGTAGAATCGCTCCACAAATGCTTTCAGCTTGGAAGAAATCGTCCAAAACAACAGCGGCGAGGCAAATACAATGCAGTCCGCTTCTTTGATTTTAGGGACAAGCTCATTGAAACCATCTTTTTGAATACAAGGCTTGCCATACCGACAGGCGTTGCAGCCAAGGCAGCCGTTCACTTGAATTTTGTTCAGGGAAGCGATCTCCACTTCATGTCCAGCCTCCATAGCCCCCTGTGCAAAGGCATCCACCAATTGCCGGGTATTTCCCTTCGGGCGTCCACCACCCTGAATAATCAGTATCTTCTTCATAAAAAATTTCTCCTTTAGCATTCAGCCCTGACTCTTTCCTTTTGGACACTACCCAAATTCTAACTATTCTCATTGTCATTGTCAATCACTATAGTTAGAATCATAAGGAGCAGAAAGTAAAAACAGAAATATACGGACAGACAAAACCGCCCCATCATCTTCAAGATGATGGGGCGGTTACTGTGATAACAGCAACTATATAGAGAAAAATTGAATCAACTCTTACTGTTTAGGGCTTAGGGGGTCAGTCTGCCTTTGTTTCCGGCTTCAGCGGGCCATAATAATAGCTGGCTGTTGCGCCGCCATCCGCGAGGAACGTAGAACCGCTGATAAACGCGCCCTTGTCGCTCATGAGCAGCTCTGCGACATTGGCAATTTCGTCCGCCGTGCCGGGGCGGCCTGCGGGGCACTTGGCAAACATGTTCTTGTAAAAATCGCCGCGCGGGCCGTTGAACTCGTCCAGTGCCAGCGGCGTGACAATGATGCCCGGTGCAATCGCGTTGAGACGCGCGCCGCGCGCGCCCCATGCGACCGCCTGCGCCATGACGCGCTTTTCGTTGCAGCGCTTCGCCAGCTGATAGGCGTGCAATGTGTCATGTACATTTTCCGGCTGTAAGAAATCCAGCTGGAGCAGCTGTTCTGTCGGTGTCGTTGCGAGCTGGGCATCCTGCTCGGCAGTCAGGGCAGGCATCCGCCAACCGGACTGGCTGGAAATGGTGACACCTACGCCGCCCGCGGCAATGACTTTGCCGACTTCCTCTAATAGTACCGCCGTGCCGTACAGATCCACCTGCAAAATGGCCTCAATCGGCGCCTGACTCGGGGAGACGCCTGCGGCATTGACCAGCATTTTGATCTCGCCGTATTTCTGTCCCTCGGCGATGAGAGCTTGAATGGATGCGCGGCTGGACAAGTCCATTTCCACCGGCACGACGTCAAAACCGGCCTCGTTCATGGTTTTGGCAATCGCCTGCGCGTTTTCGAGCTTCTTGTCTCCGACGACAATTTTCATACCGGTGCCCATGCGGCGAGCAATCGCCATGCCGATCTGTCCGGCACCAGCCCAAAGCATAACTTGTTTCATGATAAGATTCCTCACTTCAGAGATGATACCCAGTGCTGCAGGGCGGCACCTGCACCGGCAACACTACTGCCGTGAATTGCAAGACCCTTGGTGACAGCTGCGCCCGGTGCGGCTTTTTGGATGTCCTGTACCGTATGGGAAAGGCCGCTGCCCTCATGGGTGCAGAAGGGGTGAATGGTCTTGCCGGTCCAGTCGTAGTGCTCCAAAAAGGTGTAAACGGCCATCGGCATGGTGCCCCAGTAATTGGGATAGCCTAAATAGATTTCGTCATAGGCATCCAGATCCTCCGGCAGATCCAGAACCTCCGGACGCACGTTGTTTTGCAAATCGACTTTGGCCTCGGCAATGCAGGTCTCATAGGTATCGGAGTACGGCTGTGCCTGCTCAATATGATACAATTCGCCGCCGGTCAAATCTGCCAGCATTTCAGCTGCCTGTTCCGTGTTGCCGACGGTGATATGGCGGTATGTACCGCCGAAGTAGTTCTCTCCCGCACGGGAGTAAAATGCAATCAAAGTTGCCATGTGTATGTTCCTTTCCATGAGAGATTCTTGATGTCTCTATTGTAGTCGGGAAGGGCGCGGCAATCAATTTTGTTTTCGCGGTTTTTGTATTAGGAAAACTGATACGAAGAGAACGACGTCTGCATGGTCTTTATTTCCTGGATAAACCGTTCGGCGGCCTTGGACAGAAACGCCGCTCGTTTCCAAATCAAGGCATAATGGATTTCTAACGGCGGATGCAGTGGACGGAAACAGACATCCTGTTCCAAAACGGACGGGAGTAAATCCTCCGTTGTCAGATAAAGCCCCAATCCGCTTTGGATAAATTTTGTCGGAGACCCGTTGACCACGTTGTAGGTGGCGGCGATGTGGAAGGCCTCAATATCCGCCTCCGCCCAATGAGAAATCAGCTGTTGCAGACCGGCTCTGCGATGAAAAATCAGGGGGACTTGCAAAAGATCGTCTCGTTCCACAGATTCTTTTTCGGCAAGGGCACAGTCGCACGGCATGAACAGTCCCCAGCGGGAAAATTCCGGCAACGAGAGGTATTCATATTGTGAAATATCAATAGGCTGCAAAAAGACAGCCAAATCAAGACTTCCGTGCTCCAGACGCTCTAACACGTCGATGGCATCGCTGCTGTAAAATTGAAACCGTACAGCGGGATATTGCGCGCGAAGACGGGATGCCGCCTGTAATACCGTCATCGTCGGGTTGCCGCCGATGGCAATTTCTCCGCTGATCTGCGGATTGTTCGCGCGCAAATCGCATTCTGTTTTTTCCACCAGAGACAGAATTTCCTCTGCGCGTTTTCTCAGGACAACGCCGTCCTCCGTCAATGTGATTTTCCGTTTGCCGCGAATGAGCAGCTGTTTTCCCAATTCCTGTTCCAGATCCATGAGCTGTTTGGAAAGATACGGCTGGGAGATATGCAGGCGCGCGGCAGCTCTTGTGATGTTTTCTTCCTTTGTGACAGCGAGAAAATATCGCAGTGTTCGTAATTCCATCGGGTTCACCTCGATGGTAGTGTAAGCTCCTATATCATTCCTGTCAAGCATGATAAACTATTCTATATAAGTATTTGTTATTTCAAACGAGAAAGACTATACTCTTTACGGAGGTTTAGAAAACATGAAGGAAAATGCAAAGCAATTGGACATGCTGCACGGCTCCATCTGGAATAAGCTGCCGTTGTTTGCCCTGCCGGTGGCAGCGACAGCGATTTTAGAGCAGCTGTTTAACGCGTCGGATCTTGCGGTCGTCGGAAACTTTACCGGAGCCGGAAAGACCATCGCGGTTGCGGCAGTCGGTGCAAACAGCTCGATTATTTCGCTGATTGTCAATTTGTTTGTCGGCATTGCGCTGGGCGCGAATGTTGTCATCGCCAATGCCATCGGAAGAGAAGATAAAGAAGTGATTACCAAGGCGGTGCATACGTCGATTCTCGTCGCGGTATTGGCAGGCATCATTGTCGCCATCGCGGGGGAGCTGATTGCCAATCCCTTGTTGGCATCCCTACAGGTACCGGAGGATGTTTTTCCGGCGGCTCTGCTGTATCTGAGAATTTATCTGCTTGGAATGCCGGTCATCCTGCTCTATAACTTTGAAGCGGCGATTTTCCGAAGTACCGGAGATACGAAAACGCCGCTTGTCATCCTGACCATATCGGGCATCCTGAATGTCCTGCTCAATCTGTTCTTTGTCGCCGTCTTACATATGACCGTAAACGGCGTTGCCATCGCAACGGTTGTCTCCAATTGCATCAGTTCCGTCCTGCTGTTTTGTCGTCTGGTCAAAACCGACGGATGGATTCATGTGGAATGGAAAAACCTGCATATGGACAGGGAGATATTGGTGCAGATTATGCGAATCGGTCTGCCGGCAGGCATCCAGAGTGCCGTATTTGCCGTGGCCAATATCGTGATTCAGTCCGCCATCAACAGTCTGGGAACCGTCGTTATGGCGGCATCGTCGGCAGCGTACAATATTGAGATTTTTGCATATGATGTACTCAATGCATTCAGTCAGGCGTGTACAACGTTTGTCGGACAGAATTATGGTGCAGGACAGCTGAAGCGATGCAGAAAAGTGTTGATTTTATGCATTGTTGAGGATGCAATAGCGACGGCGAGTGCCATTGTGCTCATTTTGCTGACGGGAAAGGCCCTGCTTTCTCTGTTCAATAGCGATCCGCAGGTGGTTTCCGTAGGATACACAAGACTCATCATGGTATTTTCGGCGTATACCTTCAGTATGCTGTACGAGAATATGTCCGGTTACATGAGAGGATTTGGCTTTTCTCTGATACCGGCCGTTGTGACAACGCTGGGCATCTGCGGCGTGAGAATTTTTTGGATTCTAGCGGTTTTCCCTTCGCACGAAACGTTTGTCGGCATCCTGACCGCTTATCCGGTCAGCCTTTCGGTAACGGCGCTGCTGATTTTTATTGTGTTGGCCATCTATCATCCGGCAAAGCGATTGCAGACGGAGGAAGGAGAGAAAAAATGATGGAAAAAAGAGATCTCGTATTACATAACGGCGTGACAATGCCGCCAATCGGTTACGGCGTGTTCCGTATGACCAATCTGGAAGAATGTGAGAATGCCGTGGTACAGGCGATTAAAACGGGATACCGTTTGATTGATACGGCGGCAGCCTACGAAAATGAAACGGCTGTCGGAAGGGCAATCAACCGTGTGATCGCAGAGGGCATTGTCCGCAGAGAGGAACTGTTTGTCACGACAAAACTGTGGGTGACGGACACCTGTTATGAGAGAGCCAAAGAAGGCTTTCGCCGGTCGCTGGATCGTCTGGGATTAGACTATGTAGATTTGTACCTGATTCACCAGCCATACAACGATTATTACGGCGCATGGCGCGCGTTGGAGGAGCTGTATGAAGAGGGATGCGTAAAATCCATCGGCGTGGATAATTTCACGCAGGATCGAATGGCTGATTTTTTGTTCTTTAACCGGATCAAACCGGCAGTAAATATGATTGAGTGCAATGCCTATTTCCAGCGCGAAGAGGAACGGATCTATCTGGAACAGCAGAACATTCTGATGCAGGCATGGTCTCCGCTTGCTGCCGGAAAAGAAGATCTGTTTACGAATCAAATCCTATGCAGTATCGCAAAAAATCATCAGAAATCCGTGGCGCAGATTGTTTTGAGATGGCTGGTACAGAGAAACATTGTTCCGGTTGTCAAGTCTGCCAATCCTGCGAGAATGAAGGAAAATCTGGATATTTTTGATTTTATCCTGTCCGAAGAAGAAATGAAGCAAATGGCATCTCTGGACACCGGACACACCTACGCAACCGCGCGAAATACCGGAAAAGCGGTGACAGAATTTCTGGAACAAGCAAACCGGTATTCTGTATAAAGCGGTTTAAAAAAGCGAAAAAATACCGGCAAACAGCAACAGCGTGCATACCCGATTTTCGTCGGATAGGCACGCTGTTGGTTTGTCTTTTCATAGCATTTTCCTTTATTGGGGAAACTGTGCCCGAAGCAGCTGGGCAAACTCCTCGACATAGTAGCCGGAGTTGTCTTTTTTCCAGAATGCGCAGTATCGGCGCGCAATCGGCTCGCCGCCGCGCACCAGCGGCACCCGCACAATCGAGGTTCCTATCATCGGAGAAGCCGCAGACCCTTCCACCGGCAGAAATCCCCTGCGGGAAATCACCATCAGTCGGGCTTCTTCGATATTTTCCGCATATACATAGTCTCCCTGAAGCCCCACGACGGTCTGATAATAGTCCCGCTCGGTTTGCCGCTGCGCCGCAGACGTGACCAGAATGCACGGGGTATTTTTGAGCTCCGGCGGCGTGATTTGCGGCAGCTGCGCGAGTGGGCTGTGGGCAGAGACCTCAATGCAGCTTTCGCAGGTGGTCAGAAGCAAATTGACGTATTCGTCGGAAAAGGCGCGCCGCTGGTCGTTGAGAATCACATCGACCTGTTCCGCGCGCAGCATCGCATACAGCTCCTCATGGTTGCCATAGGCAATGGAGACCGAGACGTCCGGATGCTTTTGCGAAAACAGCTCGAGTGCCCGGTGAAATTCACTGCCGGTATAGCTGCGCAGATACCCGATTTTGAGGCTGGCCTGGTCGCCCTTGGCGATTTTCGCGGCCTCGCTGCACATCCGTTCATAGTCCGCGGTCAAAATCAGGCTTTTTTGATAAAAGTATTCTCCGGCCGGTGTCAGCGTAAACGTCCGGTTTTTACGCTCGAGCAGCGAAAAACCAAGCTCCCGCTCCAATGCCTGCACCTGCTGCGACATCGCAGACTGCGAGATAAAGTTTTCCTCTGCCGCCGCCGAAAAGCTGTTGCACCGGACAACCGACTGAAAATATTTGAGTTGTTTGAGCATATCGCATGTCTTCCTCTGCTGTCGTTTGAGGACATCATACCGCCGAACCGCAGGTCTGTCAATCCCTCACCACGTCAGCGAAAATTCCACCAATTCCGGCGTCTCCGGCTTGCCGATCAGCGGTTCTTTTTTGTCGAGGGCGGAGAGCTGCGCCAGTTCTTTTTCGGTCAGTGCGAAATCAAACAGGGCAAAGTTTTCGCGGATGTGTTCCGGCTGAGTGCTCCGCGGAATCACGGCGATGCCGTTTTGCGTCAGGAAGCGGAGCAAAATCTGCGCCGGTGTTTTGTTGTATTTTGCGGCGAGCGAGAGGACAACAGGCTCCTGATACATTTCGTTGCGGTTTCCCTGACCGAGCGGCGCATAGGCCATGGGCGCGACGTGCTTTTTGTCCATCCAGCTGCGTTCGGTGCTGCGCTGGCAGTACAGATTGGTTTCAATCTGGTTGACTGCCGGAACGATGCTGTTGTAAGCGATCAGGTCGAGCAGCTGATCCGGTTCAAAGTTGGAGACACCGATGGCACGGATTTTTCCCGCTGCGTACAGATTTTCTAAGCTGCGCCATGCGGCATAGTAGTTGGCAAACGGCCAGTGCAGCAGCAACAGGTCAATATACTCGGTTTGCAGATTGTTTAGCGATTGCAGCACGGTCTGTTCCGCGTGCTCATACGATTTGAAGTTTACTTTTGTGACGAGAAACAGGTTTTCTCGCGCGATGCCGCTGGCTTTTATGCCTTCACCGACTTCTTTTTCGTTTCCGTAGGCCTCCGCGGTGTCAATCATGCGATAGCCGGTTTCGATGGCGCGAGCGACGGCGCGGGCGCAGGTCTCTCCGCCAAGCATAAATGTACCGAAGCCGACAAGCGGCATTTGCACGCCGTTATTTAGTGGGATATAGTTCATAGTTTGCTCCTCCGTTCTTGTGTGGTATAATCAGTGTAACAAGTTCGTGTAACTCGAAGTCAAGACATTTTTATGAGGGGAAGGAAAAATCATGTCGTATACCATCAGACAGATGGCGCAATTGTTTGGCGTCACCGAGCACACACTGCGATTTTATACCGATCAAGGATTATTGCCCTGTGCGCGCGACGGCAGGAACCGGCGCGTGTTTGACGAAGAATCCGTCAATTGGATGCAGGGCATCCAGTGCCTGAAAGGCTGCGGCGCGTCAATTGAGGATATTCGGGAATACTGCCGCCTGTGCCTGCTGGAAGAATCGGAAGAAAACCTACAAGCGCGGTACGCCATCATTCTCAAACAACGAGAGGCGGCGTATCAGCGGGTAGAGGAAGCCAAAGCGACCGCGAAATATATGGATGAAAAGGTCGCACACTATCAGGCGATTCTCGCCGGATTGGCACCGGATGACACCAACCCGAAAACGTGGACGAGTGAGAACCGACCGAAGCACGAAAAGGAATGAAAATACCATAGCATTTGGAGGGAGTTCAACCATGATTTTTTGTTTTTCTGGAACCGGCAACAGCCGGTACATCGCAAAGCAGGTGGCGGCGGCGTTGCAGGACACCGTGACAGACTGCAATGCCAAAATCAAAGCGGGGGACACGTCGCCGGTACAGACCGGGCGCGACGTGATCCTCGTCACACCGACCTATGCGTGGCGCATTCCGCGGGTTGTCTCGGACTGGCTGTCTCAGACCCAGCTGATCGGGGCGCAGCGCATCTGGTTCGTGATGAACTGCGGCGGAGAGATCGGCAACGCCGCCAAATACAACCGGCAGCTCGCAGAGCAAAAACAGCTGCGCTACATGGGAACCGCACAGATTGTCATGCCGGAGAATTACATTGCTATGTTTGACGCGCCGCAGGTAGAGGAAGCCAGAAAAGTCGTGGAAAACGCAAAGCCTGCGATTGCGGACGTGATTGCGCGTCTGCAAAACGGACAGGCCTTTGCCGAACCGAAAAACCGGTTCCGTGACCGCCTGATGAGCGGACCTGTCAATCCGATTTTCTATCGCTTTTTTGTCAAAGCTGCCGCGTTTCAGGCGAATGACGCCTGTATAGGCTGCGGCCAATGCGTCAAAAAATGTCCGATGAACAACATTCAGCTCAGACAAGACAAGCCGGTATGGGGCGACCGCTGCACGCACTGCATGGCGTGTATTTGTTACTGTCCGGTGCAGGCCATTGAGTACGGGACAAAGAGCGTCGGAAAACCGCGCTATCATTTTGAGCAGCTGGAACAGAATACGTGAATTTCTGGCGATTCTCAACGCGATCCGCGCGCTGCGCGTGCACAAGCTGTAAGACTGGAGGGGTTCCTTTGCGCGAAATACAACATGCAGATATGCTGATTGGTCAGAATGAAAACAGCGTATCGATGTTAACTGAATTTTTCAAGGCACTCGGGAACCCCACCCGTATTCGTATCCTGTGCTTTTTGATGGTATGCCGCGATAATATCCTGTAAATTGATCTCTTTCATGCGGTTTTCGGCTGCGGCCTGCACTTCCTGATAGGAGTCGTGTAAAGCAAGCTGGATATTCATTCCCACACCGCAGTCCGGGTTGGTGTGCGTGTCCAGATGCAAAAGTGGCTTGTCGCCCTCCACGGCCTTATAAATATCCAACAGCGTGATTTGCTCCGCCGATCTTGCCAGAGCTGGTTTGGCATGTCCGGTTACACTGGACATCAGACCGGCTTTTTTTAATTTCATCATAATCTGCCGAACATAGCCGGGGTTTGTCTGCACGCTGGCGGCGATGGATGTACTGCTTAGCGCACAACCGTCCTCGTTCAGGGCAATCAGCGCCAGCACATGGACGGCATCACTTAATTTGGTAGAATATTTCATACGACATTCCTTTCTACTGTTGTTAATTTATTGATAACAACCAATTGACGATACAACGCTGCGGTGCTATACTGCTTAGTAGATGTTATTGTTATAATAACAGCATATAAAATAAAAGTCAACGAAAGGAAGTCTCATCAGCGTGTTTTCCACCCATTCATCCTATTTGCAGCAGCTTCACCTGCTGCGGCAGCACATACAATCTGCCGAGGCGATTGTCATTGGTGCAGCTTCCGGCATGTCCGCGGCAGCCGGTTTCCGGCATTATTACGAACGCGACGCCGATTTCGTAGAAAATCTCGGTGCGTTTGAAACAAAGTACGGCTATCACAATTCGTTTGATGGCTTTTATTATCGCTATCGAACCAGCGAGCAGCGCTGGGCGTATCTCGCCAAAAATCTGTGCATGATTCTGGATGCCCCGACCGGCCAGCCCTATCGTGACCTGCGCGACATTCTAGACGGAAAGAATTACTACATCCTGACGACCAACCAGGATACGCAGTTTACCCGCGTTTTCCCAGAGGACAAGATCAGTGCGATTCAAGGCGATTGGCGGTATTTCCAGTGCAGCCGCCGCTGCCATGATGCGCTTTACGATGCCGCGGAGACGCTGCATCGCCTGAAAGATGCCATCACACCGGATTTGACGGTTCCTTCCGGTATGATTCCGCGCTGCCCGAAATGCGGCGCAGAGCTTGAGCCGTGGGTGCGCGGCTGGACATTTCTGGAAGGCAAAAAGTACCACGAGGAATACGAAAAGCTCAACGCTTTTCTGCGCGCAAACAAAGACAAAAAAATGCTGTTTCTGGAACTCGGTGTCGGCCGCATGACCCCAATGTTTATTCAGGAGCCGTTCTGGAACATGACCTACTCGCTTCCGCAGGCGTTTTATATCACGGTCAATCCGAAGGATGCGCTGCTTCCCAAACAGCTGAAACAGAAAGGGTTGGCGATTCGAGAGGACATCGCCAAAGTGATGGCAGACCTCCGAAAGCAAATTTACGAGGAAACGAAATGAGTGGACGTCCCACTTTATGCAAGCATGAAGGAGAGCACAACATGAAACAACTGGTAAAAATAACGATTTTGAAATCTGAAGTGGATACTGCGCTGGCGGAAAAATATGCCATCCCCGATTTTGCCCCCTGTCCGTTTCACAAGCCGGGACAGGTCTTTTTCAGCGACGGAGACCACAAGCCAGACGGTCTGTGCGAATACGCATGGCAGCCTATGAAAGAAATGGTAAACATGCTTTCAGAAGGAAAGCTGCTCCAGCCCAAAGGCACATGGATGGTTGACGATGATAAAGGCATCTTTGCCTGTGTGGACGGGCTGCGGCCGGTCATTATGCTGATCGAAGCGGTTCCATCGTTCCCAAAGGAGGAAAACAAATGAAACGCTATCAAGAGATTGCAGAGAAAATTCAGGAGGCCGACGGCATTCTCATCGGCGCCAGCAACGGCCTGTCAATCGCTGAGGGATACAATATTTTTGCAAATGATGCGCGGTTTCGGCGAAATTTTTCCGATTTTCAACAGAAATACGGATTTCGCAGCCTGATTCAAGGCAGCTTCTGCCATTTCTCATCAGAGAATGAGATGTGGAGCTATTGCAGCCGCATGGCTGATTGCTATACGTATCCTGCACAGCCCAGCGACTGTATGCGGACGCTCTATCAACTCGTAGAGGACAAACCGCATTTTGTGGTGACCTCCAACACGGATGACCATTTCGCACAGGCCGGCTTTGCAAGAGATACTATTTTTGAACTGGAAGGCAGCATGGCGGAAATGCAGTGTGCAAAGGGCTGTCACGATGCTGTCTATGCCAGTCGGGATGCTGTCGCTGCGATGCGGAAACAGGAGCAGGGGATGATGATCCCGGATGAATATCTACCAAAATGCCCGATTTGCGGCGGTTCCATGCAGCTTCATATTCCGATGAACCGAAATTTTATCCGCGGGAAAAACATGCAGAGACAGCATCAGCGGTATCAGGCGTTTATCCACCGCTTCCACGGGAAAAACCTGCTGATTCTGGAATTTGGCATCGGCGCAGGCAATCAAATGATAAAAGCGCCGCTGATGCAGCTGGCGTATCAGGAGCCGAATGCTTTTTACATCACCTTTAACAAAGGAGAGCTATCTATCGCGCCGGAAATTCAGGAGAAAGCATTCGGCATAGACGGCGATATTTCTTTGATTTTACCGAAAATTTTACAATGGAAACGCCGCTGTTCTTTGTAAGAAAATCTTACGATACATCTCCGCGAATGGTAAGATTTTCATGTCAAAATAGAGGAAAAGAAATAACAAGAGAAGAGGCTGTTCTCAGGAACAGCCTCGTTTTTTGTGTCGCAGATTGAAGATATTTTACAAGACTTTTGTCTCTCGCCACGGTACAATGGACAGCGGAGAGGAGCAAAGGATGAAAAAAGAAACGAGAACAGTTGTTTATGATGCAAAGCTACAGATAGAAACCTACCGGTTTCAAGGCATTGTGCAGCCCTTTCCCAATCATTTCCATGAGCAGTATGTGCTTGGCTTTGTGGAAAACGGGCAGCGCACATTGTCGTGCAAAAACAAAGAATACCGGATCGCCCGCGGCGATATTGTCCTGTTTCAGCCGGGAGACAATCATGCCTGCGTGCAGAGCGATGGCGGCACCTTTGATTATCGGGGATTTCATATTTCTAAGCACATCATGCTTGACTTGACGCAGGAAATCACGGGAAAACGAGAGCTTCCCGGCTTTTCCCAACCTGTCATCTGTGATGAGGAAATCCTTTGGTATCTGCGCCAGCTGCATGAACAAATCATGGGTGATGGGTCTGATATTGAAAAAGAGGAAACCCTGCTGCTGTTGATGTCTGCCTTGATGCAAACATATGGACAGCCGCCGGAACGCTGCGGGTCAGCAGATACGCAGGCGATAGAACGAGCCTGTGCATGGATGCAGCGGCATCTTGCGGAACGGATTTCGTTAGACCAAATCTGCGAGAATGCAGGATGCAGCAAATCGACCCTGCTTCGCGCATTTACCAAAGCCAAAGGCATTACGCCCTATCGCTATTTCGAGACCATACGGATGAACAAAGCAAAAGCTCTGTTGGAACAGGGGATACCGTCGATAGAAGTCGCCATGCAGACGGGATTTTCCGATCAAAGCCACTTTACCAATTGTTTCAGCAGCGTGATTGGACTCTCTCCCGGCACATACCGCGAAATATTTTCTGAGAGGAACAAAACCAGTGAACAGCAACGAAAAGAATAACATGCTTGGCCATGCAGCGGCCATGCTTACCATCCTCATATGGGGAACGACATTTATCTCCACAAAAATTCTGTTGAGAGCGTTTCAACCGGTGGAAATTTTGTTTTTTCGCTTTGTTTTGGGATTTTTGGTCTTGTTGGCGGCGCATCCAAAACGATTGAAACTGGCAGATGTTCGGGAAGAATTCCTGTTTGCGCTTGCCGGTCTGTGCGGTATCTGTTTCTATTACTTGTTGGAGAATATCGCATTGACATATACACTCGCTTCTAACGTCGGCGTCATTATCTCGGTTGCGCCGTTCTTTACGGCAATCTTGAACCATCTGTTTGTCAAGACAGAGGAGACATGGCGCGCCCCGTTTTTTGTCGGATTTGTTGTCGCTATGCTCGGCATCGCTTGTATCAGCTTTTCCGGAGGAAATCTGGCGGTTCATCCGCTTGGCGATGCATTGGCGATTGCTGCTGCGTTTGTCTGGGCAGTTTATTCGATCCTGACGAGAAAAATCAGCGGTTTGGGGTATCCAGTGATTTTGTGCACGCGCCGAACGTTTTTTTATGGGCTTTTATGTATGATTCCGGCGCTGTTTTTCTTTGATTTTCAGCTGGGAATCTCTCGTTTTGCCGATATAACCAATGGGTTGAATCTGTTGTATTTGGGTGTCGGTGCATCGGCGCTGTGCTTTGTGACATGGAATTTTTCGGTAAAAGAGCTGGGAGCGGTAAAGACAAGCGTGTATATCTATCTGGTTCCCGTGATAACCGTCATCACCTCGATACTGATTTTGCATGAAACACTGACTGTCTTGGCAGGAATCGGAACCGTGCTGACAGTTGTCGGGCTATTTTTGTCGCAATACAAGCCGAAACAATCGTAAGAAAATCTTAAGATACATTCCCGCGGATTGTAAGATTTATCTGTCAAAATAGAGGATAGAAAATCTGAAAAGGGGGTTATCCCATGTATTCTGTTTCCAGTGGCCAAGGCATCCAGCTCGGTCTGTTTGACGCGATCACAGACCTGCTGGCTGTGCATTCGATTTACTGGCTGGGCGTGCCGGTTCTTGCTGTTCTGCTGTTTTTTGTGTTCAAGAAGAATCGGACGATTCCCAAAGTAAAAATAAGCATATTGTGCTTTCTGTTCTATTACTACTTAAGCGTGATGCTGACCAACATCGTGGGCTTTCCCACCTTGAGAGAATATTTTCGGTTGTCCGGATTGGGAGAATCGTTCTTTAACCCGAATATCAATGTTATTCCATTTGCCGACGGATTCAGCCTGAGCTTTATGTTAAATATTCTGCTCTTTGTGCCGCTCGGCTTTTTGTGTCCGTGCATCAGCAGATATTATCGACAGGCAAAACATGCTGTTTTGCTTGGTTTCGGCTTGTCTCTGACCATTGAACTGGCGCAGCTGTTTACCCAGTATCGGGCAACGGATGTTGACGATTTACTCACCAATACCGCCGGAACGCTGCTCGGCTATCTGTGTTTCCGGTTGATCCACCGCGCGAAAAAGGACGATAGGAAACCGGACGGGCTGTGGTACGTGCCGGTTGTCGTCATCGGCATGACGTTAGTGTTGGAGTTCTTTAGCTAAATAGAAACGGCTTACCGTCTGGGGAGAACCGCAGAGGGTAAGCCGTTTTTTCTGAAATTGGGGATATATGACATATAGATAAGCATATCGCACAGCTTGCTTCCCGGAATAGATATGCAAAAGAGTAGGGAGTGAGACCATTTACTTATCAATCAAGCAAGCGGAACAGAGATAATTGTCTTCCGTCCAAGTATACATTTGTTCAGAGAGTGGGCACGCCAGCGTGTTGATGGCAGGAAGGTCTGCAGCAAGACCTATTCCAATGCATTTGGTGTAGGCTTCTTTTTTTGTCCAAATCTCGAGAAACCGTCTGTTTTTACAATCACTCGATGCCTGCTCAACATAAGCAATTTCAAAGGGATGGAAGATGGACGGCATGAGATGCAGTGGTGCGTCGGATATGCGCTCTATATCAACGCCTATATGACCGCTGCGAGTGATCCCAAGAAGGACAGCATTTCTAGTATGAGAAAAACTAAAATCAATGTAAGGATTGTCAGGCAGGTTGGAAGTATCCAGATAAGGCTTATGCCAGCGTTTATTGACAAAAAGTAGGTCTTCATTTTTACAATGTAAGGCCTTTGCAAGTCCAAGTCTTGCGAGAAAGCCTGCATAGAGAGAAGTGATCTGATCTTGCTCAAACCGATAGCGTTTCACGATTTTTTGTCTATTGGAAGATAGGTAAGAAAGTAATTTGTCGCAATCACTATTCCAGTATTGCTGTGTTTGTTTCATTAGATAAAAGTCCATGTATCCTCCTGTTGATATTCTATTTTTAGATATGGCAAACTCTGTATTTATGATAATTCAAAAAGGATATTATTTCAATAGCAACTTGTTGGCTGTTATATTCCTATTGACAAGCTATGTTTCATGGGATATAATAAGGGAGAATTAGCCATGACTAATATTTAAGAGTTTGTCATAGCTAACAGCTAAAATGAGTCATACTCTCTAAAGATTGGTTTGTCTGGTGGAGGCGCAATATGTTTTTATACACAATTTTGCTTGAAGATACAGCGAAGATAGCTGTCAGTGAGGATAACTCGGATCTTTATGTACTAGAGGATATGGGGTTTTCTTATTCGGATATGAATGAACTCATTGAGGACTATTCCGAAGAATTAAAACAGAAGATTAAGAAAGCGTTACAGAAAAAGTCTGTCAATCTGGCAGAAAAGGTGAGTCAGTGTAACTTGCTTTCCCCGATTGTTCATCCTAAGCAAGACATTCTATGCTTAGGACTTAATTATTTTAGGGACAAAAGCGAACGTTCTGAAAGGGGGGAAGATGTTTATCCCTACAGCAGTGAAACAGTATATTTTTCAAAAAGAGTGAATGAGGCTGTCGGACCGGATGGAAAAATCTTATCACACAGTGATATTGTGAAAAAATTAGATTATGAAGCGGAACTTGCCGTTATTTTAGGGAAAGACGCGTATCAAGTAAAACCAGAAGAGGTTCATGAGTATATATTTGGCTACAGCATCATCAATGATGTCAGTGCACGAGATCTGCAAAGTTTACATAAACAATGGTATTTTGGAAAAAGTCTTGATGGATTTACGGCTATGGGGCCATGCATTGCTACACCGGATGAAATCAAGGATGTAGACAATTTGAGAATTACGTGCAGCGTGAATGGAGAACGAAGGCAGGATGGCAACACGGGCTTAATGATTCGTTCCATTGGACAGACAATAGCGGAATTAACAACGGGCATGACGCTTAAGGCAGGGACGATTATTGCCATGGGAACACCTTGGGGAGCGGCGAAGAATATGGATTTTCCGGTGTTTTTAAAGAAAGGCGATGAAGTTGTCTGCTGGATTGAACAGATAGGAACACTTAGAAACAGTATTGATTAAAAGGAGAAGAACATGAAAAAGTATCGTATTGGAGCAATTACGGAAAGCATGGCGGCAACAAACTTCTATAGTCAGACACCGAAGGATAAGGCGATGATGAATTTGCCGTTTGCCCTGCATTTAAGAGGGGAAATGGATGTAAAGAGAATGGAGAACAGCATTGCAAAAGTGATCCAGCAGAGCATGTTTCACACATATCTTTCGTTTGAAGATGGCAAGTTTTTTATGCTGGATAAGGATGCCGCGCCCTTTTCGTTAGAGAGTGAAACGGTAGAAGGAGCTTCAGAGGAAGAAAAGGTAGCGAAGGTGACGAAGGCCATAGAAGAACTTGCATTGATTCCGCTCCCATTATTTGAGAAAGATAAGGATCAGTACTTTTTCCGGCTATACGAAATATCTGAAACGTATCATATCTTGTGCATGATTGTACATCATACATTTTTGGATTTTGGATCGGTCATGATTGCTGTAAATGAAATATTTGCGGCATATCGTGATGCGGATTACAAGTTTCCTGCATCAGAAGACTATTCGAAATTCTCTCAGGATGAGCTGGATTTTTGGAACACAGAGGAAGGCGCAAAAGAGGATTCCTATTGGAGCAAGCAGTTGGAAGGATTTAAATCATTTAGTCTTACAACGGAGACGCTCGCTGAAGGGGAAGAGGAAATTTCTGAAAATCAGTGCGTAGCTGTTATAGATCGAGCTGACCTTGATAAAATGGCGAAGGAAAATAGGACGAGCGTTGCCAATATTGCCATGCTGATTATCCATATGGCTCTTGCAAAAACAGATGACCGAAATGACACGCTTGTTCAGTATGCCATCTCCAATAGATCGGATATGGAATATCGCTATTCGCTGGGCTGCCTGACAAGAATATTGTGCAATCGAGTGGCATTTGATGACAGCATGATGGTGACAGACCTTCATAAGCTCATGAGAAAGAAAATTGGCGAGGGATACCAGAACAGACGAGTTGCAGGAAAGACACCGCTCGGCTCTGTACCGTATGTCGTTGCCAATGAGGATATGGGAGATATCCAAGATACCCCGATGTTTGGCGGAAATCCGGTACAGCTTGATTTTGTGGATCTTCCAAGAAAACTGAATTTTATCGGCATGCTGATTATTCCGCTTGGACCGGACAAAATTGGTATTGGACTGTTAACGGATATGAAAGCTTATGGAAAGCATGCGCTTGCTATCACAAAAAACATCCTGCTTGCTGAGCAGGTATTGAAGAAGTACCCGGATAAGACTTTCGGTGATTACATGAGAAGCGATATTACACTGGAGACGGTGGATAAGCTGGCAGACGCGGACAGCGCTGAATTCATCGAAATTTAAGGAAGGACAGAAAGATGAGATACAAAGATATAGCGGTAATAGGCATGAGCGGCAGATTTGCAGATGTAAATTCTATTGCGGAATATAGAGAGCTGCTTAAGAACAAAAAGAGTGCCATTGATAAGCCGTGCAGAGAAAGATTGGATTTGATGCAGCTTCCGGAAGATGCAGATTATATGCGCTGCGGATACATCAAGGATATCGAGAGCTTTGACAATGATTTTTTTGACGTGACAAAGCGCGAAGCAAAGCTGATGAGCCCTGAACAGAGAATTAGTCTGGAATTAGTGGCCGATACGATTCTGGATGCCGGTTATTCGCTTGAGGATTTCAGAGGTTCCCATTGCGGCGTTTATGTGGCAGACGGCGAGAGTGCGTATAATGACTTTGTTGAGAGACAGTCGTCTGCATCCATCATAGGAAGCCAGAGCTTTATGCTGAGCGGAAGAATTGGCTATCACTTTGATTTACAGGGTGAGAATTTGTCCATCAATTCAGGTTGCTCTTCTGCGTTGGCAGCAGTACATGAAGCTTGTGAAAAACTAACCATTGGAGAAGTGGACACGGCACTTGTAGGCGGTTTGATCTTATATATTGACGTACCCAAGGCGAAGGAAAACATGTATGACATTTTGGGCATCATGTCAAAGGACTACACCATTCATTCGTTTGGTCAGGAAGCAAATGGAACCGTTTGCGGAGAAGGCGGCGGATTTGTACTGCTCAAGCCATTAGACCGGGCGATTGCGGATGGAGATCACATTTATGGCGTCATCATGAGCGGAGCGATCAATGGAGATGGCGGACGTTGTACGAATGTGTCGATGCCAAGTGTAGAAGCACAGAGAGATGTGGTAAAAAAAGCGTGGGACGACGTAGACATAGATAAATTGACAGAGATTGAGGCGCATGGAATTGGTGCGCCGGTTGGAGATGCCGTAGAGGCGCAGGCGTATATTGATGCGGTACATGCCAAGAAAATGAAGAAGGAAAATATCCGCGTCAGCACGGTAAAGCCAAACATTGGACACTTGTTTTCTCTGTCAGGTATGTCCTCGCTGTTGAAGGTTTTGACAGGCTATAAATACCGGGAGAGTTATCCGATTGCAGGACTGGAAACGGTAAATCCACTGATTCAATTTGAGGATGCAGGAATGGTTCCGGCCAGAAATGTACATTACTGGAATGCAGATGAAGAGAGAATGACAGGCATTAGCTGTTTTGGATTGAGCGGATGCAATACGCATGTGGTTGTAAGAAACTATCTTGCGGGCAGCCACAAGAAAAAAACACCGTCTGTTCTCAAGATCTCGGCCAAAAGCCCGGAAGCATTCGAGGATATGAAGAGGAATATCGTCAAAGCGGTATCAGAGTGCAAAGAGGAAGAACTGGCTGATTTCATCTATACCCTCAATATTGGAAGAGATGATTACGCATACCGTGGTATGGTCAGGGTAAAGGATCAACTGCAGCTGCAAAATGACATCGAACAGCTTCGTCCGACAGAGACGGCGGAGAACAAACCGTATGTGATATTTGCGATTAAGACCGAGAATAAAGCGTGCACTGGCGGCAGCGATAAGGACTTTTCAGCAGCTTTGCCCAATATGCATGCGTATGTTTGCGATACGATCGGTTTTGCTGACATCAAGGATAAAATGGCTGTGTATAAAGCCTTGCTCGCCGCTGGAATCAAGAACAATATGATTCTCGTAGATAAAATTTTTGGCACAGCAGTGAAGTATTTGAATGGTGAGTGCCAGCGAGAGAAATTTATCGAGACGGTCGAAGAGACGGAAATCAAGCAGGGATATGCGGGCTTTTATCAGCAGATCGAGAAGAAAGCGGCGAACAGGGAGGTTATCCTCGTCGATTTTACAAAGGAAAAGGGAATGCAGGGACTGCCTGCGGCGGATAACATCCATACGTTCTATGTGTCGGAACCGGAAGAGATTGAAAAACTCTTAGTATATGCATATACCAATGGCATGGACATTGACTGGAAAGCATTGTATCAAGGAACGGATTATCAGCGAGTATCCGCTCCGACCTATCCTTTCCAGAAAAAGAGATTCTGGATTGAACCGAAAAAGAGAGGGGAAAGAGAAGAAACAAAAACAGACGCCATTCCAAACAATGCGTTTGCAAGCGCCGTGAACCAGTTTGCACAGGCTGTAGGACAGTTTGTTGGAGCGGGTCAGTTTAGGCAGCCCAATGTTCCCTATTTGGCACAGGAGCCGATGACGGTTACCAAAGAAAAGGTTGTTACGCTGGATGGAGTGAAAGCAAAGAACCTTTTTGTGTTCAAGAGTGAGCAGATGACGGATGTGGATATTAAAAAATATCCGTACAACCAAGAAGAATTCAAAAAGGTATTTGTTCCGGAAACAGCGGATATTGACGTGGATTTCAAATTGGCGATGTACAAATGGATGAGGCAAAAGAATATTGCTGCTGATGTCATTCTCGCTGACAAGAGAGGAAAGGCCATCGTATATTACGGTGATGGAAAATTCAGCAAGCAGCATTACAAAGAAGCGATAGACGAGCCGGTGGATGAAAATTACGATAAGGCTTTTGCGGCTATCGAGAGACTGGCAGAGGATGGCCCGGTTAATGTCTTTGATTTTGGACATTCCACAGAGTTTTCGGATCATGAGTGGAAAGGCGTTGTTCGCGTAATATCCTTGTTCCGTGAGGGAGAACTGGATCAGTTTCTGGCAGATCCGAGACCAAGATCTGTCGTTCAGTACCAGGAAACGGTAATGGCACCGGCACAGCCGACAATGGAACAGACATTCTCGGAACAGACCGTCTTTGCGGCTCCGGTGGTCAAACCGGATAATGAACCTGTTGCTGATACAAAGGCTGCTGATGAGCAGATGAGCGAAAAGAGTGCAGAAGTGGTTGAGGCAGAGAATTTCCTCGAAACTGTGTGGAAAAATGCGTTTAATCTGGATGGAGAAATTGGACATGATGAAGATTTCTTTGCACTGGGTGGTAATTCACTGATTATGCAGGCGATTTCCGGACAAATTAACGATCATTTCAACAAGAAATTCGACATTTTCGAAATTTACGATTATGAGACGATTGAAAAGCTGGCCGTTAAGATTTTGGAGGACTAATTAGAGATGATGAAAACACTACTGGATGCACTCGAGAAAAATGCCGTAACCTATGAGGATAAAGTTGCCATTCAGACCAAGAAGGAAAGCATTACCTATCAGGAGCTGTGGGAAAAAGTCAAGAAGTACACGGGATATTTCAAGACAAAGGGAGTGAAACGAGGCGATAGAGTGATTCTCGAAGCGATTTCTGAGGTTGACTATATCGTTGCTTACCTTGCTATGCAGAGACTGGGAGCAATCACAGGTCCTGTTGAGAGAGGCGTAAAGGAAGATAAGCTGCGGTATGTTGCAGATTTGCTGGATGCCACCGTGTACATTTCAAAAAAGGATGCAAGGCTCGACACGATTCGGAATCTGTTTTATGACACCATTGATGAGGAAGCAGAAATTTGGAATATGGATATTGAACCGGACCCACTCGTGAGCAGCGATATTAGTGAGATTATTTTCACCACAGGAACAACGGGAAATCCTAAGGCGGCAATGCATTCTGTGGAGGGAATTTGCTGCAACACAAGCAATACAATCCATGGAATCGGGATGATGGAGACGGACTGCATTCTGCTTCCGCTGCCGCTCAACCACTCATTTGGTATGAGAGTCATGCGGTCAGCGCTGGAGATTGGTGCAACGATTGTCCTTCAAAGCGGAGCATTATTTGCGGATGCGCTGATAGACAATATCAAGAAGTATTCCTGCAATGCGATGGCTTGTGTATCCGCAACAATGGAAAGCGTATTGAAGGAAATCGGAGAGGAGATGCTCAGTAAGGAGTTCGGCGCGCTTCGATATATTGAATTCAGTGCAGGCGCTGTTCCAAAGGGAATGAGAAAAAAATTAACCGAGCTTCTTCCGAATACGGATATTCATAATACGTGGGGATCTTCAGAAACGGGCGGATGCCTGTTTTTGAATGTCCATGATAGACCGGATAAGATTGGTGCGGTCGGCAAAGCGTTAGAGCATATTACACTTGCGATCTATGACGAGGAAAAGGATACATTCCTGGAAGGAACGGGCAAGGAAATTGTCGGCAGATTGGCCATTCGGGGAGAGATGATTTTCAAGGGGTACTGGAAACAGGATGACGTTTATGCTGAAACGGTGAAAGATGGATGGTTCCGCACCAATGATCTGGTTTGGAGAGACGAAGACGACTATTACTATATTTTGGGCCGCGCAGATGATGTCATCAATGTGGGCGGCGAAAAAATCGCTCCGTCAGAGATTGAAAATGCGGTATTTGACTATGATGGTGTAGACAGCTGTGCTTGTATCGGCATTCCGGACACAGAAGGCGTACTCGGTGAAGTGCCGTTGCTCCTCTATGTGAAGAACAAGAACAAAGAGGTGACGGAAAAAGAGCTGGCAAAGATTATTTCGTCGAAAATTGGCGTTTACAAGACACCAAAGAAATTTGTAGCGGTTGGCAGCATTCCCAAAAACTACATGAAGAAGACGGATTATAAGAGGCTGAAAAAGATTTACAAAGAGTTAGGCGTGGAAGGATTTGCAGTGCTTGCAGAGGAGAACAATGCAGCAGAAATTTCCTATGTCCTCAACAATGAGGTTGTAAAAACGATCTTAAACAGAAAGAGCAAGAGAAAGTTTACGGAGGACAGCGTGCCGCAGGACATTGTCGAGATGCTTGTCAAAGTGGGAGCCAGCGCACCATCCGGAAAAAATCTGCAGACGAGGAGATTTACCATTGTCAATGACAAAGAGGAAATCCAAGACTTTAAGCAGGTTGTAAAGAAGGTTGCGAGTGAAAAAGCCACCTCGTTTCATGGATTTGAAAACCCACCGTTGCTCATTCTGATTTCGAATGACCGGAGAAATAAGGATGGCATTCAGGATGTAGGCGTTGCGGCGGAAAATATCATGATTGCGGCAGAGTCTTACGGACTGGGAAGTGTTTGGCTGAATCCGCTGATGGATATTTCCGATGAGCCGACAATCAGACAGCGACTCGATGCGTACAAAATTCCAAAGAACCATATTGTTTGGGCTGTTATGGCGATTGGATGGCCTTCGGAACCGGCACCGGAATTTTACAGAAAACCGAATGAAATTTATTATGTAAAATAAAGGAGGAGCAGCGTGAGCAAGCGTTGGATATTACCCCATAAGGAAAATAAAAAGAGCAAGTATCGGCTGTTTTGTTTGCCTCATGCGGGGACGGGAGCATCCCTGTATGCACAATGGCAGCAATATATCGACGATGAGATAGAGATCTGCTGCATTCAGCTGCCGGGCAGAGAAAACCGGAGAAAAGAGCATCTGTGTGGCGAGCCGGATACCTTGATTGACTCGATTGCAGAGGAGATGAAGGAGTACTTGGACAAACCATTTGCCGTGTTTGGCTATAGTATGGGCGGTATCTTAGCATATGAACTCACCATGAAAATCTATGAGAAGTTTCATGTCAAGCCGGTGAAACTGTTCATGTCAGCATCGTCGACCTTCCGAGAAAAGAAGGAGACAGAGGTGAGCGAGATGGATGAACCGCAGCTGATGGACTATATGAAACGGTCTGGCGGTGTTCCAATGGAAATCCTGCAGGACAGTGTGTACAGAAAAGAATATTTTCCGATCATTCAAAATGATTACAGGCTTGTTGAACAGTATCGCTTTCCATATAAGAAGGTTCCTTGCGAAATCGTGGCGTTCGCATCGACAGAGGACAAGGAAGTCAGCTATGAGAATGTGAGACTCATGCAGTTTTTCACGCCGAAATTCCGGTTATATCCGATGAAGGGCAATCATTTTTTTATACGCAAAGAGTATAAAAAAATGGAGGAGATTGTATCTAGAGAGATGCTGTGCGGGGCTTGAGAGAAGGCATCATAGGAAGGAAAAGGAAGATGGATAAAAAAATACATACATTGGTAGATGCATTGTTCAATGAGAAAAATGACGATAAGCATATTACCTTTGTCGAATCGACCAAGGAAGAACACACAGAGACCTATGAAGAATTCCGTCAGGAAGTAGTAAAATATGCTGCTTTTCTCAGAGAGAATGGCGTACATAAGGGCGATTACCTTGTCGTATCGGTTGAGGAAATTCGCAAGTTTGTTACTGCATTATGGGCCGGAATCAGTACGGGTGCAGTTGTTGTTCCGATTGTTCCGCCGGAACAAGGCGAATATATGGAGGGCAAAAGCGAGACCAAAAGAGTTAAGAGCATTTTGGAAGAACTGAGCGGATGCTGGTACCTGCTCGACGAGAGGAACAAAGAAAAAACAAGAGACTGGGAAACAGGAGAAAGAAAAATCTGGCTTCCTGAAACAATCCGCGTCAATGATACCGGTGCAGCGGTAGAAGAGAATCTTACGGAACAGGATCCGGCTATTTTGTTATTTACCTCCGGAAGCACAGGAAAGCCGAAAGGCGTTGAAATTTCACACAGAAAGGCCATTGAGGGATGCTGCCAGAATATTCGTTTTTTTGGCGATGATGAAAATACAAGATACTTGAATTGGCTGCCGCTTGAGCATATTGCCTCGCTGATGTTAAACCATGTGCTGCCAGTACTACTAAAGGCTGAACAGGTTCAGATGCATACTCGAATTGTATTGGAGGATGTAACGCAGTGGCTGCATTACATGTCTATGTACGCGACAAACGTTAGCTTTGGACCGGATTTTATTTACAGCATGATCCTTGATCGGAAAGATGAAATCCAGAAGATGGATATTTCTCTTGCCAGTGTCAAGAGAATTGTCAATGGCGGAGAAGCCATTAACGTGAAGGTAACGGATAAGAGCGTAGAATTTCTGGAGAGTAAGGGCTTTAAAAGAAGTGCTATGGTTCCGGGATGGGGAATGACGGAAATTGGAAATGGAGCCATTTACTCCTTTCGGTTTGGCGAGGTCATGTCTAATCATTGCCCGGCGATTGGCACCCCTGTTCCTGATCTGAAAGTAAGAATTCACAATGCAGACGGCGTAGTGGAGGAAGAAGAGGTTGAGGGAAGTCTTCAAATTCAGGGAGATTTTATCCTTGACCGTTATTTTGGCGACTCAGAGGAAGAAAGAAATCGTTATTTCACGGAGGACGGCTGGTTTATCACAGGAGATCTGGCTTGTATCAAAGATGGTGAGTTTGTATTGACAGGAAGAACGGCCAATACATTCATTTTAAACGGGAACAATTACAGTGTTGGGGAAATAGAAAATTCTTTGGCGGATTTCTTTGAAAAGCAACAGAAAAGAGTAGAATTTAAGCTGGTTAACGGCAAAAACAGCGATACAAATCGAGATGAGCTGTATCTCTTTCTGGATACTTCAGGAGAAGATGCATGGGATGAACTATCCAATCAGATTAGGAACTTCCTGTCGTCGAGTTATGGATTCTCCGTTTCTAAGATCTTATATGTGGAGGATGGGCTTCCGCGAAAGGGGATTGGAAAAGTAGATACAAAGGCACTCGTCGAAAGAATGAGAGCGGGAATTTACAAGGAATTTCTGGCCGTTGCGGAGGAAAATGCGAGACTTTATTCGGATGAGGAAAACCTCATGTGTTTTATTTTTGCGGATGCATTGAAGCTGGACAAAAAGACAATTGGCATTGACGATGATTTTTTCCTTCTGGGAGGAAACTCGGCTTTAGTACCGACGGTATTAAATAGAATCAACGATCTATTTAAAAAGAAAATCAATGCAGCACAGTTTGTTGAAATGCCTACAATCAAAAAGCTGTTGGCGTTTATCCATGAGGGCGCGAAGACAGATGAGATGGATTTGGAGGACGAGGAAATCATTGTATTATAACGGAGCTGTTAAGATGTTTCGGGAAGGGATGGAACCATGGGCTTTATTGAATTTAAGGATGTAGTGAAAACATATGGAACGGAAGAAAATTTACAGTACGCCGTGAACCATGTGAATTTTTCAATCAACGAGGGAGAATTCGTTGTAATCTTGGGACAGTCAGGAGCTGGCAAGTCAACGGTACTCAATCTTCTTGGTGGCATGGATCAGGTGACATCGGGAAGTATTTACGTTGATGGAAAGGAAATTTCTACTTTCAATGACGATCAGCTCTCAAAATACAGAGCTTCAGACATTGGATTTATTTTTCAGTTTTACAACTTGATTCCATCTATGACTGCCTTTGAAAATGTTGCATTGACGGCGGATATTGTCAAAGAACCGCTGGATCCGACAGAAATGCTTCGGGCTGTTGGGCTTGAGAACAAGCTCAACAAGTTTCCAACACAGATGTCGGGTGGTGAACAACAGCGAGTTTCCATTGCTAGAGCACTCAGCAAGAATCCAAAGTTCTTGCTTGGTGATGAACCGACAGGCGCACTGGATTCAGAGACAGGAAAGGATGTTCTTGTCCTGATCCAACAAATGTGCAGAGAAAATAAAAAGACAACGATTATGGTTACGCACAATGCAAATATTGCACAGTGTGCAGACCGAGTCATTGTCATGAAGAATGGAAAGATTGAACGCATTGAAGAGAATCAACATGCAGCAGATGCAAAAGAGGTGGAATTTTAATGTTGAGAAAGAAAATGTTGCGTGATTTCAAACAACATTTTGGACAATTTGCATCCGTTTGCATTTTATCGTTCCTCGCCGTGTGCCTGTTTACTGGATTGCAGGGAGAGGTTATCAGTGTAAATACTGCCAGAGAAACCTACCACGAGCAGACCAATCTCGCGAACCACTGGATTTATGGAGATGCATTTACCGACAGTGAGGTAGATCAGATAAAGAAAGTGGACGGGATTACGGAAGCGCAGGGGAGATATTTCGAGAAGGCAGTAGGGGAAAACGACACCACGGTATTTCTGTATTTTGAAAAGAATAATCAGGTGAGCAAGCCTCTTGTGCTTGAAGGAGAGGATTACGACCCGGAGGCAGCAGACAAGATTTGGATTGCCCAGCGATTTGCGACAGAGCAGGGGATTCAGCTGGGAGACAAATACACAGTAACTTGTGGGCAGAAAACGTATACATTTACTGTTGCCGGATTTGTATGGAGTCCGGAGTATGAATATTATAAGGACGAAGTGGATCTTGAGCCTGATTATGATTCAACGGGTTACGCATTTGCATCCATGAAGGCTTGCAGTGCGAATACTCAATATAACCAGATCGCGCTTACTTCAACCATTGACGACATTGCATCCGTAGAGCAGCAGATTAGCAAAAAGATAGACGGTAATTATAGCGTCATGTTGAACCGCGATGGGCTCACCAATCTTACCACGGTTGATGACGAGATTGCGCAGCATAAGATGATGTCCATTCTGTTCCCGGTATTCTTTGTCGCCATTGCCATACTGACAACCATTACAACCATGAAGAGAATTGTAGATCGCCAGAGAACAGTCATTGGAACAATGAAGGCGATCGGTCTGGATAAGAAGAAAATTTATGTGCATTATTTGAGCTTTGGCTTTTTCCCATCGCTTGCCGGTGCAGTTATCGGCGCACTGGTAGGGCCGGTGACGTTATCACCGTTGCTGTTTAGAATGAAATATTATCTGGATTCGTCGGATGAATATATGCTGCCGCACTTTGGCGTGACGTATTCCTATATCTATATTGTTCTTGTTGTAGTAATTGTAGGACTTTGCACACTTGCTACATGGTTTAGCTGCAGAAATATCTTGAAGATTGCTCCGGCGACAGCGCTTCGTCCCGCACAGCCCAAAAGTGCGAAAAAGACAATATTTGAAAAAACGCGGGTATGGAAATCCCTCAGCTTCTCGAACAGATACAATATCAGAGATATTACGAGAAACAAAGCGCGGACAATATTTGGTCTTGCGGGCACGCTCTCCTGTATGGCTCTGCTTGTTTGTGGTTTCTGTGCCAGGGACAATTTCCAAACAGCAGTATCTGATCTCTATGTTCGGGATCTGATGAACAATGCCAATATGATAGCCTTGGAGAAAGAGATACCGATTCAAGAGGCGGAATCCATTCGAGATCAGGTGCATGGTGAACTTGTCATGTCTGAAACCGTGGAGATTCGGCTTCCGGGAGATACGACAAAGGGAAGCTACCACATGAATGTCTATGAAGACAGCAGCATAGCAAATGCCTTGGACGAAAATCTGAACGTAATCAAGCTGAACCGTGATGATTTTACGATTACAAAAAAGACGGCGGATAAACTTGGCATTCAGGTTGGAGACGAGGTTGAATGGCATGTTTATGGCGTGGGAGCCTGGACGAAAACCAAGGTGACAAAAATTACAAGAGCGCCGTTCGAACAAGGAATTGTAACGACAAGACAGGTAATCGAAAACGCAGGATATACTTTCACACCGACAAGATTGATTACACAGGACAATATAAAGAAATCCTTTGCAGATACATCACCATACATTAGTTCCGTGACGACAAGGACAAAAATGGCGGATTTGCTCTCAAACTATATGGAGCTTATCAATTTGTGCATGGGCTTCATGATTCTGTTTGCGATTTTCCTTGTCGTAATTGTGCTGTATAGTCTGGGACTTTTAAGTTTTGAGGAACGTTTGAAGGAGATGGCAACGCTTAAGGTATTGGGATTTAGCACAAGGCAGCTTAGAAATCTTATGCTTCAGCAAAATATCATTCTTTCCATTGTAGGAGCTATCTTAGGAATTCCGCTGGGACATTGGATGCTTGGCTTGCTGATCGCTTCGCTTGGAGATAACATGGACGTGCCGACTTCTATTTCAATCCCATATGTACTACTTGCATTTGTCATTACAGTGGCATTTTCCATTCTTGTAAACAGATTTTTCTCGAAGCGAATCCGGACAATGGATATGGTTGCAGAGACTAAGAGTGCAGAATAAAAATAGCTTGTTTTCTGAACAGGGATTCAAAATTGAATCATAAAATTTTCATTATGGATGCTTCTCAAATTTAGAGGGAGGCATCCATTTTGGTTTAGTCTGAATTTTTGAAAATAGGCGGCGCTTTTATCTGTCGAAACACAGGTAGGCTTGTATTTTCATGTCGTTGCAGATATAATGCAAGAGAGGAGATAGGTGAGATTGAAGGGAATATGAATTATCGAGAAATTTTAGAGCTCTTTGCAGAGAGTGAAATCGGTGCGATTGTTGTGGCAAAAAACAATATGATTTTAGACATCAATTCCGCGGCAAGCCGGCGTTCCGCCGGGAAAATACCGCGCAAATAATATGAGCACTTAAAACATGTGCAAACGGCTTACCGTCTGGGAAGAACCAGAGGGTAAGCTTTTTTCTTGCGTTTTTGTCTGTCTTAAAAAAACGTCCACATATTCTACTGTTTCTATCGGAATAGTAACAATGCGAAATCGAGAACCGCTGACACATGGGGAACAATGTGAATAAAATGTAATGCTGTTAACAATTAAAGACGAAAACACGAGAAAATTGCCTTGCTATAGATAGAAACATACAAAAACAGTGGGATATTATCTGCACAAAAATTGTGCAAATATCCAATCTACATGAAAATCGGCAAACTTTATCTGAAACTATGCAAAAGTATCGACGATATGGTATGATATATTGAGTACAAGAAAAAGTAATCGCGTTTACATTTTACTTGATGTGGGAAGAGAGAGACCTGCATCAAATCAAGAAAAGAAAGCAACAGAGAGAAAAAAGCTGGGAGGCAGAAAAAATGAAACAAGCAGTTGACAGACCGATTCGCATTGGTATGCATACGTACACGCTGCATTTCTTCGGATTCGGAGAGAGCTGGGGCTTTGGCAAGGACTATTTCTTCGATCAGGTAATGTCCCTGTATGAGCTGATGGACAAATGTGTGGAGTGGGAGCTGGACGGTCTACAGATTACCAAGGTCGATCTGCTGACAACCGCACAGGATGACCCGTTCGGCACGGAAAACCTGCACAAGGTTGCGGCATATGCAAAGAAATGCGGATTGTTCCTGGAGTTCAATTCCTCGTTCAATGCCGGCAGTGATTCCCGTGTAAACTGCACTGTGGAAGAAGCACTGCGCATCGGACACGATCTGGATGCAGAGCTGGTCAAGTTCAGTCTGGACATCATTCGTCCGAAAAATCTGTTCGGCAGCGAGATGCATCCGGATGTTGTCAAGCAGATGCTGGTACGATATGACGAGTTCAAGGCGGCCATTCCGCTGATTGAAGAATACGGGATGCAGGTTGCGATTGAAAACCACACGGATACCAAGGCAGACGAGATTGTCTGGCTGGTGGATAAGCTCAATCACACCTTGATTGGCACCTGCGTAGACAATATGAATGCCTATTATGTGACGGACGATCCGGAACAGGCCTATGAGAAGATGCTTCCGTCGGCGTATTGCTGCCACTTCAGCGACGATTTGATTTATACCGATCCGCTGGGCGTGCACATCGTCGGTGCGGCGCACGGACAGGGCTCGATGGACTGTAAGCGCATGATTGACATGATTCGGGAAAAGTCACCGATGGACAAAATCATTATGGAAAACGAGATTGCATTCCTGAGCAAGGATGAGCCGATTGAAGAGGCGAGAGCGCGAGAGATGAAGGCTTGCGAAGAGAGCATTCGCTACCTGCGCGATGAATTAAAGCTGGGTGTCAGAAACCGGTAACGGCAAGGAGGATTCGATATGTCGAGAGAACAGATGATTCATGACGCAGCGATGGAAATTATGCGTGATGTGGGTATCAAGGTACACAATGCAAAGGCACTGGAAATCTTCAAACAAAACGGCGTTCGCGTCGAAGGGGATGTCGTTCACCTGACAGAAGAGCAGGTTTGGCACTGGGTCAAGATGGCGCCGAGCACCTTTACCATTCAGGGCAGAAACCCGAAATATACGGTAGAGATGGGAACCGGCAAGACCAATCCGGCTCCGGCATATGGCTGTGCGTTCATTGCGGAGACCGACGGAACCCAGCGCCCGGGCACCTTGGAGGATTATCTCAAGTGCCTGCGCCTGATTCAGGCCAATGAAGATTATGACATTGACGGCGGCATTATCGTGCAGCCGAGCGACGTGCCGGATAAGCTGGCGGCCGCAGCCATGTTCTATGCGACGGTTTTGAACTCGGACAAGGCCATCATGCTGTCCACCGCAGACAAGGACGTCATGGAAAACATGATGGAAGCGGCCTGCGAGCTGTTCGGCGGCAAGGAGGAGTTCATCAAGCAGCCGCGCTGCATCGCACTGATTAACACCAATTCTCCGCTTTCGCTGGATGACAAGATGCTGGATAATCTGATGGTTCTGGCAGAATACGGCCAGCCTGTGATTTTGTGTCCGGCGGCGATGCTGGGAGCGACCGGCCCGCTGGCTATGGCAGGTACGTTGGCAAGCGGCACGGCGGAAGACCTGACCGGCATTTGTCTGGCGCAGATGATTCGGCCGGGCACGCCGGTGGTATTTGGCATCCAGTCCACGGCGGTGGATATGCGCGGCTTGACCTTCGCGTGCGCCGCACCGGAAGGCTGCCAGATGCAGGGCTTTGCGGCGAACATGGGAAAATTCTATGACCTGCCGTCGCGCGGCGGCGGCGCGCAGAGCGATGCGCCGGTGATGAACCAGCAGTCCGGCTATGAATCCATGTTGACGTTCTATTCCGCATACAGCCACGGCGTTAACATCGTCATGGAGACCGGCGGCATCGTGGACAGCGTCAATGCGACCAGCATCGAAAAGATGATTGCAGACTTTGAGGTCATTCGTCTGGTCAAGGCGGCGCTGACACCGTTTGAAGTCAATGAAGAGACGCTGTGTCTCGATGACATCAAGGAGCAGGCGCACACCGGCAGCTTTGTCGCCTGTGATTATACGCTGGACTACTTCATGGATCTGTACATGCCGCGCGTCGGCGGCAGAGCGGCAAAGACCAAGAGCCCGACCTATTATGAGGACAGCATTCAGGAAGAGATCGAGCGTTTGATGGACGAATTTGAGGACAACCGGCCGGAGTTGGATGCGGACACCAAGGCGCGCGTCAGAGCGGTGATGCAGAAATCCGGTCTGGCATCGGACATTTTGGATCGCATCGAGACGATGTGATTTACAAAATACAGTAAAGAGAAAAGACAGGGGAAAATTAGATTTCTTCTATGCATTCTTGGAGAGAGGAATGTTTTTATGAACAAGAAACAGAACATATGGGCACAGATGAACACGAAGGTCCTGATTCCGGGCGTCGTCATCATGCTTCTGTTCGTTGTGGCAGGTATTGTGGCACCGGGTGCTTCGTATCAAATGCTGCACAGCAGTGTGCTCTGGATTATGGATCACTTTAAGTGGTTCTTCATTCTGCTGGTTATTTGTATCAGCTTGCTGTTCGCGGCCATTTGCTTTACCAAATGGGGCGACATTCGATTGGGCGGCAAGGACGCCAAGCCGAGCTTGAAAACAAGCACGTGGTTTACGCTGTCCCTGACCGGCACCATCGCCGTCGGCATTTGCTTTTACGGCGTATCCGGCCCGGTAAACATGCTGATGAATCCGCCGGAGTTTATGGGCGTGGAAGCGGGAACCAAGGAGGCCATTATTCCGGTTCTCAAGTATTGCTACCTGCATTATGCCTTCCCACCATTCTTTATTATTGTGACGTTTGCGCTGATGGCATCGCTGATGCTGTACAATGGTAAGCGCACGATGCGGTCGAGTGATGCGCTGTATCCGCTGCTCGGCAAAAAATCCGCTGGCCCGCTCGGCACAGTGATTGACGTCGTGACCGTTCTGTCGTTGATGGTATGCGGCACAAACATGGGCTTGGCAGTCATTCAGTTGAACGCCGGTATCGGCACGGTTGCCGGTATGGATTGGACACCGAGCTTTGAACCGTTTATCATTCTCGGCTATACGCTGCTGACGATTGTTCTGGCGACGTCCGGTGTACACAAGCTGATGGGCAAACTCAGCAACTTCAATGCAGCTTGCTACTTTGTCATTCTGCTGTTTATCCTGCTGTTCGGCGCCGCTGGCGGCAATCGCCTGCTGGGAACCTTCTTCACGTCTCTGGGCGAATTCGTTCGAGATTATATCCCAATGATTTCGTTTGCCGATCCGATCTATCAGACCGGCTGGCAGACCAATATGACCATCTATTATTACTCTTGGAACATCGTTCCGGCGTTCCTGAGCGGCCTGTTCTATATTACCTTGGCATATGGCAGAACCCTTCGGGAGTTCATTGTTGTCAATTGCATCGGCCCGGGTATTGTCACCTGCCTGTGGTATGTGGTATTCGGCGGTTCTGCGATGTTCAGCGTGGTCAACGGCGGCGATTTGTATGAGCAGATGCAGCGCTTTGGCGACGGCATTGCAACCTTCGCATTCTTGGAAAGCCTGCCGGGCGGTGCCATTCTCAAGTGGCTGTTCATCATTCTGGCTATTTTAACCTTCCTGACCTTCTCGGACTCCATCGCGTTCTCGTTCCCGATGCTGTTTATGAAGGAACTGGAAACCGACTCGTCCAAGACCAAGGTGCCGAAGTTTATGAACGTGGCAGTAGCTCTGTTCATGGGCGCGCTGACCTTCGTTCTGCTGTACATCGGCGGCTATGATGCCCTCAACGAGATGATTGTATTTTTGGGATTCCCGTTGGGCATTGTCATGTTCCTGATTGTGCTGTCTACCGTCAAAATGCTTGCCAATCGGGAAAAATATGATTTGACCTATCAGGAAGAACTGGCGCGGGAAAAGCAATAAACGCAACAAACCATTGAGGTGGAATAATCGCCTGAGGTATTCTCATGAGCAATGTGGTCATACAGGCAATCGGCGTTCTGGCACTGCTGATTTATCTTGTCAGCTACCAATTGCGGGACGGCAGACGCATGATTCTGTGCCGGATTCTGGCAGATGCGGTAAACATCGGACATTATTTGCTGCTCGGCGCCTTTAGTGGCTGTGGAACCCTTGTGATCTGTGTGCTCAACGGATTGATTTGCGGAAACAGGACACACGCATGGGCGCAGTGGAAGGGCTGGAAATGGCTCATGTCTCTGGCGTTAGTCGTCATCTGCATTGCCACACGCCAAGGCTCCCATCCCTGGCTGACCAGTGCCTGTACGCTGATTTCGATTCTCGGCGTTGTCTGGACACAGTGGTCGGGAAAGGGATGGGTGATGCGGCTGGGAAAAGTACTGGTTGTCGGCCCGTTTTGGATCATTTACTGTATCTTTTTCGGTTCTATTCCCGGTATTATCAATGAATGCATCGGCATGGCATCCGCCATTGTCCCGCTGGTTCGATACGGATGTTCTGATGAGAAAACCAGCAATTTGAAAGAAAAATAAAACAGCTGCCGCGGGCGAAAGCCTGCGGCAGCCAAAATTATCTTATAATCTGTCGTGAAGAAGTGCATCGAGAGCCGGTACATGGCAAAGATTTTGCCAGATATACTGGTTGCATTCCTGTTTGAGGCGGAAGCTGGCAGCTTCGTCCTGACCGATTGCCTCCTCGAGCAGTCCTTTGGAAATTAACGAATTGGTTCTGCCAAAATACTGCACCTGCTCCGGTGTGAGCAGCGGGCAGGCGGTGTTCGCTTCCTGCAAAATCATGTGATCGCGCTGGGTGATGTCACTGCAATTGAGCATGGAATAAAAATAATCCGGATAAATGTCCTGCTGAGAGACTGGAAAGGCGGAAAAATAATCCGTCACGGCATCGGCGAAATATTTGTTTTCCTTGCCCCAAAACAAGCGATAAAAAATATTCGGCCGCATGAATGCATAGTGGTTAAACAGCTTCCAGCCATCAAAGTAGGAGATAAACAGATTGCTGTGCACGCGCAGCATCACGCCGTAGTCCTTGAGATACGAATCCAGAAAACGGATCGAAGCGACGATGAGCAGATAATCCAGACTGAGAAAATGCCGGTACAGCGCCGCAGAGGACAGTCCCAATTCTTTGGACAAAGAACGAACGGTTAAATTTTCCGTATCATCCTGCAAGAGCTTTTGATAGGCATGAATAATAAAATTTTGCTTGGTTGCGATACCATTGTTGTAAACAGCCACGAAAAAATTCCCCTTTATTTTTTACTGACAATGTTAACATATCATGAAATAAAACGCTTGTCAATGGAAAAACAGAGACAGAAATGGGACGATTTTTTCTGATTTGCACGGGAAAACGAATTTTTTTTGCAATTAAATGTTATCGTGTTAACAATATATAGACGAGAGAAGGGAGTTGTCAAATATGAAAGGCAAAGAACAAATACAACAGATGTGCAGAAATATCACAACGATGAGTGGGGTTGCCTGCGCGATGGCAGACGAGCAAAACCAGCTGCTTTTTCATAGCACAGACACTTCTGCTTTTGTCTGTATCGAGGGGAGCCGCCGCGTTGGCAGGCATTTGTATCAGTGCGAAACCGGAGAGCTGTTTTTGCTGTTTCAGCAGCAGGCGGAAGAAACGTATCAGATGATTGTCGGCCCCTTTGTATTAGAGGACGGGACGGAGCAGGCGGCATGTCCGGTGTTAAATCAAGAGCAAATGCAGGCACTGCATGACATTGCGCAGGCGGTCTGCGGATACTTATCTGAGCGCAAGCTCATGACCGCGCAGGAATCCCGTTTCCAGAATGAAATGCTGCAAAATATGGTGCACAGCATGGACAATGTCTATCACTTGAATTATCCGTTGGAACAGGAGCGAAATTTGCAGCAGATGATTCGTTCCGGAGACAAAAAAGAGGCGCGGCAGCTGCTCAATGAGCTTCTGGTCGAGCTGTATGCTGCGGTCGGTACCGATCTCACCATGCTGAAACTGCGCATTCGAGAGCTGATTACGCTGATGTCGCGGGCGGCGACGGACAGCGGTGCCAATGTCAATGCCGTGTTTGCCCTGTGCGACAACAGCGTGATGGAGCTGGAGCGCTTGCAGGATTTTGAACAGTTGGACACATGGCTCGCCGGTCTGCTGCACCAGTTTTTCGATCAGGTATTCGAGTTTAACGACACCAAGCACCAGGCGGTGCTGTGTCAGGTGTTCGCATATATTCAAGGACATCTCTCGGAAAAGCTGACCTTGGATCAAATCGCGCGACATGTGTATTTATCCAAATCGTATTTATGCCGGATTTTACGAGAAGAGCTGGATACCACATTTACCGAGTACACCAATCGGCTGCGCATCGAGCGCAGCAAGCTGTATTTGCAGCGCAGCAGCATGTCGCTGACAGAAATCGCCTGCGCGGTCGGCTTTGAAGATCAGAGTTATTTCACCCGTATTTTCAAGCGGCAGGTCGGCGTTCCGCCGGGAAAATACCGCGCAAATAATATGAGCGCATAGAGAATATAGAAACGGCTTACCGTCTGGGGAGAACCGCAGAGGGTAAGCCATTTTCTTGCATTTTCGGGGATAAATAGAAGAAACCCCTAGCAGGGCCTAATCTGCTAGGGGTTTCTTCCGTGTTCCTGCATAGAAACATCTCATCATTCTCCGTAATATATCCTAGAATTCCAAAGAATCAAGTCATTTCGGCTTGAATTCCTCGAAATATTATGGTATAATTACCGCGTTATTACCGCTCCAATCTGGCGCAATCCGTGACAGGGAGGAGGTGTTTTACTATGCAAGTACTTACTTCATTGGTTCTTTCTGTTGTTGCAAATGTAATCAGCTACTACATCTGCAAATGGTTGGACAGATAAATGTCGGTAATGAACCTCGGTTGACTGCTCCGGAAAAGCAGAAGAGTCCCCTGACAGTTGCGACCTGTTAGGGGATTCGCTCTGTGTTTCTGCTAATAAGCGTATTTATTTTATTTGCTTATTACATATAGCACTGGAATCCCAAAGAGTCAGAACCAAATTGTTTTTTTGCTCACGAGTGGCAAAATATCATGTATACATTATAACACTGGAATCTCAAAGGGTCAAGTAATTTTTTTGAAAATATAATGTATCACAAAAATTCAAACGAATCAAGTTTAATAAGGGGAGTAAGATATGAAATTTTATGAATTTTACGAAGTCCCCGCGCGGACGCCGGCCCTGATTCAATCCCTCGTCACGGTTTGGGAGGCGTCGGTTCGCGCGACGCATCTGTTTTTATCCGATGCGGAAATCCGGCAAATCAAAACCTATGTGCCGCAGGCACTGACCGGTGTTGCACACTTACTTGTCGCGGAGACCGAGAGCGGCGAACCGGTTGCCTTTATGGGCATAGAAAATGACCGGCTGGAAATGCTGTTTCTGGCACCGCAGACGCGCGGGCAGGGTCTCGGAAAACAGCTGCTGCAGTACGGCATCGAGACCTATGGCGTGCGAGAAGTGACCGTCAATGAACAAAATCCGCAGGCAGTCGGATTTTATCAGCATCTGGGCTTTGAGACCTATAAACGGACAGATCTTGATGAGGAGGGAAACCCGTATCCGCTTTTATACATGCGGCTCAAGTAAAAAATCCTGTTTTTACGGGTTCCAGACCATCGTATAGTCTTTTTCGCCCGTATCTTCATCGACACCTTGTGACAGAATGGAGAATCCCTCTCTGCGATAAAAGGCGATCGCGCGTGTATTTTGCTGATAGACGCTCAGGGAAAGTGCCGCATGTGTTTGTTTGGCATGAGTTAGAAGCTGCGCGCCGATTCCTGTGCAACGGTGCGTTTTCTCCACAAACATGCCGGCGATATATTCGTCCATCAGACCGAGAAAGCCGACGAGTTTTCCGTCTCTCTCACAGACGAAAATCGTCGCCTGCGACAAGGCTTCCTGCACGCCACGGAACTGTGATCGCCAGTATTCCGCGGGCACAAACGGATGCGCATCGATATTCCCGCAAAGCCACAGCTGCATGACCTGCTCTGTATCGGATACCTGAAAATCTCGAATCATTGTTTTTTTCTCCTTGTCCGATTGATTCTATGTATAGCATAGCCGAAATGGGAGAGAAGTCAAGGCTGGAGACAACGAAACCCCATTTGTTAGACACTTGCCTGACAGATGGGGTGTTTTCGTTTTCGTATCAATAAGGAATATTATTCTTGAGCAGATGGACGGATTTTGCCAGTGCCTTGATGGTATCCATCGTGTAGTCCTCGTGCTCGATGGACAGCACGCCGTCATAGCCCATCATTTTGAGGGTGACGAGAAATTCTCTCCACCAGCGTTCGTCATGGCCGTAGCCCGGGATGGCGAAGTTCCAAGAACGCTTGGCGTATTCCAGTACGCCCTTGCCGTCCAACAGCGTGTTGGTCTGTGCCGGCTTTTCGATGCGGACGTCCTTGACGTGCACGTGGTAAATCGCATCGCCTAAGGCGCGAGCCACGGCAATCGGGTCGGCACCCATCCAAAACAGGTGAGAGGGGTCGAGATTGAAACCAATCGTCTCGTCTCCGCCGCACGCCTCACGCAGGCGATAGAAGTTTTCCACATCGTGCACGAGCTGACAGCCGTGCGGCTCCAGTGCCAGACGAGAAACGCCGTGCGCATTGGCAACCTTGGTGATCTGCTTCCAGTACGGAATGGCAACCTCGTTCCACTGATAGTTGAGAATGGTCTGGGTTTCCGGCGGCCAAGAGGTGACTACCCAGTTCGGGTACTTGTCGTCCGGGCCGCCAGCAGGCAGACCCGACATCATCACAACGGTGTTCAGGCCGAAATACTCGCTGAGCTGGAAGGTTTTGCGCGTCACGGCGTCCTCGCGCTCACCCCATTCGCCCGGGGCGAGCGGATTGCCGGAGCAGTTGAACGCGGAGATCGAGATGCCATAGTCTTTGAGCATACCCTTCATCTCATCGCGCTTGGTCTCGCTTTCCAGCAGTCCATCCAAATCGACATGCGGGGCACTCGACCAGTTGCCGCAGCCCAGCTCTACCTGCTCGATGCCGAGCTTTTGGCAGGTCTTGAGCAGTTCTTTCAATGACTGATTGCCCAAGCAATCCGAAACAATACCAATTTTCATGCGATCACCTGATTTATGCCTGATAGAATGCCGGACGCTCCGGAAGCTCAACCGCTTCCATCAGCTTGGTGTCCTGTGCGTCAGCCAGCTTGTCGGCAACGGCGCAAGCGACAAAGCCATCCCAAGCGTTGGAGCCGGTCGGCACGCCGCCATTTTCCAAGCAGCTGTCTACCCAAGTCTGGAACTCGTCCTGATATGCCTCGACAAAGCGCTTGGACCAGTCGTTCATGATGGCGTGCTGGCAGCTCTCGTCAACGCAAACGGTAGCGCGTGCCGGCTGCGGCAGGGAAACGGTGCCGTTTTCGCAGACAACCTCGCACTGAATGTCGTAACCGTAGTGTGCATTGACGGCAACCTCTACGTCAACGACAACGCCCTGCTTGGTGGTCAGCAGCATGAGCTGCGGATCCTGCAGGCCTTCCGGCGCATAGCAGGAAGAACGACCCATGATAACCTGTGCCTGATCGAACTCATCGTCGAGCAGCCAGCGCAGCACATCAATCTCGTGCGGGATGACGTTGGTAGCGTGCATACGAGTCGTGTGCTTCGGAGGAGTTACCGGGGTACGGCTCTTGCAGTGTACCATGAGCGGCTTGCCCAGCTTGCCGCTGTCAATGATGCTCTTCATTTCCAGATAGCCCGGGTCAAAGCGGCGCATAAAGCCAACCTGTACCAGATGCTTGCCGGATGCGATCTCGTCCTTGAGCACTTCGCTGCAATCCTCCAGCGTGGACGCCAGCGGCTTCTCGCAGAATACCGGCTTGCCCGCTGCGATAGCAGCGCGGACAAACTGTGCATGGGTCGGATCCCAAGAGGTGACGACAATGGCGTCTACGTCCGGGTCGTGAATCAAGGCAATGCCGTCGGTGTAAACCTTGGCACCGCAGGTGTCAGCGACAGCCTGGGTCTTTTCCGGGTCGAGGTCGGAGACAGCAACAACCGTTGCATGGTTGATGCTGGTGGTCAATCTATGGATATGGTCGCGGCCGATGAAGCCAGCTGCGCCTACAACGCCAATTCTAAGGTCTTTCATGACTAAACGCTCCTTTTTTTCTCACAAATTACAGGGTAACAGCAGCGGTCTTGATTGCTGCGATAGCATCTGCGGTGTTGGTCGTGGTGAACAGCTCACAGCCGATGATGCCCGGATAGCCGATCTTGCGCATGTGTGCAAAGACAGCGGCATAGTTGATGACACCGGTGCCCGGCTCGTGACGGCCCGGCGCGTCTGCGAAGTGCACGTAGCCAACTTCCGGCAGGAACTTGTCCCAAGTCTCGGCAATCTTGCCCTCGTTCAGGTACATGTGATAGATGTCGTACAGCACCTTGACGTTCGGGGAGCCGACAGCGTCAATCAGGTCTGCGGCCTGCTTCATGGAGGTCAGGAAGTTGCCCATATGATCGGTCACGATGTTGAGCGGCTCGACAACCAGCGTGACCTTCTTTTCCTCTGCATACGGAGCCAGTGCCTTGAGGCAGCGGAACATTGCGCACAGCTTGGCAGCTTCGGACAGCTCCGGATAGGAGTTGCTGACCGGACCTGCCGGTGTCAGCTCGTTGGAGTGAATGACAACGTTCAGGCAGCCCAGCTCGACAGCCTTGTCAATGGACTCCTTGACCTCGGCAACGTATACGTCATAATGTGCCGGATTGCACATGTCGTACTGCTTGTCGCCGGACATCGCGGACAGGGTCAGACCGAATTCCTTCAGCTTTGCCTTGAGCACAGCCTCATCCTTGTTGTCCCAGTCCCAGATTTCGACATAGTCGAAACCGTCGTTCTTTGCTGCCTCGAAGCGCTCAGCGAACGGCAGCTCATTATATAATGCATCAATATGTGCAGAGAATTTCATACTACTTGCTCCTTTTTCTCAGATATATAATAAGGTATATATAGGAATTACCAGTGCTTGCCGCAAGCCTTCTTGATGGCAGCGACGGCAACTTCCGTGCTGACGGACGGATACAGCTCGAAGCCAATCACGCGGTCATAGCCCATGTCAGCGACGAAGTCAAAGTACTTCTCGTAGTTGATGACGCCAGTGCCCGGTTCTGCGCGGCCCGGTGCGTCTGCGATGTGCATGTAGCCGATGCTGCTCAGATACTTCTGGGTCTGCTCGACAATCTTGCCCTCGTTCAGGTACATGTGGTAGACATCGTACAGGATCTTCATGTTGTCGGAACCGGTCAGGGAGGTCAGCTCGGAGCCGGTGCGCGGATCGGTCAGGAAGTTGCCCAGATGGTCGGTGACGATGTTGAGTGCTTCGAGCACGAAGGTGATGCCTGCTTCTTCTGCCCACGGAGCGATGGTAGAGAGAATGTCGAACATGGTGCAGATCTTGGTGGTGTAGGAGTAATCACCGGACAGCGGAACCGCGTACTGCGGGGACGGCTGCAGCGCATCGGAATGGATAATCAGCGTGTCGGTGCCGACGAACTTGGCTGCCTCAATCGCACGCTTCAGGTAGTCGAGGTACTCCTGCTTGTTTGCCGGATCACACATCGAGAACGGGCCGTCGCCACCCATCGCGGACAGGGTCAGACCGTTTTCAGCGACCAGACGCTTGACCTCTTCCAGATCCTTGTCCTCCCAGCCCCAGAACTCGACGTACTGAAAGCCGTCCTTCTTTGCTGCGGCGAAACGCTCAGCCCACGGCAGCTCGTAATACAGAACCTCTAAGTTTGCGGAAAATTTCAGCTTGCTCATTGTTGTTTCCTCCTGAATTTCTACTCTAGTTTTTTCTTATGTTTTTCATTGTATCAGCTGCGTATTTATGTTAGAATAAATGCACAGCCAAATGGGTTTTGTAAAAGCATTTGTTCGTTTGATTGATGTCATTATAGTTTCTGGATTGTAACTTGTAAACAATCATTGATGCTGTAAAACTTTTGATATGTGCTGTTTGACCAGAAAAAAACCATCGTATCATTTATTGTATAGAGTAGACATATTTTTGGAGAAACGGGTGAGAAAATCGTATGCTATATCAGTATCAGGAGTTCGGTGTGGATCTCGGATCGGAATTGTTCCTGTCCACGCCATCCA
>CAVAJF010000004.1:0-142344 GCA_963588905.1 Eggerthellaceae bacterium
TGTTTATTATACATCGTATTCAGCGGTTTGTCAAGAACTTTTTTCATTTCTTTTTTCAAACATATTTCGATACGTTTCAACCGATTTCTCGGCTGCAACTCGTTTATTTTAGCACGTTTTCGCCATCCTGTCAAGCACTTTTTTCTTCCGATCATTGCTTTTCATTCATTTGACGTCCGCGCTCTCGTCGAGTGCCTGAATAGGATATCATTTTTCTCGACAGTTGTCAACAGTTTCTTTGAAATTTTTCTCAAAAAATTTCCATCCGCTTATTCCGGGTATGTCAGCTGCTCCGGCGTCCAATCTTTTAATACTTCTCTCATCTTTTCTGCAATGCGCTTGGCACCTTCCAAATCATGAGACAGATAATTGCCGCATTCTTCCTTTGCAGAGCCAGGAATCGTTCCTTCAAACGCACAGACAAACTCCATCGTCTCTTTGACCAGTTGAATGGCCGTCTCCTGTCCCATCGTCTCGCGAACAAGGAAATAGAATCCCGTGCGGCAGCCCATCGGGCCGACATAAACGACTTCATCACTGTACTTGGTGTTTCTTACATAAGTAGCAAACAGATGTTCAAATGTGTGTGCAGCCGGTGGATCCAAATAAATGCCATGATTCGGCTTTACCATACGAATATCATAGGTGACAACATCACCATCTACGCGAGAGGTGTACATGCCCTCGGTCAAGGTATCATGGTTGATGCAAAAGCTTGCAATACGCTTCATATATTGTATACTCCTTTTCTGTTCAATGTTTTCCTGCTCTCATTATACGAATTTGCATTGACGAATGCAAGCCTGCTTTTTATAATAGAGATACATGAATTTTTCAATCAGAAAGGAAAGTATCACTATGAAATGGGGTATTCTCGGCGCATTGGATGCAGAAGTCGCTCTGATTCGCAACAAGATGACCATCACCTCCGAAACACCGATATTCGGAACCGTATTTTATGAAGGAACTGTTGGCCGCGAACAAATTGTTCTCGTCTGCTGTGGTGTCGGCAAGGTAAATGCCGCTGTTTGCGCTGCTGCGGTTATGAATCAGTTTGAAGCAGACTGCATTATCAACATTGGCATCGCTGGCGCCATGGGACACGGCTTAAAAATTCTGGACGTTGTCATCAGCAGTGAAGTTGGTTTCCACGATCAGGATGAGGTTATGCTCAAGTATTATCCGAAGCGTGCATTCTTCCCTGCCGATTCCTTCCTCGCGTCTCTGTGCGAGAGAGCGTGTCAGACACTTCCGGAAATGGAAGGCCGCTTCCGTCATGGCCGCATTGTTTCCGGCGATGTTTTTGTCAATGACGCTGCTGTCAAGCAGTCCATCAATGAACGGTATGCCCCGGCTTGTGTCGAAATGGAAGGTGCTGCCATTGGTCATGCAGCATATATGTATCGCAAGCCATATCTGGTCATTCGTACCATGTCGGATGCCGCCGATGATGCTGCCGATACTTCATATGACAACTTTATTGACGAAGCTGCTCACACCTCCGCTTCCATTGTCTTAAAGATGCTGGAGCTTTCGGAATAATAGGAGGTTCCGTTTTGACTGTTACGTCTGCGCTGCTAGTCAGCCTCATTATTTTAGCGGTCATTGCGCTCGGTCTTTGGTATTTTGAGCGCATGTTCGCCAAACGCCCTTCTAAATATGCCGGTCTTGGTATGCCCGCGGCATTTCTCGTCTTATCTCTGTTTTCTGTCATCAAATCCATCCCATCACTGGTAGAAACGATGCAGGGACAGGGCTATGGTGTCATGGCAATGGTTCTCACGGCGATTTTTTCTTTCGTCGTGACTAATATTCCGACGCTCTGGATATACTTTGTATATCGCCGCACACGCAAAAAGCTCGGATTAGAAATCTGGCCGTTTAAAAAATAAAACAAGAAATCCGTTCTGCGATGGTGCAGGACGGATTTTTTCATGGAGACACACAATGTTTTTCGTCTATGAGACACAATTTCCCCATTTAGCAGGCTTTTCCTTGTATGGTATTTCGCACCTATGTACACTCGCGGGTATCTCTTTCTCGTGCCTGATCGGCGCGCGCTGGTATAAACAGCAACCGGATTCCACCCGTCATTCGTTTTCTCACGCACTCGGTCTGACAATTTTCTTGCTCGATATGCTCCGTTATGTTGTATACTGGCGAATTGGCGGGTTGTCTATCTATGAACTGCCGCTGCATTTATGCGGACTTGCTGTCTATCTCTGTATCCTGCACAGCATCTGGAAGCCCGACTGGCTCGGTCAAGTGCTCTATACGCTATGTCTGCCCGGTGCCTGCTGTGCGCTGCTCTTTCCCGATTGGACACACTACCCATTTTGGAGTTTTGTCTCTCTGCACAGTTTTCTGGCGCATGGTCTCCTCGTTTTTTATATTGTGCTTCAAACCGCTTCCGGCGAGATCGTCCCGCGGTTATCTGCCATCTGGAAACCGATTTTGTTCTTATGTGCTGTCGTCCCGCCGATCTATTGGTTTAATACACAATGGCACACCAATTATATGTTTCTGCAATTGCCCTCTCCAGATTCGCCGCTCGAGCTGTTTGCCCGCTGGGCGCACGGCAGTCACGCGCTCTATCTCGTGTTATTTGCCGGTATCATCTTTCTCATCATGCTTGGCATGAATGGTTTATACAGCAAAATTCATCACCATAAAAATCTCCCGCCGAATTGAACAAATGGAACTCTGTATACAATACCGTTATTTCTATGATATAATACAGATATACATTTGATACATTTTTGTCGATTTGGGAAGTGACTATTTTTAAGTTAGGATGATAGATATGGCTGCTACAATCATTTATCTGGTAATTTCATTATTGGTTTCACTTATATTTATCGTACTTGGAATCAAGCAGTACCGGTCTGAAAAACCAGTGGTGATAAACACCAGAGAGACACCACCTCGCGAGGATGAACTGACGAGTGTTTCTGCATGGAATCACAGACATGGCAGAAATTTTATTCTTTTTGGTTGTATGCTATTTCTTACACTATCTGTTTTTAGATATTTTATCGAAAAGCTGGACGGCGTTGTGCTTCCGGTGGTTATTTTGATGATCGTGATATTTGCCGAGATTGCATGGGTTGCGTTTGAACATCATGTGATGAAGAAGAAAATGATAAAAAAGTAGGCAAATTTCAGTTGCAGAAAAGCTCTCGCCGAAGCGAGAGCTTTTTTCATTCAATAATATTCCTTGACATTGTCCGCCGTGACTTTTTCAAACGGAATCCAAATGGTGTGACCGTCTAATTCATACGAGATCCCCGCATTGACTTCCTGTTTGGATGCCAAATTGATTGCCGCCTGCAACGCTGCGGCTGCCTGCCCCGATGCATTTTGAAAGACAGTCGCTGTCATATCGCCGTCCAAAATTGCCTGCAGACCGGTATTGATGCCATCTACACCCACAATTTTCATCTTGGAGATGTCTACGCCCGCCTGTTTCAGTGCTTCGATAGCACCCAATGCCATGTCATCATTGTTCGAGATAATCGTATCCACTTGAGAGAAATCCGCGCCGTTAGAAAGCAAAGCATTGACTTTCTCCATCGCTACACTGCGGGAAAAATCACAGTCAACAGCAGGAATGACTTCTTCTGTTTTGATCCCATTTTTCCCAAGCGTTGCAATGACGTCCTGCGAGCGCGCTTTTGTGTGCAACAATCCCTCGGTACCCTTCAGCATAAAATAGTGAATTTCCGTCTGATTGTCTTTTTTAAGCGCATCTGTCAGCAATTCTCCCTGCATGACACCGGAGGTCGCTTCGTCCGAGCCAACGTAAACATGCGTATCATCCAGCAAAGAGGTATCTGCCGGGCAGCGATTGACAAAGACAATCGGTATATCTCCTGCCGCATCAATGGCATCCTTGGCTCGATTGTCATCCGCCAAATTGACAATCAACGCATCCACTTCATTCTGCGCAGCCGCACGAATCGCATCGTTTTGCTTATCCTGATCGGCACCGCAATCGACAGAATTTAACTCTACATCGTTCATTTCGGCAGCAGCCTTTACTGCATTGTCCAGTGTACCCAAGAATTCATCCTTTGTCGCAACGACGAGGGTAATCTTGCCATCGTAATCCGACATGGTTACTTTATTGGTCTTTGCGCTGTTCTGCGCTGCGCCCGATGTGCCGCATCCGGTCATCATGCCAGCACACAATACTCCTGCCAAAATCGTTGCCGCTGTCCGTTTCATCCTCATCATTTCTCCCTCTCTTTCTCCGCATTACATGTCGCAATGCCAAAAATATACGTATAATTTGTGCCGAAAAAATGCACGAATGCTTTTTCATTCGCTTCTCGTTTTCTGCCATCAGTATAGCATTGATCGCAGGATAAAGTCTTTCACTTTCCCGCCATAAATATGCACTTTATGGTCACGATGAATAATTTTTGTCAAATTTTATCACTTGTTTTTGGCGCTTTTGTCAAATCCGCTTATGCTATACTAAATACATGTCAAAAAGGAGATTCCACATGTATTACACCTACTTATTGCGCTGCGAAGATCACACATTATATGCAGGCATCACGACAGATCCTGCCCGCCGATTTGCGCAGCACTGCGGCAAGCTGGCAGGCGGCGCCAAATATACCGCCGTCCATCGTCCCGTCTGCATGGAAGCTGCTTGGTGCAGTGCAGACCGCGCCGCGGCTTCCCGTTTGGAATATCAGCTCAAACATTTAAGCAAGGCGAAGAAGGAATTGCTTATTCAAGACGATTCCGCTGTTCCTCTGCCAACAGAATACACCCGTATTCCCATTCAGCCCAACGGAGCAGTTTCTTTTTCCTAATGAGAGCAAAAATCCCACCTGCATTTGCAGGTGGGATTTTGTTCTATCCAACTCTATTTACTTTTCTTCTGCCGGAGCCTTTTCTCTCGGCAGAACAATGTTCAGGATAATCGCAACCAGTGCTGCCGGAACAATACCGGAACCGCCAAAGATCAGCGAAATGTAGCTCGGCAGACCTGCCAGTACATCGCTGTTTGCGCCCAGACCGTAGCCCAGACCCAGAGCGACGGATACAATGCTCATATTTCGTGCGCTCATCGGGTCCTTGGTAATCAGCTGAATACCGCTGAGCACGATGGACGAGAACATGATGATTGCCGCGCCGCCGAGCACGCTCTGCGGCATAATCGACACGAGAGCAGCCAGCTTCGGGCACAGACCACACACAATCAGGAAGATAGCACCGAAGCCCAGTGCAGTTCGATTGACAATCTTTGTCATCGTAACCAGACCAACGTTCTGGCTGAACGAGGTGTTCGGCAGAACGCCAAACAGAGCCGCAAAGCTGGAGCCTACGCCGTCACACATAACGCCGCCGGACAGCTCTTTGTCGGTTGCCTCTCTATCCATACCGCCTTCTACACAGCCGGAAATATCACCAACGGTCTCAACGGCAGTGACAATAAACATGATGCCAACCGGAATAATGGCGCGCGCATCAAATACCGGCTTTACCGGCAGGAACTTCGGAACAGCAAACCAAGATGCCTCTGCTACCTTGCTCCAGTTCAGCACCCACGCCTTGGTATACTCTACACCGTCCGCATTGACTGCGGTGGTGTCGAGACATGCACCCATGATGGCACAGATGATATAACCGCAAATAATGCCAATTAAAATGCAGGACGAGCTTGCCAGTCCCTTTGCGCCATGCTTGAACGCCAGAATGATAACCATGACAACCAGACCCAACAGCAGGTTTTCCAGAGAACCGTAATCGTTGGCACTGGAGCCGCCGCCAAACGAGCTGACACCGACACTAATCAGCGACAAACCAATCGAAAGAACAACGGTACCGGTGACAATTGCCGGGAAGAAGCGGCGCAGCGGCTTTAAAAAGGCACCCAAAACCGTCTCAAACAAACCGCCGACAATCGAAGCGCCCATCATCGCGCCGTAGGCAATAATGCCGCCGCCCATGACATTGGCAACGCTGCTGAACACGCCGATAAATCCTGAGCTGGTACCCATGATAATCGGCACCTGTCCGCCTATCGGTCCAATCGAGAACAGCTGAACCAGTGTCACGATACCTGCGACCAGCATCGCGTTCTGCAACAGAGAAACCTGAATGGCTACAAAGGATTCCGCATCGCCAATCGCCGCACAAGCGCTCATGATGACCAGCAGCGGCGTCAGGTTGCCGACAAACATCGCCAGCACATGCTGCAAGCCGAGCGGAATTGCCTGCTTCAGTGGAAGTTTACCCTTAAAATCATAAGGGGTCACATACTGTTTTTGGTTTTCCATATTTCCTCCTATAATTATTAAAAAATTGTAAACAACGAGTGTATTATAGCACAGATTTTTGTGTCATCCCATCTTTTTCTGTATTTCTGTCAGAATTCAACGAAATATTAAAAAACTGCGCCGAATTTGGCGCAGTTTTTTCCTGTTTTATCTATGATATAATAGCAAAATATCTTTCGGCGCTACTCCTAAATGAGCAGGACGCTGTTCCGTGTCTATATTCTTAGAGAATCTCCGCCAAACCGGCGCGCTGTCATCGTTTTGACCGAAAAAACGAAATTGCATAATCCACTCAAACGGTTCTTCCATTTCTCCGATCCAAGAAACCGGAAAGCGATTTTCGCTCTCATTCGGATCAAAGGCATGAGCGCGAATACCGATCGCCTGTATCTCTTCCCGCACTAGTGCCGCCGTCCGAAGCGAAATGCCCCACTCCGGCACGAAAACGGTATTTTCTCCCGTTTTTTGTGCCGAGACAATATTTTTGCACCCAGTCAGCATCGCCGCTTGGATGGACTGCGGATCGGCAAACAACGCATGGGTTTCCTGCTGGGTCAGCACGGTTCCCTGATGCATGACGGCAATCTGCCTGCACATGTGATAGGCTTCGTCGCGGCTATGCGTCACAAGCAAAACCTCCCGCCCATACCGCTTGAGCAAGTCGCGCAGTTCGATTTGGAGCTTTTCGCGCAAATGACTGTCCAACGCAGAAAACGGTTCATCCAACAGCAGCAGCTTGGGTTCATTGACCAAAATTCGTGCCAGTGCGGTTCGTTGTGCCTGTCCGCCCGACAGCTGGTGCGGGCGATGCTTTTGCAGCTGTTCCAACTGTAAAAGCTCTATCACGTTCCGATAGCGCTGTTCGCGCACAGCGCGCCGTTTTTCCCACTTTAAGCCGCATAGAATATTTTGCCGCACAGTCATATTGGGAAACAGCGCATAATTTTGAAATAAATATCCAACTCGTCGTTTTTGCGGCGGCAAATCAATGCCGTGCTCGCTGTCAAACAGCACTGTCCCATCCAATTCGATATAGCCGCTGTCCGGCTTTTCGATTCCGGCAATGCATTTGAGTGTCATGCTCTTGCCGCAGCCGGACGCGCCAAGCAAGCCGAGCACACCATCCTGTGTCTCCAATGAGACATCCAGTGAAAATGCACCCAATTTTTTGTGAATCTCTGCACGCAGGCTCATGCTTTCACCGCCTTTTTCTGTTTGCTCTCCAAAAGATTGACGGACAGCAGGACAACCGTGCTGATGGCAAGATTGACCAGTACCCATTTCCATGCACCGACAGAGTCATTGGTGCGCCACAGTTGATACACTGTGGTGGAAATGGTCGCTGTTTTTTTCGGTGTATAGCCGATCAGCATACTGGTCGCACCGTATTCACCGAGCGCACGCGCAAACGTCAGCACCGTTCCCGCCAGAATTCCCTGTCTGCACGCAGGCATCCGAATGCGCCAGAAAATATAGGTATTAGTCAGACCCAACGTTTTTCCCGCATAGGCAAGATTCGGATCAAAGGCTTCAAACGCGCCGCGCGCTGTCCGATACATCAGCGGAAACGAGACAAACGCCGCTGCCAGAATGCCGCCGTACCAAGTCATGACAAACTGAATGCCATATTGCGCCAACCACTGTCCCACCGGGCGTTTGACGCCAAAAATCAGCAGTAAAAAATAGCCGCATACCGTTGGCGGAAGCACCATCGGCAAGGTCAAAACAACATCCAAAATTCCTTTGAGTGCACGCGGCAGACGCGCCGCATAGTACGCGCAAAAAATGCCGCAAAAAAACACCAGTACACAGCTGATTGCGGCAATGCGCAGCGAATTCCATAAGGGATACCAGTCCATAGATCCTCCTAATTAAATAAGGAAACAGACCAGAAGAGTGTTCTCCTCTGATCTGTCTGCCTGTTTCTTACTTGACAGCTACAAAGCCGACCTTTTCAAATACCTTGGTCGCAGCATCGCTGTGCAGATAATCCAAGAATTCCTGTGCTTCCTTCGGATGCTTGCTGTTTTTCATCACAGCTGCCGGATAAATAGTCTTGCCGCACATTTCCTCTGTCGCTTCACCGACAACCTGCAGGCCTGCGCTGTACGCATCGGTGTAGTAGACAATGCCGCAATCCGCACTGCCCTCGGAAACCTGCGTGGTAACTTCCTTTACATTGGAGCCATAGGTGATTTCACCAGCGTCTGCCAGTGCCTTTTCGTCCAGTCCAAAATACTGCAAAATCTTCTGGGTGTACTGGCCGACCGGCACATCGCTGTTACCCATCGCCATCAGCACATCGCCGCTCTCCAGCTTGCTCTTGAGATCGTCAAAGCTCTGAATGTTTTTCGGATTGCTGTCCGGAACGACCAGAGCGACCTTGTTTTCCAGAAGGTCAATGCGGCTGTCGCTATTGACAAAATCCAGCTTTTCCGGATTTGCCGTCTCATCCTTGGAAGCGTCCAGCTGATCCATCTGCTTTTGTGCCGCAGAAATGAATACATCGCAGGTCGCGCCTTCCTGAATCTGGGTCTTGAGCGTACCGGAGGAATCAAAATTGTAGGTCAGCGTGATGTCCTTGTGCTGTGCCTCATAATCGGTCTTGATCTGATTCAGCGTCTCCGTCATGGATGCCGCCGCAAAAACGACCAGTTCGGTCTTTTCACTGGAATTGGATGCCGAGCCGGTGTCCGTATTTGTGCTCGTGCTGCCGCAGCCGGTCAGACCTGCCGTCATAGTCATAGCCAGCGCCAGCAGCGCTGCCATCGCTTTGGTTCTCTTTTTCATGTGATGGTACTCCTTTTGAAAAAATAATCTATGCTCGTGCGCAGTCGTGTACTGTCCCGCGCAAAAGTCCTAATCCATGCGAGATAGTGTCCATAAACACATCCATCGTTTCCATGCACGCCTTCGGGCTGCCCGGCAGATTGATAATCAATGTTCGTCCGCGAATGACAGACACCGCCCGCGACAACATTGCCCGTTTGGTAATCTTCATGGATTCCGCTCGAATTGCCTCAGCAATTCCGGGCACCTGTCTGTCTGCTACGGCAAGTGTTGCCTCCGGCGTGACATCTCTCTGTGAGAATCCCGTTCCGCCGGTTGTCAAAATCAAATCTGGCTGCCGCTGATCACACAAGCGAATCAGTTCGCGTTCCAGTGCTTCCCGTCCATCCGGCAGCAGCAGCTGTTCAATCACCGTATAACCGGTTTCCCGCAGCCGCTGCGCAATCATCGGGCCACTTTTGTCCTCTCGCGTTCCCGCCGCACCGGCATCGCTCAGCGTAATCACCGCCGCCTGAAACGGAAACGGCTGTGTCCGCGCAACGACCTGCATGTCTGCTCCGACAGCAATTGTTCCGCCGTGCAGCACCCGTGCAAACACGCCCTCTCGCGGCATGATACAGTCCCCGACGCGCTGATATATCGCGCAGTGTGTATGACACTCCTTGCCGATCTGCGTGATTTCCAGCAAAACTTCGCCGCACTGTAATTGGGTGCCCACTGGCAACGCACGAAAATCAATCCCTGTCACGGCAAGATTTTCACCGAATGCGCCTGCTTCCACCGGTACACCGCGCGCGCGAAAGGCATCAATTTTTTCCTGCTGCAGCAGGCTGACCTGCCGATGCCAGTTTCCCGCGTGTGCATCTCCTTGTATGCCATAATCCGGCACAAACTGTGCCTCGGCAATTGGCTTTTTGGGTGTACCGCGCGCTTTGCTGATACAAATCGCTGTCACAATTCCCATACTATCCTCCAATTCGATTCATCGTCTGTCGCTCTGCGTCTATTTTTTCCGTTCCCAAACAATGTGTCTCCGGTTTGTGATAGATGCTCTGGCGCATGGTTTCCCGCAGGACATTATCCGATGCGCCGGAGCGCAGCAAGCCGCGCAAATCAACATGTGTTTTATAGCTCAGACACGGTTTGAGCTGGCCGGTACTCGTCAGGCGCACGCGATTGCACGTCCTGCAAAACCGATGAGTCATCGGTGCAATCAGTCCCATCTGACCGACCCATTGCCCGCTGGCATAGTATCGCGCCGGCGCGCTGCTGTCCTGTGTCTGCACCGGCTGCAAATCGCTCCAACGGCGACGCAGTAAACGCAGTACCTGTTCCGCATCGCCGGATTCGCATACGTTGCCCTGTCCCAGCGGCATCTGCTCGATAAATCGAACGGAAATCGGAAATTCTTGCGCCAAAGCGGCAATGTCTTCCCATTCTTCCCGATTTTCCGCCAGCAAAACGGTATTGGTCTTGGTTTTTAATCCCGCCTGTACACACGCTTGCAGCAGTGCCCGCCAATCCGGCATGGTATCCCGTCCGGTAATCGCCCGAAACCGCCCCGGCTGCAGCGTATCCAGACTAATATTCACCGCTTGTAAGCCCGCCTGCACCAAATCCGGCAGCAGTTCCGGCAGCAACACGCCGTTTGTCGTCAGGGCAATGGTTTCAATTTCCGGAATATCATGCAGCATCCGAATCAAGTCTGTGCAGCCCTTGCGCACCAGCGGTTCCCCGCCGGTAATGCGCACTTTGGTGATGCCCAGAGAAGCGGCAATGCGCACCAGCCGCACAATTTCTTCATAGCGCAAAATATCTGCGTGCTGCAATAACGGCACGCCGTTCGGCATACAATACAAGCAGTTTAGATTGCAGCGGTCTGTAATGGATACACGCAAATAATTGATTTGTCTTTCAAACTGATCGGTCACGGCTTCACCTGTTCAAAGGAAAAATCGCCGCTGCGGCCGCCGTGCTTTTCGATCAGATGCACCGCTGTGATTTCCATTCGTTTATCCAATGCTTTGAGCATATCATAAATCGTCAGCAAAGCGAGATTGCATCCGGTCAGGGCTTCCATCTCTACGCCGGTCTTGCCGTCACAGGCAACAAAGCATTGCGCTTCGATGGCGTTTTGTTCCGGCAGCAGGGAAAACGTCACCTTACAATTGGTCAAGTTCAAGCGATGACACAGCGGGATCAAATCCGCTGTTTTCTTTGCCGCCATAATGCCTGCAATCTGCGCGACGCCAAGCACATCTCCCTTCTTTGCCGTGCCCTGCTGTACAGCTGCAAACGCCTCGGCGTTCATGTGAATCTCACCGCGCGCAACAGCCGTCCGATGCGTGACCTGCTTTTCGCCGACATCGACCATGACCGCATTGCCCGCTTGGTCAATATGCGTGAGTTTGTGTTCCATCACTTATACACCCTTTCCAAAGCCGCAGTTCGGGAAATGACAAACCTCGCAATTGAGACATAAGCCGCCGTTTCCGAGTCCCGCCAGCCACTGGGCGGTAATCGGTACATCTGCCAGCAAGCGCGGCAAAACCAAATCAAAAATCGTCCGCTTCGCATACATCACGCAGCCGGGCAATCCACATACCGGGCGACCATCCGGCATATAGGAAGCGAGAAACATCGCTCCCGGCAGCACCGGTGCACCATACGAGACGATCTGCGCGCCGGTATTGCGAATGGCAAGCGGCGTGCGGTCATCGGGATCAACACTCATGCCGCCCGTACAAAATACCATCTCACAGCCATCGTCCAGCATAGTTTGAATCGCCTGCGTAATAACCGCCGCATCATCGCCCGGACAGACATGCGCCGTCATGGCACAGCCGTATTCTCCGAGCTTCTGCACAATGACATCGGTAAATGTATCCTTTATCAGCCCCTTGGCGACTTCACTTCCCGTCGTCACGACGCCAAAAGTCTTTTTTTTGAGCGGATACAGCTGAATGAGCGGCTTTTCACCCGCTGCTTCTTTCGCGCGCTGCATTTTTTCCTTCTCGATGACCAGCGGAATGATGCGTGTGCCGCACAGCTTCGCGCCCTTTTTTACGACAAAACCGGATGGCTGTGTCGCAATCATCATTTCACCGAGACTGTTGACGCGGCGCAAGCCATCCAAATCGACCATAAGCAGGCCATCTCTGTCCGCAATCAGCTCAATCTTGCCTTCTTTGGCTTCTGAGGCGTGCATATAGTCTCCCTGGCAAATATCCCGCAGAATTTCTGCCGCTTCATTTTCATGCAGCATGTTCTCGTTGTTTTCCCAGATATAAATATGCTCCTTGCCGACGCTGAGCAACACAGGAATATCCTCTTCTCGAATGATATGTCCCTTGCGGAACACGGCATCCTTTGTCACGCCCTTGATAATCTGTGTGATGTCATGGCACAGCACCTGTCCCACGGCATCTTCCGTCCGTATCAGCTTCATACGTTCTCTCCTTCTGTCTGTACAGGAAAATACTGCGCCAACCGCCGTTCGGCGTACTGCTTGACGTCCTGTTCATATGCCGTGAACCGGTCAAGCAGATACGCTCCCGCCGGTGTCAGCTTGGCGCTTCCGCCGCCTGCGCCGCCGCGTGTGCGCTCGACAAGCGTTGTCTCCAACGCCGCTTCCATGTGCCGAATCATATGCCGTCCTTTGGAATAGGACAGTCCCATCTCTGCACACGCCTGCTGTACCGAGCCGGTCGCTCGGATACCTGCCAGCAAATCCTTGGTTCCCGGTCCAAAAAATCGGTCACCCTCCGCATTTAACCGCACGCGCGGATTGGCGCGCAGTTTTTTGTTAAATGGATAGATTACAGACAATTGAATGCCTCCATTTTTTCGAGTGTCTTTTTCAAGACATTCGCTTTTTCAAAAAGAACTCGTACTCTCTCAAAGAATACGAGTTCTCACGTGGTCACTTCTTTATGGTTTTATTGTACTGAATCCGCCCTCATTTGTCAATATGGGAACATCCCAATCGCGCCGTTCCCGCCGCGGAATATCAAACCAGAAGATGTCACCCGGATGCTGTTTCATGATTTTCCGCCCGCCGGTATCGCCGGACAGCCGCAGCAGCTGCTCGCACCACGCGCCGGAAAACAAAGTCGGATTGCCCGGCTGTCCTTCTGACGCAACTGATGCCAGTGGCTTTCCGCTTTGTATTGCCTGCGTCAAAAACTCCCGCACGGTTTCCGCCCGCAGTTCCGGTTGGTCAGCCGTAAAGAATGCCAGCCAATCGGCGTGTTGCGCTGCACGCACGCCGTGGCGAACGGATGCCGCGATTCCTTCCGCGGCATCCACATTGTGCACCACCTGCATCCCCAGTCTCTGTGCGTGCTGTTCAATGCGCGGATACTGACTGACAACAATGACTTGTACGGTCTGTCCGTTTATCGTCTGCCGAGATACCGTGTGCAGCAGCTCCAGCGCATACTGGTACATGGGTGTGCCATCAATCTCATACAGCAGCTTATTAGACCCAAAACGCCGTCCAAAACCGGACGCCAGCAAAATACATGCAATCATCCCTGCTGCTTCTTTTGCTGTATGCCGCGCCATACGTGCTCCGGCAAAATTGGCAGCTCATGATGCATAACACCCGTCGCATTGAAAATCGCATGGGCAAGTGCCGGAGATGGCGTATTGATGACAATTTCGCCGATGCTCTTCGCGCCAAACGGCCCTGTCGGCTCATAGCTCTGGCGGAAATCCACTTCAATGTCTGGGACATCCATACGCGTCGGGATTTTATACTGCATAAAATTGCGCATCCGATTGAAGCCCGTGTCGCTGTAATTCTGTCCTTCATACAGTGCCATACCCAGACCCTGCATCAAACCGCCTTCTGTCTGCACACGTGCTAAATTCGGGTTGACAACCGTGCCGCAATCTACGCAGGCGGTATATTTGAGCGGAACGACCTTGCCGGTCTCCGGGTCCAGATCAATTTCTACCATGCCGACCATGTACGGCGGAGGAGAAACCGGACTGTTGCCGCCCGCGGTGACACTCTGCCAGCCCTCTGTACCGCCTTGCAGCTGATTGGCCAAATCTTTCAGCGTAATGCTGTTGCCGGTGCTCACGCAGGTCAGCACCTTGCCGTCAAATTCCACTTCATCCTTCGGGCATTCCAGACGCTTTGCCGCCTGCTCCGTGATGTTTTGGCGCAGCTGCTCTGCCGCCTTGACGACGGCATTACCGGTCAAATACGTGGTAGACGATGCATAGGAACCGGAATCATACGGCGACGTATCGGTATCTACACCGTAGGTGACAACATCGTCTAAATCGCATTCCAGAACATCTGCCGCCATCTGCGCCAAAATGGTATCACTGCCGGTACCCATATCCGTACTGCCCACGAGCAGGCTGTAGAATCCATCATCGTTCATCTTGATGGTGACGTTTGCCTCATCGACAAAGCTGATGCAGCTGCCCTGCATGGCCATTGCCACACCGACACTGCGAATATGTCCATTCGGCAAGATCTTTGCCGGGAACTTGTTGTCCCAATCCATCATCTCTTTGCAGCGTGCCATACACTGATCCAATGCGCAGGCATTGGCGGTCTCATTGTTATATGCCGTCATGACGTCGCCTTCGTGCAGCATATTGTGCTCTCGAATTTTCACCGGATCAATGCCCAGCTTATGCGCCATCAAATTGACCGTGTTCTCCATGGCAAAAACGCCCTGTGTCGCGCCATAGCCGCGGTACGCGCCGGCGCTCGGATGATTGCTGTACACGGTATTCGCAACAAAACGAAACGCCTCATACTTGCCGCTGTACAGCGGAATGGATTTATGTCCCACCAGACCGATGGTCGTCGGGCCGTGCTCACCGTATGCGCCGGTATTGGACAGCGCATGAACCTCAATCGCACGAATGGTGCCGTCCTTCATGGCGCCCAGCTTGACAGTTACTTCCATCTCATGGCGCGCACTGCCCGCAATCATGGTCTCTTCGCGCGTATAGTAAATCTTGCTCGGTCTGCCGGTCAGCCATGTGACAACTGCCGGAAACCGCTCGACAACCGCCGTCTGCTTCGCGCCAAATCCGCCGCCAATGCGCGGCTTGATGACACGAATCTTGCTCTTCGGAATGCCCAGCGCATTTGCCATATTGCGGCGAACATGGAATGGAATCTGCGTCGAGCTCTGAATGACCAATCTGCCATAGGTATCCATCCAGCAATTCGCCGTAAACGGCTCCATCATCGCCTGCTGATCCTCAATGGTATGGTAGGTCTCTTCAATTACCTCATCGCAGGACGCAAACACCGCATCGACATCGCCATGGCTCACATCCTCGTGGTAGACGGAATTGCGCTTGTTGTCGCCGTGGCTCCAATCGCTCTCCGTCCAGTCATCCTCCGGATGAATGAGAGTCTCATTGTCCAAGGACTCGTGGAAGTCCAAAATTGCCGGCAAGACATCATACTGCACTTTAATCAGCTTGAGAGCTTTGTTGGCAGCTTTTTCTGTCTCTGCCGCAACAATTGCCACTTCATCTCCGACAAACCGCACGTGCTGGTTGAGAATATATCGATCATACGGTGACGCTTCGAGGAAGGTCTGTCCCGCCTGTGTAAACCGATGCTGCGGAACATCCTTGTATGTCAGGACACAGGCAACGCCCGGCACGAGCTTGGCCTTCGAGGTATCAATCTCCCGAATCATAGCATGGGCGTGCGGAGAGCGCAGAATTTTAATAATCAGACAGTCGTCCGGTGCCAGATCGTCTGCGTATACCGGCTTACCGGTGACCAATGCCTCCGCATCTTTTTTGACAATCGGCGCACCGACATACTTTCCCGGCTCTCTGGAATCTGGTAATCTCATGCTTCTGCCTCCTTCTGCTGCTTGAGCCATTTATGAATCGCACGCATATGGCTGGCATAGCCGGTACAGCGGCACAGATTGCCGGACAGATACTCTTTGATTTCCGCATCCGTCGGATCCGTCAGCTCGCGCTTCATTGCCAGCACATTCATGATAAAGCCAGGATTGCAGAAGCCGCACTGCTCGCCGCCTTCTCGGGCAAGAAACATGCCAAACGCATGTGCTTCCTCCTGCAAGCCTTCCAGCGTGGTCACTTCGTGTCCGGCGGCACGCGCTGCCAGCACATTGCAGCTGAGCACGGGTTTGCCGTCCAGCCACACCGTACATAGGCCGCAATTGGAGGTCTCACAGCCGCGCTTGACGCTCTTACAGTGATGCTTGCGGCAAAAATCCAACAACAGCATATCCGGCTCAATCAGATCGACGATCTGTTTGCCATTCAATTTCAACTTAATTTCCATCGATTTCGATCCTTTCCAGCTCATCCGCCGCGCGCTGAATCAGCACGCCGGACAGCATCCGGCGATACTCTGCCGATGCGCGAATATTGTCCTGGTAAGACAGCGCTTTCGCCTGCTCTATCAACTCCGGAATGGTATCCGCATAGACCTCCTGTGAGCGAATCGGACGCGCGCCGACAGCCGCACAATACTTGCCATCCTTGACACTGACCGCCGCCGTCAGAACCGGGAAATCCGTCTCTGTGTTGCGGAACGACTGATAGGCAATCTTTCGTCCTGTTTTTTGAATGTGTACGGCGGTCAAAATGCTGTTATCCGGCTTCTGCCGACAGAATTCCGTGATCGGTATCTGTACCAATTTGTCCTCACCCTGATACAGCTCTACGGTGCAGTCCAGCGCCAGCAGCAGCGTCAGCGGATCGGAAAATCCGGCGCGCAGCCAGACCGAGCCGCCCATCGTCGCACAGTTGCGGAACTGCACGCCGACAATATGCCGCACACTCTCCTGCGCCGCATGGTCAAAATACGTGTTGAGTCCCTCGTGGGTCTCAAACTGCCGCAGCGTTGCCATCGCACCGATGATAAATTCGCTGTCTGTTTCCTCAATTTGGTCGAGGCCCAAACCGCTCAAATCAATGGCAGTGGAGACATTGCCGCTGCTCATTTTCATCCATCCCATGCCGCCCAACACGCGGTTCGGGCGCTTTTGGTTTGCCTTCCATGCTTCTTCCAAAGAGCTTGCTTCCAAAAATTCTCGGATTGTAATCATATTCCCGTCACCTCATCGCCCTCAGTCTGTTCTCTCTCGTTGCTTTTTCAAAAAATCCAAATGCAGCAGGGCTTCCAGCACGCCGCCGCCCACGGCTCTCGCCTTATCGCTGACCGTATAACAGTGCGTCCGTTCACATCGCGGGTCAACATCGCCGGACTTCATGCCCTTTGTCACAACGACACCACTTTGCAGCAGACCGCGCACAACACCGGAAATTTCACTGCGCATCGGCATCCCATTTACCGTGCCGCAAATATCTCCGCGCTGTACGGTATCTCCAATGCTGACAACCGGCTCAAATACACCGTCACACGGTGCGCGCAGAATCCGCTCTTTGGTATAGCCGCCAATATTGCCCGGCACGCCGGTGTTGGCAATCGCACTGCCTGTATAGATGCATCTGCCCAAGTAATGTCCGCGCTTGGTCTCCACAACACAATGACAATCTTTGCCCGCCGTAAAGCCTGGTCCCACGGCTACCACAATCGGCGCGTCATCTATCCTCGTTCCCAAGTTGTGCTTTGCCAAAATCGCATCGACAACGGCATCCGGCTTCCATTGCTCCCGAATCTTCGCCTCCGGATCAATGACCACCGCAATCTCTCCGCGCCGCAAAACCTCCTGCACCTCGTCTATGTTGCTGCACAACTGCGCAGCAGTGCCTTCAATTTCCACCGTTCGTTCATAAATGGCTCTGGAGAACGCCACGGTACGCCGCACCGCTGTCGGAACGGCGAGATCTGTCATGACAACGGAGAAGCCGCACTGATGCAGCCGACAGGCAATGCCACTCGCCAAGTCTCCGGCTCCTTTTATCAATACTCGCATGTTGTTTCCTCTCGATATGTCGTTAAAACGCAGGAAATAGCATCGGGCAAACACGCTGCGATGCGAACACCTGCTTCTTTTTCTTCCCTACTGTCTGCCTGATTGAGAATCACGGCAAACCGCCGCTTGTGCACACCTTTGCGCAGACCGCTTTCATGCCAAATCAGGGAAGCCGCCGCTTCCGGTGTCATGCACTGTTCCGGTGTCATGGAAAGCACCTCGCACACGCGCTCCGGCCGATGGCACACCTGTGCAATCGGTTTTCCCACACCGGTCAAGCCCATGACCGCAATCACCAAGCCGGTCTGCGCTGTCAGCACCGGTTCATGTGCCGCCGGTGCCTTGATCGGCAAACCGCGGCTTCCGTCTGCTTCGATGAGCAAAAAATCACATTCCCGTTTGAGTGCGTCTGGATTGTCAACACCTCGGAGCTTTCCCTGCTGCGCGGGCAGCCCGACACAGCGCAGCCGCTCCGGCAACGGCTCCTCAAAGGGATAGATGCGCGTTGTAGTCGTGAGAATCGTTTGCTTGCCGCGCTGTGCCAGCTCGGTCCCCATCGTCAGCATACTGCTTGTCTTTCCTCCGCCACCGACAAACGCCGTAATCGGTGCCGGAGCAATGGCATCTGTCAAAGAGGAAATTTCTCGCAAATTCGGCAAATAGATATGTGGTCGTGTCATGTTCCGCTCAAATCCATCAAAAAGATTTTCATCTGACCGCCGCACACCATGCCTTCTTCTGCCGCCACATCATTGCTCATATCGACGGTCACACACTTGCTTTCTCCCGTGCCAATCAAATGAAAGGCATCGCGCAACACTGCGCTCTCACTGCATCCGCCGCCGATGGTTCCCTTTGCCTGAAACATCTCGTTTACCGTCATAAAGGCTCCTGATTTCACCGGTGTCGAACCGCTCGTCTCATACACAAGCAGCAGCGCTTTTTTGAGCGGATTGCTGACAATATCTTCTACGACATCAGCGCGGAAGATCTCTTCGGTCAATATGTGCGATTTGGAGCGGCGATCCAGTCCGCACCGGCGTGTCTGTATCAGTTCCGCCGCAATAGACACGGCAATTTCCTGTACAGATAAGGCTCCAATATCCAATCCTATCGGCGTATGAATGCTGTCCAGCTTATCCTGTGCAAAGCCTTCCTGCGCCAGCATGTGCAATAGAGCAATCGTGCGCCGCTTAGAGCCGAGCATTCCCAGATACCGCGGCATGGTTCCCGCGAGCAGCGCACGCAAACAATCGGCATCGTATCGGTGTCCACGCGTAATCACAGCGACATAATCGCCCGCATGGATATGCAGCTGTTCTATCGCATGAGGGAAGGCATCGCAGAGAATACATTCTGCCTGCGGAAACCGTGGATGATTGGCAAACGATGGTCTGTCATCCACAACAGTAACCGAAAAGCCAAGCATGGCCGCGATCTCACACAGCGGCTGTGCAATGTGTCCCGCGCCCAACAGAATCAACCGTTCTTTCGGCCGAAACAAGCGCGTGTACGTCTCCCCGTCAATCTCAATCTGCCACGCCGCAGTCTGATTGTTTTGTGTCTGTTTTAAAATATTCGCAAATAACTCTCGCATCACCGTTCTCCTATATCTTCAAAGATACAATCTGCTCAAACGGAATGTGCAAGGCGAAAATTGCATCTTTGTTTTGTGTATATTGTTCCGGCGTGATGCGCCACGCCAATCCACAGCCCGCAGTAATCTCCCGCGGGATAGGAATCAGTCTGCCAGGGATACTTTGTTCTGCACACTGCGCTTCCATTGCCATCGCATCGGTTGTCGTGCGAAAGGTCAAAATCACATATTCTCGTTTGTCACGCATTGTCTCCCTCGCATTCTGCGGCAATTTCCCGCACGGCTTGTATCGCGCGGTCAACTTCCGCCTCTGTGTTCCAATACGAGAAGCTGAATCGCACAGCACCCTGTTCTGCCGTCCCAAAGTGCTCATGCATGAGCGGTGCGCAATGTGCGCCGGCGCGCACACAGATTTCATATTCTTCCCACAGCTCGTCGCTGACTACCGCTGCATCGGCAGTGCCAAGATTTAACGTGACAATCGGCGCGCGCAGCGGTGCATTCATATCCCCATATATTTTTGCGTTCGCAACCGACCAAATGCCGGACAAAAATCGCTGCATCAGAGCATTTTCCCGCGCATGAATCGTCTCTACGCCTGTTTCAAGTAAAAAATCAACAGCAGCTTCCAGACCGGCAATGCCGTGTCCATTTGCCGTTCCCGCCTCCAGTGCAGTCGGCATATCTGTCGGCTGATGCTTGTCAAAGCTGTGTACGCCGCTGCCGCCGACCAGCAGAGAGGGAATCGACAATCCTTCCCGCACATACATGCCGCCTGTGCCCTGCGGGCCGAGCAGGCTCTTATGTCCGGTAAAGCACAAAACATCTATGCCCATTTTCTGTACATCAATCGGAATGGCGCCTGCGGTCTGTGCCGCATCCACGATAAGCAGCGCGCCAGCGCGATGTGCGATGTCTGCAATTGTTTGTATCGGCACGACATTTCCCGTCACGTTGGATGCATGATGCATGACAATAGCGCGGGTATTTTCGCGCATGGCGTCTTGTATTTTTTGCGGGTCAATCACTCCGTTTTTATCCGCTTGTACAATGGTTAAAAAAACACCGTTTTCTTGTTTTTTGTATAATGGACGCAACACAGAGTTGTGCTCGCACACCGTTGTCACCACATGATCTCCCGCTTGCACGAGACCATCTATTGCGATGTTCAACGCCTGCGTGACATTGGCTGTAAAAGCAATCCGCGACGCGTTCTCCGCATGAAACAGCCGTGCCAGCTTTGCCCGTGTGCGGTATAGCACGCGAGACGCTTCCAGCGTCGGCGCATGGGCGCCGCGGCCAGCGTTTCCAATCGTGTGAAATGCTCGACACACTGCCTGTTCTACCTGTTCCGGCTTATAAAAGGATGTCGCCGCACTGTCAAAGTAAATCACGGCTTAACAATCAGCGAAGCCTGTGTCATCTTCTCTGCAATCACATACATATTGGTCACCGTGCCAACCTGTAATTGATCTGTCAGACCATAGTGATTGAGGCAGGTACCGCACGTCATAATCTCTACACCCTGTGCTTCCAGCTCCTTGAGATCTTCCAATGTCACGGCACCTTCACAAGTCAGCTTTGCGCCGCCGTTATAGAACAGTATGGTTTTCGGCAGCTCATCCTGCTGAGACAGTGCATAGATAAAGCCCTTCATGAGCACAGCTCCCAGCGCATCATCCCCAGTTCCCATGCAGGAGGAAGAAATGACAACAACCGTGTTGTGTTCCTTTTGTACCGGTGCGCAAGCAACCGGCTCCTGTGCGGTTTCCTGCACCTGCTGTTCGGTCTGCTCGCCCACCGTCATAACCACGCGATATTTGTTGCTTTCCAGCTGTTCCGACTGCACGCCGTATCCCTTCTGATCTGCCATTTTGGTCAAATTCTGTACTGCGATTTCATTGTCCACAAAAGTCTCAACGATACCGCCTGCTGTGCCCATCTCTTTGATGGCATTCTTTGTTTTTACGACTGGAATTGGGCAAGCATCGCCCATTGCGTTAACTGTCTTATTCATTACTATTTCTCCTTTTTATTCTCAAAAACTCAAAGAACCAAAATTTCCGGTTCTGTCTTATTGGTAAGTTCTCCGACAATGCGCGCCGGAAGTCCTGCCTGCTGTAATTCCTTTTCCAGCTTTGCCGCCTGCACCGGTTCTACGGCCAGCAGCAGTCCGCCGGAGGTCTGCGGGTCTAGCAGCACCTCTTCCATTGCAAACGGAATATTCTTGAACTGTACAAAGTCCTTGACATAATTTCGATTGCGTTGTCCTGCCGCGGTCAGCAGGAATTCATCGGCATGGTGCAATGCTTCTGTTATCACTGGCACATGGCGGGAATCAATGCGCGCGGACAATTTTCCATCCAGCATCTCATGCAAATGACCGAGAAAGCTAAAGCCCGTGACATCTGTACACGCGTGGACGGCATATTTTTTGCAAATTTCCGCCGCATATTTATTGAGCGTTTTCATAGACGCAATGGCCTCCTGCATGGCTTGCTCCGATGCCTCTCCCACACGATTGGCCGTGCATATAATACCGATGCCGAGCTTTTTCGTCAAAATCAGCGCATCGCCCGCCTGTCCATGATTGTTGGCATATACTGTTTTCGGGTCAATGGTTCCCATGACCGACAAGCCATATTTCACGCTGTCATCTGCAATTGAATGTCCGCCGACCAGAGAAGCGCCTGCTTCCAGCACCTTTTCCGATCCGCCGCGCATAATTTCTCCCAAAATGTTCAAATCCATTTTTTCCGGAAAACACACAATGTTTAATGCCGTTTTGACCTCGCCGCCCATCGCATAAATGTCACTCAGTGCATTGGCCGCAGCAATTTGTCCGAAGGTATACGGATCGTCCACCATCGGCGGAAAAAAATCCAGCGTTTGCACAATCGCCAAATCGTCCGACACCTGATAGACAGCGGCATCATCATGGCTGTCATATCCTACGAGCAGATTGGGATCCGGCTCGCCTTTCGGCAGTGCCGAAAGCACGCGGCTCAAAATGCCTGCGCCCAGCTTTGCCGTACAACCGCCGCCTTTACAAAATACGATTTCTTCTGCCATCGCGTTCTCTCCTTTGTCCTTCTTTTATCCTCTTAATCATATCATTTTCGCCATGTTTCATCAATACTATATTATTTCTTACCAAAATAAAAAGATGCAGAGCTTGTGTTTTCTGCACCGTCTATTATCTTTTTGTGCATTTGCCGTATCATGGTGTCATTCGTCTTTCTCTCCCCAAATCAGATGAAAAAAACATTTCTTAAAACCAACTTCCTGTGCGAAAAATATCGCACAGAGCGATTTCCATATGATACGAATTCTATACAATTGCGCACAAAATCCAAACAGAAACAAAGCATAAAATCGAAAGTAAAAAGCAGTTTTTCTAGATTTATTCTGTCTCAATGAATGCTATGATAAAGATACAGCAAAAGAGCTTTTGTTTTTAAAAGTTTTGAATTTTTCGTAGAACACGATATTTTTCACTTCTATTCATCTGAAAAATACTGCATATCAAATTGTTCGCCCGACTGTTCGAGAGCAATTACAACGGTCTATCTCTTTGATATGTACGCGCTGTTTTACCGAATGTTTCGTTTCTTTTTGAAACAAAATCTCAACTATTGTTGTGCGTATGATAAGAGAATAAAGTAAAGAGAGGGAGATATGTATGCTATTTACGTTAGTTACATTTGTTGGCTTTACTGCGCTGGTTGCTCTCATCAGTTATGTAAAAACCAAAGGCTCTGATGAAACATCAGCCGACGGATATTTTCTCGGCGGTCGTTCTCTGAGCGGTCTGGTCATTATGGGATCTCTCATGATGACAAACCTTTCCGCGGAACAGTTGGTCGGCAGAAATGGCCAAGGTTATTCCGCCGGTATGACGGCAATGGGCTGGGAGGCCATGTGTCCAATCGCACTGACACTGCTCGCCCTATTCTTCATTCCGCGTTATCTGAAGCGTGGCATCACCACGATTCCAGAATTTTTGGAAGAACGCTTTGACCGCACTACTCGCGTGCTGATCTCTGCGATTTACATGGGTGCTTACATCTTATGTTCGCTTCCGCTGGTTCTGTATTCGGGATCTGTTGTATTTGAGAATATTTTTAATATTTCCGCTCTGCTGAATGGCAACCGATTCATTGCAATCGCCATCTGCTGTGTAGCGCTCGGCGTGATCGGCGGTATCTATGCAATCTTCGGCGGCTTAAAAGCCGTTGCTGTATCCGATTCGCTCAACGGCATTCTGTTTATTGCGGGTGCCGGTCTGTTGGTTCCGATTCTTGCATTCGTTGCACTGGGCAGCGGCAGCTTGGCTGAAGGCGTTCGCACGTTCCTGACAGCTGCTCCGGATCATCTGAATACCATCTGGCCGTATGACGCACAGGCACCATACATTCCGTGGCCGATGATTATCATCGGATGCGGCATCAATCACGTATCTTACTGGTGCACCAACCAATCTATCATCCAGCGTACCCTGGGTGCCAAGAGCTTGGCGGAAGGTCAGAAGGGTGCTCTGCTCGCAGGCTTCCTGTGCGTATTCTGCCCACTCTTTCTGGTGTGCCCAGGTATTATTCAGTACATCATGGATGGCGGCTCTCTGGAAATCTTTGACCAAGCATATCCGGTTCTCATCAACGCCATTCTGCCGAAGCCGGTTCTGGGCTTCTTCGCAGCAGCTATGTTCGGCGCGATTCTGTCCTCCTTTAACTCCGTGCTCAACTCCACGATGACACTGTTCACGCTGGATGTTTTGCCGGCAATCAGCAAGAAGCAGCGCACCGACGCAGAAAATGTCAAGATTGCAAAGACCTTCGGCTCTATTCTGTGTATTGCCTCTATCATCATTGCACCGTTTGTCATGTATATCCCGGCAGGTATCGGCACCTTCCTGAACACCATGTGGGGCTATTACGGTGTCCCGGGTCTGGCAATTGTCGTCATGGGTATGCTGAATTCCCGCGTGCCAAACTTCGCGCCAAAGGTCATGCTCGCTCTGCACGTTGTCGTTTACGGCGTGATGCTGAACACGATTCCTCTGCACTTCCTCTACTTTGAGACCGCAGCCTTCGTTCTGGATCTGGTGTTCCTGTGGGCTTGTGCAAAAATCAAGCCGCGTCCGGAGCCATACGTCATGAAGGATGAAGCGCCTGTCGATATGACTCCGTGGAAATATCGTTGGCCGGTTGTGATTGGTACCTTCGTTCTGCTGGCAGCTGTTTATCTGCTGTTCTCCCCGCTCGGCGTTGGTTCGATGTAAATGTTAACATACAATCTGAGATCTGATACCGTTATCACACGGTATCAGGTCTTTTTTCTTGTCTGCACAACGTGGCACGGATTCTTATACATAAAGCACATTTTCTTAATTTATTTTTCTTGCGCGCATGATATGATAACATTAACAGTAAGAATACCTGTATTGAAAACGTTTTCCGCTCACAAAAAATCATATTTTATCATTTATGACTTTTTTCGCATTCACACCATTTCGATAGGAAATCCAAACAGAGAGAGAGTTGAAAGGAGCGCTGATCTATGGAACTGCTTGGACACGCACGGCGTATGTGCAGAAATATTACAACACTGACAGGACTTCCCTGCACCGTCGTAAAGGATCATACAAAGGCACCACCTTGCGGCAATCCATCATCCTGTGTGCAGACAGCCTGTCTCGGTCGCCGCAGCGGCAGACATCTGTATCAATGTCCATGCGGCCGCACATTTCTCATCACCTCGATCCATCAGCAAAAAACACAGGAAACCTGCCACATTGTCGTCGGCCCGTTTGCTGTCAAACAGATGGATGACACCGATCTTCCCGTTGTCTCACAGGAAGAGCTTACCTCTCTGGATGAAATCGTGCAAGCACTGTGCGGCTATCTATCCGGCAGAAAATTGATGTCTCCGGAAGAATCTCTTTTTCAAAATGAAACCCTGCAAAATATGTCTGTACATATGGACAACAACTGCGAATTTTTCTATCCGCTCGAACAGGAGCGTCAGCTCCAGCAGCTCATCCGCTCCGGCAGCAAGCAGGAAGCGCGCCAATTGCTCAACGAAATTCTCATCGAGCTGTACTCTGCAGTCGGTACCGATCTCTCTCTGCTCAAGCTGCGTATTCGTGAATTGATTACCTTGATGTCTCGTGCCGCCACTGACAGCGGCGCAGAAGTCAATGCAGTCTTTGCTCTGTGCGACAGCAGTGTATTTGAATTGGAGCGTCTGCAGGACTTTGAACAGCTGGATGATTGGCTCGCCAGCCTGCTGCATCAGTTCTTTGACCAGGTCTTTGAATTCAACGACACCAAACATCAGGCCGTCATTTGTCAGTTATCTGCCTATATTCAGGGACATTTGTCGGAAAAGCTGACACTGGATCGTGTCGCCGGTCATGTATATTTGTCAAAATCTTATCTATGTCGCATTCTGAGAGACGAATTAGACACAACCTTTACCGAATACACCAACCGCCTGCGTATCGAGCGCAGCAAGCTGTATTTGCAGCGCAGCACCATGTCTCTGACGGAAATTGCCTGTGCTGTCGGCTTCGAAGATCAGAGCTATTTCACTCGCATCTTTAAACGCCAAGTCGGTGTTCCGCCCGGAAAATACCGTGCGAACAATCTAAGCGCATAAAGCAATCCCTCTGCTTCAAGCAGAGGGATTTGTTTTATATAGCAAGAGAAAAGATCAGCCCCGCACACCGTGCGGGGCTGATGTTTTTATGCACCGAAGTGCTCTTCGTTGTACTTGTGTACGGCGCTGAATGCTGCCCAGATGTTCTCCGGCTTGGTATCGCCTACGATGTTGTGAATCGTGTTGAATACATAGCCGCCGCCCTTGGACAGGATGTCCAGACGCTCAATAACCTGTGCAGCAACTTCTTCCGGATTGCCGCGCGGAAGGGTTGTCTGCGTATCAACGCCGCCGCCCCAGAATACCAGCTTATCGCCGTACTTCTCCTTGAGCATATGCGGGTCCATACCGGTTGCAGACAGCTGAACCGGATTGATAATATCCAGGCCCATATCTACAATGTCATCCAGCAGGCGAACCAGACAGCCACAGGTATGTGCATAAGTCTTCCAGCTGGTATTTTTATGAATCCAATCACAAACACGCTTGTAATACGGCTTGTACAGCTCACGGAACATATCTGCGGACATAATTTCCGAATTCTGGGTACCAAAGTCTGTGCCGCTGATCCAGCAAATCTGAATGCGGTCACCACATGCCTGCTTGTAAATCTCCAAGTTCTTCAGCATGAACTCGGTCTGCATCTCAAAGACTTCCTGTACATACTCCGGATACATGATCTGTGCCATGATCCACTCGTCAAACTTACGGATGCCCTTTGGATGCTTCTCAAACGGAGCCGGCAGTGCACCCGGATCGCCGAAGCCTGCACCAGCCAAATTACCGATAATTGCGTAATCGGTCTCTTCATACAGACGCTTGGACTCGCGCTCATAGTACTTTGCGGTCTCGTCAGACATGACAGAGAAGAAATCCTTAAAATCCTCACGCGGGGTCAAATCATCTTCGTCATATTCCTCTGCGCGGTCAATGATGTCGAAGAAATAGCCGCCTTCCGGCATATAGGCAGACGGAGGTGCTGTTCTGTCGCCCTGCGGATACAGCTGACGCGCACCGTTCGGCAGAATATCAAACTCATTGCCTTCGTTAATCAGCGTCGGCGTTCCATCCGGCATGATGAATTTTTTCTTCTTTCCGTTCGGATATACACCCATGCTGTCCTCCGGATGATTCATGCCGATAACATCGGATTTCATCATGCGGCGCAGGTCTTCATCTACGACACCGAGCATCTGAATGATCTCGAATACATCAATGTCATGCTTCGGCAGTCCCAGATATTCTCTCAGGCGGTACTCTGCGCACACGCTGATGCCGGTCTGACCGGTTGCACCAAAATCAATCGGCACGCGATCCGGCTGCTGGTGGTTAATCGCAGCAATTACTCGTTCTCTCGAATTCATATATTCTCCTCCTATTTTTCATCAAGTACTTTCGGAACATCCCTTGTCGTTACTTTGATTGTAGCTCTCAAAATCCAAATTTAGAATGAGAATTTGTGCGAAATGCTTTAGAAAACATGCTTTCAGAAAGATCGACAATAAAATTTGACAGCTCGTATCCTCCATGGTATACTTGAGCAAAAATTAGTAACCAAATACATGGTTCAATACGAGGTGATTTCATGCTAGCTCATGAACCCGGCACCTGTTCCGGCTCTGATTTATATTTCCATACTCCATCTGCCCAAACCCGCGAGATGCTGTTCTATATGACATCATGCGGGTATTATTATACCGATTACGACTATCATATCACGCGAGATTACGTAGAGGAATTTTTGCTTATGTACATCTGTGATGGACGCCTCTCCGTTCGCATGGGTGATAAAACAATCGTTGCTACAGAAGGACAAATTTGCTTTTTGAATTGTCACATACCACATGAATATTACACCATCGGGCACACAGAATTCATTTGGATGCACATAAACGGTTCCAATATTCAGCAGTTATATGACCATGTTTTCGATTTATATGGCGCACATGTATTTCATTCCACAGTAGCTCCGCAGATTAAAAAAGATATTTTTAATTTCATTTATGTGTGCAGAAACGACCAAATGATGCCGGATTTAGAGGCATCGCACCGCCTTTACCGCATTATCTTGACCCTATTGAGCGGCATTCCACGGCGCAAAAGTATGCTGAACTCTACTTCTAAAAAATCTCACCGCATTACCGATTCCGTTGTTTCTTCCGCCATGCAATTTATCGGAAACAATTACCGTCACAGCATCAGCGTGACAGATATTGCCCAAAATGTCGGCATGAGCAAAGCACATTTTTCTCGTATTTTCAAAAAGCAGTCCGGCTATGCTCCACACGAATACCTGATTCAAATCCGATTAAATCGCGCCAAGCATTTATTAAAAACAACGGACATGCCAATCAAGAATGTCTCGCAGGAAGTCGGATACCAAGATGTCACAACGTTTACCAGTGCATTTACCAATCGCGTCGGCTTATCTCCGGCACAGTTCCGTAATTCTTCTTTGGGGTCTACCTGATAGAAAGACAAACGATCAGAATATTTTCCGCACAACGTCAGAGCGGTTCTGATATTGGAAATCTTGCTATTCGAGGTGATTTCAGAAAATCTGCCATGTGATGCCTTTTATTTTCAAAAGCACAAAATCTAAATATATACGCAGTTTTTCTTATGTTGTTCGGGTGTCAAAAATCATATAGTAAAGAGGCGGACAATCGTTCAAAACAACTTTTTTCCAACTCTCCCCATACTGTCCTATATTTTCTGCTTCATTGTAAGAATGCTAGAGAATATAGGGCAGTTCTTCTTTTCTCGTATATCTGCACACGAAAAAACCGCTTATTCAGTATGAATAAGCGGCAAGTAATGGTTGCGGGGGCAGGATTTGAACCTACGACCTTCGGGTTATGAGCTGTACAATCTGCTTATCGAGAAATTTCAAGATATATAAAATAATTGCGATTACGTTCAAATAATGCGTTTTAATTGCCGAGAAAGTTCAAATCGTGCTGAGTAATTTTGAGAAAATTCACCCCAAATTCACCCCATTCACCCAAAATTCACCCCACGGATTCACCCCGCGCCTGCTGCATCTGCCAGCGGGCTTTTTTCATTTCCCGCCAGCAAAGAGACGATACAGGCGGGCGCGTCATTGGTCACACACTTCTGTGAAACCAATATCTAAAAATCAAAGTGACGATGGACTTTTTTGTCTGCCGTATACCCGTTCCCGCTGGGGCGGTCATTTTCACCTTCCCTTTGTCCTCGTTATTGAGTCGCTTTTTCTTTGTTCGTTCGTAGTTCGCGCCCTGGCTAATGCCCATTTTTGCACATCAGGTGCTGAAAGCACTGCCCTGATTCAGGGCGCTGGTTTGTATGGCGTAACAAATCGTGACGCCATGTGTCCTCAAAACTGAGGGGTCATGATTTCCGCGACCCCCTTTTACTCAAATCCGAGTAAAACCGAGCCGAACATAAGCTCTCCCGTTTTTTTGTGCTATGTTTGTGCTCACTTTGTGCTCATGCCCTGTCGGAAGGTATGCCCTATTTCAGGGCATACCGGCAATTTACGAGAACCCGCTCATTTTTGAGCGCCTTGCATGGGTATAGCGAATCGCTATAGCCCTCATGTGCCAGACTTCGGACGTTTTTCACACGAAGTTCGCCCGCCTGAGACGATTCATAGAATTGTGATCGGTTTCCAGATTTGGAAAGCAAACAGTTTCGGACAAAATTGTCTAAAACCTATTCTCCAAAATTGGAAGAAAGTTTTTTTATCTCATCGTTTTTTCGGGCTCACCAAAATTGGAGAGTCCAACTTTGGATTGGCTGACTGCTCAAACTTGAGCCGTCCTCTTACCGGACAGCGCAAATCTGCGCAGTCAAATCAACGGCACAGCTTTTCACCCTGTGTCGCGTTTCACTCTAAAGGGGGTGTCCGTTTCGTTCACCCTTTCTATGCATTCCCGTCTCCTGTATAGGGTGTCGCGTTTCACGACGCGCCTTTTCATGCATCCTTATTCCCCCTCTCCTGCAAATATTCCGGTATTTTGCAGCTGATCGGGCGTGCTGCAGCTGCATTTTCTGCAACTCCCGCCCGTTTGGGCATCAAAAAAAGAACAGCCCGCAGGGCTGTTCAGGTTAGTTGCTGTTAGTCTGACAGGCATCCGCCAGACTTAGCGAGTTTCTTTTCTTCTGTTTTTACTTTACGTTCCAATTTTTTCAAATCCTCAGCAGGCGGGAGTTCTTCCGGCTTAATTCCACGATCTTCAAGCATAGTCCTAACGCTCTGGTTATTATGTACATGCTCTACCGTGATAGAACACTCACCCTGCAAATCTTTCTGTTCTACGTTGTAATTGGTCATTTCAGTAGCAAGATTCTTTGCTGCAATCGTCAAAGTTGGCAGGAAATCAGCTAACGGGCGGCTTTCCTTCACTCCGTAGATTTCTTTCATTTCTTTTGTGGAATGATGGAACAATGCTCGATCTCCCTTTGACCGAATCCGTCCGAATCCCTGCTCATCTACTCCACGCTCATAAATATTTGCCGACAGCTGCTTTTCAGCATCACGCAAGCGGTCTCGTGCTTCCATCCGTGCGATCAGTTGCATGCGTTCCTCGATTAACTCTTGTTTTCTGGTCTGTAACGCAAAATAGCTCTGCGCGAATGCAATCTCTTCTTTTCGTGGGTCTCCGTTCTGAGCAATCAAGTAGCAAGCATACCGAGTGAGCATAATATCCTCTATTTCTCTATATGCACCAGAACCCAGCTCGACCATTTTGCCAACGTCGGCAAAATGGTCTGAAAGTTCAAACTCACTGTTATTACACGCTATTTTAGCTCTTTCAATCGTTTCTGAGAACCGTCTCCACTGAGAGTATCCAAGCAATTCTTGAATCTCTCTAGCATACCAAAATTCCGTGCCATCTTCCATGTGATGACAAACATCATCAAACAGCTTTTGCAGTGCAAGCATTTTTGTCTTATCCATTTATTTTTCCTTTCTATCTTTTGCATGAATCACACTTTTAATCTGCTTTTCTTTTGACATATCTATTCCCCTTCTCCGGCGGGCGCATCGTCCCGCTGTACGGTTAAATCTTTGTTCCGTCCTTAAAAGAAAACGAAAACGGGACAAATTCAGCACCAAGCGCCGCCGCAATAACTTTGAGTTCTGATTCTGTAAATGTCTCTCGTTTCAGTTTTTGATTAAAATTAGATGGTGTCATTTTTATTCTTCTAGCCAATTCCGCCTGACTAATTCCGGCATAAGCCGCTGCTGCTTTTATTCTTTGTTCCATTGCCATTGTAGAGCCTCCCAATATAACTTGTATTATACAGCAATCCCTTAACCATAGCAAGCAAATGAGAAAAATCATCCACCATTCAATTGATTAAATGCTTGACGTTATTAAGCAAAAGCTGTATACTATAATCACACCAACAGAAAAGAGGTGAACACAAATGGCAGAAAATCGCGTAAATCCAGAAAACTTCTATGTCGTGCAAGGCTGGATGGTATCCGACCTCGGTTTGAAGGGAAATGAACTCGCTGTATATGCTATCATTTACGGCTTTTCACAAGCTGAACAGCAATATTACACCGGTTCAGCGCAATATCTAGCCGACTGGATTCAAAGCAGTAAGAGAACTGTACTTGCTGCTCTGAAATCTTTGACTGAAAAGGGATGCATTGAAAAACGAGAGCGCATAGAAAACGGGGTGAAATTTTGTGACTACCGGTGCAATTTTTTCACCACCCCAGTGAAAAAACTTCACCACCCCGATGAAAAATTTTCATCACCCCCAGTGAAAAAATTTCACCACCCCGGTGAAAAATTTTCACCTCATAATATAGCAGATAAGATAGAAGATAATATAACTGATACAGACAGAGAGACAGAGCAAAGCCCTGTTCTGTCTGCTGCGAATGGAATAGCTTCTATTTTCTGTACAGCCTTTGGCGTGGATACAATCAGCAAACGCCTGTTAACCAGTATGGAACAGACCTTGCAGGCGGGCGTATCAGAGCAGCGTATTGCTTCCTTGATACACAGCGCAAGGAACAAGCACCCAAGAGAACCGGAATCCTACATAGCAGCGGGCTTGAAAAGGCTGCGAGAATCCGCACCGGAAGAACAGCCCGTGAGCATCAAGCCGGAAAATCAACCGCTGGAGCCTTGGGAACAGGATTGGCTGAAAGAATTTAAAGCAATGTCTGAGAAAGAAAGTGCAGCCGCTGCTTTAGCCAACTGGCACGTCATTTAGGCTACAATCAAAATTGAGCCGCGCAAACACGTCAGAATTAAGGCTCTAAGCGCATAACAGGGTCTAGGGTATGTAATTACACCCTGAGCAACAAACACACCGTGAACGCCCGCTAAATCAGCGGACGAGCATATACAAATCAATCTAGGAGGAATTTACAATGGAAACTTATGTCAATGCAACCAGGGACAAGTGGATTACCAGCTACACACCGGAAGAATACGCACGCTATCAGGAAATCTGCAAAAGGCTCAAGAAAGCCATCGATGACGCTTGCGTTTTATTCGGTGATGATCTTGATGATTTGGAACGCCTTGACAGCTTAATTGCTGCATGGTGGGACGGTCACGCAGAAGAATCCGACGAATAAGCAGGCATAACAAAAGCCCTTTTCCTGTCCACCGTCCAAAGCAACAGGAAAAGAGCCAGTAATATAACCACCAAGGGCGGTATCTGGTCTTATTGTACCAGAGCCGCCCGCCGGAGACAAGGCGGAATGAATGGAAACACCCACATGGAAAGAGCTGACAAAACTCACATGGAAAGAGCTGGTAAACAGGTTACGAGCTAAACTCGATAGTGATAGTCTGAACTATCGTCAACTTGTATTGATGTTAACTATCGCAGAAACAGAATGGAAGAAGCACTAACTACCAGACACCCGCCGGAATCCTCTGTGCGGGTGTTCTGCAACTTTTGCGAACATTTCTCTTTTTCTCCGTTCGCATTCGTTCGCATTTGTTCGCATTCATCAGTCTTTTTGCAGTTTCTTCCATGCGATTTTTCAATCTGCTTTCCTGTTCGCCTTTCGCTCGCATTCGTTCGCATTATTAAATTGTTAATAGTATACCACATTTCACAGATTTTTCCACTATGCAATTTCTAAACCGTTTGTTCTGGCGTTCATCCTGCGTTCGGAGAGCGTTCACAAGCGTTCGTTCTGGCGTTCAAAATAGCCGTTTGAACGGTTTTGAACGGCAAAACCAGCATATTACAGACTATTCAAAAGGGAAGGGGAGACCTGTATGAACATATTCAGAAATAGTATTCCATGTATTGCCCTGCTGGCGGCTGCGTGCTGCGTGGGCTCTGTGTCCATCTCTGCCGCTGTCGGCGCGGACATGATTGCAGGCATTGTGATTCTGTTCCTGCTGTGCAATCCATTCCAGCTATTGCGCTGCCTGAGTGCCCGCCTGCGCTTGTGTATCGCCTGCATGATTGTTCTTGTCCTGTGCGCCGTGCAGCTCTCTATGATCGCCCTGTATGCCCGTGTGTATCTGCTGCTGGCGGCGGGCGGTATCGCTGTTGTGTGCCGTGTCCGCTGGGCTGACTGGCGGGCGGCTGAGCTTGTCAAGCAATCGCCGGAAGTAGACCGGATCCTCGAACACCTGTATTATCACGGAGAATTTGAAGCACGGGACGCATGGACACGGTACGGATGCAGAGAAACGCGGTCTTTGCTTCGACAGGCGGCGGGCGTTGAAGTGCCTGAGAGCTTGATCGCGTCTAGTTACATGCCCGTGTATTGTCTTGGGTATCTGCACGGCTGCAAGGGCGTAGAAGAGCTGACAGAGCAGGTATCCCAGCTCGAAGAGGTGCAAGACCAGTTTGACAAGCTGCAATACAAAGCGCAAGACATGCAGGACGATTTGAACGACTTTCGGAAAGAGGTCGAGAACCTGTACACAGAGAATGAGCAGCTGCGAGAGCAGGGAAGCGAATACCGGCACGCCCTGACGGCATCGGATGAGGTAATTAAACGCCTGCGAGAAGAAATAGACCCGCTCAAAAATGAGCGGGTTGCACCAGAAACCGAACCAGAAAAGCCGGCTTTTTCCACAGCTCCCGCCAGCGAACCGGAAAACCAAGACAGCGAAATCTTACGCCTGTTTGAATCCGGCATGAGCCTGTCGCAGATCGGTGCACGGTTCGGTATCTCCAAATCATCTGCACACGCTGCCAAAGAACGAGCAAAGAAAGCACAGACCGCCTAATACAACCGAAAGCACCCCTTGTCCCAGCCGGAAACCGGAATGAGAGGTGCTTTTCTGTTGTCCGTCTATGTTGAACGGCTCACGCATGGCTCATTTGCCGCCGTAGACGCCCGCTGTGGCGTTTTACTGTGTATTCTGTTCTTCTATCCACCCGTGTTCCCGCGTCCACTTCATGCCTTGTGCTTCGAGCTGTTGCCCTATGCTTTCCGCGTGTTTGCACAGGCTCATAGTCATGGTGTGAAACAATTGTTTATGTACGGTATCGGTCTCTAGGTGATAGTTTCCGTTTGTGCGTTCTATTTCATCCTGCAATTGCTCCCAGCGTTCAATCATGCTTGGTTTGTGATTCTCTGCAATGCCCCGACAACGTGCCCGCCGTCTGGCTTCCTTGTAAAACTCTGGGTCTTGGGTCAGCTCTCCAATACATTTGCAGGCAATTCCCAGCAGTGTGAGCAAGTGTTCCCCGCTTATCATCCCTTCTAATATCCGTTCTTTCTCCGAAAATGGAGCGGGGTGAGACGGCGTAGTTGGGTGAGGTGTCACTCCACCTCGATTTTTTGAACTTTTATCCGCTTTGAAAGCTGGAAACAAAACATTTTTATTCATTTTGTGCACCTTCTAAAAAGAATGTATACGGTAATAGGTGGGGTGATGTGGCGTTTTCCAAACTATATAAATAAAATATATACTCTGTATACAATATAAATTTACTCTTTATCATGTTTATAGTAAATTTATATCACCTCACCCCACCCCAGATATAAAGTTCTAATTTTTTAGTTATTGAAGCAAATCATGTATTTTTTATTCTAATTTTGTTCTGATTTTTCAGAGGTGAGGTAAAAAGCACTACCTCACCCCGCCTCACCCTCTTCATACGAAAGAAACTTGAGAGGTGGAATATTGTAAAGACGTGAACCACGCAAGACGCGATACCTACGCGAAATATTTACGTCCCCAGTTTTTTCATAACCCAGATTGCCCAGTGCTCGCCCGACAGCAGAAACATTCTTTGCTTCTATCGCCCGCGCGATTTCCGTTGCCGTGCGTTCCTTCCAGCTCTCCCAGCTCACAAATCCAGCAAGAAGTGTTCTGTAAAATATCATCTTTATTGGATGGATCCATGGAACAGCCCTCTAGAAAATAGCCTTGCAACTCTTTTGGGCTGCATAAATGCCGGAAGAAAGATGTTTTTCCTGCTCCCTGCTTCTTACTTTGCAGCACTAAAACAAAATCCGCTCCATATTTCCCTTTCTCGTTGTGTGCCATTGCCACGCACTGTACCAGCCATTTTCCAAATAAGTTGGCATATTTTCCGCGCTGTTCTTCCGTTACACCATCAGCAAATTGCAGGCAATCAAACACCTGCATACATGCTTTGCCACGTTCATCTTCTGGAATTTGATATACTTCAGATTGTCGTTCCAAATATTCTCGCACTGGGTTCACGCGGTTGGCATCTGCAAGCACTTTCACCCATGTCTGCACCTGTTTGGCATTGGTTCGGATGCCTGCCCTCGTGCAACAGTCCTGCAATTCCACACAAAACGCACTCTCTGCCCCGTTTGGACTGTGCCCCTTGCAAATCTCCGAGGGTACTGCCAATGTGCGCTGGATAATATTTAGTCGCACAGGAATGTTTTGCAGTCTGCACATGGTCTTGAAATTAGAAAACGTTGATTTTAATTGTACTTTTCCGGTCTTACTGACCGTGTAATCAGGATACGGACACACCTCGTCAGTTTCCGAAGGTGTGTTTTGCTTTACTGTTTCAGCCGTAGAATCATGAATCGTTTTTTCGTTCACAGGCTCAGGTGTCCGCGTATATGTACCAGAACGCAACTCATTCTGTTCTTCTTCCGTCAAGACACTGGCAATATCAAAGTTGTTGTAATCGCTGCTCAAAATTTCTCACCTCGTTTCTATGCGTCTGAAAAAGCTGGATTTTCTGCATCTGATTGTCTCCGTCCAAAATATCCAGCAGATACGCAATATATTCTCGCTTGTTTGCTTCAAGATAAAAAGCACTGGGATTATTCAGCTCTTCCAGCGTCTGTGGGGCATATTGCTCTTTCCACCGTGTCAAGAGCCTGTAATACTCACTCAAAACCCGCCATGCATGCACTTCCCATTCCTTAAACGCTTGGGTTAATTGCTGCCGTTTATGCCGTTTTTCAGCTTCTATGCGCTGCTGTGCACGTTCTTGAGGTGTTGCCGCTTGCCCAATAGTCAAGCCCAAACCGTACCGATTGTTTAACTCTCTGGCTGCATCTACAGGCGGGAGCCCGCGCAGCTTTGCGACCAAATCGGTAACGTCTCCGTGCTCATTGCACGTAAAGCATTTGAAACCATTTGGATATAATTTCATAGATGGATGCTGATCTGTACCGTGAAATGGACAGTGAGCCATACCACCGCGCCCTAACTGCACACCGTAGTCTTGTGCCGCCTGTGCAATCGGTACACGCTCCCGAATCTCTGCGAAAATGTCCGTGCGTGCTCACCTTCCAATCAGAGCGCAACCCGCCGGATGCCCTGCGTTCCTGTATCTACGCGCACCGGCTCGTTATCCTGTCCGTCTGAACAAGTCAACCATGCAATGACGTTTTGCCATGCAATCAAATATGTGCGCCCAACAACGCGACACGGAACCGCACCGGATTTAATCGCTCTCCTGAGCGTGTATGCACTGACCGGATAGCCGGATTCTTTGCACCGCGCTACAGTCTGCGCAATCGTCATGATCTGACATTCAGGCACATTATTCACCACCTTCTGCACTGGAAAGCTGAGCAATGATAGCATAAATCTTTGCTTTTTCTTCCGCAGAGAGTTCCTTGCGTAATTTTCGAGAAAAATTCCCGTCATTGATGCCAAGCTCATCCGCAATTTGCCACAAGCGCACGCCCGCTGTTTGTGCTGCTTTACGAACATCAAAATTTTTCATTTCTAAAGTCTCCTTTTGTGTCATTGTTGATTTACTTGCACATTTATGTTACAATCATATTGTACAACAACAATAGCAACAATTCAACAATTAAATTCATATATTTCTAAAATGACACAAAAATATACAAGAGGAGTTTAAATATGGAAAACATTACACCTGTTACAATCCTTTTTGGTAAAAAATTGCGTGCACTGCGCGAAAAAGCAAATCTTTCGCAGGACGAACTTGCAAAAATTTTGAATGTATCAAGAGGGAGTATCAGTTTCTATGAAAAAGGTGAAAGAGTTCCTAACATAGAATTTTTAGCGGCTGTTGCAGACTTGTTTGATGTTTCTTATTATTATTTAATGGGAGACATTGAAACCTATCACCCGATAAAAATTGATGAACTTCCCCACCTTTCTAATGACGTTATTGAGTTTCTTCGTGAGTATGCTGATGCATTCAACGAGGTATATTATTTTGACATTTTAGGTGCGCTCTTGAAAAATAAAAAATTTCAGTCAGCGTTGTATGACTTGAATTTTATCACCGTTGATTATAGTAGATGTTTACGCGCAATGATACATGATGAGCACGCACTAGAAAAGGAAAAAGGTCGCTTGGATTTATGGGATAGAGAGTATTTTACTTTCAAAATTGCAACCGAAATGGTTGATGCTTGTAATATAATAGTTGACGAACTTGCAGGAAAAACGCTTTCAAAAGAAGAATGGGAGCAGGTATTACAAAATCATAATAACAGAGTAGTAGAAAGTCAGAAAAAACAAAAAAACGAACAAGAAAAATTGAATGCTTATATCGAAGAAGAAATAGATACCATTGTTCGCCGTAGAATACACGGATTGAGACCCAATAAAAAAGGCGAAAACCAGTAATTTATGAAGGAATTATAAATGGCAACAATTGAAAAACGCACAAGCAAAACCGGAGCCGTCACCTATCGAATTACTGTGGCGGGCGGGTTTGACATATCCGGAAAGCAAATCCGGCATCGTAGAACATGGAAGCCGGACAGCAAAATGACCTCTCGTCAATTAAAAAAGGCTCTTGAGCGCGTAGCAACAGACTTCGAGCGTGAAATTGAACAAGGTTATCAAATTGACCGCAAACAGACCTTTTCAGAATATGCAGACTATGTGATTGATCTAAAAGAGCGCACCGGCATCAAACCAAGAACCATTGACCGCTATCGGGAACTCATGGTGCGTATTGATGCCGCTATCGGTCATATCAAGCTGTCAGAGCTTCGACCGCAGCACTTGAACGCATTCTATAAGAACCTGAGCGAATCCGGCATCCGTACCGATGGAAACAGAGCGATTGCATTATCTACCTTACCGGAACAGATGAATCAACAGGGATTTTCTAAAGCTTCTATCGCACGAAAAGCAAACGTTGCAGCTTCTACGGTATCCGCTGCGATAAAAGGAACACCGATTAAACCGGACAAAGCGGAACAGATCGCGGCAGCTTTGGGTCTGAAATGTACAGAAGTCTTTCTAATCAAGAAGGATTCCCGCCCGCTGTCCAATAAAACCATACAGGAATATCATGCTCTCATCTCTGCCATTATGGCTCAAGCAGAAAAAGAAATGCTGATTCCATTCAATCCAGCATCCAAGGCAACACCTCCAAAGGTGCAGAAAAAAAAGCCTGACTATTATCAGCCAGAGCAAATGGACGCTATTTTAGAAGCATTGGACAGTGCACCGCTCAAATGGCGCACAATTACCTATTTTATGATTGATACCGGATGCAGACGCGGGGAAGCCGTTGGATTGAAATGGGAAAGCATTGATTTTAACACCGGCATTGTAACCATTGAGCGCGCTTCCCTGTACAGTGCCAAACGCGGCATATTTGAGGGAACAACCAAGAGCGACCGAGAGCGTCCGTTGAATCTCGCCCCCGAGACCCTAAACCTACTCAAGCAGTATCGAACCGCACAATACAAATTACGACTTGTCAGCGGCGACCGATGGCAAGAGAACGGTTATGTATTCACCCAGGCTGATGGAAAACCGATGCATCCTGACAGTATAACCGACTGGCTAAACAAATTCAGCAGGGCGCATAATCTTCCGCACATTCACCCTCATGCGTTCCGGCATACAGCAGCTTCTATTATGATCGCGGATGGTATCGACCTTGTGACCGCAGCCAACGAGCTTGGACATGCGAACGCAACGACCACAGCGACAATCTATGCCCATCAAATTTCACAGGCAAAAGCGAAAGCATCCGAAACACGCGCCGGAGTATTTTCACACAGGAAACAGATACGAGAGCAGGCTTGAACGCCTGTTCTTTTTTTGTATATGATCGGCGTAATTTTGGCAAAAATAAAGGGCATTCACCCCAAATTCACCCCATGGAGAAAATGCCGCAATTTCAAAGCGTCTGAAAAGTACGAAAAAACCGTCAATTCCTAAGAATCAACGGTTTATAATGGTTGCGGGGGCAGGATTTGAACCTACGACCTTCGGGTTATGAGCCCGACGAGCTACCGAACTGCTCCACCCCGCGATATTTCTTTTTTGTTTTTGCCCTCTCGCTGAGTGCTTATATAGAATACCATACAGTCCCCTATCTGTCAAGCGTTTTTTCAAAAAAATTTTATGTACAGGCGATTTTTTTACCAACCGCCTGTATTTCTGTCAATTGACCATCTGCTGTCCCAGAAAATTCGCTGCGGTTTGCAGCAGCTTGCTCTCTATTTCTCCGGCATCCGGATGGGCTTCGTCACGCAGCAGGGCAACGCAGCCGGAAACATCGCCGCCCGCGATCACCGGCGCCGCGATGGATACCGCATACCGCGGATCTCCTGTCAGAGACACTACCCTTCCCTCCGGTCGGAAGATTCTGCGCTGTTCCATGATGTGTTCCAAATCCTCGCTGATGCTGCGATCACATACATCTCTCTTTGCACTGCCGGAGACGGCAATGACAGAATCCCGATCACAAATCACACAGCTCGCACCGGTCGTCTTTGTGACGGAATCACACAGCTGGGAGACAAACGTATTGAGTTCTCCCATCGGCGAGTATTTTTTGAAGATAACCTCTCCATTTCGATCTGTATAAATCTCAAGCGGGTCGCCTTCACGAATCCGCATGGTTCTCCGAATTTCTTTTGGGATAACAACCCGCCCGAGATCATCAATCCGGCGGACGATTCCTGTTGCTTTCATAACATCTATTCCTCCTGCAACACATCCTATTTTCCATATTACGCGTCTTATGGATAGTATGTGAAATCAGGCGGATTTTATGCTTTATCTAAAACAAGCAGTCGCGCATAGCGCGGCTGCTTGTCAAATCATGTTAGATGGATGGTGTTTTTTCGTTTACCGCAATCCAGATCTCACATTGATAATTCGGATCAGATATATCATCCGATGCATAGACTTCAAACTCCACATTCTCCGCATATTCGTACTGAGCACTCTGTGGAAAGAACTCCGTCACAATGCGATGATAGGTCTCGATAAAGGCATCCGGCATTTTTCCCTTGCTTGTAAACACAGCATACGTGTTTGCCGGAATTGTTACGATTTCCAAATCCTCATCCACTGTTGCGCCGTCATACTCCACGCCGATGCCATACGGGAACTGTTGCGCGTTCAGCTCTGCGGAAAAGCAGATGCCAAGCAGGCCTTTCATAACCGGATGACGCGGCATACAATCAATCAGCCGCTTCATCGTTCCGTCCGCACCATATTCCTGCCACATAGCTGTGATGTCCGGTGTCGCACTTGCTCCCTGCGGTTTCTCCATACGCTTTCTCTTGCAAACAACCTGAAACGCACCTCGTTTTTCGATTCTGTAATCCATTTTGCTGCCTCCTGTCAAGGTTACTCTTACAGAAAGCGGCGTAAATATTCTGACCTTGCCGCCGCGCTTTGCTTCTCTCGGTGCAATGCCGTGAAATCGGGTAAAGGCGCGGGTAAAGCTCTCCGGTGTATCATATCCATACTTCATTGCAATATCAATGATTTTGACCGTTCCCTTTGACAATTCTTCTCCTGCCAACGAAAGCCTGCGCATTCGGATATACTCACCCAAAGAGAAACCACACAGAATATGGAACACCCTTTGAAAATGAAACGAGGAAGAATACGCCTGTTTGGCTATTTCCTCAAAGTCCATGTCTTCTGTGATGTTCGCCTCTACATAGTCAATTGCCCGCTGTACGCCTTGTATCCAATTCATTTGCTCACGCCCTTTCTGTGATTCCAGTCTAACAAAACGCGTGCGTTGTTTCTTGATATTTCATGCTTTGGGGCGTTAGGAATTTTGGTCTGTCTGCTAGTTTTTCGTCATCTCATCAATCAGTTCAATGGCTTCATAAATCATATTGTCGCAGTGCGTCTTTTTGTTTCCACCCTTTTGCGCATTTGCTTTGAGCAAGTCGGCGCAGTCCGTCATGCCATCGTGATTCTGCGCGATGCGTCTGCGAAATTCTCCGACAGCTGCCGGAGAGACAATGCCCTTTGTGCCGAGAACCATCAGTGCACCGGTAATGGCACCGCAGGTGCCGCCGCACTTCATGCCGCCGCCAAAATTACATCCAACGGCTGCCGCCTGCTCTTCCGTCAGTCCCATTTCTTCTGCATAAGCACGCATAATGGTCTGCGCACAGTTATTGTTCTGCGGAGCAGTATCCCGCAGTTGTTTTGCTCTTTCTACATGCTTGTTCATATTTCTTCTCCTCACTGAAATCGCTCTGCGTCCAATGTTTTGACAACTCGTGCCGGATTGCCGATGACAACCGCGTTTGCCGGTACATCCTTCGTCACAATGCTTCCCGCGCCGACAACAGCATTTTCTCCGACTGTCACACCGGGCAGAATCGTCGCGCCGGCACCGATCCATGCATTTTTGCCAATATGCACGTCGCGAATGGTCAGCACATCGCGCTCGTACATGTCATGATTATTCGTGATAATCGATACATTCATTGCGATGCGCGCATCGTCATCAATCCAAACATTTCCGGCAGACATGCAGCGGAAATACGGCATGAATACAACATTCTTGCCGATATGTACATTGGCAGCCAAATTGACAAACAGCGGCGTATTGACGTGGCTTCCTTCGCCAAATCCACCGGTAAACAGTTCGTGCACCAATGCATCATATTCTTCTGTATATGGCTCCGTCTGATTGAGCTGAAACACCAGCTTTGTGGTACGATGTCCTTCCTTTGACCGCGCTTCATTGGGAATGCGCAGATCCAATCGTCTTTCTTCCATAGCAACATGCTCCTTTTTGTTTCTGCTTGTTTTTCTTTATTTTACCCACAAATCGGTAAAATTGCAATGCTTACAAAAACCATAGCAAAATCTTTCCCTAGTCAAACAGTATACAATCCTCTCGTTTTGTGGTATGATAATTATATATAATATACAAGAAGGGTCGTTTCACGCATGATACATAAGCGCATAAAACAATGGATTGCCGGTGCGCTTGCGGCTGCAATGGTATTTGCATTGTGTCCGCAGCAACGTGCACAAGCGGCAAAATTTACCGATATTTCCGGCCATTGGGCGGAACAATATATCAATCGGGCGGTAGATCTCGGCTTATTTTCCGGCACAACATCTACGACATTTTCTCCGGATACGGTCATGACACGCGCGATGTTTGTCACCGTGCTTGCCAAATACAGCAAAGAGGACATCAGTTCCTACACAACCACACAATTTGAAGATGTTCCCGCCGACGCATGGTATGCACACGCTGTCGCATGGGCATACAGCGGCGGTCTCATCTCAGGAACTTCTTCCAACAAATTTTCTCCCAACAGCGCGATTACCAGAGAGCAGATGGCATTTCTCATCGTTCAGTTTGCCAACTACCAGCGTTTCGTGCTGCCGCGGACACGCAGCACGCAAATCTTTTCCGACAGAAATCAGACCGCAGATTATGCGCTCGACGCGGTGTATACACTATACCGTTCCGGTATCATGAGCGGCACATCCTCCGGCACCTTCTCTCCGACAGGAAAAGCAACCCGCGCGCAATGCGCCGTTGTATTCTGCCTGTACAATGACGCACAACAGGAGAAAGAAACCGCAGACAAACAAGTTCGTCTTGTCAATCATCGCGGATACAGCTCAGAAGCACCGGAAAACACCATGCCTGCCTATGCGCTTTCTGTGCGAAAGGGGTATCGCTATGTAGAGACCGATGTGCAGTTCACCAAAGACAATGTACCTGTCTTGATTCACGACACGACCATAGACCGAACCAGCAACGGCACAGGCAATGTCGCCGATCTCACCTATGGCCAGCTGCAAAACTACGATTTCAGCTACAAGAGCAATTCTTCTGAGCGCTGGGCGGGGTATGAAGGCACAAAAATTGCGACATTTGAAGAATTTATTTCTTTTTGTTCGCGCAATCATCTGCATCCGTATATTGAGATGAAAATTCCCATGACAGAGAGTCAAGTTCGCACTCTGTTTGAACTGACCAAGCAGTACAATATGCAGGATAACGTCACATGGATCAGCTTCTATGTCAATGATTTGCTGCATCTGCGAGACTACGATAACGCCGCGCCGCTGTGTCTGCTGGTAAACAAAGTGGATTCCAACGCCATCAAAAACGCACAGCTTCTCAAGAATGGCAAAGATACCATCACCATCGGCGCCAACAGCCGGTCTTTGACGGCGGCTCAGCGTGCGACCATCCTGCGCAACAATATTCATTGGTGTGTATGGACGATTGACTCGCTGTCTCCGGTGATGCAGTACGCAAACTCCTCGGCAGAAGCCGTCACGACCGACAATATCACGCCGTCTGAGGTCTATCCTGACGATTGATGGTCTAAGTTTGCATTACCTCTCATATGCTTCTCTCAGAACGGAGGGAAGCAATGGACAATCTGGAACAAGAATGGAAGCGTTGTATGCTGACCGGTCTGGTTCACGCCTTGTACCGATCCGGCATACTGACGCAGGAACAACAAGCGCATTTGCTTGGCGAATTGCAGCAAACGCCGTCTGTACACTGAGTACAGGCGGCGTTTTCCCTACTTTCCAATTATCTATTTGTCTGCTATAATAAAGAGCAGTGGATACCAATACACAGGAGGAACACGACTATGAATCTCAAAGGAAAAAACTTTCTCAAGATGCTTGATTTTACGCCGGAAGAAATCGAGGGCATGATTGACCTCGCTGCCGATCTCAAGGCGAAGAAAAAAGCAGGCATTGCTCATGATACGCTGCGCGGCAAGAACATCGCGCTGATTTTTGAAAAGACCAGCACCCGTACCCGCTGCAGCTTCGAGGTTGCCGCACATGATCTCGGTATGCAGGTGACGTATCTCGATCCGTCCGGTTCTCAGATCGGCAAGAAGGAAAGTATCGCAGATACCGCCCGCGTGCTCGGCCGCATGTTTGACGGCATTGAATACCGCGGCTACGGCCAGGAAATCGTCGAGGAGCTGGCAAAATACGCTGGCGTACCGGTCTGGAACGGTCTGACCAACGAGTCTCACCCGACACAGATCTTGGCTGATTTTCTGACGATTCGTGAGCATTTCGGCAAGCTTAAGGGCATCAACTTTGTATATCTGGGCGATGCCCGCTACAACATGGGCAATTCGCTGATGGTTGGCTGTGCCAAGATGGGCATGAACTTTACTGCCGCTGCTCCGAAGGCATATTTCCCGGATCAGGCTCTGATTGAGACCTGCGAAAAGATTGCCGCAGAGACCGGTGCAACCCTGCGTTTCTGCGAGGATCCGATGGAAGCAACCAAGAACGCTGACGTTCTGTACACCGACGTCTGGGTTTCTATGGGTGAGCCGGTTGAGGTATGGCAGGAGCGCATTGATGCCCTCTCTCCGTATCAGGTTAACCAGAAGCTGATGGACAATGCCGCTGACAACGCTGTATTCATGCACTGCCTGCCGGCATTCCACGACCACAAGACCACCATCGGCAAGGAAATGGGCGAGAAATTCAACCGTGACGCCATGGAAGTCACCGACGAAGTCTTTGAAGGTCCGCAGTCCATCGTCTTTGACGAGGCAGAAAACCGGATGCATACCATCAAGGCCGTCATGGCAGCAACGCTGTAAGCACACATACGCCAAGATACAAGCAAGACCCTGTTCTGCATGAACAGGGTCTTTTGTTGTGTTCGATTGTTGTGCTCAATACAAGATCGGCTGCATTTGCTTTCCCGCCAGTGCCAAGGCTGCCGTTTCCGGAATCTTGTTCATATCTGCGACGAGCGAGCGCGGTTTGGTGTGCGGCGCATCCTGTTTCATGGGCGTGAAATAATACTGCTTGCGATTGAGCAGTGCAGCAATATTTGGCGCAGAGCCTGCGAGCGCATCATTGCTTGCCACGGCCAGCACGACCGGCTTCTCCACGCGCAGCTGTGATTTGGCGGCAAGAGATACCGGCGTGTCGCTGATGCCATGCGCGAGCCGCGCCAATGTGCTTCCGGTACACGGCGCGATAATCAATACATCCAACAGATCTTTGGGGCCAATCGGCTCGACCGCCTGCAGCGTGTGCAGCGGCGGCCTGCCGCAAATGTCTGTGATGCGCTGCACAATGTCCTGCGCCGCACCAAACCGTGTGTCCTGTGTATATACCTCTTGGGAAACAATCGGAATGACCTGCCAGCCCTCCCGAGTCATTCGTTCCATAACAGCAAGAACCCGATCTATGGTACAGAAGGATCCGCACACGGCGAATCCCGCAGTTCGTTTCATAACAACCCCTCCCTCTCCAGCATATGCCGCACGGTCTGTGCAATGGCATCTGCTGCACTCTTTGGCGCGACCTTTCCCGGCAGACTCAGCGCATGAATCACACAGCAAAGCCCTTTGGCGTCCTCACAGACACCACCTGCACCGGATGCCAAATCCAGCAGCAGCGTATCCGGTGTACAATCCGCCAGTACTGCTCGACTGAGAATATCCGCCGGAACCGTATTGATAATGAGCGGAAATTCATGCAGCTGTCCCGCCAGGTTTCGTGTATCCAAGCAGCGATACCCTGCGCTGTACATGCGAGCGAAATCCGTCTCTCGCCGCGCCGACACGGTGACCTGTGCGCCGAGTCCGCGCAGACGCATCGCAAGCGCAGAGCCAATGCGTCCCGCACCGATGACCAGCACCGAAAGATCATGAATGGTCATCGGCAGTTCCTCCATCGCGATTTGAATGGCTCCCTCCGCCGTCGGAATGGCATTGAGCAGTGCCAGTTCTTCCTGTTTGAGATAGTCAAACAGGCGAATGCCTCTCCGCTGCGCCATATCGTATATGGTTTGCGGAATGGAACCGCCATACACCGCAGCGCCCGCCGGAACGGCATCCAATACATCTTTCAGTCGATACGGCGCATTGGCGAGCGGGGTATGCAGCCGTTCCCCATCCCGTGTCACCGGCATCGGCAGCAAAATCACATCTGCCTGTGCAAATAACGCCGCCATATCGCTGTACACCGGCAAAGCAGACCGATGCCGTTCCAATCCAATTGTGCCAATCTGCATCCCATCCGCCGCCAGCCGCTCTCCGAGAAAGACCTGCCGCACATCACCGCCCGCTATGGCTGCCATCAATGTGTGATTCATACCTGCTTTCCCCTTTCCCTGCTTTCATCTTATGCGGCGAGTGCCGCGCTGACACTGCGGAAACAGCAAAAGCCGCCCCGAAGGACGGCTTTCTTTTGCGGTCTTCTCACTCGAGCAGAGTCATCTGTCCCTTGTCCTCGTCCTTGAGCAACGCGCCAATAGACGGAATCGAGTGCGAAATATATCGTTTTGGCTGAGCAAATGCCAGCTCTATCGCATAACATGCGTGTGTAATGGTGTGACTGCCGCGCAGTACCATTGCCTGCACGCCGACTGTCGTTCTCGTCGATTTTGCCGGAATCACAGAGGTATTGATCGTCAGTGCTCTGCCATTCGTCGCAAACAGAGTGATGTCGCAATCCTGCGAGAAGTGGAAAAATGCCTTGGCAGGAGAGCGATCGGAATAGGCACCGGTCAGGCGGCGGCGATTGGTCTTTGTGGCGAAGCCTGCCAGCTCAAAGCGTGCAGCCTTGCCGTTTTCAAAGACAACGACCATGCTTCCGGTGTAGTCACCGGGCAGCAGCATAAATACCGGCTGTTCCTCGGCGTCCATTTCCAGCTTGGACGGCAGATAATCGCCGAGCACACTCGCCTTGCTGTCATCAAAGTCATACAAATGCGCTTTATATGCCTGCTGCTTGTTGGTCAGGAAGATGATTTCCTGCTTATTGGTCGCATCCAGCGTCTGGAACAGCGCATCGCCGTCTTTGAACTTCTGATCCGATGCACCACGCAGGCTCTGCGAGGTAATCTTCTTAAAATATCCTTCCTTAGACAGGAACAGATGCACCGGATAGTCTTCGATGTGATCTTCTTCTTCAAATCGTTCGAGCTTATCCGCTTCCAGAATATCCGAACGGCGCGGAGACGGATATTTTTTGATAATATTCTCCAGCTCTCGAATGATGACGCGGCGCACTTTGGCATCGCTCTTGAGCAGATTCTCCAAACGGGAAATTTCTTTTTCCAGCTCTTCCGTCTCGGACAGACGCTTAAGAATGTATTCTCGGTTGATGTGGCGCAGACGAATTTCTGCAATATACTCCGCCTGCTTTTCATCAATGCCAAAGCCGTCTATCAGATTCGGAACGACATCCGCATCTTTTTCTGTGTTGCGAATGATGGCAATGGCCTTGTCAATATCCAGCAAAATGGTCTTGAGACCGTGCAGCAGATGCAGTTTCTCCCGCTTCTTTGCCAAATCATAGCGAATCGTGCGTTTTTTGCACTCCGTGCGCCATTTGGTCCACTCCTCCAAAATGCTGCGCACGCCGAGTACCTTCGGCATTCCCTGAATCAGCACATTGAAGTTGCAGGAACAGCTGTCCATGAGCGGTGTCATCTGCATCAGGCGATCCATCAGCTTATCCGGATCGGCACCGCGCTTGAGGTCAATCGCCAGCTTGAGACCGGACAAATCGCTCTCATCTCGAATATCCGAGATTTCCCGGACTTTGCCGCTCTTGACGAGATCTGCTAATTTATCAATAATCGCCTCGATGGTCGTTGTATACGGAATCTGATACACTTCAATCAGATTTTCCGATTTGATATACTTCCATTTGGAGCGAATTTTGAACGAACCGCGGCCAGTATCATAGATTTTCTGCATCTGGGCGCGGTCGAGAATAATTTCTCCGCCGGTCGGGAAGTCTGGCGCCGGCAGTGTTGCCATCAAATCGCAGTTATTGTCTTCGATATAAGCAATCGTCGTGCGGCAGACCTCTTCGAGATTGAAGCCGCAAAAGCTGCTCGCCATGCCGACAGCGATACCGGTATTGGCAGACACCAAAATATTCGGGAACGTCGTCGGAAGCAACGTCGGCTCCTTCATTTCGCCGTCATAGTTGTCCACAAAGTCTACGGCATCATCGTCAATCTCGCGGAACAGCTCCGCGCAGATTTTATCCAGCTTTGCCTCGGTATAGCGCGAAGCCGCGTATGCCATGTCGCGCGAATACACCTTGCCAAAGTTGCCCTTGGAATCGACAAACGGCGTCAAAAGTGCCTCATTGCCGCGCGTCAGACGAACCATCGTCTCATAAATTGCCGCATCACCATGCGGATTCAGCTTCATGGTCTGACCGACAATATTTGCCGACTTGGTGCGGTTTGCACCCATCAGACCCATTTTATACATTGTGTAAAGCAGCTTGCGGTGTGACGGCTTGAATCCGTCCAGCTCCGGAATTGCACGCGATACAATAACACTCATTGCATACGGCATGTAATTCTCGCGCAGCGTTTCTGTAATGCGCTGTGCGGTCGGCTCAAGCGGATGATATTCCTTTACCGGCTGCTGTTTGCTCTTTTTCTTTGCCATGTCAGGAAAAAACTACCTTTCCAAGTATTTTTACGAAATATCCGCGAATTCTAAATACTGCCAGCCATTTTCGGCAATGTATTCCTTTCGTCCGGACAGATTTTCACCGAGCAGCAGATCAAACATTTCGCTCGTCGCTGCGGCATCCTCCGGCATCACGCGAATCAGGCGGCGGCTCTCTGGGTTCATGGTGGTCTCCCACATCATATCCGCCTCGTTCTCGCCGAGACCCTTCGAGCGCTGAATCGTATACTTTTTGCCGTCCAGCTGCTTGAGTACCTCCGCTTTTTCGCCCTCATCGAAAGCAAAATACGATTTGCCGCGGCATTCAATCTCATACAGCGGGGATTCTGCGATGTATACATATCCCTCTTCAATCAGCGTCGGCGTCAGACGATACAGCATCGTCAGCACCAGCGTGCGAATCTGGAAGCCGTCGACATCGGCATCGGTACAGATAATGACCTTGTTCCAGCGCAGATTATCCAGCGAAAAATTGGACAGCTCCTTGTTGGACTTGGATTTCACCTCTACGCCGCAGCCCAACACCTTGAGCAGATCCGTGATAATATCGCTCTTGAAAATCTTGTCATAGTCCGCTTTGAGACAGTTCAAAATCTTGCCGCGGATCGGCATAATTGCCTGAAATTCCGAATCACGTCCCTGCTTGCACGAACCCAGCGCAGAATCGCCCTCCACGATATACAATTCGCGGCGCGACACATCCTTGGTGCGGCAGTCCACAAATTTCTGTACGCGGTTGGCAAGATCCAAATTGCCGGTGAGCTTTTTCTTGATGTTCAGACGAGCCTTTTCCGCCTGCTCGCGCGAACGCTTGTTGATGAGAATCTGCTCGGCAATTTTATCCGCTTCTGCCTTGTTTTCAATAAAGTAAATCTCCAGACCGGAGCGCAGGAATTCTGTCATTGCCTCCTGAATAAACTTATTGGTAATGGCTTTCTTGGTCTGGTTTTCATAAGAAGTGTATGTCGAGAAACAGCTAGTCACAAGAATCAAGCTGTCCGACACATCCTGAAAGGAGATGCGTCCCTCGTTTTTATTGTATTTGTTGTTCTGCTTGAGATAGGCATCAATCGCAGAGACAAATGCCGAGCGAACCGCCTTATCCGGCGAGCCGCCGTATTCCAGCCACGAGGAGTTGTGATAATACTCCAGCCGCGAAATGCTGGACGAAAAGCAAAACGCACAGTTGAGCAGCACTTTATACTCTGGCTTATCCGAGCGATCTTTGCCGCGCCGCTCACCAGTCAAAAACTGCACGGATGTCAGTGCTTTGTCCTCGGCGATCTCTGTGACATAATCACTGATGCCGTTTTCATAATAAAACTCGGTCTCTTTGATGCCTTCCGGCGTCTCATTGCGGAAAATAAACCGCAGCTTCGGATTGACAACCGCCTGTCGCTTGAGCACATCCAGATAATAGGTTTCCGGAATCTGAATGTCCGTAAAGACCTCTAAATCCGGACGCCAGCGAATGGTCGTGCCGGTTTCCCCGCCGGTATACTTTTTCTTTTTGAAACCGGTCTTTGTTCCCGTGCAATTTTCACCTTTTTCAAAATGCAGGCTGTATTCCGTGCCGTCGCGGCGCACGGTGACGTCCATATACTCCGATGAATACTGTGTGGCGCAGGTGCCCAGACCGTTGAGACCCAGCGAGAACTCATAGTTATCTCCGCCGTTGTTCTCATACTTGCCGCCGGCATACATTTCGCAGAATACCAGCTCCCAGTTGTATCGTTTTTCCTTCGAGTTATAATCGACCGGAATGCCGCGGCCGTGATCTTCTACTTCAATGGAATGGTCAGCATAGCGGGTGACAATGATCTCATTGCCATAGCCCTCACGCGCTTCATCTATGGAATTGGACAATATTTCAAATACTGCATGTTGGCAGCCGTCCAGACTGTCCGAGCCGAAAATAACGCCCGGACGCTTGCGAACACGGTCAGCGCCCTTGAGGGCAGAGATGCTCTCATTGCCGTATTGACTGTTCTTTTTCATGGTAACAACTCCAAAATCATAACTTTTTTCCTCATTGGGCCTCGTCTGCATGTCGTTCTGATTCAGCCCGAATACTCGGTATTATAGCGCAAAACTGTTCACTCGTCAAATCATGCACAAAAAATCTGACCCCAATGCATGAGGTCAGATCCAATTTTTCTCTGTTATTTCTTGTTTGCTCTGGCTTTTTCTGCCGCAGCACGCTGCTGCTTTGCCTTTTGCCGCTCGTATTTCTCGCGGAACTTTTTCATCTTTTCCTGCCAGAAATAATTGGCAATGATGTACAGTACCAGCATGACAAACGCCAGCACCAGCGTTACCGTCTCAAAGGTATTTCCCCAGCCACTGTAGCTCGCCACGAGCTTTTTCAGCAGTGTCGGCCCCAGCAGCGTCACCAGCCAGACAACCACCGTCACGCTGAGCACAGCCTTTTGCAGCTTGTATAGTGCCGGATAAACCTGTCGGCATTCCTCGGTAATGCGTCGTTCGTCGCTCACCCAGATGCCGTCTGCTTCTCGTGTCTTTTTTTCTTTCTTGCTCATCCGTTCCCTGCTCTCTTCCTATAGACTTTGGAATGCATTCCAAACACGTTTAGTATATCATACCTGAGCAAAAAAGAACATCACATCGCTGTGTTTTTTGCAATTCCTTCTCAAATGCTCAGCGGAGAACGATTTCCTCCTGCTCCTCGTCATCTTCGTCCTCGTCACAGATATCCGCGCCGTCATCGCCGAATGAGCTGTTTGTGTTGTTGCTGCAAATCGAGATGCGCACGCCATGCTTTACCGGTGCGAGAAAGATGCCAACCAGAATACCAAAGCACAGCCAAGCCATGGCGCGGAAGAATTTTTCTGATCTGCTCATAATCTTGTCCTCCTATTTTCAGACACACTGTCCAATTAGATAGTTTCAGTATAGCACAAGTCACAGAAAAACGCAAAAAAGAATACGGCCCTCCCATGCAGGGAAAGCCGTATTGCGTGCATCCGGCGGCACAGAGACCGGACGGGGTTTCTGTGATTGGAGCATCCTCCGGCGTCTGCCGGATGCGGTTGGATTCTGTTCCGAACTCAGTTTGCCCGAAACCGGCGAAAGTATACGCCGTGCAGGCATCAAAAAACACCGGAACAGTTTCCCATTCCGGTGCTGTTTGAGCAAGTAATTAATACTTTCTTCTCTTTGCGCGAGCCGCCTCGGACTTCTTACGGCGCTTTACGCTTGGGCTCTCATAATGCTCACGCTTGCGAAGCTCGGAAAGCACACCCGCCTTTGCGCACGATCTCTTAAATCTTCTCAGTGCGCTGTCGAGAGACTCGTTTTCCTTTACGCGGATTTCCGACATTGTTTTCCCTCCCTCCGCGCGTTGCCAATAAACGCTTATGCTTATGCATCGGCATAATGCCGTGTATATATTATATCGTTTTCATGGTGCGGTGTCAAGCACAAGTTTCAGAAATCTGCAAAAACCTGTACAAGCCCTTACTTGACAACGAGATTGATGATTTTGTTCGGTACAACGATGGATTTTACGACGTTTTTGCCGTTGATTGCGTTCTGTACCTTGCCGTCTGCCAGAGCGATCTCCAGAGCCTGCTCCTTCGGGCAGTCCATCGGGAGCGTTACCGTACCCTTGACCTTGCCGTTTACCTGAACGGCAATCGTGACGGAAGACTCTACGGTCTTGCTCTCATCGAAGCTCGGCCAGGTGTGCAGGCTGAGCAGATCGGTCTCGCCCATCATCTGCCACAGTTCTTCTGTGACGTGCGGTGCGAACGGGTTGAGCAGCGCGAGCAGGGTCTTGTACTCTGCGCGGTTGACGCCCTTCTCGGTCAGCTGATTGAGCAGCGTCATCATCTGTGCGATCGCCGTGTTCATCTTCAGGTTTTCAATGTCCTCGGAAACCTTCTGAATGGTGCGATGCATGGCAACCATGTTTGCCTCGCTGTATTCGTCACCCGGCTGGACCTTGTCAAACAGGTTCCAAATACGCTCTACAAAGCGGCGGCAGCCCTTGATTGCCTTCGGAGACCAAGCAGCGGACTTCTCGAAGTCACCGATAAACATCTCATACAGACGCATGGTGTCTGCGCCGTACTCGTCAATGGTCTCATCCGGGTTGACGACGTTGCCCAGAGACTTGGACATCTTAACAACCGGATGGTTTGCCATCTCGCCGTACTTCTCTGCCAGATGCTTCTGTGCAGCTTCTTCCGAACCGTACTCTTCGAGCAACTTCTTCTTCTCCTCTTCCGGCAGATACGCAAAGTTGTGCGGGTTCTGACCCAGAATCATGCCGTGGCTGGTACGCTTCTTGTACGGCTCCTTGTACGGAACAACGCCGATGTCATACAGGAACTTATGCCAGAAACGCGAGTACAGCAGATGCAGCGTGGTGTGCTCCATGCCGCCGTTGTACCAGTCAACCGGTCCCCAGTATTCCAATGCTTCCTTGGAAGCGAGTGCGTTGTCGTTGTGCGGGTCCATATAACGCAGGAAGTACCAGGAAGAACCAGCCCACTGCGGCATGGTATCGGTCTCGCGCTTTGCCGGACCACCGCAGCACGGACAGGTCGTATTTACCCAATCCGTCATCGGTGCCAGCGGGGATTCGCCGTCATCGGTCGGCTCGTAAGAGTCTACGTTCGGCAGTTCGAGCGGCAGCTCGGACTCCGGTACCGGAACCCAACCGCACTTTTCGCACTTAACCAGCGGAATCGGCTCGCCCCAGTAACGCTGACGGGAGAATACCCAGTCACGCAGCTTATAGTTAACCTTGGCATGGCCGACCTTCTTCTCGGTCAGGAATTCGGTGATTGCCTTCTTTGCCTCGTCTACGGTCATGCCGTTGAGGAAGCCGGAGTTGACCATGATGCCGGTTGCGCAGTCGGTAAATGCAGCCTCCTGCACATTGCCGCCCTTGACAACCTCGATGATCGGCAGGTCAAATGCCTTGGCAAAATCCCAGTCGCGGTCATCGTGTGCCGGTACTGCCATGATGGCACCGGTACCGTAGCTCATCAGAACATAGTCGGAAACGAAAATCGGAATCTCCGTGTTGTTCACCGGATTGATGGCGCGAACACCGTCCAGCTTCACGCCGGTCTTTTCCTTGACCAGCTCGGTGCGCTCGAAATCAGACTTGCGTGCTGCTTCCTCGCGGTAGGCGCGAACTGCATCAATGTTGCTCAGCTTGTCTGCCCACTTTTCAATCACCGGATGCTCCGGAGAGATAACCATGTACGTTGCGCCGAACAAGGTATCCGGACGGGTGGTGTAAATGGTCAGGGTGTCGCCCTCGGTGGTCTGGAAGTCAACTTCCGCACCGGTAGAACGGCCAATCCAGTTCTTCTGCTGGGTCTTGACGCGCTCGATGTAATCGACATCGTCCAAATCGTCGATCAGACGCTGTGCATACTCGGTAATCTTGAGCATCCACTGGCTCTTATCCTTGCGGATAACCTCGCTGCCGCAGCGCTCGCAAACGCCGTTGACAACTTCTTCGTTTGCCAGTACACACTTACAACTGGTGCACCAGTTTACTGCCATTTCCTTCTTGTATGCCAGTCCCTTCTTGAACAGCTGCAGGAAGATCCACTGCGTCCACTTGTAGTAGCTCGGGTCAGTGGTGTTGATCTCGCGGCTCCAGTCAAAGGACAGACCCAGCGCCTTGAGCTGGCTCTTAAAGCGAGCGACATTGCGTTTGGTAACCTCTGCCGGATGCACGTGGTTCTTGATGGCAAAGTTCTCGGTCGGCAGGCCGAATGCGTCCCAACCCATCGGGTACAGCACGTTGTAGCCCTGCATACGGCGCTTTCTTGCGACAATATCCAGAGCGGTGTAGGAACGCGGATGACCTACATGCAGGCCAGCGCCAGACGGATACGGAAATTCAACCAGCGCATAAAACTTCGGCTTGGTATAATCCGTTGTTGCGGCAAAAGCCTGCTTGTCATCCCAAGCCTTTTGCCACTTTGCTTCAATGGATTTAAAATCGTATTTTTCCAATGTTATGGCTCCCATCTTACAATTTGATCTATGCGAAAAAATATGCAGTATTTACAGCTCTTCCAGCGGAATGGCCGTCGCATCCTTCCACAGCTTTTCCAAGCCATAGAACTCGCGGGCGGACTCCAAAAATACATGGACGAGGGCGAAGCCGTAATCCAGCAGGATCCAGCTTGCGGAATCGTGTCCCTCGACGTGATGCGGCATCACGTTGTAGTCAGTTTTGAGTTTAAACTCTACTTCGTCTGCCAGCGTCTTTACCTGCGTGGTGCTGGTTGCGCTGCAAATGACAAAGTATTCCGCGATGGAAGTCAGATCTGCTACCTTGAGCACCTGAATATCTTCACCGCGCTTGCTGTCCATGGCGTTGACCATGGCCTTGACATAATCTCTTGTCGTATTCGGCATACGTGTATCTCCTTTATCTGCCGCATGGCAGAACCGTTCTATTTATTCATCGTCCGACACAGCAGCACTGCCGCTGTCGCGTTTTTCAGCTTTCTTTTTTGCGTTTTTATAAGTCTGGTAGCGCAGCGCCTTTTCCTGTCTCCAGTCCTCGCTGTAAATGCCATACGTGTTCGGGGTAACGATGTCAAAATCGTCCTCCGTCAGCTCGTAGGTATACGGGTTGAAGCTCTTGTTAACCTGGTCAATAATCATATCCTCATCGAGAATATAGAACCAAATATCCAGACCAAAATTGACGCGGGCAGAATCGCCGTACAGAGTTTCCATCTTGATGTCCTTCTTCATGTCCATCTTCATGCCCTGCATACCGATCCAAAGAATCTGCGACGTAGACAGATCTGTCTTGACGTTTTCCGTCACCGCCGAGGCGATTTCCGGAATTTTAAAGACATTGCTCGGCTGCAGCACCGTTCCGCCGACCGTCACAAGAAAATCCTGCAGCTTGGTCACGCGGCCAATATCGCCGTCATCATATCCTGTGCCGTCGTCATTGTGACGCCAGCGCAGATATTCAACAACCTGCTTGCCGTTCAGGTGCTGCTTGCCCTTTTTAAACTCAATGGAAAGATCCTGTGATGCATCATGATAAGACATATCAAACGGGACATCGTAATCCACGCCGCCAACGACATCGACAATTTTCGCAATGGCATCGAAATTCGCAACCAGATATTTATCCGGTCGGAAACCGATGACGGTGCTCACTTCGTCCAGCATCTCATCTACGCCATACGCATACGCCGCGTTGATTTTTCTGCCGGAGCCTGTGCGGTCGCAGTCCACCAGCGAATCGCGCGGAATGTTGAGGATATTCGCTTTTCTGTTTTTCGTATCAAATACGAGTACCATCATCGAGTCCGTGCGTTTTTCCTCTTCATCCGTCGCGCAGATGAGAAGCGAAAACACGCCTTCCCGACGATTTGCACCGTTGACAACAATTGCCGAGCCTTGATCGACAGCTGCACTGTTTCCTGTAATTGCTCCGGATGCATTGATCCAGAAACAGAAAGCAAAATATCCACCTATACAGATAGCCGCCGCGATAATCAACCCAGTTAGTACGCGACTGAACCGTTTGTTATGCTTTTTGTTCATACACCACTCGTCCTATTCATTCGTTCAGCTCCTGCATCTGCCCGATCAGCCAGTTCCGTGCACGCACGGTATCCAGCTGAATCAGTTTTCCCCGCTGTACCAGCTCACGCAGAGACGCATTCATTCCATACAACAGTGCCTGATCCAGATTGCGGGCTGCCAGCTTGCGAGCGGTCTTTACGCCCTCAAACGTGCGGTTTTCTTCTATGTAATCCGCCATATAGACGATCTTATCCAGCAGATTCATCTCGGCGCAGCCTGTCGTATGATAAGCAATCGCATGAACGACATCATCCGGCGCGTCGTAGACATCCTTTGCAATGGCAGCCGCTGTTTTGCCGTGCAGCGTCTTCCACTCTGTTTTTTCAACATCATTGGGTATTATACCGTATTTTTCGCACAAGTTCAACTGCTCTTCCTGAGAAAAGTTCTTGGTAATGTCGTGCAGCAGCATGGCAAAGGCACATTTGTCTTCATCTGCGCCGTATTTCTGTGCAAGCATTCTCGCAGCCTTCTCGCAGCCGAGCGTGTGCTTCAGCCGGTAGCCTGACAGGCGGGAAAGGATATCTCGTCTTGTCTCATCTGTATAAAGCATGGTTATCCTCCGTTCTGTATCTGTGACCCCATATCCATTAAAAATAGAGATGATGCTGGTCTATGTACGCAAAAACCGCTGCGGGAACCATTTCGCGGCATCGCTCCCGATCAGCGCGAATTTCCGTCGAAGAGACCGGCAGCGCCGGACAGTCGATGATTTCCACCTGCGCCTGCCAGGTTTCCTGCAGCCATGCCGCCTTGTCTGCAATCGCCCTGCGATCGCGTTCATCCCGCGCAATGACAACGAGATGCGCGAGCCGGCAGATGTTCTCCGGCTCCCGCCAGCGATCAAAGCTCAAAAGCATATCGGTTCCCATAATAAAATACAGGGTGCTGTTCGGATAGGTTTGCTTCAACCGGCGCAGCGTATCCACGGTATAGCTTCGTCCGCCGCGCGTCAGCTCCATATCCGTGACTTCCGCGTGCGGAATCTCCTCCGCCATGCAGCGCGTCATGTCCAATCGCTGTGCGCTCGTCGCCGAGTGCTCCGGCATGGTCTTGTGCGGCGGAATGTTGTCCGGAATGAGCAGCAAGCGATCAAAATGTAAGGCCTGCACCGCCTGCTGCGCCGCATGAAGGTGTCCATTGTGCGGCGGGTTAAACGTCCCGCCCATAATGCCGATCCGCATCATGCGTTCGGATCAATGTGACGATTTTCCGGTTCCCGTGCCACGCGGAAGATGACGGTCTTAGTGCCAATGCACTGTACCGGCTCTGCGTCCAGGGCCTCGCACAGCTGCGCCTGTACTTCCTTGGTGCTCATCATCGCAGTCTCCAGAACCTTGATCTTCATCAGCTCATGCTTTTCCAGCACTTCTTCGGTCTGTGCAATGACAGCATCCGTGATGCCCTCCTTGCCGATGAGTACCGTGTCATTCAGTGTGTTTGCCATTGCGCGCAGGCGCGCACGCTGTTTGCTTGTCAGCATATGTTTATTCTCCTTCTTCTAAATATTGTTTGAGTGCACTGCCCAGCGCGGTAAATGCGCGTGCGCGGTGCGAAATAGAATTCTTTACATCGGATGCCAGTTCTCCGAACGTGCAGCCGTATTCCGGCACGCAGAAAATCGGGTCATAGCCAAATCCGCCGGTGCCGTGCTCTTCGCTCAAAATCGTGCCGCGGCACTGCCCGCGCACGGAAAGCTCCCGTCCGTCCGGGAAAACGCACGCCGCCACGCAGACAAACTGCGCGCCGCGCTCATCTTCTGGAACCGTCAGCATTTTTTCAATGAGCAGCTGATTTTTCTCATGCGCGCTGACATTCGGGCCTGCCCAGCGAGCAGAGTGAATGCCCGGGAAGCCGTCCAGTGCATCGACAACCAAACCGGAGTCGTCGCCAACCGCCGGCAGACCGGTTGCTTTGCACACAGCCCGCGCCTTGATCTTCGCGTTTTCCTCAAAGGAATCGCCGTCTTCTTCAATTTCCGGGAAATCCTCCGGAATCGGCTCCACTTCGATGCCAAACGGTGCGAGAATGTCGGTTACTTCCTGAATCTTTCCCTTATTATGTGATGCGAGTACGATCTTCATCCGATCTCACCCGTAATCTTTCTCTGCTCCCGGCACAGCTTGCTGGTTCCGCGGCGCGCCAAGCTCATCAGCTTGTTCAGCTCTTCCTTGGTGAACGGACGGCCTTCTCCGGTGCCCTGAATTTCCACAAATTCTGCTTTTTCCGTCATGACAAAGTTTGCATCGACAATGGCATGAGAATCCTCAGCATACGCCAGATCCAGAATCGGTTCTCCTTCCCAGATACCAGCAGATACCGCAGATACCTGACCGGTCAGCGGCATCTTGGCAATGACGCCCTCATCGACCAGCTTCTTGCACGCCAGCCAAAGCGCAACATAGCCGCCCGTGATGGATGCACAGCGCGTGCCGCCGTCCGCCTGAATGACATCGCAGTCCACGGTAATCTGTCTCTCGCCCAGTGCTTCCATATCTGTGACAGCGCGCAGGGAGCGGCCAATCAGACGCTGAATTTCTGCGCTTCTGCCGTTCAGCTTGAGCTTGGAAATATCGCGGCGGTTTCTCGTGTTGGTCGCACGCGGCAGCATATTATATTCTGCCGTGACCCAGCCCTTGCCGGTGCCCTTGACATGCGGCGGAACGTTTTCCTCTACCGATGCGTTGCAGATGACCTTTGTGTTGCCCACAGAAATGAGCACGGAGCCTTCCGCATACATCGTATAGTCCTTTACAATCTTTACCTTACGCATCTCATCGTTGCGTCGTAAATCCGGTCTTGCCATTAGTCTTCTTCTCCTTCCGGTTCTTCCTCTGTCTCAGATTCTTCTATCTCATCTGTTTCATCCAATTCTTCTACCGGCAGCAATGCCTCGACAAACGCCTTGCGTTCAAACGGCATCAAATCGTCAATGCCCTCACCGACACCGACATACTTGACCGGCACACCGAGTCCGGCAGAAATCGCCACGACAATGCCGCCCTTGGCGGTGCCGTCCAGCTTGGTCAGCACAATGCCTGTCAGCTTTGCCACTTTATTGAACTGTTCTGCCTGCGAAACGGCGTTTTGTCCCGTCGTCGCGTCCAGCACCAGCAGCGTTTCGCGGCTGCTGTCCGGCAGCTCGCGCGTAATCACGCGGTCAATCTTATTCAGCTCATTCATCAAATTGGCTTTGTTGTGCAGACGGCCGGCTGTATCAACGATAATCACATCGCAATTACGCGCCTTTGCCGCTGCAATCGAGTCAAACACAACCGCTGCCGGATCCGCACCTTCGCCGTGGCGGACAATATCCGCACCGGCGCGCTTTGCCCAAATTTCCAGCTGGTCTGCCGCTGCCGCGCGGAAGGTATCCGCCGCCGACAGCATGACGCGCATTCCCTGCGCCGTGTACGATGCCGCCAGCTTGCCAATCGTCGTGGTCTTGCCCACACCGTTGACACCAATGACCAGAATGACCGCCGGCTTTTTGGAAACATCCAGTCCGCTGTCCTCCTGCATCATCTCACTGAGAATATCACACAGCACGTTGCGCAGCTCTTCTTTTGTATTGATGTGCTGATGCTTCGCCCGGTCACGCAGCTCATCCACCGCACGAGATGCCGTCGATGCACCGAGATCCGCCAGAATCATCGCTTCTTCCAGCTCTTCCAGCAGGTCTTCGTCCACCTTGACAAATGCCGCCATCACATCGCCAATCGACTCGCTGACTGCATCACTGGTCTTTTTCAATCCCTGTTTGATTTTATCAAAAAATCCCATGACTTTTTTCCTCCTATTTCTTTTTCTCTATCATCCATGTCGGAAGCACGGGAATCAGCGGAAATGCCGCCAAAAGCAGGTAGACATACCGCACACCGAAGGCAACCGGTGCCGCCAACATCAACGTTATCCACAGCAATGCGCCGGGCGCAAGAACGAGTGCCCAGGTATAGGCTCTGCGCCGCAGCAGCAGCGCCAAGCACAGCAGCCACAACGCAAACAGCGTGCCGATACTCATATGCCATTGCAGGCTTCCCTGTATCGTGCTGAGCACCGTGCCTCCCGGCAAGCGCTGCAAAACATCAACGGTATGCAGTCCATATCCATCCCACTCGTCTCCCGTAGAGATACCGGATACCAAATCGCCATAGCTGTTGCGCGATCCGATTTTCCAGTACCCAAAGGTTTCCAGACAATACGCTTTGATATAAGCCGGAAAATTTTTTACACACATGGTTCCCCAGCACTTGAGCAGATGAACCGTGTTTTGTTTTAAATAATAATTATCGAAATGACCGTAATCCCATTTGATGGAGTCTACCAAGCATGGGGTATATACTCGCCGGTATTCCTCCTCCGGCAGCAACGTCGTCACCGCTTCTCGCTCCGTGTCGTTCATCTCTCCGTCGTGTGTGACAACATACGCCATCTGCTGGATGGGCACACCGAGCGACTCCACAACCGAATCCTTTTCCACACCGCAGGCGGTATAGATCGGGCCTGTGACAATACACGAAACGACGATGACACTCAGTGTCGCCAGACACACGCGTTTTGCCTGCTTGCGATAGACAATCAGCAGCAAAACCAGCAGACCCGCCGCGATATACAGTCCATTATTCCGAAAAAAGATCGTGCCGAGCAGCAGCAACACCCACTTTGCCAAAAATGCCTTGCTTTGAAGCATCTGCCCCTGCGACTGTGCCGCATCCACGAGCTGCATCGTCAGCAGCAGCAAAAATACGGTAAACAGCGGATCCTTCCACATGACAACCGCATTCATGGCAAACGTCTGCGGGATCACAAAAAACAGCAGCGATGCAATGACATACCAGCGTCTGACTCCCTTGCTGTCCAGCCAAGTCAGAAAATACGCATAGGCCGCCGCTATCAGCAGATACTGTGTCAGCGAATAGAGAAAGACACCGACCATCAAGCTGCCGACCGCCGCGCCGATCTTGATGAAAATCGCCACGAACAGCGTGTACACAACAGGGAAATGGTTCGAGATTGCCGCATCTCCCAACGCCTGCTGAATGGAGCTAAACGAATCTCCGAGCACAGACCCCGGAAAATCCTTGAGAAAGAACGGCAGCCAGCACAGACACAAGACAGCAAAACATACAAGAAACAATTTTTTGTTCCACACTTTGCGCTGCGCCGGTCGGGCAATGGCATCGTACAGCCTGTCCAGCACGAGCAGCAGCGCAAACGCGCCAACCGCCGCCAGAGCGAACACCGCCAGATCTGACCACGCAAAATCATCAAAGGTATTTTGCGTATAGCTGGCGTGTACATCCCCGCTAAAATGAATTTTTCGGCCGAGACTGATCATTGCGCCGAACATCAGTGCCGCCACAAAAAACGGCCACAGCATCTTTTTCTGCTTTGTCTGTTGCATCTGCATATCGGAAATCACGCCTTCTTTTTCAATCGGTTTTTGTCCACATCGGGAGCAGCGGAATCAGCGGAAATGCCACCAAAAGCAGGTAAACATATCGCATACTAAAGGCAACCGGTGCTGCCAGCATCAAAGTAATCCATAAAAAGGCTCCCGGTGCCAGAACCAGTGCCAGCTGATACGCCCTGCGCCGCAGCAGCAATGCCAAACACAGCAGCCACAACGCAAACAGCGTACCCGCACTGAAATGGAACTGCAGTGCCGTCTGGATGCGTTCGAGTACAGCACCTCCCGGCAGCTTTTGCAGCACATTGATGGTGTACAAATCGTATCCATAGACATTTTCTATGATGCCTTCCATCATATCGCCATTGCTGTTGCGCGCGCCAATTTTCCAGTAGCCAAAGGTCTCCAGACAGTACGCCTTGACATAGGCAGGAAAATTCTTCATGCCTATTGTCGCCCAGTTTTTGAGCACCTCACCGGTCTGGGTATCCAGATAATAGCGGTCAAAATAATCATAGTCCCACTTGATGGTATCTACAATGCACGGTGTATAGACCCGCTTGTATTCCTCAATCGGCATGAGCTTTGTCACGCACGCATATTCCGTGTCGTTCATCTCACCGCCATACACTGCCACATATGCCATCTGCTGGAGCGGAACGCCCACGGACTCTACCACCGAGTCCTTCTCAATCCGCAGTGCGTCATAAACCGGACCCACAATGATGCGCGCGGCAACCATAACGCACAGTGTGGCAATGAGCACGCGCTTTGCCTGCTTGCGATAGGCAAACAGCAACAAAACGAACAATCCCGCGACAATATAGATTCCATTGTTGCGGAAGAAAATCGTGCCGAGCAGCAAGAGCACCCATTTGACCACAAATTTTTTGTCTTGGAACATGGCCCCGCGCGACTGCACGGCGTCAAACAGCATCATAGTGAGAAACAGCAAAAACGCCGTAAACAGCGGATCTTTCCACATAATCACCGCATACATTGCAAACGACTGCGGAATCGCAAAAAACGCCAAACACAGCACGACATACCACCGACGCACGCCCTTGCTGTCCAGCCAAGTCAAAAAGCGCGCATACACCGCCGCCATCAACACAAATTGTGTCAGAGAGTACAAAAAGACGCCGAGCATAATGCTGCCAAACGCAGCGCCAATCCGCAAAAAGATCGCCACAAACAGCGTGTAAAACACCAAAAAGTGATTGCCAATGCGCTTGACGCCCAAGCCCTGATTGACCGAATGGAAGGAATCTCCCACGACAGTGCCCGGAAAATCCTTGAGGAAAAACGGCAGCCAGCACAGGCACAGGACAACAAAACACACGAGAAACAGCTTTTTGTTAAACGCCTTGTTGTCCGCCGGTCGGGCAATGGTATCGTACAGCTTATCCAGGACAAGCAGCAGGGCAAACGTTCCCACTGCTGCCAGGGCAAACACCACCAAATCCGTCCACACAAAGTCATCAAACGTATTCGCCGTGTAGCTCAGGTGGACATTTCCGGCAAAGTGAATCTTTCGCCCCAGACTAATCATCGCGCCGAACATCAGCGCCGCAACGATCAGCGGCCACAGGCTTTTTTTCTGTGTCTGCTTTCCCATCCGGTCACCGTTCCTTCTTTTCCAGCCAGATCTTTCTCGACACAAAATTCCAAACCATTACGACGGCGGTGGCAAAGATCTTCGTCACCATATAGAAAATGCCCAAAACGCTGACGCCCAGCCACATCATCGCCTCATTGATAATCAAGCCGACAATGCTGAGCAGTACAAAGGTAATAAATTCCCGCGCGCGGCTGATGTCCTCTCTGCGCGTGAACACAAACTTCATGCTGCATACATAGTTAAAAATAACCGAAACCGTAAAGGAAATGCACGCCGAAAGCAGATAATATACGCCAAACAGCTCAGTGAGCGCAACCATGACACCATAGTCAATGAAAAACGCGAGAACACCGACAATGCCGAAGCGCATGATTTGATCAATGAGTTTTTTCATGAGTTTCTCTCTGCTCCTTCATCGCGCGCTGCAGCTGCATCTCAAAGTCCTGCTTGTTTTTCTGTACGATATTTTGCAGCTGCATACCGGCAAAAAAGCACTGTACTGCAGCCAGCGCAGTAAATCCGCAGACAACCAGTGTCGGGAAGCGCGGAACCAATCCCTCTGTGAAATACGTGCACAGAATCGGAACGAAAAACAGCAGGCTGATGATGAGCAGCAGGGCTGCAATCGCACCAAAGAATTTCTGTGGCTGATAGCAGCGGAACAGCCGCGCAATCGTGCGCAGCACCTTCATGCCGTCCGACACAGTATTGAGCTTGGACTCACTGCCCTCCGGGCGATCCTGATAGTCAATGATGACATTTTCAACCGCCAGATTTTTATCCACCGCATGAATACTCATCTCAGTTTCAATCTCAAAGCCCTGCGACAGCACCGGAAATGTCTTGACAAAGCGATAGCTGAACGCACGGTAGCCCGTCATGATGTCCTTGATGCTGTTGTGAAACAGCCAGTTGATGGACTTGCGCACAAAGGCATTGCCGGAATTGTGAAAGCGGCGTTTGTTCTCGGTAAAATACGTCGAGGACAAGCGATCTCCCACAACCATATCCGCGTTGCGCTGCAAAACCTTGTCTGCCATTTCCCGCGCATGAACCGCCGGATATGTGTCGTCACCGTCCACCATGATATAGCAGTCTGCTTCTACCTCCTGAAACATCCGGCGTACCACATTGCCCTTGCCCTGCTGATACTCATATCGAACGACTGCGCCGGCCTTTCGCGCCAGCTCATCGGTTCCATCGGTAGAATTGTTGTCGTAGACATAAATGACCGCTTCCGGAAGCGTCTTGCGGAAATCTGTCACGACTTTGGTAATCGTCTGACTCTCGTTATAGCACGGAATCAGAACTGCAATTTTATCCATTCTCTTGATCCCCTTTTATTTAATCTCCATGTTCATTTCTTTTTCAACATCCTCGATGTTGAGCATCAGCAGCTTGGAAACGCCGCGTTCCTGCATCGTGACACCGTACAGCATATTCGCCTCTTCCATTGTGCCGCGACGATGCGTGATGACGATAAACTGTGTTTTGTCAGACAGGCGGTGCAAATACTGGGCAAATCGTGTGACGTTGACATCGTCCAGTGCCGCCTCAATCTCGTCGAGCACGCAGAACGGCGTTGGGCGCACCTTCAAAATCGCAAAGTACAGGGCGATAGCGACAAACGCCTTCTCACCGCCCGATAACAGCGACAAGTTCTTGAGTGTCTTGCCCGGCGGCGTCACACGGATTTCAATGCCGCAGCCGAGGATGTCATTTTCGTCCTCTAGCGCCAGCTCTGCGCTGCCGCCGCCGAAAATTTCCTGAAAGGTCTCACCAAAATACTGATTGAGCTGGGCAAACGAGGCCGCGAAAATTTCTTTCATCTGCTCGGTCAGCTTTTCGATGATGCCGCGCAGCTCGCGCTCCGCCTGTTCCAAATCATCCTTCTGTTCGGTCAGGAACACCAGTCTCTCGCTCAACTCGGAAAACTCTTCAATCGCAGCGAGATTGACCGGCCCCAGCGATTTGATAGACCGCCGCAGCGATGCCGCGAGCTTTTCTTCTTCCTGCCGATTTTCTATCGCATGTGCCATTGGACGCGCCGCCGTCGGCGTCAATTCATAGCTTTCCCACATTTTATCGAGAATCTGCTGTTCTTCGCTGTGAATGCGGTCTGCCGCCGCCTCTGCCTCCGCGTGCTTGCGCTCCAGCACAACAATTTCGTTTCCAATCTCGCGTGCTTGCTTTTCTGTCTCTGTTTTATTCTTTTCCAGCCGCATTCGGTTTTGTCCGCATTCCTGCAGCTGGCCGCGCAGCTGCCCTGTGCGCAGTCCGCTCTGTTCACTGGTCTGCTCCAGCTCCTTGCGCTGGGCATCCGCCTGCGCAATGGTCTGCTCATATTCAGCAATCCGGCGCTTGTGATCCTCCGCCGTCTGGCGGGTGGCATCTGCCATCTGCTGCAAATCGTCCAACGCCTGCTTGACCGTATCACATTCGGTCTGAGCCTGTGCCAGCTCCGTGTGCAGCTGAGAGGCTTCACCAGTCAGCGCGGCCATCTGCTGTTCGATTTCCTGCGCCTGTCCGGCAGCGTGTGCCAAATCTTCCAACGCCTGTTTGCGCGCCTGTTCCAGTTGATCTGCCTGCGCCTGCAATGCTGTCAACTGCTCACGCAGCTGCTGTTTTTGCTGTCCGGCGGTCTCCTGCTCCGCGCGGAACTGCTGTTCGGTCTGCCGCACACTATCCAGCAGCAGCTGATGCTGTTTGGTCTGGGCAGAAAGCGCCGCCAGCTTTTGCTGTAATTCGCGCAGGCTGGTCGCCGTCTGTTCGGTATCCCGCTCTGCATCGCGCACGCGGTCTGCCAAATCTCTACCCTGTTCCGTGATCTCTTGCAGCTTTTTGCGCTGCACACGGACTTTTTCCTGCCACTGCTCCAGCTGATTGGCGCGGGACAGAATACCAGAGGATCTGCCCGCCGAGCCGCCCGTCATAGAGCCACCCGCATTGATGAGCTGTCCATCGCGCGTCACAATACGGAAACGGTTGCGATACTGTCTGGCAATCGCCAACGCACTGTCCATATCCTCTGCCACAACCGTGCGGCCAAGGGCATTATCTACAATGTCGCGGTAATCCGCCTCGCATTCGACAAGATCTGCCGCCACGCCGCAAAATCCCGCGTTTCGTTCCAATCCACTCTCACGCAGCGACTGCGGACGAATGGTATCCATCGGCAGAAACGTTGCTCTGCCGCCATCACGCCGTTTGAGCATTTGAATGGCTTTTTTGCCGTCCTCTGCGCGCTCGACGATAATATTTGCCGCCGCAGCACCCAGCGCAGTTTCCACCGCCGTGACATAGCGGTCCGAAACATGGATGAGCGAGGACAACGGGCCGCGCACGCCCTTCAGCGCGCCGCTGGACGCCTGATTCATGACCAGCTTGACGGCGCGGGAAAAGCCCTCATAATCGCGCTGCAACTCCGTCAGCATCCGCACGCGGTTTTCGCTGTCGGTCAGCTCGGATTTGAGCTTCTGATGCGCATTTCGCGCCGCACTCAGTGCCAGACCTGCCTCCTGTGCGGCGTCGCGCCGCGTCTTGTGATCCAGTTCCGCCTGTTTGATGCTGCGCCGCAGACTTTCCAGCTCTTCCTGCATGGACTGCTGTGCCTGCTCTTCCTGTCCGGTGCGTTCCTGCGCACTGCGCACATCGTCTCCGACATGCTGTTCGCGCTGATGCAGCGCTTCCAGCTGTGCCTGCACGGCGCGTGCATCCGCCTGTACGGCAAACAACTGTTCTCCCACCTCGTCAGCGTGCAGACGCAGTTTTTGTGTTTCCTGCTGTCCGCCGTCTATCCGCTGTGTCAGAGCTTGGATTTCCGCCTGTTTTTGTGTATATGCTGCGGTCTTGCTTTGCATCTGCTGCTGCAAAGCCGTCAAACGCTGCTGCCGCGCCTGCAACTGTTGCTGCAAAGCGCCGCTTTGCTCCTGCTGTGCTTCCAGCTGCCCCTTTGCCAGACCGATATTCTCCGCCGCATTGCGTCGGCTCTCTGCGAGCACCGCCATCCGGCGGGAAATGTCTCCCGCGCGTTCTTCTTCCTGCGCCAGCTGAGCTTGCAGCTGTTCCGACTGGACATCCAGCTGCCGCATGTCCTCTGACAGCTGTTCCGAGCGCGCATACTGCTGCTGTTGCTGTGCGCGCACGTGCTCCAGCTGCTGCTCCGCTTCCACGCGTGCGGTATCGCTGCATTTTTTCGCGTCCTGCATCCCATCCAGCGTATCCAGCCACAAAGACACCTCATGCAGCCGCAGCTCATCGCGCAGTTCCATATATTTCTTTGCGCTCTGCGCCTGTTTTTCCAGCGGGCCGGAACGCGCATCCAGCTCGTTCCAAATATCACGGATGCGCACCAAATTTTCCGCGGTCTGATCCAGCTTGCGTTCCGCTTCTTCCTTGCGGGTGCGGAAACGCGTCACGCCCGCCGCTTCCTCAAAGACCTCGCGGCGGTCGGTGCTTTTCGTCGCCAAAATCTCATCAATACGACCCTGACCGATGATGGAATAGCCATCATGACCCAGACCGGTATCCATGAATACATCTCGAATATCGCGCAGACGCACCCGTTTTCGATTCAGGTAATATTCGCTCTCACCGGAGCGGAAATACTTGCGGGTAACCATGACTTCTGCCGCATCCACCGGAAACTGTCCGGCAGAATTATCCAGAATCAGCGTGACCTGTGCCGCACCCATGGCGCCGCGCCGCGCTGTGCCGCCAAATACCACATCTTCCATCTTTGCACCGCGCAGGCTCTTGGTGGACTGTTCACCCAGTACCCAACGGATGGCATCAGAAATATTTGATTTTCCGCTTCCATTCGGGCCGACAATCGCCGTCATGCCGTCAGAAAACCGAATGGTTGTCTTGTCCGGAAACGACTTGAAGCCCTGTAATTCCAGTGATTTTAAATACACGTAACTACCCCTTATCCCTCATTTCATCGGCACATGCCGATATAAATTCTATTTTATAGCATACCATGTTTTCCCCGTCAATGCAATGTCGGGACAAAAAAAGAAACGCGGCAGAAATCCGCGTTTCTTTCTATATTTCACAGATTGTTTTCCTGTGCTGTGATGCGAATCTCGCCAAACTGCTCGCGCAGCCGCAGGACATTGCGTTTTTTATGTCCAATTGCCCGCGACAACTCGCGCTGCGGCACGGTGATGGTCCGCTCTCCGGTCTCTCGGATCTGTCGGCACAGCCTGCGATACCACAGCTCGCTGTATGCCAGCTCTCCCATTGCCGGATGATACGCCCCGGCTGCGACTGTGCTGTCCAGCTCCTCCGTCGGATTGAGTCCGACGCGAATGACAGCAATGCCTTCCTGTTCAAAAACCTCCAGCATATCCGCGCACCAGACCGCCGCCGTCTCTACATCCAGCGGCTGATAGCGTCCCGCCTGCCAATCGTCATACAGCGGCGTATCCGGCAGCACTGCGACGGGATAGATGCGCACCCCATCCGGCTTGAGCGCCGCAATACGCTGCGCCGTGTACCGGACAGTCTCCCGCGTATCGCCCGGAAGCCCCGCCATGGTCTGTAAAATCAGAGAAATACCCGCCTGCTGAATCAGCTTTGCCGCGCGCACTGTGTCCGCCGCCGTGTGCCCGCGCTTCGCGTGCCGCAGCACCGCGTCATCCATCGACTGCGCGCCCAATTCAATGACCGTCACGCCATGCCGTTTCATCCGACATAAAATGTCTTCATCAATCGCATCCGGCCTCGTTGACAGGCGGACAGAAGAAATCTTTCCCGCCGCCAGAAATTCATCCGTGACGGCGAGCAGCTCCTCCTGTTGTTCCACGGGAATCGCCGTAAAGCTGCCGCCATAAAAAGCTGCCTGCGGGATATTCCCCGCAGGCAGAATCGCATGTGCGTGTTGTAAGATCTCTCGCGCCTGTTCCGGTGTCATGCGCTGCTTTTGTCCCGCAATCGTTCGCTGATTGCAAAAGACGCACTGACACGGGCATCCCGCGTGGGGAACAAAAATCGGCACAATAGACGCCATTACTTGACCTCACCCATGAGCTGCAGCGCAGCCTTTGCCGCCATCTGCTCCGCTTCCTTCTTGCTGTGACCGGTTCCCTCTGCAAACACATTGCTGTTGAGCAGAACCTGCACAGTAAAGCGCTTGTCATGATCCGGGCCGCTCTCGCCGCTCAGCTGATAGCTCAGCGTCTCCTGACGGTTTTTCTGAACAATTTCCTGCAAAGCTGTCTTGTAATCGCGGAAGGCACCGCCCTGCTCTGCCAGGTCAATCTTTGCCTCCAGGAAGGACAAAATAAAGGTGCGGGCAGCTTCCAGACCGCCGTCCAGATAAATCGCACCGATCAGCGCTTCCACAGAGTCTGCGAGAATGGACGGGCGCTTGCGTCCGCCTCCGTTTTCCTCGCCGCGGCCAAGCAGCAGCAAATGATCCAGCCCAAGTTCCTTGGCGACCTCATACAGTGTTTGCTCGCACACGACCGCGGCGCGCAGCTTTGTCAGCTGACCCTCCGGCACGTGCGGATACCGGTGAAAGACATAATCTGCCGATACCAGACCCAGTATGGAATCGCCAAGAAACTCCAGGCGCTCGTTGTTCTGAATGTGCTGATCGCGGTGCTCATTGGCATACGAAGAATGCGTCATTGCCGTCGTCAGCAATCCTGTGTCATGAAATTGATAAATCAATTCATCTTTTTCCATTGATTTCGCTCCTTTCATTATCGTAATGGGATAAATGCCCTCCCTCCGAACGAGGAAGGGCATAAGACATTTTCTTTAGTCATCCTCACCGATGCGGCGAACCAGATCGCCAATCGTCTTCATGCTGGCAGCTTCTGCCTCGTCAATCTCACCGATGTCGAATTCCTCTTCAATGCTCATCATCAGCTCGACCAGATCCAAAGAATCTGCACCCAGATCCTCAATGAACGCAGTGTCCATATTCAGGGAATTTTCTGCCACACCGAACTGATCTGCCAGAATCTTACATACCTTCTCGAATACCATATACGCTCACCTCCCTTGTTCTTTTCTCACGCAGGGCATTTGCCATACTCTTCTTATCATATGTGTCTCGCGCCCCGCTGTCAATAGGGAAATGCCGTTACAGGGTCATATTGTCGATGTTGCGCTCGATTTCTCCCACAACATCTGCGTTTACATACGCAACTGCCTGCTTAACTGCTGAGCGAATTGCATAGGCATCCGACGAGCCGTGCGCCTTGAATACCGGCTTGGAAATACCGAGGAACGGTGCGCCGCCGACTTCCTTCGAGGACATCATCTTCTTGAGGCCGCCCATCGCCGGCTTGACCAGCAGATATGCCAGCTTCGTCCGCGCGCTGGTCAGGAACACATCCTTGAGCGTTCCCATCAAGAAGCCAGCCACGCCCTCTACCGTCTTGAGCAGAACATTGCCGGTAAATCCGTCCGTCACTGCCACATCGCACGCACCGTTCGGAATATCGCTGCCCTCGACGTTGCCGATAAAGTTGATGCGTCCGGCATCGCCAGCCGCTTTGAGTACGTCATACGCCGCCTTGCGCAGCGGGTCGCCCTTGGTGTCCTCTGTGCCGTTGTTGACCAGACCGACGCGCGGATTCTTGACACCCATGACCTTTTCCATGTAGAAACTGCCCATAAAGGCAAACTGCAGCAGATATTCCTCTGTGCACTCCACGTTTGCACCGGAGTCAATGAGCAGCACATGACCGCCCTTGCACGGCAGCTGCGTCGGCAGTGCCGCGCGGCGAATGCCGCGAATGCGCTTGGTCACGAGCGTTGCGCCGGACAGCAGGGCACCGGTGTTGCCTGCCGAAATCATGGCATCCGCCTCGCCGTCCTTCATCATGCGCAGAGCCACCGACATGGACGCATCTTTTTTGCGGCGAACCGCTGTCGCCGGATCATCGTGCATGTCAATGACGTCTTGTGCGTCATGAATGGTAATCGGGAGATTTTCTGCGTGTTCTTTCGCCAGCAAATCGCGAATCACGCTCTCCTGACCTACGAGAATATATTCCTGACCAAATTCCTTGGCTGCCATGACGCAGCCGGAAACCTGTGCCTGCGGTGCGTTGTCACCGCTCATAGCATCAATGATGATTTTCACGAAAGGGTCTCCTTTCCCTCTTGTACGGCATCCAGCAGCGTGTCCAGATGCTCCAGTGCACGCTGGGCAATCTGGGTATTCTTTTCCCGCTTGCCCTTGACGCGATAGCCAAGCTGACGAATGATGCCGAAATTGATGTTCATCGGCTGGAACTTCGCATTTGCCTCATTGGAAATGTACAGTCCCAGTGCACCGATTGCCGTCAGATCGGAAAATTCAATCGGTTCCAGTCCCAGCAGCTCCCGCGCCAGATCCAAACCGGTTTCAAAACCGGAGGCTGCAGACTCAATATAGCCCTCTACGCCGGTCATCTGTCCGGCAAAGCGAATGCGCGGCTCTGCCTTGAGCCGATAGTGATTGTCCAGCAGACGCGGAGAATCCATAAACGTATTGCGGTGCATCACACCGTAGCGCACAAATTCCGCGTTTTTCAGTGCCGGAATCATAGAAAAGACACGCTTCTGTTCCGGGAACTTCAAATGGGTCTGGAAGCCGACCAGATTGTACAGCGAACCGGCGGCATTATCGCGGCGCAGCTGCACAACCGCATACGGCGTCTCGCCGGTGTGCGGATCGCGCAGACCAACCGGCTTGAGCGGGCCATACAGCAGCGTATCATGTCCGCGGCGTCCCATCACTTCCACCGGCATACAGCCTTCAAATACCTTCTTGTCCTCAAAGCCATGAACCGGTGCCTGCTCTGCCTCGCACAGAGCCTCCCAGAACGCATCGTACTGCTCTCGGCTCATCGGGCAGTTGACATAATCTGCCGTTCCCTTGTCATAGCGGGAGGCAAAATAGGCACTGTCCATATCCACCGATTCAAAGCTGACAATCGGCGCTGCCGCGTCATAGAAATGCAGATATTCGTGCGCGCCGAGCTTGTTGTGAATGCTCTCAAACAGAGCATCCGACGTCAGCGGGCCGGTCGCTACAATGACATGTCCCTCTGCGGGGATTTCCGTCACTTCGCCTTCATGAACCGTAATGTTCGGATGATTTTTCACTTTTTCCGTGACCAGATTGGCAAAGGCCTCTCGGTCAACCGCGAGTGCGCCGCCTGCTTCTACGCGGGTGGCATCGGCGCAGGAAATAATCAAGCTGCCGGCGCGGCGCAGCTCTTCCTTGAGCAAGCCCGGTGCCGTGCAGATCTCCGCGCCGCGCAGCGAATTGGAGCAGCAAAGCTCCGCGAATGCGCTGCTGTGGTGCGCCGGTGTCATCTTTACCGGCTTCATTTCATACAGATCCACATGAATCCCGCGCTGTGCCAACTGCCAAGCAGCTTCGCTGCCCGCCAGGCCTGCGCCGATCACAATGGCATTATGCATCAACTGATTCCTCCGTGGCTTCGGTCTTTTTCTTGCGTGTCGTGCGCTTCTTTGGCGCTTCCTCGCCGTCCTCCGCAGCCTTCTTGGTCGTTTTCTTGGTTGTTGTCTTCTTTGTCGTTGTCTTTTTCGTGGTCTTCTTGGCAGTGGTCTTTTTCGCCGCAGCCTTTTTCTTCTTTGGCTTCTCCTCTGCCTCAGCGTTTTCTACGGTCTCGCCAGCTGCCTCTGCTGCCGCCTTTGCCTCCGCTTCCTTCTGCGCCTTGGTCTTGCGCGGCGTGCGCTTGCTGATGAATTCCTTGTAGCCGCAGCCTTCCTTGTAGCACACAAAATGTGCTTCGCCGGTCTCGCGGTCATAATGACGAAACAGAGGAGAGCCGCACTGCGGGCACTGCTTCTTCGTGACCTTATCCCACGTCATAAATGTGCACTCCGGATAATTGTCACAGCCCAAGAACGGGAATCCGCGCTTGGATTTCAGCTCGACGATATTGCCGCCGCACTTCGGGCAGTTGACGCCGGTCTTAATGGCAATATTCTTGGTGTTCTTACAGTCCGGATAACCGGAGCACGCCAAGAATTTGCCAAATCTGCCCGACTTGATGACCATGTGCTTGCCGCACTTTTCGCAGATTTCATCCGTCACCTGATCTTTGATCTTGATGCGCTGACCTTCCAGATCCTTTTCTGCCTGCTGAAGAGCCGCTTCAAAGTCGTCATAAAAACGGCGCAGCACTTCTACATAGCTGATCTTGCCGCTTTCGACTTCATCCAGTTCTTCTTCCATATGTGCGGTAAACGCCAAATCGGAAATCAACTTGAATTTATCTACGAGCAGCTCAGTGACGCCCTCGCCGAGCGGTGTCGGCTTGAGGCTTCTGCCTTCCTTCTCCACATAATCGCGTTCCAGAATGGTCGAGATGGTCGGCGCATAGGTGGACGGTCTGCCGATACCCTTTTCTTCCATCGCCTTGATGAGCGATGCTTCGGTGTATCGTGCCGGCGGCTGCGTGAAATGCTGTGCCGGTGTCAGCTTGCTGCACTGCAGGCTGTCGCCTTCGTCAAAATTCGGCAGCGGCTTGCCGGATGTTGTATCCGATGCCTTGGCATCGTCTGTGGACTCCTCATACACCGCCGTAAAGCCCGGAAATGCCACTTTATAGCCGCTTGCACGGAAAATATATCCTTCCGATACAATGTCCGCAGACACCGTGTCCATGATGGCATCCGCCATCTGACATGCGACAAAGCGGCTCCAAATCAGCTTGTACAGCTTGTACTGCTCCGGTGTCAGGTACTCCTTAATGTCATCCGGAACCAACTGTACATTGGTCGGGCGAATCGCCTCATGCGCATCCTGTGCATTGCTCTTTGCGCGGAACACACGCGGCTTTTCCGGATAGTATTCTGCACCATAGCGGCCGAGAATATATTCCTTTGCTGCCGCCTGTGCTTCCTCAGACAGACGCAGGGAGTCGGTACGCATATACGTAATCAAACCGGTCAGACCCTGTTCGCCAATTTCAATGCCTTCGTACAGCTGCTGGGCAATCGCCATCGTGCGGCGCGGCACAAAGCTCAGCTTGCGGCTGGCCTCCTGCTGCAGCGTCGATGTGATAAACGGCGGTGCCGGTCTCTTGCGCTTTTTGCCGCGCTTGACCTTGCCGACGGTAAACGGCTTGTCCGTCACCGCTTCCATGATGTGCATGGTCTGCTCTTCGGTTTTCAGCTCCACTTTTCCGGTTCCGTCGCCGTAGAACGAAGCAGTAAACATGCCGCCCTCTTGGGTTTTGAGTTCCGCTTCGAGAGACCAATATTCCTCCGGCACAAAGGCACGGATTTCCATCTCTCGATCCACAACCATGCGCGTTGCCACCGACTGCACACGTCCGGCAGACAAGCCGCGCTTGACCTTCCGCCACAAAAACGGCGACAGCTCATAGCCCACGATGCGATCCAAAATGCGGCGTGCCTGCTGGGCATCGACCAGATCCAGATCAATATCGCGCGGATGCGCAATGCCGTCCTGTACCGCGTGCTTGGTAATCTCGTTAAACGTGACGCGCTTGCTGAACGAATCGCTCAAATGAAATAGCTCTTTCAAGTGCCAGGAAATCGCTTCTCCTTCGCGGTCCGGGTCAGTTGCGAGATAGACAAAATCGCTGTTGTCAATATCTTCGCGCAGTTCTTCAATCAGTTTTTCTTTGCCTTCAATCGGCATGTACACCGGCTTAAAATCATGCTCGATGTCCACGCTCATTTTTTTCTTTGGCAGATCCCGCAGATGTCCCATGGAAGCCTTTACCACATAGTCCGTACCCAGGTACTTTCCAATGGTCTTTGCCTTCGCCGGAGACTCCACGATGACAAGTTTTGACATATCTGTCATTCCTCCTGTGCCGCTGCCGCTGTCGGCAGACGGTTTCTTCTCTCTATTCGATCAATGGTGATTGCTTTCTATTCTTTTACATCGGCTGCCGCCTGGTACCCGCTTTCCGTCGCGACAACATATTGTCCAACCTCCAGCATGGTCAGCGCTGTCAGCACACTGGCAGCGGGCAAACCGGTTTTCTCTACGATGGCATCGACGGTTTCCAGCCCGTCATGCACCGCGCGCCAGACAATACATTCCTCTTCGGAACCTTCCAGCTGCCGCATAACGATTTCTCTGCGGCTCTCCGGCTTCGGGAGCGGCTGTTGTGCGTGCTCGACCGGCTCCAGCTCTCGCTGCGTATGCGCATCCGTCAGCTGATACTGCGATAAAATATCCGCCGGTTCCTGTACCAGCTCCGCCGCGCCCTGCCGAATGCGCGCATTGCATCCCGCACTGGATGGGCGGTTAATATCTCCCGGAACAGCAAACACATCGCGTCCCTGTTCCAGTGCCAAATCCGCCGAAATCAATGCGCCGGATTTTTTCGGTGCCTCTACAATCAGTGTTCCCTGACCCAAGCCGGTTATGATGCGGTTTCGCACTGGAAAATTCTTGCCAAACGGCTCTGTGCCGGGCGGATATTCACTGATGACCGCACCGTGACGAACAATATCCTCCATCAGCTGTTTGTGCTGCCATGGGTAGCATACATCGACGCCGCAGCCGAGAACGGCAACCGTCTCTCCGCCCGCTTCAATCGCTGCCCGGTTGGCAGTTCCGTCAATGCCCAACGCCATGCCGGATACGATAATCACGCCGCGCTGGGCGAGATTTCCCGCAAAATGCCACGCCGCCTGCTTGCCATATCGGGTACAGTTTCGTGTGCCAACAATGGAAATAGACAGTCGATCCGTGAAATCCGGCAAGGTGCCGCGCACATACAGCACAAGCGGCGGATCCGAAATATTCCGCAGCAGCTCCGGATACGCTTCATCGAACAGGGTAAGAATTTGAATCCCCTGCTTCAGACAGTCCGCTTGGATGTGTTCAGCAACCGTCAAGTCTTTTTCCATCAGCGCATCCAGCTTATGTTTATTGAGCCGCGGAATATCAACAAACGCCTGACGATCTGCCTGCCAAATTGCCTCCGGCGAGCCAAATTGTTCGAGCAAGCGTTTGCCAGATCGTGCACCGCACCGCGTTGCCAGCCACAGCCAATAGGTAATGTTCGTCATTGGCGATCAGCCCTTTCTGCTCATCTCATACATGATAATGGAGGCAGCAACCGACGCATTGAGCGACTCTGCGCGGCCATCCATCGGAATAATGATTTGCTGGGTGCACAGAGCAGCCGCTTTTTTGGTGATGCCGCGTCCCTCATTGCCGATCATCACAGCAGCGCGCGTCAAATCAACGCGCGTCAGCGGCACGCTGCTCTCGCTGAGTGCCGCAGCATACAGCGGCAGATTTTGTTTGTGCAAAAATGCCACGGTCTGCTCCAATCCTGCCGCGGCAATCGGCAGGCGAAATGCCGCGCCCATTGTCGCACGAACCACCTTCGGGGAGGTCGGATCGACACAGCCCTCGCACAGGATGATGCCATCCAAAGCGAAGGCGTCCGCCGTGCGAATAATCGTTCCCAAGTTGCCGGGGTCCTGTAACCCTTCCAGCACCATCAGCCGCTTGGCACCGTGCAGAACATCCAGCTCTGCAACCGGCCGCTCGCAGGAAAATACGACGCCCTGCGGCGTTTTGACGTTAGACACCTTGCTCAGCAGACTTGCCGGACAGGTATACAGCTTCGCGCCCTGGCCTTCTGCCTGACGCAGCAGCTCCGTGTCCAGCTCTGCCTCGTCTGCGACCAGAATATCATGAATCTCGATGCCGCTCGACAACGCTTCGCCCAGCATCTTTTCGCCCTCACAGACCATTTCCTGCATATCTCTGCGGAATTTTCGGTCGCCGGACAGGCGAACCAGCCGTTTGACCAGCGAATTTTCCCGGCTCTCTATACGTACACTCATGCTTGCAACTCCGTTCTCTTTCTACCGGTCTTTCTGTCCTGCGAATGTCTCTCGCAGGATAGAAACACCGCACATCGGCGCGCCGATGTGCCTGTTGTGTATGATAGAAAAGCCTGAGCAGCAGACTGGCAGCTCCTCAGGCTTCTGTATTTCATTAGTCCAGCGGCTTCATGGTCGGGAACAGCAGAACGTCACGAATAGACGCACTGTCGGTCAGCAGCATAACCAGACGGTCAATGCCCATGCCCATACCACCCGTTGGCGGCATACCGTATTCCAGCGCGTTCAGGAAGTCCTCGTCCATCATGTTCGCCTCGTCGTCGCCTGCATTGCGCAGCGCTACCTGACGCTCGAAACGGCCTCTCTGGTCAACCGGATCATTCAGCTCGGAGAATGCATTGCACAGCTCGCGGCCATAGACAAAGCACTCAAAGCGCTCGGTCAGACGCGGGTCAGACGGCTTGCGCTTTGCCAGCGGAGAAATTTCTACCGGATAATCCGTGATAAAGGTCGGCTGAATCAGGTTCTCCTCTACGGTTGCATCGTAAACCATCGCGAGCAGATCGCCCCAGCTCTCCTTGTTCTTGTCGATTTCATAGCCGGCCTTCTTGCAAGCCTCCAGAGCCTGCTCGCCGTCCATTGCCATGAAGTCCATACCGGAGTACTGCTTGACAGCCTCTGCCATGGTCATGCGCTTCCAGCCCTTCGAGAAGTCCAGCTCGGTGCCCTGATACATGACCTTGGTCGTGCCCAGAACCTTCTCGCAGCAATGGATGACCATGTTCTCGGTCAGATCCATCATGCCGTGATAATCCGTGTATGCCTGATAAATCTCAATGGTGGTAAACTCCGGATTGTGTCTGGTGTCCATGCCTTCGTTGCGGAAGATACGGCCGATCTCGTATACACGCTCCATGCCGCCGACAATCAGGCGCTTCAGGTGCAGCTCGGTCGCAATACGCATGTACATGTCGATGTCCAGCGCGTTGTGGTGCGTGATAAACGGACGCGCAGCGGCACCGCCCGGAATCGTGTTCAGGCACGGCGTCTCTACTTCCATAAAGCCCTGGCTGTCACAGAAGTTGCGCACTTCGCGGACGATCTTCGAGCGGTTCTCAAAGGTGCGGCGCACTTCCGGATTGACAATCAAGTCAACATAGCGGCGGCGATAGCGAATATCGGTGTCCTTCAGGCCGTGCCACTTCTCCGGCAGCGGACGCAGGGACTTTGCCAACAGCTGGAGCTTGTCTACGCGGACAGAGATTTCACCCTTCTGGGTGCGGAATACCTCGCCCTCGATGCCAATGATGTCGCCAATGTCATACTTCTTAAACTGCTTGTACTCCTCGGTGCCCAGCAGGTCGCGCTTGACGCACAGCTGGATGCGGCCATAGCGGTCGGTGATGTCCGAGAAGGTCAGCTTGCCCATGATGCGCTTGCTCATCATACGGCCTGCCAGACGGACGATCTTGCCCTCCATCTCCTCGAAATTCTCGGTGATGTCTGTGGTATAGTTGGTGCGGTCAAACCGAACTTCCGTAAACGGATCCTTGCCTTCTTCCTGCATTGCCTGCAACTTAGCAGTGCGGATCTCGTACTCTTCGGATTCCGAGCGAACCGGCTTTGCGTTCTTCGGCTTGCTCTGTTCAGCAGCTGCGTTCTGATCCATGTTTTTCCTCCTAATTATAATGCAAAAGGACTGTCCGCCATCCGTTCCGGCGTGGCAGACAGCCTGTTGTTGGTTCTTGTTTACTTCTGGATGTCGGTGATGCGGAACTTGACAACACTGTCGTTCGGTGCTTCCACTTCTACCACTTCGCCGATCTTGTGACCCAGAACAGCCTTGCCTACCGGAGATTCATCGGAAATGAGACCTGCCATCGGATCTGCTTCCTGCGAACCCACGATGCGATACTGCTCTTCATCGCCGAATTCCAGATCTTCGATCTTGAAGGTGCATCCCGGAGATACTTCGTCTGCTGCGTACTCATCTGCTGCGATGATAACAGCCTTGGAAATCATGGTCTCCAGCTCCAGAATACGGGAGTTTACCTTGCCCTGCTCATCCTTTGCTGCATGATACTCTGCGTTCTCGGAAAGGTCGCCGAAAGAAAGGGCTTCCTTGATCTGCGCAGTGATTTCACGCATACGGACGGTGCTGAGGTACTCGTGCTCTTCCTTCAGCTTATCTAGGCTTTCCTGTGTCATTTTATACTCTTGTTTCATGGAATATTTCCCCTCGATCTATTACAGATTTTTCATCAGATGTCGTTTATGCAAACGTGCCTTGTTATTCATTATATAAATCCCATCGGATGATGTCAAGCACGTGTTTTGCGGGAACGGTCAATTTTTTTGCCGGTTTTTACTTTTCCAGCACCGAAATCGCTGCTTGCAGCTGGTCGTCCTCGCTGTCTGACAGCACATAGAAATGCTCTTTCTTCTCGTCGCTCAGATCCACCTGCTTATCCGGCGTCACGCCCTTGCCAATCAAGCTGATGCCCTTCGGCGTGTAATAACAGTGCGTCGAAATGTTGAGGCAGCCGCCGTTAGACAGCTCAAAGCCCTGCTGAGAGTATCCCTTGCCGACGGTCTTTTCTCCGACAATCGTCGCCTTGCCGTACTCCTGCAATGCCGCCGCGAAAAATTCCGCTGCACTATAGGAATCTGCATTGACGAGCACCGCCATCGGCAAATCCACTTCGCTCGCATCTGAGGTGTACTCCTCTGTTTTTCCCGCCTTATCCTTGAGCGAGATAATCTTGCCTTCCGGCAGCAGGGTGTCCAGACAATTGACCAGTGCCGTCAGCTGTCCGCCCGGATTGTTTCGCAGGTCAAACACCAAGCTGGTTGCGCCCTGTTTCTGCATTTCTTTGACAGCGGCGTTAAACTGTTCATCCGTATTGTCTGCAAACTTCTCAATCCGAATGTATCCAACGTGATTGTCCAGCATCCGCGAGGTCACATGAATCTGCTCGTATTCCGCACGAGTCACAGACAGCGTGACATCCTGATCCGTCGCATACTGATGCAGTCCCAGCTCGACAACGCCGCCCGCTTTGCCGCGCACCGCAGCCACAGCCTTTTCATAGCTGCCGAAATCGTCAATGCTCTTGCCGTTGATGCTGGTGATTTTATCATAGTAGCCGATGCCCGCTTTTTGTGCCGGAGAATCCGCCGCCACGGTATTGACATATAAATAATGTGTACCATCGTCATTTTCCAAATAGCTGACCGTCACGCCGATGCCAACCGTAGAATCCGCAGAGGATTCCTGATAGCTTTGATAGTATTCCGGCGTCATATAACTCGTCCAGCGGTCACCAAGTCCCTGTGCGTATCCCGTCAACGCGCCGTTAATCAGATCGTCCGTTGTATAGTCCTCTCCGACAAAGTAATGCTGGCTGATGTTGTCCGCCTGCTGCAGGACATCGTAAATCTCTCCGGCTCGTCCGCTCGGATGAACGACGTGATACACAACCGCGCCGGTGAGCACTCCGCCTGCAATCGTAGCTACAGCACCGGCGGCAACCGCCCGCCGCAGCGATACCATGCGTTTCAATGCGCTCTCGCTCCCTTTCTTCTGAAATAGTATCTGTTCTCTATAAAAAGAATACCGCAGGACAAAGCCTGCGGCAACTATTTTTTGTTGAGTTCACAAAAATATCAAATTTTGCTCGTCCTCAGAACAGGACGGAAACCGAACTGAGCAGCATCAGCACTGCCAAAATCAGTGCGACAACCGCCATAATGCGTTTTGCAGTCGTTGGTTTAATCAAAAATTTCACCTCGATAGTTGATTACATGCGTCCGCTCTCACGGGAAGCCAGATACTTGCGTACCATCAGAGCAACCTTAAATACAATAGCATGGTCAAACTCGCGCAGATCCAGACCCGTCAGCTTCTTGATCTTCTCCAGACGGTAAACCAGCGTGTTTCTGTGTACAAACAGCTTACGAGAGGTCTCAGACACGTTCAGATTGTTTTCGAAGAACTTCTGAATGGTGAACAGGGTCTCCTGATCCAGTGCGTCAATCGAGCCCTTCTTAAAGATCTCGTTCAGGAACATCTCACACAGCGTCGTCGGCAGCTGATAAATCAGACGTGCCAGACCCAGCGTGTCATAGTTAACGATGTTCTGCTCGTTGTCAAATACCACACCGACTTCCAGTGCGGTCTGTGCTTCCTTAAAGGATTTTGCTACGTCCTTGAGCTGGCTGCAAATGGTGCCGATGCCAATCAGGCACTTGATCTGCAATTCGTTCTCCAAGGTCTCTTCGATGCCCTTGGCGATCTTCATCAGCTCCTTGTCATCGGTAGTCGGCTTGACTTCCTTGACGAGAACGATGTCGTTTTCATTGATGTGCAGGACAAAATCGCGCTGCTTATCCGGGAACAGACCCTGAATAACGTCCAGAGCAGCGACATCCGCATGTTCTTCCTGACGAACCAGGAATACCGCGCGGGTGGTGTCTCCCTCAAAATGCAGCTCACGGGACTTGATGTAAATATCGCCTGGAAGAATGTTGTCCAGAATAATGTTCTTGATAAAGGTTGCCTTGTCGTGCTTTTCATCGTACAGCGTCTTGATGTTGCTGACGGCAATCGCTGCCATCGAGCAGATGCTGCGTGCATTTTCATCTTCGCCGTGTACAAACACTGCATACTCAAAACGAGTCGAGCGATCTGCAACCGGACGATACGTATAGCCGCCAAAACGAATCATATCGCCGACATAGGACAGCTCAGCCGCTGCGTCCTCGCGCATCTCACCGATCCGCTTGAGGTCGGTACAGGCCACAACTGCGCCGCTGGCATTGATAATGCCGATTGTGCGGTCAACCGCATCTTTCATCTGTAAAATTATAGACTGAAACATTCTTGATGCCATCACACTTCACCCTTCTTCAACGAAATTGTCTTTTGCCCGCACATCCAGCCGAATCCTGCCATTGACAGCTCTGTTATGTACACGGAAGCAAACCTAGTATCAATCATATTGACAGCAAATTGCCGTCCCGTCTTTCACTTTCTTTATTATATCACAAATCGACAGAAATTTGTACAAAAATTTTGACTTTATTTTGTCCACTTTTCCCTATGTAACGTCATGCGCGAGCAGCAGAGCGATTTCTTCCTGTGTCAGCTCTCTCCACTGCCCCGGCCGCAGCGCAGCATCCAGCTTCAGAGGGCCTTCCGATAGACGTTCCAGTGTCTTGACCGGCGCACCGCGTGATGCCAGCATCCGGCGCACCTGATGGTACTTTCCTTCCTGCACCGTGACCAAGACATCGGAATATCCTTCCCGCGCCGCACGTATCTCCAGCTTTGCCGGTCGGCAGTGTGTGCCGTCGCGCAGCGTGATTCCCTGCGCAAATGCCTGTATGTCGGCATCGCCCAGCAATCCTTCTGCCTCCGCATGATAGACTTTGTCTACCGCGTGTTTCGGCGAGGTCAGCGCATGTCCCAGCGCACCATCGTCTGTCAGCAAAAGCAAACCGGACGTATCTTTGTCCAATCGCCCAATCGGAAAGACACCGCGCTTGCGATAACTGGCAGGCAGCAGATCGAGCACCGTTTTTTGCTCTCTGTCCTCTGTGGCAGACAGCACACCGAGCGGCTTATACATCATGATGTACACGTGCGTCTGATAACAAACCGGCTGTCCACAGAAGGAAATCTGCGCGCTGTCGGGATCTACTTTTTTCGAGGCATCTCGACACACTTCGCCGTCAACCAAAATGGTGCCGCGCTTTGCCGCTGCCGTCGCTTCCTTCCGAGAACACAGTCCCATGGAGGTAAGCAGTTTGTCAATTCGCTGTGTTGCCACCGGATCGCCTCCCGCCGATAATCAAGAGCATTATATCATCTTTGTGACATTTGCACAAGAGCGTTTTTGAAAAATTATAAAAGCAGGCGGAATTTTTCGCCTGCTTCTTTGGGCAATGTGTTGATTTTCCGTAAAACCATATGGTCAGGATGCACCAGAATCCGTATTCTCACTTGTGGATTCTGACGTATCGTTTGTGTCATTTGACTTCTGTCCCGTGTGATCCATGAGGCCGCGTGTGAAGCCGCCGTCGGTCTTCATAGAGCAAATATCTCCTGCAACAATTTTTCCGCGATAAATGAGCAATTCGGCCAAAACATCGGCTTCTTCCGCATTTGTCACCGTGTAAACAACCTGCTTCACGCGTTTGCCCTTGAGCTTTTCCATGTCGAACCCCTGCCGCGCCTGCAAGTCCGCATAGCTCTGATAGCTTTCGTCAAAATCCGACGGGATAATCACTTCCCGTACCGTGCAGGAATCGACATCCACTTCCCATCCGCACGCGTTTAGATATGCGATGCGCTCTTCATCCGTCAGCGCCAGCGTAGAGACTGTCTGCTGCGCGCTGTCAGTCTGCTCGCTGTCCGCGCCGCTTCCCATCGCCGCCACATCTCCCGCCAAGCGCGCCGCCGCGCCCGCCGTCAGCAGCAGTGCCGCCGTCACCGCAAGACCAAATAAAATCTTTCGTTTGCTGAATTTTGCCGTTATGATAAACATAGTTTTCCCGCTCCTCGCCGTCTGTTCCTGCTGTTTCTGGTACAGCGTATGCACTTTGCCGAGAATTTATGATTGGATGAAAACAGCCCCTCCGGTTTTTCGGAGGGGCTGTGGGATGTATTGTCTGTTTACTGTGCCTGTGCAGCTTCGATGACCTTTTCCTGAACTGCCGGAGGAGCATCCTCATAGCGTTCAAATTCAGACTCAAACGCACCTCTGCCCTGCGTCATAGAACGCAGCGTGATGGCGTAGTCGCTGATTTCCGCCATCGGCACTTCGGCAAGGATTTCCTGACCGTCGTCGGTCGGGTTCATGCCCATGATGCGGCCGCGGCGCTTATTGATGTCGCCGATGACATCACCCATGTACGAATCCGGGATGTAAACCTTCATTGAGCAAATCGGCTCCATGATAACCGGCTTTGCCTGCGGGATGCCTGCCTTATATGCCAGCTTAGCTGCCATCTTAAACGACAGCTCGTTCGAGTCAACATCGTGGTACGAACCATCGAGCAGAATTGCCTTCAGGCCAACCATCGGGTAACCGGCAAGCACGCCATGCTCCATGGCCTCGCGGATGCCCTTGTCTACCGCCGGATGGAAGTTCTTCGGAACAGAACCGCCAAAAATGCGCTCTTCAAATACATAATCGCCGTCTGCATATGGTTCAAAGGTCATCTTGACATGACCATACTGACCATGACCGCCGGACTGCTTCTTGTGCTTGCCTTCTACGGTGACAGCAGTGCGAATTCTCTCACGATACGGCACAATCGGCTTGCTCAGCACCGGCTCTGCGCCGAAGCGGGATTGCAGCTTGGAGCAAATCACATCCAGATGAATATCGCCCATGCCGCTCAGCAGGCTCTGGTGTGTCTCCGCATTGATGGTGAAGCTAAAGGTCGGATCCTCATCTGCGAGTTTCGCCAGACCAGCGGCAATCTTTTCCTCACCGCCCTTGGTCTTCGGTGCAATTGCCTGCGTGTAGCACGGCTTTGCAAACTGTACCGGCGTCAGATTGACAGCACGCACACTCATAGACAGCGTATCGCCGGTCTTTGTGGTAGCGAGCTTGGATACTGCGCCAATATCGCCGCAGATTACTTCCTCGACTTCGGTTGCCTTCTTGCCGCAGATGGAATACAGACGGCCGATCTTTTCTGTGCCGTCCATGCGATGGTTGAGCAGCGTCATATCCTGCTTGACGGAACCGGCTACAACCTTGAAATAGCTGAATCTGCCGTACTGGTCAGCGGTCGTCTTGAAGACAAAGGCACACGGGGTACCATTCGGGTTGCACGGTACTTCTATGAGATCCTCGCCTTCCTCGCAAACCTCTACTTCGCCCTGATCCGGGGACGGCATGTAATCGCAGATGCCCTTGAGCGTTGCAATCGTGCCAATACCGGTAGCTGCTGTGCCGCAGAATACCGGAATAACGGCGCGCTCCAGCACGCCCTGACGCAGACCGGCAATCAGTTCTTCATCCGAGAATTCTTCACCGGCAAAATACCGCTCCATCAGATCTTCCGACAGCTCGGCAACGCTCTCGCACAGAGCCGCACGCTGCTGGTCAACCTTTGCCATCATAGATTCCGGAATCGCAACTTCCTTGCGTTCGTTGCCTTCCATGTGATATGCCTTGCGGATGACACAATCGACAATGCCGACGGTCTCTCGGTTGCCCTCGAAAATCGGGATGACAATCGGGACAACATGTGCGCCGAACGCCTTTTGCAGCTTGTGCAGCGAGGTATCATAATCGGAATTTTCTTCGTCAATTTTAGAAATGTAAAACGCACACGGCTTGCCCTGGTCTGCCAGACGCTTCCATGCCTTCTCTGTGCCGACGCTCGGGCCCGACTTGCCCGGCACGACAATCAAACCGGATTCACACACGCGCAAAGCACTCTGTACTTCGCCTTCAAAATCAAAGAATCCCGGTGTGTCCAGCATGTTAATCTTGCAGCCGCCGTATTCTACCGGTGCCACTGCGGTGGAAATCGAGAACTTTCTGCGAATCTCCTCCGGGTCATAGTCACAAACGGTATTGCCGTCCGCGATTTTTCCCATGCGGTCTGTCGCCTTGGTCATATACAGCATACTTTCGATCAGGGAAGTCTTGCCTTCTCCGCCATGTCCCATTACACAAACGTTGCGGATCTTATCTACAGAATATACGTTCAACGATTCCATCTCCTTAATTTTTCTTATCCCAGACGGGATACCCCGTCCTCATGTTCGTAATTATACCTTACTTTCTCCGTTATCGCAAGCAAAACATTGTGAATTTTCTCCAAATGTTTTGCCAAGTTTCCAGGAACTTCACCATAACTTGTCAATTCTTCCGCACTTAAACCGTACTTTTTGCACAAAATCACGCATTTCCCGCATAAAAGCGTCGCTCTTCTGTATTTGAAAATTTTTTGTAAAAAAAGAAACAGAGACTTTCCGCCCGCAAACAGGGCGTTCTGTCTCTGTTTTCTTTCATTCCCGTCCCACTCCATTGTCCAAGAAGAAAATCGGGATAAAGCACAAAACCATATAAATTAACAGGCGAATCGGGTGTGCATCGGACGGAACAAATGCATAGCACAGATACATCATGAGCAGCATACACACGATGGACGCACAGATGCCAATGAGAATGCCTGTGCGCTGCGCCTTTCGCTGCGCACGAGCGGCGCAAATGCAGTCCGCCGTTCCCATCAATCCATCGCGCACCAGCAGGGCGCACAGCCGCGCATCGCGTGTATACGCAGGATTTCTCAGGGCGCGATTTTGCTCCAAATCCGGCACGACAACCGTGCCTGCCGGAAGATCATACAGCTGCTCTACCAGCTTTGGCGTAATCTGCTGATTGCGCGAATGCAGCCAGATTGTCGTTTTCTGTTCCATGAGCTTTTGCATCGCATGGAACAGAACCGCCGGCACCGCATAATCCACCGTGATGATGGCAGCGAGATCTCCGTCCAGCGACAGAGCAAGAGCATTGTCCGCCATATCGCCAACCGCCACGCCGCGTGACATCATAAACGCCTGATTGCCCAGCAAAACCTCCAGTCTGCCGATTTGTCCGCTGACTCCGCCAATATACTGCGTGAGCTGATGCACCGGAAGCGGTTTGCCATATCGCGTGCGCACCTCTTCCGCCAGCATACTGCCCAGAGAGGAATCTTGCGTCAGTGCCGCCGCATAGGCCAATGCGGTCGATTCATTCAAACTGCTGTGCAGCTCCAAATTGGCCAATGTCACAGAGCCAGTCGGGAACAGATCCTCATCCGTCAGCACAACCGTCTCCGTCTGCGCCATCTTGTCCGCGCCCTTGTCGCTGTCCGACGCCGCGCCACAATGCGCCAATCGGCTTGCGGCACTTTGTCTCGCCATGACAGAAGCGGCAATCAACGCAATCTGGCAGGAACCGGTCACGGTCGCCGCGAGCACATAAATCAGCCGTCCGACATCACCGGTCGAAGCGCAGACAATCGCAGATAAAATCACTGCAATCACCAATACCGACAACGTCACTAACCGTTCAAGTTTCTTTCGCTCTTCACTGAGCACGATGTGTTTTGCAAAGGTATCGGTATCTGCCAGCGGTGCCTTGACCAGATGCGGTGTCGCTCCGTCATGCCAGAAGATGCCTATCGGTTCGCATGCCGATCCGGCAACTTTATATGTATCGCGCCGAATCTTCTCTTCTCCAATCTGCGCACACAGCTCAACGAACAGAATCAGCATCGCAATACAAGCAAACGGAATTTCTTCTCCTTCCGATGCCAAACGAATGCAGCAGTGCACAATATTGAGGATCAGCGCAATATCTGCCAACGAGGCAAAGTTTGGACTGAGATGCAAAACCGCTCGAATGCCGTCCCAAACGACGTCATAGGCCAAAACGGCAGCACCTGCCATCAGCAGCAGAAAGACACCCAACACGCGACCGGAATGCGACGCGTAATCCATCGCACTCGGCAACGGCAAAATGGTAAAGTCTGCGGCACACGAGATATAAATGCAAATCAGCGTCAAAATACCCAAGAAAACCAGTCGAATCTCTTTGTTTCGCGCTCGCAGACGACAAGCCTGGCTCTCCTGCGTCAAATCCTGCGGTATTTTAATCTCTGTCTGTTTGACCGGAGCCGCTGTCGGCTGCTCCGGTTCGCTGTGCGGCGTCTGTTCCTGTTCCAGTTGTCCCGGCTGAGATGCAGAAGCCTGAATTTCTATTACGGATTCTTCGAGAGATGCTTTCTGGCCGACCGCCTCCGTTACCGGTGTGCCGGTCGACCCTTCAAGAAAAACCGAGTCTTCCTCAGCTGTCTCCTGCTCCTGCTTGTCCTGTTCGTGCATCTCCTGCCATGCATCCGCCGCGTGAATCTCTTCCGGCTCCGGCTGCTCGGCAGTTTCCATCTGCTGCGCTGCTTCCTGATACTGGCGCTCGCGCTCGGCAATGCGCTCCTTACAGCGCAGTACCTCATGCGTCATAACCGGACCTTCTTTGCGCAGCTCTTCCAGAGACGGTGCCATCTTGACAATTTCCTCCAGCGGCTTGCCCAGCCATGCCGGAATCGGCAGCAGCTCGTCCTTTGGCGGCTGCACCTTTTTCTTTTTCGCCTTCTTTTTGGCTTTTTTCTTTTCTTCTTCCGGATTGCGCACCGGAAGTTCAATATACACGGTTGTCGCCTTGTCCGGGAATGTCTCCGGAATGCCGGTTTCCTTGCGCAGCGGCGATTTCTTCTTGTCCGTGCCGCTCTCTTCTTCGCTGTCCTTCAGCAGCTTTTCAAAGCTGGCGCGTTCCGCTTCCTCCTCGGCATCTACATCCGACATAAATGCCTCGAATTCATCCTCACTGATGACTGGCGTATCTTCCGGACGCGGTTCCGGCTCTTTTTTCTGTTCCGGTTCAGGCCCCGATGTCGGTGGCGTCTGCTCTGTCGACTCTTCGCCGTCTTCCGCGATTTCCGCACGCAGCTCTTCCAGCACTTCATCCAGCGAGTGATCTTCCTGCTGCACTTGTTCCGGCTGCTGCTCCGGCATCTGTTCCGGTGTCTGTTCCTGCTCCGGTTGCTCATCCAGCAACTGCGTTTCCGGTTCCGGTTCTTCCAGCTGTTCCATCGAATCGGATGACAAAACCTGCGTTTCCTCTTCCTCCGATGTCGGCGCAGACTCGTCCAATCCTTGCAGCTGTGTCAAATCAATCGGCGTATCGACTTCTTCCAATTGATCCGGTGGAGAAAACAGGCGAGAAAGCAAGCCCTTTTTCGGCTGTTCCTCCGGTTCATCGGATTGTTCCTCAGAAATTTCCTCCTCCGGCTGTTCCGGTTCGGCATCCTCTTCCAGTTCCGGCGGCGCAAACAGGCGAGAAAACAGTCCCTGCTTGCTCGGCTTCACTGGCTCTTCCTCGTCCTGTACAGGCTCCTGCGCAGGCTCTTCCGTATGCAGCGCCTGCATGATCTGCGAGATGGCGTCGTCGCCCCATGCAGGGCGTTCCGGTTCTGCCTTTGTTTCTGTCTTTTGCTCTTCTGACAGCTCTTCAGCCTGTTCCTCCGCTGGCTGCTCAGATAGCTCTTCGCTGTCTTCCATGCGGCGGGTCGCTTGGTCAATCAGTTCCGTATAATCCTGCTTTTCCATCCGGCGGGTTGCCTGTTCCGGCTGTTCTTCCGGTTGCTCTTCTGCTTGTTTTTCCGGCTGCTCTGCCTGTTGTTCGGATTTTGATTCACCCGAAAACAGGCGTTCCATCAGACTCGGTTCTTCTTCCGGTTCCGGCATCAGCTCTGTCCGCGGATCTGTCGGTATCTCCTCTTCACGCTCCAACTCACCGAGCTGTGCAAACAGAGAACCAAACACATCATCTTCTTCCGGCTGAGCTGCCGGTTCTGTTTTCTCGTCGCCCTCCGGCTTGAGCCATGTCTGCATATCTTCCTGTTCTTCAATCATGGCTTGGGTCTGCTCAGATGCCTGCTGAAGCGATGCCAGCGCCTCGCGCTCCTGCTCCTCCGACTTGCTCGCCGAAAGCGGCTGTGTTTTCGGCTCTTCCGACGTCTGCACACCCAAGCTCTGCATCAATTCTTCCATGCTGCTACTGCTGCCGCTCTCGGAAGAACCTGCCTCCTCCATAATCTGATCTACATCATAGAGACTGCTTCCAGAGACTTCATGCAGTTCTTTTTTCAATTTTTCGAGATCCAGATCATCCATGCTGTTCCTCCCCGATTCTCTGCCGCACGGCTTCATACAACAAAACGGCTGCCGCTGCGGACGCGTTGAGCGAATTGACCTTTCCCTTCATCGGAATGCTGACAATGCCATCGCACTTTTCACGGACAAGACGGCTGAGGCCGCTGCCCTCCGAGCCGATGACAATGGCTGTCGCGCCGACAAAATTGGTCTGATACAGGCTGGTATCTCCGCCGGCATCCGCGCCAAATACCCAGACGCCTTTTTCCTTCAGCGTATCAATGGCCGCTGCCAAATTGGTAACACGTGCCACGCCGATGTGCTCAATGGCACCGGCAGATGCCTTGGCTGCGGTCGCCGTGAGGCCAACCGAACGGCGCTTTGGGATGATGACGCCGTGCGCACCGGCGGTCTCTGCCGAACGAATCACAGCGCCCAGATTGTGCGGATCGGTCAAGCCATCGCAAATCATGATGAGCGGCTGCTCTCCGCGATCTGCGGCTGTCTGCAAAATATCCTCCAGCGAGACATATTCATGCGCCGCTGCCTGCGCAATGACGCCCTGATGCACGCCGGTCTCGCTCATGGCATCCAGCTTGCGGCGGTCTACCTGTGTCACAACAGCACCGGCTGCCTTCGCCATAGCGACAATATCCGCCATACGTCCGTTCTGATCCGGTGCAACAAACAATTTATCCACGGTTCTGCCTGCGCGAAGCAGCTCCAGAACCTCGTTTCTGCCTTCATACAGCGTGGTTTCCGTCTCTTCCTCGCGCTGCGGGCGTTTATGAAATGTCTTTTTTGTTTTCTGACTCATAGCTATAACTCCATTTATCCATACTCGATACGTCCAGTATAACACAAAACTCGGATGCCTGACAGCAAAACCGTAAACTTTATGTCCCGTTCACGGATTTTTCACAAGAGCTTTGCCCACGCCATATATGTATCTGTTAAGATTGTAAAATCCAATCACACAAATCTTTTGCCGGTTCGCGTCCACTTTTTATCACGCAAGTCATTTCTGTCTCTTCTATCGTCCGAAATACGATCTGAACCGGTGGATTATCTGTATACTTTGCGCCGGTTGTAATGTTTCGGACACTCTTTATTTCAGAGATATATCTTCGATTTATCGCAACCGTGCTCCCTAGGGAAAGTATCATACACCAGTCTCCACTGGCAACCATTTCTACATCATCTGTAAAAATACCATCCATATAGATTCCCTGCATATCTCTGTCAAACTCCACACCTAAGCATTGCTCTTGTCTCTGAATATTTTGTTTTGCTTTTTTATTTTTTCTCCCTGTATCAATCCAAAATATCAGGATCAGCAGTAACCAAATGCCATCTACTTCAAGCATATCTTCCATCGTAGCAGTCATATATGTCATCGCAAGAATGCTGGGAACTGTTATCAGCAATCGAGCTAAGCCATACTGACGTTTCACGATAGTTTTCTTCGTAACCGGTGTATTCATCAGCTATAATCGTAAAACCGGTGAATCTCTCCCTGATGAATCGCATCAGGGAAGTGTCCCTCTCGCTCCGGCGGGAGAATACCGTTGAGGTGCATGTTGTGATATATTTCTTTCAAGTTATCCTCGAGTCCCGGTGCTTGTATCTGCTTTTGATATGCTTCAATTTCATCCAGCATAGACAGTGCCATGTCTCGATTGGCTTGTAATCCTTCCTCTATTTCTCGACCCAAACCTTTATTCATTTCCCATCGCTCTGCAATGGAATCCAAAAAGAGGTCAACTTTCTCTAACATAGTAGACAAACACGTTTGCTTTTCATCTTGTTCCGCCTGTTCAAATTTTTGCTTTGCTTTTTCATAATCGGTGTGATATGGTTCATCACAAGCAAACAACTGGCTGCTCAAGAAACAGCTATCTGTTTTTGCTTCTAATTTTTTGCGCACACAGTCAATCATACAAAATGTATCATATAGTATCTGCAACCGCTGTTCTCTTTCTTCTATATTTTCTGGTGTGCGAACTGCGTAATATGCATAATACTCTATCAACGCATACTCTGCATACGATGTATCTGTTTCCAATTTATCTAGCAGTTTTAGCTTTTGTTTTCTGTCTAACTGGCTGTTCTCTTCTGTCCATCGCTGTTTTGTCCGTTGAAATTTTTTCCAAGCATTCTTCCATTCAACTCGTGCAGAAACAATTTCTTCCGGTTCTCCCGATTTATCTATTTCTTCATCATCCTCTAGCCATTCCCAGTTTGTCATCCCGGAGATGCCTACCATTCCCAGCACTCCAAGTAAATACATGATATCGATGGGTTCATAATATCTTGTACACTCCATTGGAAAGATGAGCAGAAAAAATATAGCAATGTAAAACTGCCACTGCAAAATAAAAAATGCAATCTTTTTCTTCTGAATATATTGTGAATATCCTAAATGCAACAGTCGTTTCACAAAAGATTTACTCTTTTGAATCTCGTCTGCTTTTTCAATTCCAACTTCACGTTTCAAAATAGAGTTCATGGTAAGCCATGTAATTCCCATTCCGCCAAGCCAAAATACAATAGTTATTATAAATGCACTCAATGTCCATTCCGGATTTGCCCACGACATATATGTTCCTCCTCACGGTATCGGCTTCCCCAGCCATTCGCTCAAGTCTATCGCCACTTGATATGCATTTCCTGTTTTGCAAGTCATAACCGTTTGCTCTACTGTCAATAATTCCAGTATCAAGAATGTACTCGCTGCATATCTTCCTGTATGCTCTTCTCGATACACGTCCTTGATTCCCGTAATATATTTCTTATTTACAGCAAATACACCGCTAATAGACAACGCAACAAACCAATCGCCATATACAACAGTTTCCACACCATTGCTAAGAATTCCATGCATGAAAATTCCTTGCATGTCTTTATCAAAGTCCGTATTCAAATATTTTTCTTGCTGTTCAATCCGTTTGATGACTTTTCGATTCTCTTTCTCAAACTCATATTTCATCCATACAATGCACAGCAAAAGCGGAACATCTACGATTCCTGCCAAGATGACATCTTCTTTCGCAATATGATGGATGTCTACCATGTCAACCGTCACAAGAACGGCAAGTATAACGAGCAGAATACTGACAAACCATAACATAAATGTACTCTGCCGTTTCACTATCGTCTTTTTCGTAACCGGTGTGTCCATCTCTCTCCCTCCTTGTCGTGCTTTCAGTATAACACAAAAGCAGGCCTTCTCCCAAAGAAAAAGCCTGCTTTGCGCAACAATCTTTACTTGATGTTTTCCGTCATATGCTGCAGCATGACCGCGGTCTCTGCACGGGTCGCGCCGGATGTCGGAAGCAGCTTCAAGGTGCCGTCCTCTATCTTAGAGCCGGAGATAATACCGTTCTGCACAGCCCAAGATACGGCATCCACCGCCCAGTCCGATACATCCGCGGCATCCGCAAAGGCGTCCAAACTGTATGTTGTCGGCTGTCCATGCTTGAACTTGTAGAGCATCATCGCCAGCTGTTCGCGCGTAATCAGATCATCCGAAGAAAATGTCGTCTCCGATGTACCGGCAGTGATGTTGTTTTCCGCCGCCCAAGTCACCGCTTGATAATACCAATCACCCTGCTGAACGTCTGTAAACGGATTGTCGTTGTGTACCTGCGGCGTACCGGAGAGATTGTACAGCGTCTGTACCGCCATAGCGCGGGTCAAGGTTTCATTTGGAGAAAATGTGCTGGCAGACGTGCCTTTCATCCATCCCTGCTGATAGGCAAAGATAACCGGCGCATAGTACCAATCCGTTGTATACACATCCTCAAACGGCGCGTCACCCTTTGCCGCGGCAGAATTGCTGGATTTGAGCTTCAGATTATACGCCGCAGCGATCGCCTTGGCATCTGCCTGTCCCATCTGTTTGAGCTTGGCGTCTGATGCCAGATAGGTATTGTAATCAGAACTGTTCGAGATAAATGCATGTTCTACAATCATGCTCGGTATGTTTGCCATCGTAGAATTTCGGATGATGCTGTAGTAATCCGCCTTGGAACCATCCGGATATTTGTTTTCCGAGCTGTTTCTCTGTAAGTAGCCGCGATTATGCAGTCCCAGATTCTCCAAATTGCTGAGTATGCGGCTCGCGGTCTTTTTGGATTCTGTGAGCAGGGCCGGACGGTAATTGCCGTTCGGTACGATCACCAGCTCGCCGCGCGCACTGCTGCTGTCTGCGGAATTGATATGCAAGCTGACCATCAAATCTGCATTGACAGACTGCGCATATTTCACGCGATCAGACAATCCCAAATATGTATCGTTGTCGCGCGTCATATATACTTTGACGCCCGCGTATTTGCTCAATTCCTCGCGGCAAGCCAGTCCGATTTTCAGGTTCATTTCCTTTTCCATCGCGGTCTTGCCGTTCCATTTTTGTGTCGCACCGCTGTCCTTGCCGCCGTGACCCGGGTCCAGCGTGACAATCAGCGTACCGTTATTTGCGCCGTACTGTCTATTGCGCACGCCGGTGCTCGGCTGCAAGGTGACATCCTCCTCGCCTTCCATTTGTACCGTTTCTGTCGCCCATGCCGGTGCGCTGGCGGTCAGCAGCAAACAGGCAGTGAGCAGAAAACTGGTCAGTCTTTTTTTCATGTTATTTCATCAAATCCTTTCGCTGAAATTTTGATGCAAAAACAGACTTTTCTGAAACGAAAAGTCTGTTTTTTGTGTTTAATTAAAGAACTTATCGTGTACCGCGCGAACCGCACGTGTCGCATCTTCTTCATCAATCAGAACGGAAATCTTGATTTCCGAGGTAGAGATCATGCGGATATTTACCTGTGCACTTGCCAAGGCGTCAAACAGCTTTGCCGCGACGCCCGGCGTCGAGGTCATACCTGCGCCGACAACCGAAACCTTTGCGAGATCCGACTTGCCGGAAACGCTCTCAAAATGCAGACGCTCTTGATTTTCTTCCAAAATCTTCATCGCTGCATCCAGCTGACCGCGCTTGATGGTAAAGCTGATGTCACGCACGTCATCGTGTCCGATAGACTGCAGGATAATATCTACATTGATGCCGTTGTTCGCCAAAAGAGAGAACAGGCGGAACGCATTGCCCGGCTTGTCCGGAATGCCCATGACGGCAATTCGTGCCGTGTCCTTATCGCAGGCCACACCGCTGATAATCATCTTTTCCACAGAAACAACCTCCTTAACCTTGGTTCCCGGATTTCTGGTCAGGCTGGACAGCACTTCCAGATCAATGTTATACTTCTTCGCCATCTCAACCGAACGGTTGTGCAGAACCTGTGCGCCCAAGGACGCCAGCTCCAGCATTTCATCAAACGTGATTTCCTCCAGCTTTCGCGCATTGGGTACAATGCGCGGATCTGCTGTATATACGCCGTCTACATCGGTGTAAATCTGGCACAGATCGGCGCCCAGTGCTGCCGCAATGGCAACCGCTGTCGTGTCTGAGCCGCCGCGTCCCAGCGTTGTGATGCTCTGGTGGCTGTTGATGCCCTGAAATCCTGCGACAACCACGATGCGGTGTCTGTCCAGCAGACTGCGGATGCGTTCGGGTCTCACGTGATGAATCCGCGCAGAACCGTACTCTAAGCTCGTCTCAATGCCAGCCTGCCAGCCGGTCAGGCTCGTCGCATGATAGCCCAGCTTCTCGATTGCCATCGCAAGCAGGGACATAGAAATCTGTTCTCCTGCACTGAGCAGGACATCCATCTCTCTTGCCGGCGGGTTATCGGTAATCTCTGCCGCCTTCGCGATAAAATCGTCCGTGGTGTCGCCTTGTGCGGATACCACAACAACGACCTGATTGCCGGCAGCCGCCGTTCTGGTTACAATATCCGCCACATTAAAGATGCGTTCTGTGTTCGCAACGGAAGTTCCGCCGAACTTTTGCACAATTAAAGCCATGTGCCTGCCTCCTACTTCTCTCTCCCCTGCGCCGCTGTGCGCAGGCTCTCTGTATCTGTTGCCGGAATCAGAGATCCAGCTTTTCCAGCGCGCCGTCTTCCGTCGGTGTCACGAGAGCACCCACTTCATCACACGACAGCAGAACCGGCTTCCAATCCGGGAAACGATCTGCAAAGTACATGCAAGCGCGGCTGTAATATGTCTTGTCTTCCTTGTCCACCATTGCAATAATGGTCGGGCCTGCGCCGGACAGGAATGCACCGAGGGCACCCAGTCCCTTGGCACTCTTGACAACCTCTTCGCCGTTCGGAATCAAGCCGAAACGATACGGCTGATGCAGGCAGTCGCCCGCCGCCACCATCAGGTTGTGCAGGTCGCCGGTTACCAGCGAGCCGGTGAGCAGCGCTGCGCGCGACAGGTTAAATACCGCGTCCTTGTGCGGAATGGTCTTCGGAATCGCCTGACGCGCCTTCTCTGTGGACAGCTCAAAATTCGGGATAAATGCCACAAAATCCAGCTTATCCGCAATCGGCACGCGCACGCTCCACACCTTGCCGTACTCCAAGAGGGAGGTGCAGAAGCCGCCGAGAATCGCCGGTGTCGAATTGTCCGGATGGCCTTCGATTGCCGCCGCCAGATCAATGATATTCTCCTGATGCAGCGGGCCGCCCAGCAGCGCATTGGCGCCGATGAGACCGGCTACCGTGCACGCGGAGGATGAACCCAAGCCGCGTGTCTGCGGAATATCGCAGTCCTCAATGAGCTTGAGACCCGGCATCGGCTTGCCGCAGATGTCATACACGCGCTTGGCGCACTGATAAATCAGATTGCTCTCATCGCTCGGCACGTGTTCTCCATGCGTAGCGGAGATGTCGATGTGGTCGCTCTCTTCCATATAAAATGTATTGTACAAATTCAGCGCAATGCCAATGGAGTCAAAACCAGGACCCATGTTGGCACTTGTCGCCGGTACTCTTACAGTAATCATAATTACAGTACCCTCATGCAGCCCAGAACATTGCCGAGCTGTGCTTTCTTTTCATTCATTTCAGCCGTGGTCAACGTATCGGTCAAAACAGCTGCTTCATCTGCCTGTACCGATTGCAGTGCCTTGCTGTTCGGGAATGCCTGTGCCAGCTTGTCCGCCGCATCTGCTCCCTGCACGCGAATATACCAGCTAGAAGCAAAAGTGTCAAGCGAACGAACGAGATTTTTGCTGCCGTCGCCCCAGCCAATCTTGCGGCGCTTGTCCTTATTCACGGCGCAGTCAATGACATCTGCCGCAACAGCGGAAGCGGTTGCGAGCTTGCCTGCACCCTGACCATAGAACATGGCATCGCCCAGCATATCGCCGGTCACGAGAATGCCGTTAAATACGCCGGTAACGCAAGCGAGCGGGCTGGTTTTCTCGACAAAATGCGGGGCAACAAACGCATAGAATGTGCCGTCCTCCTGCAAAACGGTTCTGCCCAGCAGCTTGACAACGCTGTTCGCCTGCTCTGCATAGGCAACGTCCTGCAGAGTGATGGCGGTAATGCCCTCGGTCTCTACCTTTTCCGGTGCGACATTATCTCCATAGGCAATGTCTGCCAGAATGCACACCTTACGGCAAGCATCAATGCCTTCGACATCCGCTGCCGGATTGGCCTCTGCATAGCCGAGATCCTGTGCTTCCTTGAGTGCGGTTGCAAAGTCCAGACCGCCATCAATCATACGGTTGAGGATGTAGTTTGTCGTGCCGTTGAGAATACCGGTGATCTGGGTCAGATGATTGGCGGTCAGGCAGCGCTGCATCGGTCGAATGATCGGGATGCCGCCGCCGACAGATGCCTCGAACAGATAGTTGACGTTTTTCTCTTCAGCAATGCGGAGCAGCTCTGCGCCGTGCGTTGCCACCAATTCCTTATTGGACGTCACAACGTGCTTGCCTGCCTCCAGACTGCGCTTGGTGAAGGTGTAGGCTGCGCCCTTGCCACCCATGGTCTCAATAACAATGCTGACCTCCGGATCGTTCTCAATGACAGCAAAATCCTTAACAAACCGCTCCTGATGCGGTTCATTCGGGAAATCGCGCAGATCCAGAATATATTTTACTTCGATCTCTTCTCCTGCATTGCGTGCAACGGTATCCGCATTGCGCTCGAGAACTTCAAGGGTGCCGGAACCAACGGTTCCAAAGCCCAAAATGGCAGCTTTCAACATGGTTTTTCCTCCTTATTTGTCATTCCTTTGCCAGAATCTCCATACGGGATACACCGGCAATGGCAAGAATCTCAGACATCATCTGTTCCACCGGCCGATTCATCTCACCGGTTCGTGCCGCAACGGTCACCGCCGCCTGTCCATTGACAGGGATGGACTGATTGATCGTCAGAATATTGGCACCGGCACGGGCAAACACAGCCAAGATGTCGGATAGCACACCCGCCTCGTCTGTGACCATCAAATTAAACGTGATGATGCTGTGCGTTGCCGCTTCAAACAGCGGCTTGATTCCATCTTTATATTTATAATATGCGCTTCGGCTGAGACCCACCTGCTGTGTCGCCTCGCCAATGGTTCGGCATATGCCGCTTTGCAGAGTGCGATTCACCTGCGCCACCTTCAAAAATACCTCCGGCAGCAGGGACGAGTCTACAATATAATATTTCGGCTGCTGTTCCAATGTCTATCGGCTCCTTTCAGAAGGCGTTCGTGTCTTTCTGTGAAAAACATTTGTTTTTGCAGCATTGCTATCATACCATAAAAACCAACGGCAACGCAACCCTTTTTCGGCAAAATTCTTGTTCTTCCCGTAAGATTTGCACAAAAAAAGAGAGAACCGGTTTGTTCCGGTTCTCTCCGATAAAATTCAGATTACGCTGTAATATTGGTAATGATTGCCGCACTCTGTGCACGGGTTGCATTGCCGCGCGGCTCCAAGGTACCGTTTGCATTGCCATTGATAACGCCGGATGCCACAGCCCAATTGACCGCTTCCCGTGCATACGCATTGATCTGCTCACTGTCCGAGAATCGAGCCTCCAAATCCTCAGACTGTGCACTTGGGCTGCCCGCCCGATGGAACAAAATCACTGCGATGTCCTCGCGCTTAATCGCTGCATTCGGAGCAAAGGTTCCATCCGGATAGCCGCCGACCAAGCCATTTTCCGCCGCCCAGCTGACAGCCGCCGTATACCATCTGTCCCGCGGCACATCAGAGAACTGACCGGTATATGTCACAGCCGGTTTGCCCGCGATATTATACAAGATCTGGGCAAACTGTGCGCGCGTCACATTGCCATGGATGCCAAAGTTGACACAGGACATGCCTGCCATATAGCCCTTATCATAGACATTGCGTATATGCGTAATGCCCCAAAAACTGTCTGCTACATCGTAATACGGAAGAATTTTGTCCTTTGTCACGCCTGTCCGATACTGCGGCAGGGTGTCATTGGCAGAAAATGCAATCAAATTCGGATATGCCATGTAACCGACAAAATCCGCGTCATCCATCTTATGCCCCGCCATATTGTTGACGGTCGTGCAGAAGTATTCCATGCGATCGCTGCCGCTGTCATTCCACGTGACATCGACACCGGTCCAGTGCGTGCCGTACTGCACGTTGTTCCACATGTGATTGCCGGAGTCGCTGACGACTACCGTCGCATTGATGCCCAGCTTGCTGCACAGCAGCTGAAGCGCACGAGAATAGCCTTCACATACCGGTCCGACCGTCTTGCCAGAGCTGCTCAAAATCGCGCTGGTCGATGACCACGGCGCATCGGATACTTTATTTTGATATGTCTCCATATCCCCAGCCACTGCATCATCATTGTACGAGTTGTTGTCGCACAGCCAAGTATTTAAAAACTCCAGCTGTTCATATGCCGATGCGTACTGCGATGCCTGCTTGGCGATTTCATTTGCCTTGCTGTCCAAAGCCTGCTTCATGGAAACACGCTCTTCATAGGTATCAAATCCCTTGCGGAACATCGGATAGATATACACGGTCACGCGGCCTTCCGCATCATTGATCGCATAGCCCATGGATGTATATCCGTTGGAATAAAACATCTCCGGGCAATCACTGTCAATGCTCCGATAGACAAGCCATCCCATATCCATGGCGAAATTATGCATCATTTCGTTGTAGGCACCTTCCTTGACGCCGAGCTGCGAACGCGTTGGAATGGAAAACGTGACGCCCAGCTTTTGTTCTCCTTCCGAATCATCACGGAAAATCGCACTGCCAGTTCCCTTTTTCAGATCCGCCTTCATGTTGTCATACAGCTTTTTCATTGCGGAGCCGACATAAATTGATTTTTTGCCGCCGAACGTATAATAATAACTCGACAGCTGATCGCCGTAATTCGTGAACAAATCTGTCGTCTTTTCCGCAACATTCTGGCTGACAGAGGCAGTTTCCTGTGCATAGTTTTTGCTGCATACGATTTCCGTAAACGTTTCCTGCGCCAGCAGCGCCTCATGCTCTGCCTGTGAATATACTTTGGATTGATAAATCGTGCCGGATACATTGGCCCGCGTGACGAACTTTCCGTCTGTCGTCTGTGATGGCTCCGTCTGTGCCGCAAAGGCGGTCGGAATGCCGGTACACAGCAGGGCAAACGCCAATAGATATGCCGTGATTCGTTTTTTCATACAATCCCTTCCTTCCCTGTTTTTGGATAATGCTATTGTATCATATGCCCGAAACAATGTCTATCATTCTCGCCAATTTGCACATTGTTTCACAAAAAATCAACACAAAAAAAGAGGGCGCAAAGCCCTCTTCTCTGATGTTGAACATTTACATATGAAAATCTGTCTTTTCGCTCATCAGCATGACCATGACAGCCTTCTGTGCGTGCAGGCGGTTCTCGGATTCTTCAAAAATCTCTTCTGCGTGCTCTTCCAGCACTTCATCCGTGATTTCCTCGCCGCGGTGTGCCGGCAGGCAGTGCTGTACCATGACGCCTTCCTTGCAGCAGGACAGCAGGTCATGATCGACCGTAAAGCCTGCAAATGCCTTGCGGCGCTTTTCTGCCTCGGCTTCCTGACCCATGCCGATCCATGCATCCGTGAACAGAACATCGGCATTATCTGCCGCCTGATGCATATCATGGCTCAGCTCGAACGAAGCGCCCTGCTTCTTCATTTCCTCTGCAAACGCCAGTACCTTTGCATCCGGCTCATAGCCTTCCGGTGTTGCCACGGAAACCTTCATGCCGACCTTGAGACAGCCGACAATCAGGGAATTGCACATGTTGAAGCCATCACCGACAAAGCCCATCTTCAGACCTTCCAGCTGGGCGAAATGTTCTCGCACGGTCATCAGATCAGCGAGCACCTGACACGGATGCGCAAAGTTGGTCAAACCATTGATAACCGGAATGCTGCCGCAATCCGCCAGAATCTCTGCCTCCGCCTGATCGTAGGTACGGATGACGATGCCGTCCAGATAGCGCGACAGCACACGAGCGGTGTCCTTGACCGGCTCGCCACGGCCAATCTGCAAATCATGGTTGGTCAAAAACAGTGCCTGACCGCCCAGCTGATACATACCGGTTTCAAACGAAACACGCGTGCGTGTTGAGAACTTCTGGAAAATCATGCCGAGGCTCTTGCCTTCCAGATGGCGGTGCGGGATGTTGTGCTTCTTTTCATACTTCAGCTGATCTGCCAAATCCAGAATGTTGATGATCTCATCCTTGGAGCAGTCGAGCAGCTTTAACAAATGATTCATGGTTCGCGCCTCCTTGCTCACTTGCAGAATACAGACTGCATGACAGCGAGTGCTTCATCCATTTCCTCATACGAAATGGTGAGCGGCGGCAGCAGACGGATGACATTGGTGCCTGCGGTCAGAACCAGAACGCCCTTATCCATAATTTCAGCGACCAATGCAGCGCGCTCCTCGGCATCGACAACGATGCCGACCATCAGACCAAGACCACGCACGCCCTTTACCTTGTCAGAGCCCATAGCCAGAATCTTATCTTCCAGATACTTGCCCTTTTCCTGTACAGCCTTCAGGAATTCCGGCTTTGTCACCTCAGACAGGACAGCATTCGCAGATGCACAGCACATCGGCGTGCCGCCAAATGTCGTCGCATGGGTGCCAGGGCCCAATACATTATCGCAAGTAGAGTTTGCCATCACGGCGCCAATCGGTACACCGCCGCCGAGACCCTTTGCCATCGAGACAACGTCCGGCTTGATGCCGTACTGCTGGAAGCAGAACAGCGAACCGGTACGGCCGATACCTGTCTGTACTTCGTCGATGAGCAGCAGCAGGTCATGCTCCTTACAGAACGCAGCGACCTCCTGAACAAAGCTCTTATCCAGCGGCATGACGCCGCCCTCGCCCTGAATCAGCTCCATCATGATAGCGCAGGTACGCTCGTTGACATTGGCACGGATCGAATCCATGTTGTTTGCCTCTGCATAAGCAAATCCTTCGGTGAACGGGAAGAAATACTGGTGGAACTTGTCCTGGCCGGTTGCCTTCAGCGTGGTGACAGTACGTCCATGGAAGGAATTGCGCAGCGTGACAATCTCTGCGCGGCCTTCGCCGTACTTATCATACGAATACTTTCTTGCGAGCTTAATCATGCCCTCGTTTGCCTCCGCACCGGAGTTTGCGAAGAACACCTTGCCCATGCCGGTCTGCTCGACCAGCGTCTTGGCAACCTGTACCATCGGAGCCGTCGTGAACAGATTGGACACATGCATCAGCTTGTGTGCCTGCTCCGTGATGGCATTCACAATCTTTTCGTTGTCATATCCCAGACAGCATACGCCGATGCCGCTGGTCAGGTCGATGTAGCGCTTGCCCTCTACATCCCACAGCTGTGCGCCCTTGCCGTGATCCAGTGCAATGGAAAAACGACCATAGGTATGCATCACATACTGATTTTCCTGATCTTTCAGTTCCTGATATGTCATAATCTTCGATTTCCCTTCCTCTTAATAGAACATCGTACCGACGCCCGCATCACTAAACAGCTCAATCAAAATCGAGTGTTCAACACGGCCGTCCTGAATGTTCGCCTGACGCACGCCCTCGCGGACAGCTTCTACGCAGCAGTCCACCTTCGGAATCATGCCGCCTGCAATTACACCGTCCTTGATGAGCTTCGGCACAGCGGACACCTTGATTTCCGGAATCAGTGTGCTCTCATCGTTGCGGTCACGCAGCAGGCCGCGCACATCGGTGAGCAGAATCAGCTTTTCTGCCTGCAATGCCACTGCCAGCTTAGATGCAGCGAGGTCTGCATTGATATTGTAGCTGGTGTCATCGTCAATGCCCATGGCAGCAGTGGAGACAACCGGAATATATCCCGCCTCCAGCATATCATTGACGAGCTTCGGATTTACCTTGACAATATCACCGACATAGCCGTAATCGGTGCCGTCCTCGTCCTTCTTGCGGACAGCCTGCAGCAGGCCATCGTCCATGCCGCTCAAGCCAACGCCAGAACCGCCTGCCTTATTGAGCAGGGATACCAGCTCCTTGTTGACCTTGCCGCACAGAACCATCTGTACGATGTCCATGGTCTCGCGGTCGGTATAGCGCAGACCCTTGACGAATTCGGATTTTTTGCCGATTTTCTTGAGCATACCGCTGATTTCCGGTCCGCCGCCGTGCACCACAACGATGCGCACGCCGACGAGGCTGAGCAGAACGATGTCATGAATGACAGCGTCCTTCAGCTCTTCGTTAATCATCGCATTGCCGCCGTATTTGACAACGACGGTTTTGCCATAGTATTTCTGAATGTGCGGCAGCGCTTCAATCAGCATCTGCGCACGATATTTCTCCATATTTTCGAGATTTTCCAGCATGATCTTTCGTTTCCCTCCGATTACGTGCGATAGTCGCCATTGATGCGGACGTAATCATAGGTCAGGTCACAGCCATAAGCGGTTGCTTCCTCGTCGCCCTCCTGAATATCTACATCGATGGAAACTTCCTTCTCGAGCAGAATCTTCTTTGCGATGTCCTCATCAAAGTCCACAGCTTCGCCGTTTTCGCAAACCGTGATCGAACCGGCTGCGCTGGAGAAACCAATGTTGACGAATTCCGGACGGAACGGTGCCTTGGAATAGCCCATTGCACACAGCACACGACCCCAGTTTGCATCAGCGCCATACATAGCCGCCTTGACCAGGCTGGATGCGATGACTGCCTTTGCCAGACGCTCTGCGTACTCCTCGGCGCGGGAATGCTTGACCGTGCAAGAAATCAGACGGGAAGCGCCCTCGCCGTCTGCCGCCATCTTCTTTGCCAGCGTCAGTGCCACTTCGTACAGTGCGTCATAGAATGCATGATACTCCTCGCTCTTCCAGTCGAGCAGCTCATTGCCTGCCATGCCGTTTGCCATGATGATGCAGGTATCGTTGGTAGAGGTATCGCCGTCCACAGAAATGCGGTTGAAGGTCTTGGAAACGACCTCGCGCAGCGCGGAGCGCAGCAGAGACGGATCAATCGCGCAGTCGGTCGTGATGAAGCCGAGCATGGTTCCCATGTTCGGATGAATCATGCCGGAGCCCTTGGCGATACCGCCGATGCGGCAGGTCTTGCCGCCGCAGGTAAATTCAACAGCCGCCGTCTTTTCTATGGTATCTGTGGTCATAATGGCATTGTTTGCCGCCTGCGATGCCGCAGCAGAAGCCTCCAGCTTGGAAGCAACTTCGTCCATATGCGCTTCAATGGTCTCGACATTCAATCTCTGACCAATGACGCCGGTAGAGCCGACGAGAACCTTGTCCTCATCCACACCGGCAGCCTTAGCAGCAGCTGCTGCCATGCGCTTGGCATTTTCCATGCCCTCCGGTGCGCAGGCATTGGCGTTGCCGGAGTTTGCGACAATTGCCTGTGCCAGACCGTTTTCCAGATGCTCCATGCAGACATAGATCGGTGCAGCCTTGACGCGGTTACTGGTAAAGGTTGCCGCAGTTGCCGCAACGGTATCGCTGACGATGAGTGCCAGATCGTTTTTATCTGCCGGGCTGTTTGCCTTGACGCCGCAGTGCACGCCTGCTGCGCGGAAGCCCTTTGCGGCGCAAACGCCGCCTTCAATCTTTTTCATGATTATTCCTCTTTTATATCAATCACAGTGGTTGTCATTCATCAGATGGTAAGACCGGTGGTCTCTTCAAAGCCCAGCATCAGGTTCATGTTCTGGACTGCCGCACCGGATGCGCCCTTGCCCAGATTATCAAACAGTGCCGTGACAATGGTCTGCTCCTCATGGCCGCATACAATCAGCTGCAAGCTGTCATGTCCCGCCATGCCGCTGGAATAGATAACCGGCTCCTCGCCGCCAAACGGTGCAGTGCGCACGAGCTTCTGTCCCTCATAATACTTGGTCAGCGCTGCATGAATATCCTGTGCTGTCGGCTGACCCGGCAGACGCTTGTTGTGCAGCATGATGGTCGATGCCATACCCTTATAGTAATCGCCCAAAATCGGAACGAATACCGGCTTTTCCTGCAAGCCGCAGACATGTACCATCTCCGGCAGGTGCTTGTGCTTGAGGGTTGTGCCATAAATACGGTGCGAATCATGGCGCGGATCTCTGTTCGGGTCCTCATACTCGGCAATCAGCTTCTTGCCGCCGCCGGAATAACCGGTCAGGGACGAGCAGGTCAGCGGATAATCCGCCGGAACAATGCCCAGCTTGACGAGCGGATACACGGAGGAAATAAATCCCGATGCATGGCAGCCCGGATTGGCTACGCGCTTAGACTGCATAATCGCTGCGCGGTGCGCCTCGGACAGCTCGGCAAAGCCATAATCCCATGCCGGATCGGTTCTGTGCGCCGTCGATGCATCAATGAATCGTGTCTTATCGTTTTCACACAGCGCAACTGCCTCGCGTGCCGCCGCATCCGGCAGGCACAGAAAAACAATATCCGCTGCATTGATGAACTTTTTGCGCTCCTCGGTATCCTTGCGCTTGTCCTCATCAATGAGAATCAAATCAATATCATCACGGGAACCCAGTCGTTCAAAAATTTGCAGACCGGTTGTTCCCTCTTTGCCGTCTATATATACAACAGGTTTCATAGCCATCTCTCCCAACGATTACGTGCGCAGTTCGGCACGCATGTCTTCCAGCTGCTCCTCTGCTTCCTTCAGGAACGACTCTACCTTCTTGATCTGGCGTGTCACTTCCTTCGGAGCCGGGCCGCCGATAACCGAGCGACCCTCTACGCAGGTCTTGAGATCCAGTGCCTCATAGACATCTGCATCAAAGTAGTTGGAAATAGACTTAAAGTCCTTGAGTGTCATAGTCTCCAGCGTCTCATCCGCATGAATGCAGGTATTGACGAGGCGGCCGACAATCATGTATGCATCGCGGAACGGAACACCCTTCTTGGTCAGGTAATCGGCGCAGTCGGTCGCATTGATGAAGCCCTGGCTTGCTGCCTTGCGCATGTTCTTCTTGCGCAGCGTCATGGTGCGGAACATCGGTGCAAATACCTGCAAGCACTGCTTGACGGTATCAATGGCATCAAATACGCACTCCTTGTCCTCCTGCATATCCTTGTTGTATGCAAGCGGCAGTGCCTTCATGGTTGTGAGCAGCGTCATCAAATCGCCGTAAACACGACCGGTCTTGCCGCGAATCAGCTCGCAAACGTCCGGATTCTTCTTCTGCGGCATGATGGAAGAGCCGGTGGAATATGCATCGTCCAGCTCGGCAAAGCGCCATTCCCAAGAGCACCAGGAGATGACCTCTTCGGACAGGCGAGACAGATGCATCATCATCAGAGACAGGCAGCTCATCAGCTCAATGCAGTAGTCACGATCGGATACGCCGTCCAGAGAGTTTTCGGTCACGCGAGCGAAGCCCAGCTTATCACAGACAAACTGACGGTCAATCGGATAGGTCGTGGATGCCAGGGCACCGGAACCGAGCGGCAGCTCATCCATGCGCTCATAGCAATCTTCCAGACGGGAAATATCGCGGCGCAGCATCTGTGCATATGCCATCATATAATGGCCAAATGTGGTCGGCTGTGCGCGCTGCAAATGGGTGTAGCCCGGCATAACCGTGTCGAGATTTTCCTTGGACTTTGCAACCAGCTCCTTCTCAAACGCGATGGCCAGCTCCATAATCTCGCAGATTTCCTTCTTTACATACATACGCATGTCGAGTGCGACCTGGTCATTTCTGGAACGCGCGGTGTGCAGGCGCTTGCCCGTATCACCGATGCGCTGGGTCAGAGCGACCTCGACATTCATATGAATATCTTCATATTCCGGATTGAATACATCCAGCTCTCCGGCTTCTACTTCTTTCAGGATCTCCTTGAGGCCTGCTACGATCTTCTCAGCCTCATGCTCCTCAATGATGCCCTGCTTGCCCAGCATGGTGGCATGGGCGATCGAACCGGTAATATCCTCACGATACAGACGTCCGTCGAACTGAATGGAGGAATTGAAGTCATTTACTACGTCATTGGTTTCCTTCTGGAAACGTCCAGCCCAAAGTTTCATGGGATTTTCTCCTTTGATCCGGCGCTGTCGCCGGTATTTTCGTGTTCTTTTGTTAAAACTGCTAAAACGCACAATGGGCGGGCAATCACGCCCGCCCGATTGCGAAAATCGTGCTCGATGTTATGTTTCTTTTACTCTACGCTCGGGAACGCAACGTCTGCCTGCTGTTCCTTCAGCGCACGAACCTTGAGCGGCAGGCCGAACAGGTTGATGAATCCTTCGGAATCTGCCTGGTTGTACATATCATCCTCAGCGAAGGTAGCCATTGCTTCGGAATGCAGGGTGTACGGGGAAGTTACCGATGCCGGGATGATGTTGCCCTTGTACAGCTTCAGCTTGACATCGCCGGTAACCGTCTTCTGGGTCTCATCAACGAATGCGCTCAGTGCCTTGCGCAGCGGGGTGTACCACTGGCCGTTGTAAACCAGCTCGCCGAACTTCTGTGCAACCAGAGCCTTGTAATGAGAGGTCTCCTTGTCGAGGGTGATCTCTTCCAGCTTCTTGTGTGCTGCATACATGATAGCACCGCCCGGCGTCTCGTATACGCCGCGGCTCTTCATGCCTACCAGACGGTTCTCTACCAGATCCAGCAGACCGATGCCGTTTGCGCCGCCCAGCTCATTCAGCTTCTTCAGCAGAGCAACGGACTCCATCTCTTCGCCGTCAACAGCGGTCGGAACGCCCTGCTCGAAGTGGATGGTTACGTAGGTCGGCTTGTCCGGAGCCTGCTCCGGAGAAACGCCCATCTCAAGGATGTCGTCATACTTCGGCTCGTTTGCCGGATCCTCCAGATCCAGACCCTCATGGGACAGATGCCAGATGTTCTTATCCTTAGAATAGTTGGTCTCGCGGTTAATCTTCAGCGGGATGTTATGTGCTTCTGCGTAGTCAATTTCCTTGTCGCGGCTGTCCAGCTCCCAGAAACGCCACGGAGCCAGAACCTGCATCTCCGGTGCGAAAGCCTTGATAGCCAGCTCGAAACGAACCTGGTCGTTGCCCTTACCGGTGCAGCCATGAACGATGGTGTCTGCGCCTTCCTTCTTGGCGATCTCAACAAGACGGCGAGCGATGATCGGACGAGCAAAAGAGGTACCCAGCAGGTAGCCCTCGTAGTCTGCGTCAGCCTTCATGGTCGGGATGATGTAATCATCAACGAATTCCTTGGTCAGATCCATGACATACAGCTTGGAAGCGCCGGTCTTCAGTGCCTTCTCTTCCAGACCGTCCAGCTCGGTGCCCTGTCCTACGTCACCGGAAACAGCGACTACTTCGCAGCCGTAGTTTTCCTTCAGCCACGGGATCAGAACAGAAGTGTCCAGACCGCCGGAATATGCCAGAACTGCCTTTTTAATCTTCATATCTTTCGTTGCCATCGTATATAAGCCTCCATTAAGAAGGGCGGTTTGTTTCATATCCAGTGCAAAACCAACGCTTTGCTGTGCGAATCGCCCCTGTTTTTGTCATGACCATATTATAATCCCGCTGTGCGCAGAATGCAAGGAAAACTTTTAAATATTTTCCAAAATGTATATTTATGCATTGCGTCTATTACTTTTTCGCACTTGTTTGTCCCCGGTATCTTTTTTTCGTCACCTGTATCGGAAAACAGATACAAAAAACCAGAAATCTTTGCACTTTTTCCGCAATTCATCTTGCAAATCCCTGATTTTTATTCTATGATAGGCATGATACGTGAAGTGATAATTTATAAGTACAAAAATCGGCAGATTCTCGAAATTCCCGCCTGTTTGTTACAGGAATGAGAACATTTTGTACTCTGCAATCGAAAGGAGCAACCTATGAAACGATACAATCGCCTGCTGTGTCTTGCACTTTCCGGCATTCTTTTGCTCGGTCTGTTTACCGGCTGCGGCAAGAAAGATACCGCCGACGAGGATACCCCCGCCGCAACGCAGGCACTGACTGCGCAGGAAGATGACACCATGCACATGAATATGCTGTTTTCTCTCATCAGCACGCCGGACAGCGGCGTAACAGAATTGCTGGGTGACGGCAGCTCGCAAAAGTACAATGCGGACGGCAAACTGACCGCGCGCGAATTCGATGACGGCGTTGTGTACGGCTGTCACGTCACGTTTACCGTGTATTACAATGCATACGGCGATGTGACCTCGATTCGCGTCGTCTTCCCGAAGTCCGCGGACATCACGGAAGATCAGCTGCGCGACACGATCACAGAGCTGGTCGGCAGAAATCCAGACGGCGATACATGGAAAGCGGACACCGCTACCATCACCGTATCCAGCACGGATGACGGCCTGACGCTCAACCTGGAGCAGTTCGAGGCAGACACCGCCGAAGGCGGCACGCAGAACTAACCCTCTCACCGACAGCCTAAAAACAGGCTGTCGGTTTTCTTTGCTCTTTTGCGTGCATTTTGCATGATTTTGTTCTTTTTTCGCTGTGCACGCGCACAAATTGCATAAATTTTACACATTATTCATAACTATTTTATGCGTTTCGTTGACCTTCGCAAACAGGTATGTTACACTGAGTGTAAGAAAAGATATAGGTATTTGCGCGGCACGGTCTGCCGTTTTCCTTTGCTGACACTCTCTGTTTCCCCATGCACGCATTCTCTGTCAACGATGGTTCATGGCGGCAGATCCCTGTCAGCATTTTTTACTTTTCCCGTGTTTATGGGAAAAGGAGGGCATGACCACCAAAGGGAGGGGTGGGCTTATGTATCATTTTAATCCACAGGAAGACATTCAGACGAAATACGTCGTCTTCGCCGGTCCGGGCGGCTCCGGAAAGACTTCGGCAGCGTGCGCAGCAGCGGTCTCTCTGGCAGATCGTGGGCACCGCACGTTATTCATCGGAACCGATGCTGTCAGCCATTTGTCCGAGCTGTTCGACATGTCGTTTACCACGCCGGTCGCAACCGTTCCGCAAATTCCGAAGCTGGACATCATGTCGATTGACCCACTGCAGGACTTTGAACACGTGTTTGTCCAGTTGGAACAATTCCTCTTGCATCCGGCAACGCGGTTTCAATACTCGTATGTCATTGCGGACATCTGGGATACCGAATGGATGCTGCAAGAGCTGCGCTCTCCGCTGTTCTCCGACCATCACGAGCTCATGCACGTCCTGACTGATCCGAATCAGACCAGTGCATTTCTCGTCTCCCGTCCGCTGACGACAGAATTCTGCAAAACCGCGCAGTCTGTACAGCGGCTGCGTTCCATTGGCATGAATCGCATCCTGCTGCTCATCAACAGCCTTGTCCTGCGCGATGACGGCGCGGCAGCCCGCATCATTTATCAATTGCAGCAAAAAGCCATCGCGGCCATGCCTGCGATTTTGCACGAGCTTCCTGCGCGGCAAATCCCCATGCGTTCGTATTCCATCTCCAATACATCCAGCGTCCGTTCCTCTCTGCGAGAGGACTACTTTACCCCAGCTCCGGAGATAATGGACGTCAGCCAGCCGCAGCAGTTACAGGATATTGTCCACTCTATCCATACAAACAATCGAAAGCTCGTCATCATTCTCGGCAGCAGCGGCTCCGGCAAATCGACACTGGCGAAAAATCTCTCCCAGCGGCTCATGCATCAAAACAAGCATGTTCGGCTGTATTCCAGCACCAATATGCCGCTCAAGCACTTGCTGTCAGATGGTCTCGTTGCATTTCGCGAGCTTTTGGAACAGCCAAACACGGTCGTCATTTTGGATTACTCCGCCAAGGAATACGCGTTGGGCAGTATGCGCCGCAGTGGAAAAACCATCTCTACCGCGCAGCACCTGCTGCCGCAATTGCAGCTCATGCTGAGTGACTTGACCGAAATTATTATGGTCACGACACCGGAAAAAGAGCCTGCCACGCAGGCCATGCGGATACAGAATTTCTTGCAGCACCTCGGCGTCTGCATTGATTATTGGATTGTCAATCAGTCCCTTTATCCGATGCATCCGGAAAGCTCTCTGCTCAAGGCAAAAGCGAGCTTTGAAATCCCTTGGATCAATGAAATTTGCCGCCGCAGCAACGGACGCTTCGTCCTTGTCCCTTGGGAGGATGACGCAGGCTAACTACTATCGCATAAACAAAAAGCCAGAATCGGGCATCCGATTCTGGCTTTTCTTATCTCTTATGCGTGTCTCTTCTCGGTGAACTCGCCGACATAGCAGGTCTCCATCATTTTCTTGACTTCGTCCAGCTTCTTGGTGTGACCGAGTACCCACATGAGCTTGACCGCAGCAGCCTCAATGCTCATGTCATAGACCGACATCGCGCCCTCACGAGCGGCCTGTACATTGACGTCATAGACGCTCAAATCAACATTGCCGTACTTGCACTGTGTTGCCACGAGAACAGCTACGCCAAACTGCTTGGCGCGCTTGAGGCACGGCAGCAGATTGCGGCTCTGATTCGGGATACCGCCGCAGCCAAATGCTTCGAGAATGATGCCGTAATATCCCATGCCCAGCATGGACTCCAACTGCTTCGGCTCGATGCCCGGCAGCAGCTTGAGCTGTACAACCTTCGGCTCCAGACGCGTATCCAGTACCGGCGCACCAACCGGTGTCGGAATCGACTGATTGAGGAACACCTCTCCGTCCTGCACATAACCGGCATCGCCTGCATTGATGCTGTGGAAAGCGTCCAGCGCGCGGGTATACATCTTCTGTGCGCGAATGCCGCGGATAATGCGTCCGCCAAAGACGACATATACACCCGGAATACCGGAAACAGCCGCATGAACCGCATCCAGCAGGTTTTTCTTGCCATCCGTGTCCGGATCAATCATTGCAATCTGTGCACCGGTGAAGATAACCGGCTTTTGCAGATTCTGTACCATCAGGCTGACTGCGCAGGCAGAATATGCCATGGTATCCGTGCCGTGCGTGATGATAACGCCGTCATACGCTTCCTGTGCATCGTATACTTCCTCAGCTATGGTCACCCAATCCTCCGGCTGAACATTGGTTCCGTCCAGCTGCATGATGTCCTTACATTCCAGCTCGCAGTACTCGCGCAGTTCCGGTACCATAGAAACCAGCTGTTCGCCGGTATATACCGGTACCAGACCTGTTTCCGTATGCTCGCCGGCGATGTCTCCGCCTGTAGTCAGCATCAGAATCTTCTTCATATTCCAAGTCTCCTTTATATTTTGCAAATGACTGGCAGCTATGCTCCGGTCTTTCTTACTTCTGGTTTTTATGATACCACAAAAGACGCGTGCCTGTAAAGAAACAGAAAAAAATCATTCAAACGAAGTCTTTGCCATGCAGAAGGGAAAGGCAAAGCAAATAACTTCGTCTGAATGATCGGTTCGGGAGTATCAGCCACAGGATGCGTTCCAATTCATCTGCGACTGAAGGGGTTTCGTATTGTTTCACTCACTGTCTGTATTATATCCAAACCCAAACTATAAATCAAATATTGTTTTTTTATATTTGATATAATCATTTACTTATGATATACTCTTTTCATTGTATAAATTTGTTATTTTCCAAGCAGAGGTGTTCGAATGTTTCGCAATATGGAGTATGTCTATGCCGTATACAAAGAAATGAGCTTTTCCCGCGCGGCGGAAAAGCTGTTTATCTCACAGCCTGCACTGAGTGCCACAGTGAAAAAAGTAGAAAAGCGCATCGGCAGTCCTATTTTTGACCGATCCTGTTCTCCGATTCGCCTGACCAACTGCGGAAAAGAATATATCAGCTGCGTCGAGCAAATCATGGATATTGAATATCAATTTTCTCAGTATCTAAATCAGACCGAGCATTTGCTCATCGGGTCGCTGTCTATCGGCGCAAACAGCGTATTTGCTTCCTTTTTGCTGCCATCGTGTATGACGGCATTTGCCCGGTATTATCCTAACATCCACGTATCCATGACCGAAGCAAACACAGACATCTTGCTCGATGCCCTCAATGCCGGAACCTTGGATATTGTACTGGAAAACTACGATTTGCCGGAGGACATGTACGACAAGCACTATCTGTTTACAGAAAATCTCGTCCTTGTCGTGCCCAAGCATCTGCTCTTGGATGATTCGCTGTCTGCCTACCAATTGGATGTATCCCAAGTCGGCAGGCCTGCCAATTGGGACGCCGTGCCCTGCGTTCCGCTGTCGCATTTTGCCGGACTCCCTTTTCTGGCTCTGCGTGAGGGCAATGACACACGCACGCGTTTTGACCAGCTGTGTGCGCGGTACCAGTTCCACCCAGACATTCGTCTGGAGCTGGATCAGCTGACCACATCCTATCAAGCAGCGTGCAGCGGCCTCGGCGCAGCTCTCATCAGTGAAACGATTTTACATCACACCCAACAGCCGGATTCTCTGTGCTATTTTCGGTTAGACGAGGATATTTCCTCGCGCCGCGTGTATTTTTACTGCCGAAGAAAAAAGCACATCACGCGAGCCATGGAAGAGTTTATTCGCATCAGCACGGAAATGACACGTGAAGACCGATAAAAAAGAGCCATTCTGTTGATTCAGAATGGCTCTTCTTCCAATAATTGTTCTTCCTGTTTGATCGGATCAACTTCCAGCCCGCGAATCCGTGAACAGAACTGGAAAATATCACTGCACACAGCGAGCACGGTTCGGCTGCACAGCACATCATGTCCGCCCTCCGGATAATATCGCAAGCTCTTATCCGGCACATGCAGCAGCTTAAACAAGTGCTCTGCATTGGACGGATCACACACGGCATCGTCCCGCGTCTGCAACACCAAAGCAGGGCACTGGACACAGCCAGCTCCGCGTTTTTTCGTCCGCTGAACCAGCAGTTTGAGCTGATAGCGGGCAGGCAATGCGCGCACGCCGCTCATTCTCGGCTGTAAATCCGATTGAAAAATTCGATTCCACAGGCGCGTCTGTCGTTCCGACGCGCAGGGGGTATTGACAAAAATACTGGCAGCAGGTCCAAGATCCTGCATATGCAACAGCAGCACACCGCCCAAAGACAAGCCGACAAGGGCGACTCTCTGGTATCGTTTGCGCAACGATAAATATTCCATGCGGACACCATGTACCCAATGGTCTTTATCCAGCCGCAGATCTTCGTTTCCGGAAGGTGTGGTCAGGAATGTATCTATGCCGCTGTCGCACATATGGTCACGCAAAATGACACCGGCCTGACTGCCTGCACCAAATCCGCTGACAATCAGACAGCAGAAGTCGTTTTTGGTTTCGTTCGGCACGTTTTGCTTCCTCCACATACAAACAAGCCACATCGTGCGGCCTGCGTTCTTTTCACGCTTACCATTATAGCACTCGTTCCGCGGAAATGAAACGAACAATCTGTGAACAATTCAGCAACATTTCGGTTACAGAAAATGCGCAACTCGTGATATTTTTGCATAATTTTTGTCGTTTTCTGACAAAACAGCACACATAGCAAGAAGCCTCTTCCCGACGGAAAGAGGCTTCTTTTTATCTATTCTCAGCGTTTATTCTTCTTCACTGTCCAGTGCGAGTGCCAGATGCAGCTCATCCAGCTGCTTCTGATCGACTGCGGACGGGCAAGCCGTCATCAGCTCGGAGGCATTCTGTACCTTCGGGAAGGCAATCACATCGCGGATGGAATCCAGACCAGCCAGCAGCATACACAGACGATCCAGACCATATGCCAAGCCGCCATGCGGAGGTGCACCGTACTTGAACGCGGTCAGCAGATGGCCAAAGCGCTCCTGTGCGTCCTCGTCCGAGAAGCCCAGTGCACGGAACATGCGTGCCTGTGTCTCCGTGGAGTGGATACGGATGGAACCGCCGCCCAGCTCGCAGCCATTGAGGATAATGTCATATGCCTTTGCGCGAACCTTTGCCGGATCGCTCTCCAGAATATCCAGATCCTCGTCCATCGGTGCGGTGAACGGATGATGCATCGCTACATAGCGGTTCTCTTCTTCGCTGTACTCAAACTGCGGGAATTCAACAACCCACAGCAGCTTGTAATCATGCGGGTCAATGACACCGAGACGCTTTGCCAGCTCGCAGCGCAGAGCACCCAGTGCGGTCACTGCAGTCTGCCAATCGCTGTCAGCAACAACGAACAGCAGGTCGCCGTCCTTTGCCTGTGCCTTTGCCTTGATTGCCTCAATTTCCTCCTCAGACAGGAACTTGGCAAACGAGGAGGTCATCTTGCCGTCAGCTGCCAGCTTCATCCAAGCCAGACCCTTTGCGCGGTAGGTCTTGACAAAGTCCTGCAGCTTATCAATTTCCTTGCGCGGGAACTTGTCTGCGCCGCCATTGATGTTAATCAGGCGAACGGTGCCGCCCTCTTCAACTGCGCCCTTGAATACCTTAAACGAGCAGTCCTTCGCAATATCCGAAATATCTACGATTTCATAGCCAAAGCGCAGATCCGGCTTGTCGGAACCGTACTTGTCCATGGCATCCTGCCACTTCATGCGCGGCAGCGGCAGCTGAATGTCTACATCCAGCACTTCCTTAAACACGCGCTTGAGGAAGCCTTCATTGACGGCAATGACATCGTCTTGCTCGACAAAGGACATTTCCAAGTCGATCTGTGTGAACTCCGGCTGACGGTCAGCGCGCAGATCCTCATCACGGAAGCAGCGGGTGATCTGCATATAGCGGTCAACACCGGACAGCATGAGCAGCTGCTTATACTGCTGCGGCGACTGCGGCAGGGCATAGAACTTGCCCGGATGCACGCGGGACGGTACCAGATAGTCGCGGGCACCTTCCGGCGTGGACTTTTGCAGCATCGGGGTCTCGATTTCCAAGAAGCCCTGCTCGTCAAAATAATTGCGGGCGATCTGAGTCACGCGATGACGCAGAGCCAGATTGCGCTGCATAGACGGACGGCGCAGATCCAGATAGCGATACTTCAGACGCAGCTGGTCATTGACTTCCTTGTTATCGGAAATTTCAAACGGCGTGGTCTCAGACTTGGACAGCACGCGAATATCGGTTACGGCGATTTCTACTTCGCCGGTCGGCATCTTCTTGTTGATGGCGTTTGCATCGCGCAGAACAACCTTGCCGCGAATCGCCAGCACGTACTCGGTGCGCACACCGAACGCAATGTCAAACAGATCTGCATTGACAGACTTGTCAAAGGTGCACTGGATGGTACCTGTGCGGTCACGCAGCAGCAGGAACAGCACGCCGCCGTTGTCGCGGGTACGCTCGCACCAGCCGTTGACGGTTACTTCCTTTTCAGCATCCGCTGCACGCAGCTCGCCGCACCATACGGTGCGCTTCATGCCATGAATGGATGTATTCATAAAAAACCTCTTCCTTTTTGTCTTGGATATTTATGCCATGACAACAGCAGCAATTGCCTCTGCCGTCAGTTCTGTCTCTGTCTGCTCGCCGGTCTCCATGTTCTTGACGCGCAGCACCTTGCTCTCCAGCTCGCCATCACCGATAACGGCAGAGAAACGCGCACCGATACGGTCTGCATGTTTCATCTGTGCACGCAGGCCGCGGCCAACCAGATCGCGCTCTGCAGATACGCCGAGCTGACGCAGGTCATATACCAGCTTCTGTACCGGACGATCTGCCTCATCACCCAGCGGTGCCAGGTAAATATCGGTCTTCGGCGGCTCCGGGAACGGTGCGCCGACAGCTTCCATCACCATAATCAAACGCTCCAAGCCGCAGCCAAAGCCCATGCCCGGTGTTGCCTGACCGCCCAGCTGAGAGACCAGACCATCATAACGGCCGCCGCCGCAGATGGTGCCCTGTGCGCCGATATTGGTGGAAACGAACTCAAAGACGGTCTTGGTGTAGTAGTCCAGACCGCGCACAATGTTGGTGTCGATCTCATACTCGATGCCCATATCGTCCAGATACGTCTTGACCTTTTCAAAGTGCTCTCGGCAGTCATCGCACAGATAATCCAGCGCAATCGGTGCATCTGCTGCAACCTTCTTGCAGGATTCCTGCTTGCAGTCGAGAATACGCATCGGGTTGCGATCCAGACGGTTCAGACAGTCCTCACACAGGCAGTCCTTGTGCTGGTTGAGATAGCCCTTGAGCATGTCATAGTACTTCGGACGGCAGTTCGGACAGCCAATCGAGTTGATGTGTACCTTTACCTCGTTGATGCCCAGACGCTTGAGTGCCGTATCTGCCAGAGAGATGATCTCCGCATCGGTTGCCGGTGTCGGTGCACCAAAACATTCTACGCCAAACTGATGATGCTCGCGCAGACGACCCTTCTGTACATTCTCATAGCGGTAGTTCGGTACGATATAATATGCCTTGAACGGCAGACCCTTGGCATACAGAGAGTTTTCCAGATACGCGCGAACGGTAGACGCGGTGCCTTCCGGACGCAGGGTGACAGAGCGGCCGCCCTTGTCGGTAAACGTGTACATTTCCTTCTGTACAACGTCCGTCGTGTCGCCGATGCCGCGGTTAAACAGCTCTGTGTGCTCAAAATTCGGGAAACGAATTTCCTCAAAACCATACTCCATCGCAATGGTACGCAGTACGCCTTCCACGTAATGCCATTTGTATACCTCGGACGGTACAATATCCTTGGTGCCCTTCGGGGCTTTGATGAGTTCAGCCATAAATGGTTATTCCTTTCCGGCAGGCGGCTCACGTGCCGCCGCCCTTTGTTTCTGCTGCGAACAAATCACAGTGACGAAAAACAGGCGGTCTTGGAAACCGCCTGATTCTTTTTTCTTTTGTCGCCTTATCTCTTCGGCTTCGGGTTGACGATGTCGCGCCAATCCAGATCGCCGCGATCCAGACCAAGAACCAGCATTTCCGCCGTCGCAACGTTGGTTGCAATCGGGATATTATGCATATCGCACAGTCGGATCAGGGAATGCAGATCCGGCTCGTACTCGCTGTTGGAGTTCGGATCACGGAAGAACAGCACCATATCAATCTCGTTGTAGGACACGCGGGCACTAATCTGCTGCTCGCCGCCCTGCATACCAGCAAGATACCGTTCAATCTTCAGACCGGTAGCATCTGCCACCAGCTTACCTGTCGTTCCTGTCGCGCAAAGATTATGCTTGGACAGAATGCCACAGTAGGCCATACAGAACTGGATCATCAGTTCCTTTCTTTTATCATGTGCAATCAATGCGATATTCAAGTTCAGACACCCTCCTTACCGGTCTTTCGCAATAGTTTCTTTATAAACGCATCAGCGGTACTTCTTCGCCATCCAGTCGCCGCGCGATGTTTTGATACGCGGCCGCTGCACTTCTTGCCTTGTCCGACTGTACCGGCTTGCCGGCACCCGCCGCAACAGATACGGCTTCGTCCTCCGGCACAATGCCGAGCAGGCACAGTCCCGTCGCGTCCATCGCGTCATCCACGGTTCCAATCGCGCCTCTGCGAATGAGTCTTCTGCGAATGCGATTGACAACCAGACGAACCTGCATCACGCCGTCGTCTTCCAGCACCCGCGCCATGCGCTCTGCGCCGCGCAGACTGCCGCTGCCGCCGCAGGTGATAATGATCGCCTCGTCTGCCACAGCTGCAAACGCGTGAAATTCTTCCGCCAGTCCCGCCGGTCCATCAATGAGGATATAATCAAAATTTTCCTCATTTGCCTGACGCGCCAGCAAACGCATCCCGTCTGCTGTCAGCGCGCCGGACGCAAGCGGTTCCGCCGGTGCGGTGAGCAGGAAGAGTTTTTCCAGATCCGGATGGTGTGCGGCAGCTTCCGTCAGTGGAATCATGCCGGACGCGACGTCTGCAAAGCTGAATACCACGCGGTCACTCATCCCAAGCACGATGTCTAGGTTGCGCAGACCGGAATCCCCGTCCACAACAAGGACCTTATGATCCCGCCTTGCCAGCGCTGCTCCAACGCCCGCTGCCAGAGAGGTTTTGCCTGTTCCTCCCTTGCCGGATGCAATAACAATGATTTTTGTCATAACGCCTCCTGCTAATCAATAAAATTATATACCAAATCCATGTTTTGCACAAGTGTTTTCTATTATCTTTTTTGACATTTGTTACAATCGCTGTGCGCTTGCGAACCGCAAGCGCACAGTTTTTTGCAATTGTTATGCGATGACATCGTAAGCACCGACATCCTTGGTTCCTGTCGTGCCGTCCGAGGTGCCATTCTCCCCGTTTTTGTCGGCATAGAAGTACGCATCATAGATGTCGCGGACAACTGGTGCTACATTGTTACCGGAATCGCCGCCCTCGATGACAACGCAGACCGCAATCTGCGGGTCTTTATACGGTGCATACGAGATAAAGATACCGTTATCCAGCTTGGTGCCGGAAATCTGTGCGGTACCCGATTTACCGGCAACTTTAATGGAGTAATTCGCAAATACCGACGATGCCGTACCGTCTTCACCGGTAACCTTCGCCATACCTTGCTGAACCAGCTTCCATGTGCTGTCCGCCGCCTCGACCTTATTGCGCACGGTCGCCTCCTGAGTGTAAACCGTGTCGGAATAGTCATATGCCTTGACGGAGCGCAGCAGATGCGCGTTGTACTGGGTGCCATTGTTTGCAATCGCCGCACAGTAATTGGCCAGCTGCAGCGGCGTAAACGCATTGTCGCCCTGTCCGATTGCCGTCTGAATGCTGTCTGCTCCGCTCCAATCGCGCAGCGACGAATCATTCTTCTGTGCTTCTGCTCGTTCGGTCGGGCCAGCGGCTCTGCCCTTCTTTTCGCCGGACAGCTCCAGACCTGTGTACTCACCGAGTCCGAATGCCTTCGCATACTTCTCCAGATTTTCACCGCCAACCAAGCGGCCAGTCTCAAAGAAGAAGTAGTTACAGGAATCTTCCAGTGCATCCGTGACATCTTCCCAGCCATGACCGTGGCCGGTCTTGTTATAGATCCAGCACTTCGGGTGGTAGCCCTTGAAATAGGTGTAAATACCGGTGTCATAAATGCGCGTGCTGGCATCAATTTTTCCGGTTTCCAAACCGGCAACCGCCGTGACCGGCTTAAACGTCGAGCCCGGTGCATACGTGCCGGCAATCGAACGGTTGAGCAGCGGTGTCAGCTTATTGGCAGCCAGCTTTTCATAGTCCTTATTAAATGTTGCCAGATTATACGTCGGATAGTTCGCCAGCGCAAGAATTTCACCATTGCGAACGTCCACAACGACAGCCGCGCCGCCCTTGGCGCCGCTGATGCTCTGGCAGCGCTGTGCCAGCGACTGCTCGGCAACCTTTTGCAGATTCGCGTCAATCGTCAAAATAACGTTGTTGCCGGACTTGGCTTCCTTTGTTTCTTCCTCGCTCACGACATTGCCGCGCGCATCGGTCTGAATGGCGCGTTCGCCGTCCGTGCCGCGCAGATATTCCTCAAAGGCCTGCTCCGCGCCGGTCTTGCCGACCTGTGCATTCATCGAGTAACCGCTGTCTTTATACTTGTCCCAGTCCTCTGCAAAAATCGGGCCAGTGTAACCCAAGATATTGGCAGCGACATCGCTCACAACTTCGCGCTCCGCCGAGGTTTCCACTTCCACACCGGCATATTTTTCCTGCTGTTCGCTGATGCGCACAACAAGATCCATCGAAATGTCGGTTGCCAGTGTAAACGAATTGTACATGGAGAACTGTTCCTGATCCATCTGATAGCGAATGCCGACGATTTTCCGCGCGTCCATCGCGCCCAGACTGCTGTCCACTTCGTACAGTGTGCGCAGATTGCTCATAATGGCATCCGCGTCCAGATTTTCTCCCCATTTCTGCTTCTCGCAGAATTTCTGCAAGCTCTTGTAGTCTGAGGAGCTCTCATCTTTGGTAAAGGCAAACGAGCCGCGTCTGCCGCTGGAAATCGGCAGCGTGTCATTGATCTCCGCACCTTCATCCGCATCAATCAGATCAACCAGCTTCAAAATGCGGTCATTCTGCCCCTCTTTTTCCCAGAACGCATAGGTAATACACAGTTTATACACGGTTTTATTGGACACCAGCGTCTCGCCGTTTCTGTCCAGAATATCGCCGCGCGATGCCGGAATCGTATTGGTATAGGTGTACAGCTGGCTCGCCTTGCTGGCATACTCATCGCCATGAATGACCTGTAACGAAAACAAATTTGCTGCAACGATCAAGCCGCACAGCAAACCGCCCGCCGTAAGTACAGTCAGTCGATTTAACAGTTTTTTCTTATGACGATCCATCGCTGTCTCCTTCCGTCAGCTGCTCCACAGCAATCGCCGCGTGCTTGTTCTGTCCGCTGATTGCACGAACAATGCGCAGAACAATCGGGCTGAGAATCAGCGCAAGGATGATTTGCAGTCCGGTTCTGATGATGAGCAGCCATGTATTCATATCGCCAAACTGGAAGCTGAACAGATACCGGATTGCCGCCAGCGCAGCAATCATGCCCGTTACGCCAACCATTGTGCCGAGCAGCGGATGATTGCGAAACCGGTTGATGCCAAGCTGTCCGCAGGCGATGCCGCAGATCAGATAATACAGCGGATACAACCCTTCTGCGCCGGTTCCTGCCACATCATACAGCAGACCGGCAAACAAGCCGCACGCAAGACCTGCGCCGGAACCCATCACGATGCCGACCGCTGCGATAATGATTGGCAGCACATCAATGTGCACACTGAGAATAGAGATCCGCACGCCCAGACTGCTCTGCACGATATAAGCAAGCGCAAGCAGCAACATGCAGCACACCACGCGCACCGCAAAATGCAGTTTATGTTTCATGCTGTGCCTCCTCAGTCTGCGTTGGTTGTTTCTGTGTCTGTAATAATATACACGTTTGTCAGCTCGGAGAGCTTAATCATCGGCGCAATCACCGCATAGTTGGACATGCCGTCGCTCTCGGTCTTGATGCTCTCTACGGTTCCGATGGTCAATCCCTTCGGGAAATAGCCGCCGCTGCCGCTTGTCGTAATCGAATCGCCGACAACAACATCTGCGTCCTTGCTCAAATAGCTGACTTTGAGTTTTCCATCGCTCATCAGCTTGTAATCGCCCTCTGCCACACCGATTTCACCGGTGCGCGTGACGAGTGCACCCGCCGACATATTTTTATCAATAATGGTTGTCACCTGCGCCGTGTGGTCGTTCAGTTCACTGACATAGCCGACCATGCCCTGCGAAGTGACGACGCAATCGTGCTTTTCCAAGCCGTCTTTGCTTCCGGCATCAATGGTCAAAACGCTCGACCACTCGTCCAGCGTGCGGCCGATAACCTGCGCCTGCTCATACTTGAACGAGGTGTTTCGCTCCGACACGCCGAGCATGGATTTCAGCTCTTTGTTCTCCTCTACATCCGCCTGTGCAGACTCCAATTTCTTGGTCAGATCCGTCACCTGCTTTTTGAGCGAGTCATTTTCTGCTTTCAGCTCGTCATAGCTGTGGAATTTATTGTATGTATCCGCCACGCCAACTGCTGCATGTGTAATGCCGCGTTCTGCCGGCATCAGCACGCCGCCCAGCGTCCGCGAAATGATGCTGTCTTGCTTGGCAGCTCCCGTAAAGACCATCAGCACCAGACAAAGGATTACGGCAATGACCGCAACAGGAAACCATCTGGTATGAACCATGGCTCTCCAATTTTTCCGCAAATTCGATCAACCTTTCTGTTTTTTCACACCGGCATCGACGCCGACCTGCCACAGCATTTCATGCAGCATACAAATCGGCAATCCCATGACACCATAATAATCTCCGTCAATGCCTGCAACAAACAAGCCGCCCATGCCTTGAATGCCATAGGCTCCCGCTTTATCCATCGGTTCGCCGGTCGCAGTATAGGCTTCCGCCTCGCCCTCGCGCAGCGTGCGGAACGTCACATCCGTCACAGAAACCTGCGTCAGCTCACGCTCCGGTGTTTTGACACATACCGCCGTCATCACCTGATGGGTTCTGCCGGACAGCTGCCGCAGCATACGCACGGCGTCCGCCTCGTCCTTCGGCTTGCCCAAAATCACATCGTCACACACAACAATGGTATCCGATGCGATAATCAACGCCTGCGGATCGCTGCTCTTTGCCACTGCCTGCGCTTTGCGCTGCGCAAGGCAGGCGACATTTTGTTTCGGCGTAAATCCCGGCGTCAAGCTCTCGTCCGCGTGAGCAGGACAAACCTGAAAGTCCGAAAAAATACGGGCAAGCAATTCCTTTCGGCGCGGAGACTGCGAGGCAAGAATCACCGGCTGGAATCGAGATTCCATCATTCGATCTGCCTCCTTATCGTCCGGTCGAACCAAAACCGCCGCTGCCGCGTTCGGTTTCCGATAAATCTTCCGCTTCCACTGCGGTAAACTGCGCAACCGGCAGGATGCACAGCTGTGCAATGCGCTCGTCCGGCTTGATGGTATAGGCTTCCGTTGACAGATTGACGAGACCAACGGAAATCTCTCCGCGATAGTCGCTGTCAATCACGCCGACGCTGTTGGACAGGGTCAGGCCGTGCTTTACCGCCAGACCGCTGCGCGCAAACACAAACGCACCATACGATGCATCCGGCAGTTCAATCGCAAGACCAGTCGGAATCAGCGCTCGTCCCATCGGCGGAATGGTCAGTTCTTCATCAATATTGGCGTGCAGGTCTGCACCCGCCGCACCGCTTGTCGCATGTTTGGGAAGCTGTGCGAGCTTTCCCTTCGGGGAAGGGATACGACGAAATCGTATTGTCATCATTGGTTATTCTACTCCTCTGCGGTATAGTCCGCGGGTCATCGGCACGCCGAAATCCGGCGTCTGTCCGTCTATCACACGGCGCGCAATCTCTGTCGCCTGCCGTGGGCTTTCATCAGAAAACAGCAGCCGCGCATAGGTCACGCCGGTTTTCTGATATTCTTCCGGTTCTACATAAAGCGGCTGGGAATTATACAGGGTGTTTCGGCAATGCTCCTCTCGGAACACCGGAAATTTGGCACCCATGCGATCGGTCAGATAATAGGCTCCCTTAGAACAGACACCGCGTCCATCTCGGCGGCAGCCGCCCTTTTTGCCTGTCATCATGCAGTTTTCCGTTATCATCAGCGGCAGTCGGCCGCATATAATCAGTTCGGTTTCCATCGGCTTTTGCATGTCTCGAATCTGCGGCAGGCGCAGTTCATAGGACACTGTCTGGCGCGACACACCGATCTGACGCAGGGTTTCCATCGCCTCGCTGTTCCACGCATTGAGTCCAAAATCGCCAAACGCCGTCATGCCGCACGCCTGTACCAGCTTCGGCTGGGCGATGTTGCCACACAGGGCAGCCGTACAGCCCATCTGTTTGCACTGCTCCAGCTGACGCAGCACCTGTTTCTGTTCTCTGTCCCAAATAATACGCGGCAGCACCGGAACGAGAACACATCCACGCGCAATCAGCTCGCGCGTGCGCGCTTCATTTTGTGCCAGCTCGTGCACCGGCACATAAAACGTCTCCACAGGCAGCTGTGCCATGGCATCGGTCAGCTGCTTGAGCTGCCGTACCTGTACGGTGTATCCACGAAATGCACCGTGGTTTGTCGCGCTCGCCGCCTGTCGTTCGGTCTCACGCAGCGGCGGCAGCGCCGCTCTCTGCTGGATCAGCTGTTCCAACGCCTGTCGGCGCATGTCATTGACAACGCGCGCCGGTATGCGCAGGCCGCCATCCAGCTGTATGTCGATTGTTTGCACGGCAAACATCGTTCCGCCGGTCTTTTTCAGCGACTTTTCGACATCCGCCGCAGTTGTCTCTTTGTGCTGTGCCGCTTCTGCGGCATCCGCCGTGACCGACGCTGTGTGCACGCCGTCGGTCACTGTCAGCTGCATCTCGCGCTGTGTCCGTGCGGTGAAAGACAGTTGAATCGGAACCAAATCCGCCTCTTGTCCCTCCGCATACGAACGCGCCGCCTCTTGATACAGCGGCTTCAGCTCTCTGTCCGGTGTCTCCGAGCGCACGCCAAACATCGAAGGACCAATTCTGTCATCCAGATAGCCCTGTGTAAAGCCATCGCGGGAAAAGACCTTTTCCAACGTCTGTATTTCCTCGCGTGTCGGCGCACGGTTTTCGCGCAGAACAGCGGCATAAATGCGCGTGACAATCGCCACATATTCCGGCCGCTTCATGCGTCCCTCAATTTTGAGAGAGGATACGCCCGCCTCACATAGTGCCTGCAAGCGCGGCAGCAGACACAAATCTTTGAGGCTCATCGGATAGCTGTTTTTTCCACCATATGGCAGGCGGCACGGCTGAGCACACAGGCCTCGATTGCCGCTGCGTCTGCCAATTACCGCGGACAGTTCACACTGTCCCGAATAGCACATACACAGCGCGCCGTGTACAAACACCTCGGTTTCTACACCGGATTCCTGCGTGATGCGCCGAATTTCTTCGAGCGGCAGCTCTCGTGACAGCACTACGCGGGAAAATCCCAGTGCTTTCGCCTGTCGCGCGCCTTCCAGCGAATGAATGGTCAGCTGTGTCGATGCATGAAGCACCGCATCCGGAAAGGTCTCTCGAATGCAGCGCGCCGCGCCAAGATCTTGGACAATGAGCGCATCTGCACCCGCATCGAGCAGCAGACGAACATCGCGCAGCAATGCCGGAATCTCTCGATCCGACACCAAGGTATTGACCGTGATATTGGTCTTGACGCCGCGCAGACGGCAATAGGCAATCGCCTCACTCATTTGCTCCGGAGAAAAGTTCTTTGCGCCGCGGCGGGCATTAAACGTGCCAAAGCCCAGATAAACGGCGCCCGCGCCGTTTTGTACGGCAGCGTGCACCGCTTCCATGGAACCCGCCGGAGCCAACAGCTCCGGCAATTTTCTATTCTGCATCACTGAAACAACCGTGCCAGACGCGCACTCGCATCGCTCAGCTGATGCTGGGTCGCGGTCAGCGCCTGCTCCAGCTCATCGACACGCTGCTGAGTCTTTTCTCTGTCCGCTGCCTGTTCGCGCAGAGAAATCAGCTCCTGACCCATGCGTTCTGCCTTTTCCAGATCATTGGTATGGCGCATATCCGCTTCGAGCACCTGCTGCTCCAGCTCAGAGATGCGAACGCTGCTCTGTGCGGCGCTGTTGCTGCTGGTCTCTGCCTGCTCCAATGCTTCGTGCAGCTGGTTTTCCAGCTCAGCCACGCGCTTGCCGCTGGTCTCTGCCGCTGTGTTTGCCTGCTGTACCTGCTTTTTGGTCTCTTCCAGCTTGGCTGCAAGCTCTGCGGCGCGGCGGCTGTGTGTTGCCGCATCTCCGCTTGCACTCTGCATCATCTGCTTGGTCTCGTTGAGTTTCTGCTCCAGCTCGCTGGCACGGCGGCTGTGCGTCTTTGCATCCTCACTGACGCTCTGTACGCGCTGCTGGGTCTCTCCCAGCTTCTGCTCCAGCTCAGAAACACGCTTGCCGCTGGTTGCAGCATCAACGGTTACGCGCTGCAGCTGTTTGCGCGTTTCCTCCAGCTCTGCAGACATCTCCTCTACACGCTTCTTGTAGGCTTCTGTCTCATCGCTGGCTTCCTGCATCAGCTGGGTGGTCTCTTCCAGATCCTGCTTCAGCGCAGAAATGCGGCGGCTGTTTTCCTCTGCCCCGCTGTTGCTGGTTTCTATCTGTTCCCGTGCTTCGTTCAGCTGGCTCTCCAGCTCAGCTGCGTGCTTGCCGCTCAGCTCTGCCGCTGCCTGTGCCTCTTCCAGCTGCTTTTTGGTTTCTTCCAGTGCAGCGGACAATTCGGCTGCACGCTTGCTGTATGTCTCTGCCTCTGTGCTCGCCGATGCGGCCTGTTCTTTGGTCGCTTCCAGCGTGCCTTCCAGCTCGGTCACGCGCGCCTGATACACATCGCCCTGTGCCGCCGCACCCTGCAGCTGCTTTACTGTCTGTTCCAGCTCCGCGATGCGCGCCTTGTACTGGTTGACCTCGGTCATTTCCTTGTCCTTTTCCTGCATCGCCCGTTCCATATCTGCGATGTCACGAGACAGGGATTTGTTCTCCTCCAGATACTTGGAGATCTGCGTGCGCAGATTTTCCGAGCCTTTCACTGCCTGTACATAGTTGTCCGCAATATCACAAGCAGTCAGCAAAACCGCCTGCATCATATTGGCACCGCTCTCTTTGATCTTGCACACGCGACTGTCTACGAGTGCTGCGATCTTGGTCATATATTCTTCATCCTGCTCGCCGGTCATGGTAAACCGGTTGCCGGCAATGACGACCTCGACTCTATTTTTCATAGGAATCCCTTGCCTCCAATTATCTGCTCTCACGGCTCTTACTCTATATCCCGCGAGCGATTTTCTTCATATGGTAGTATTATAGCACAGACCGTTCGGGTTTGTTAACAGTTTGTTGGGCCTCTGCGTGTATTTTTGCGCAAAAATTCCTTTTCCTCTGTCAATATCTTCCCCTCGTGTGCATCCTGCACAGAAAATTCACACGACTGGAAATTGTATCCGGCGGCATTTCGTGATAAAATGAAAAACAGTATAGCAAAACCGTACCATTGCAAAGGAGTTTCCCCATTATGATGAACCTGAGTCAGGCGCGCCGCATCGTGGTAAAAGTAGGCACTTCCACCCTCACGTATCCGACCGGCAAGCTGAATATTCGCGGCATTGAACGCCTCGTGCGCTGCATTGCCGATTTGCACAATCGCGGCTATGAGATGGTGCTCGTATCATCCGGTGCTATCGCTGTCGGCGCTTCCAAAATGCGTCTGCCTGAACGGCCAAAGGAGCTGCGCATGAAGCAGGCGGCCGCCGCTGTCGGCCAGTGTGAGCTGATGCATGTCTATGATAAAATCTTTGCCGAATACGGCATCAACACGGCGCAGATCCTGCTCACCACAGAGGATACCGAAGACGAGACCCGCCGCCGCAATGTGCACAACACCTTTGATGCCCTGCTTGAGACCAATTCCCTGCCGATTGTCAACGAAAACGACACGGTTGCCGTAGAGGAAATCGAGTTCGGTGACAACGACAGCCTTGCCGCTATCGTGTCGCGCGTCTCGGATGCAGATCTGCTCGTCATCTTTACAGATATGGACGGTCTGTTCGATGACAATCCGCGTGAAAATTCGGAAGCCCGTCTGATTCCTGTTGTACATGAGATCAATGATGAGCTGCGCGCCATCGCAGGCGGCGCAGGCACGGCAAACGGCACCGGCGGCATGATTACAAAGCTGCACGCCGCAGAGCTGTGCAACGAAAAGAACATTCCGATGTTTGTCGTCAACGGCGCAAAACCGGAAATCCTCTACGAACTGGCAGACGGCCGCCTCGCCGGCACGCTGTTTCTGCCGCCGAACTATGATTCTGCAAGGAGCTGAGACACATATGAACACGGTATTAGACACCTGCAAGCGTGCCGCTGCCGTCAAGCAGGAAATCGGCACATTGGGAACCAACGAAAAAAATCGTGCACTGCTCGCCATCGCAGATGCCTTGCAGGCACATCGCGCGGAGATTCTCGCCGCCAATCAGCTGGACATTGACGCCGGCAGAAAAAACGGCTTAAACGAAGGTCTGATTGATCGCTTGACGCTGGGCAACGACCGCATTGACGGCGTGGCGAACGGCTGCCGTCAGGTTGCCGCCCTTCCCGATCCTATCGGTGAAGTGACCGAGATGAAGGTGACGCCGAATGGCTTAAAAATCGGCAAAAAGCGCGTGCCGATGGGTGTTATCGGTATTATTTATGAAGCGCGTCCCAATGTCACAGTGGACGCCGCTGCCCTGTGCTTCAAAGCCGGTTCCGCCTGCGTGCTGCGCGGCGGCAAGGAGGCTTTTCACTCCAATCAGTGCCTGATGGGCATTATGCGCGATGCCATCGCTTCCTGCGGCCTATCCCCGGATATTTTAAATCTGATTGAGGACACCACACATGAGGGTGCCAATGTCATGATGCAGGCAAACGGTCTCGTTGATGTATTGATCCCGCGCGGTTCTGCCCGTCTCATTCAAGCCGTTGTCAAGACGGCAACGGTTCCGGTCATTGAAACCGGCGTGGGCAACTGCCATATTTACGTCGATGCCAGCGCAGATATACCTATGGCACTGGACATTTTAGAGAACGCCAAATGCCAGCGCATTTCCGTGTGCAATGCCGCCGAAAGTCTGCTGGTACATCGTGACATTGCGGAGCAATTCCTGCCGCTCGCAAAGCAGAGACTGGACAAGCACCATGTGATCTGGCACGGCTGCCCGGAGACCTGTGCGATTCTCGGCGCGGATATTATTCCGGCAACCGACGAGGATTACGGCACGGAATACCTCAACTATGAAATTTCCTGCAAGGTCATCGACTCGACAGATGCCGCTATTGACCACATCAACCACTACAACACCGGACATTCAGAGGCAATTGTCACACACGATTACTTCAACGCCCAGCGTTTTCTGGATCGTGTCGATGCCGCCGCTGTCTATGTCAATGCTTCCACCCGCTTTACCGACGGCGAAGAATTTGGCTTTGGTGCGGAAATCGGTATTTCTACACAAAAACTGCACGCACGCGGCCCGATGGGTCTCAAGGAACTGACCTCCAGCAAGTACATCATCTACGGAGAGGGCCAGATTCGCTGAACCAACCACACAGAAAGGATACAAGCACATGGAGCGCGAATTTAAGTGGAATATCAAACAGCCGGAAGATTTTGACCGGATCGCGGACAGTGATTTTGTCAAACCTTTGGTGACAGAGGAAATCCGTCTGGAAATGGAAGCCGCCTATTATGACACGGCAGACGGACTGGTCTCCAAGGCACATGGCGGACTGCGCCTCCGCCGAGAAAACAAGGACAAGGTCGTTTGTCTTAAGCTCGCGGCCCGCAGTGCCTTTGACGGTGCCTGCAAGGCGCGGGAAGAATATGAAGTCTCTGCCGATGACATCCGCTCCGGCATTCAAAAGCTGCCGTCTGTCGGTGCCCCGCAGGATTTCTGCGATCAGCTCATGAAAGTCAATCTGATTGAACAGGGACGCACGATGTTCACGCGATTTGCTTCCCAGCTGTCGTACAAGGGCTGCACCTGCGAATTGTCGTTTGACTACGGACGCATGACGCATTCGACCCGCATTGGCACCATCTGCGAGATGGAGCTGGAGTATAAGGGCGGCAGCGACTTTGATTTTGACGAGCTGGCAATCACGCTGCAAAACAAATTTGAACTGGAACCGCAGCCGCTGTCCAAGCTCGCACGAATGATGCGATTATAAATGATGATAACGAAAAATCCCGCAGAAAAATTTCTGCGGGATTTTCTTTTGTTCAGCTTAATATACGCGGCAATTCTGATCGTAGTTTGTCAGCATTGTTGCCGCTTCTGCTCTCGTTGCCTTGCCCTGCGGTTTCAAATATGTCTTTCCACCGGATTTTGTGCCGTTGATAATACTTCTGTTTACGCACCACAGCATCGCATCCTTCGCCCAGCCGGATACCTGATTGGCATCTGCATAGGCGGTTAAATCATAATACGTGCCCGGTTTGCCCTGCGCCGCATACAGCATAACTGCCATCTGCTCTCTCGTGACATCATTGTTCGGGGCAAATTTGCCGTCTCCGACGCCGCCAACAATGCCCTGCTGGCTCGCCCACTGCACGGCGTTATAGTACCACGCGCCCGGCTGTACATCGCTGAACACCTGCGCGCCCGATACGTTAGGACTTCCCGCCTGCGCATACAAAATCTGTGCGACCATCGCACGAGATACCGTCGTATACGGCGCAAAGGTATTGCTGCTCATGCCGTTCATCATGCGGTGCGCATAAACGTATTCCACATAATCTACAAACCAGTCATTTGCTTTGACATCACTCATAATATCGGCAATCGACCATGTTTTCCACTCGACAACACCCCAATGCTGTTGTTGTTTTTCGTCGTCCCATGCGCCTTTCGCCAGAAAATATATCGTCACATTGTCACCAACAAAGCACTGCTCATCCAAACGCATTGCTTCACCAGCGAATGCTACTCGATTCAGCTTCTCACAGTGAGAAAATGCACGTTCGCCAACAATCCGTGTTCGATTCGGCACGACAATCTCCGTCAAGCTCTCACAACCGGAAAAGGCGCGATTTCCAATTTCGATCAACGTATTTGGCAAATAAATTTGTTTCAAATTTTTATTTGCCAGAAAGGCGTCATCTTCGATCTTTGCCACGCCTCCCGGCACGCCATAGCTCGTCCGTGCATTAGATGCCGGATAGAGCAGCAGCTCGGATTGAACCTTGTTGAACAACACACCGTCTTCCGACATATAGGTTGCATTGTTCCTATCCACATTGATTTCCTGCAATCCTGTGCATGCACACAGGGCATCCTCGCCAATTTCTGTCACGCCAGCCGGAATAGAAATTTTCATCAACTGCTCACATTCCGAAAATGCTCCATCTCCAATAACCTGCGCATTCGCTGGAATATGCACATATTTTAAGCTCTTACAAGTATAGAATATGCCTTCCGGAACTGTTGTCCAGCTATCCGGAAGCGTCGCACGCATCAACGACGCACAATCCGCAAAAACATCATCTCCCATTTCTACAACGGTATCCGGTATTGTAACATCCGTCAATTTGTTGCACTGATAGAATGCATGTTCTCCTATGCTTTGAACGGTATCAGAAAACTGTACCTGTTCCAGAATATTATTCGCCTGAAACGCCCAGCCATCAATACTGGTTACACCTTCCGGAATGGTATAGCTGGTTCTCGCATTGCCTTCCGGATATGCAAGCAGCTTTGTTCCACTCTTATCAAACAGAACGCCGTCCTTTGCGCTAAATGCGGTATTTTCGCTGTCTACAATAAAATCCGTCAGCCCAAAGCAACGCCAGAATACGGTCTCTCCCAGTGTCTTCACATTTTTCGGCAAGGCAATTTTTTGCAGTTTACCGCAATTGGCAAATGCAGATTCTCTAATCTCTTCCAAGCTATCCGGCAATGTCACGGTTTCCAGATTGCTGCAGGCCCAAAACGCCTCTTCTCCAATCCGCGTAATACCTTCCGGAATATCTATGCTTTTCAAACGATCCATGCCGCAAAACGCATTATCGCCAATGCTCGTAACACCAGATTCAATGACAATGTTCTGAACGAGGTCTCTGTCCCACTTCGGAAAACTTTCGCTGTTATCATAATTTTCCATCTCTCCGGTGCCGCTAATGGTCAACGTGCCGTCTTCGCTCAGCGACCACGTGAGATGTTCACCGCAGGTACCGCTGGTCGTTTTTTGTTCCTCATCAGATACCACTGTTGCTTGTCCGGCATCTGCCGCAAATGCAGCTGGCACGACAGAAAGCGCCATACAGCCCGCTAACAGCAAACTCGCCATTCTTTTCTTGTTTTTCATGCTATTTTTTACCTCCCAAAGTAAAATCATGACGTTTTGTAACAAAAGTATTATACGAAATCTTACAATAAAAGGCAACCCTAAAAAACGTTTCCTCTCGTCTACCCCATAGAAAAAACCACTGGTGCAATACCAGTGGTTTCGTTTACTGCAATATCTTACCTTTGCATCATCTGAAGGAGTCTGCTTATGCCTTCACATGTTTATGATCTTCTGATGATATTTCTCCGATTGAGTGCGTCCAAAATACGCGGCAGCAGAATCGCATACACAATTGCCGTAACAATGCCTACCAAAAGACGCGGCGGGATGGCAACATAAATCGCAAAAAAGGATTGGTAATATCCATATAGCTTTTGTTCTACCAGCATAGCTCCCGTATTGCACAGTGTCACAAGAATTGAGGTAAGACACGTCTCCAACGTTAAAATACCAAGCTGTGTGCTGCCCCGAAATGCGCGAAACAAAAGTCCCATGGAAAATCCGCGCACAACCGCAGGGAGAATCCACAAAATTGTTGTCGCACTAAAACCATAGGTCAGCATTTGCCCGACAAATGCACCGGTAAACCCGGTCGCCGCTCCCCAAATCGGTCCGCCGAACACCGCCATAATCAGCACCGGCAGACCACTCAGCGATATTTTCAAATTTCCGGCAAACGGAACACTGATGCTCACTGCCAGAAAATCAAGGCCGACATACATGGCGGCCATCATACCCGCCATGCACATCAGACGAATTTTGTTGTTTTGTGTTTTGTTCAAAATAAAATACCTCCTTATACCCGTTGTTCCGAAATATAAGGAGGTAAGATCCGTATTTCCGGCAGCGGGATGCAACACCTGAACCGCGGAACTTCCTTCGTCTATATGGCAACTCCCCGTCCATACAGCACTTAACGCTCAGATGCCTACTCTGCATAAGCTTGTTTATTATACCTCTAATGCTTCGATTTGTCTACTGCTTCACGCCTGCGCGCCTGCAATCCGTTTTTGAATATACGGCTGCACCTGATCGAAGCCGATGCCCAGCGCAACGGACAATTCGCCATACAGCAGCTTTTCTGCCCGTTTCATGTACTGCTGATCCGTCGAGCCCATGTGCCGCCCCGCCTTCATTGAGCGGTGATTCTTGCGGTGCACGACCTTAATCAGCCGAATCAGATCTTCATTTTCATGCGTATTCAGGCAAGCGCGATATTTCTCGCTCTGCATCCGAATATCCCGATTGCTTTCCAGCTCCTCCGGAATCTCCGGAATGCGGTCAATCAGCTGTTCCGCATCTGCCCGCGACATGACCGGACGCATAAACGCCTTGGTATCTACCGGTGTGTAAATAACCTCTTTGTCGTATACCGGTGCCAAAGTATAATACAGCTTCTCTTTCTCCGAAATTCCCTTCGGATGTCCTACATCCTCTACGCGGCAAACGCCCGTACTTCCATACATGACCAGATCTCCGACTTGATACATACTTACACTCCTTTTCCGATTTGTTGTTATTTTGTCGTATTGTTCCAGTTATATTATAACACTATCTTTACCCGCCAGTAACATTTATTTTGAAAAAAAGTGCCAATTTTTTCTGGTTCCACAAATTTTTCATGCGCTAAATATCAAAATGATGCATACTATGCGGGCAAATCGTCTCGATTTTGGACGCAAAAAAGAGCAGTTTCTTACGAAAAACTGCTCTCTTCTGTCATCTCTTTTTGACGGAGATCCTCCATCAGCTGCTGTAGCGTGACCGCACGCAGCTGGCTTTCCATCGCCAGTGCGGCTGCGTCCAAATAACCGGTCAAGATGCCATGCACCTCGCGTCCGACCGGACAGGCCGGATTGGGATTCTCGTGAAAATGAAACAACGGCTCTTCTTTCGGCTCTACTGCATGGAAAATATCCAGCAGGGTAATCTCCTCCGGTGCCTTTGCCAGCGAAGCGCCGCCAACACCTGCTTCCACACGAACCAATCCCGCTTTTTTCAGCTGTCCCAGCGTCTTACGGATGATAACCGGATTGACATTGACGCTTCCTGCCAAAAAATCCGATGTCATTTTACAGTCCTCCCCAAACCGCACAATACACATCAAAATATGCGCTGCAATGGGGAGTCTGGAAGAAAACTGCATATGTTTTGCCTCCTATGTTCAATAAAAATATTGTAGCATCGGTGCATCGGACTGTCAACGAAGAAAAAATTTTGTTGTAACTATTGACATTACAACAGTTTCGTGATATTCTCTCGTTGTAAACAAAGCAGTTACATCTATTGAAACAACAGCATGGAGGTTTTATTATGGAAAAGATTGTTGCGTTTTTGCAGGAAAATCCGGTTCAGTATCTGGCAACCGTAGGCCGCGACGGCAAAGCAAAGTGCCGTCCGTTCATGTTCGCCGGTGAGATGGACGGCAAGCTGTGGTTCTGCACCAACAACCAGAAGGACGTATACAAGGATATGCAGGAGAATCCGAACATCGAGATTTCTGTATCCAGCCCGTCTTACGCATGGATTCGCCTGCACGGCAAGGCAGTTTTCGAGAACAACATGGCGGCAAAAGAGCTGTGCATCGCCAATCCGATTGTCAAGGGACAGTACCAGACCGCCGACAACCCGATTTTTGAGGTGTTTTACCTCGAAGAGCCGCACGGCGTGATCGCTGACTTTTCCGGCAATCCGCCGTATGAATTTTAACGCACGGATTTGACTTTCTCCTTCGTTCCGCATACAATATGTTCATATCAATCAGAAAGACGGAGGTGTGAGCATGAAACAGTGTATGGATGCGGACAACCTGCATCGGCGATTAAAGAAAATCATCGGTCAGCTGCAGGCAATCGACCGTATGGTGGATGAGGATGTACCCTGCGAAGACATTCTCTCTCAGATGAACGCAGCAAAATCCGCCATTCACAAGTGTGGACAGGTCGTGCTCGAAGGACATATCAAGCACTGCGTGCGCGATGGCATTGAACATGGAGATGCCGACAAAACCATTGAGGAGTTTACCAAGGCCGTTGAGCGCTTTGCAAACATGGGCTAATTTTTCTCAAATATCTTGATGACATCCACGGATCAAAATCTGTGGATGTCTCTTTTTTCGCCCTTGACAACCTATACCCCCATAGGTATACTATACACATACCCCTACAGGTATAGAAAGAAGGATTTTTTATGAAACAGCTTATGCGAAAATTAGAAGCTGTGCTGGAAATCGGCGGAACCAAACGAGATATTGCATTCCTTATTGTTTCCGTCGTTGCTCTATTGTGCAGCATCTTCCACGTGCCGCTGCCGTTTGATGCGGCATGGGTTGCCATTGTTTTATGCGGCATTCCGATCATTTTGGAAGCAATCATTGGCTTAGTAACCGAATTTGACATCAAAGCAGATGTCTTGGTCTCTTTGGCTCTCATCGCTTCGGTTTTCATCGGCGAAATTTTTGCCGCCGGTGAAGTTGCCTTTATCATGCAGCTCGGCGGACTGTTGGAAGAACTGACCGTTGCCCGCGCCCGTGCTGGTATTGAAAAACTGGTACAGCTGACCCCGCAAACCGCTCGTGTCATTCGCGGCGAAAAGGAAATCATGCTTCCGGCAGAACAGGTACAGGTCAACGACTTACTGCGCGTCTTGCCGGGTGAAACGATTCCGGTTGACGGAACGATTACCTCGGGTCAAACGTCAATCAACCAAGCAGTCATGACCGGCGAATCCCTGCCAATTGACAAAACAGCCGGAGATGAGGTATTTTCCGGCACGGTCAATCAATTCGGTGCCTTTGAAATGCGTGCCTTGAAAGTCGGAGAAGACAGCTCGATTCAGCGCATGATTCGTCTTGTTCAGTCCGCGGATGCCGGAAAGGCTAAAATTGTCGGACTGGCAGACCGCTGGGCAACTTGGATCGTTGTTATCGCTCTGACCGCTGCCGCTCTCACCTGGCTGATTTCCGGTCAGATCATTCGCGCCGTAACCATTCTCGTTGTCTTTTGTCCGTGTGCGCTGGTTCTTGCCACACCAACCGCAATTATGGCGGCTATCGGCAATGCAACCAAGCACGGTTTTCTTGTGCGCGAAGGCGATGCCCTGGAGCGTCTGGCGCAGATACAGAAAATTGCATTTGACAAAACCGGTACGCTGACATTCGGCAAGCCGGAAGTCACTGCCATTGACACCTGCGGCTCCGCTTTTTCCGAAGAGGAACTGTTCCGATATGCTGCTGCGGCAGAGCAATTGTCTGAGCATCCACTAGGCAAGGCGGTTGTACGCTGCTATCGTACGCGCCATACTTCCGCTCTCCCGAAAGCAGAACAATTTACTATGACACCAGGCAAGGGAATCACCGCACAAGTGGATAACAGACACGTGCTGGCGGGAAATACCGCCCTATTGGCCTCTTATTCCATTACACCATCCGCACAAATGACGCAGGCAGCACAGGTACATGTATCCAAGGGCGCAACGGTCATCTATCTTGCCATTGACGGACAAATCGCTGGCTTTATCGCGCTGGCTGACACGCTCCGGCCAGAAAGTGCTTCTATGATTCGTGCCATCAAACAAACCGGTGTACAGCCGGTTTTGCTTACCGGCGATGCAGAAAATGCCGCCAATACCATCGCTGCACAGCTCGGTATTCAAGAGCTGCGCGCATCCTGTCTCCCGGAGGATAAGCTCCGTTATATCGCGGACTGCCAGGAAAAGGCGCAGCCGGTGTGCATGATCGGTGATGGCATCAACGATGCACCGGCATTGAAAAAATCCAATGTCGGCATTGCGATGGGCGGCACAGGCAGTGACATCGCTGTAGATGCTGCTGACATTGCTTTGGTTGATGACAAAGTCGAAGAACTGCCTCATCTTCTCGCTCTGTCCAAGCGCATGATGCGCACGATCCGTCTCAATCTCTCGTTCTCTATGACATTAAACTTTGTTGCCATTGTGCTCGCAATCACAGGCATTCTCAATCCGGTTGTCGGTGCTCTCGTACATAACGCCGGTTCCGTTCTTGTCATTATCAATTCCGCTCTGCTGTTAAAATGGAGGAAATACGCATGATCTTTTTCATTATTGGTCTCATTATTGGCATTCTTATTCTCGCTTTTGGCGCATATTACCTCGTAAAAGAATCGCACGACGCAGACTCCCGTAAAATTTACGGCATCGCCACTGCTGTCGGTGTCATCATCACCGTCTTTATGCTCATCAAACTGTTTGTATAACAGGTAAAAGAAAATCGCCGACAGTCCCTGAAACTGTCGGCGATTTCTTTTGTTTGGTGTTGTGGAGAGAGTTTTGACAGATCAAATCTGTCGGAGAGAAAAAGTCGAAATGATTACGCTCCCAAACCGAGCGGAGAGAATGCTGCGTAAACGATGATGCACAGTGCGATGATGGCTACCGCGCATACCTTGCGGTACTTCCACGGGGTCATATCAACCGCATGAACATCTTCCTGTTCCCAAGCTTCCATGTCCGGATGATCCTTCTTGTTCTTGTGGTTCAGGAATGCCATGATAAGCAGCTCAACCGGCCACAGAACGAGGATAGCGTACAGATAATGGATGGTGCCGCCAACTACCGGATACTGCGGAGCGATAATCAGGAACAGACCATAGCAGATGATGTGGAAAATCATGATGAACTTTGCAGCGTACTGCGGCAGATACTTGAAGAAGAAGCCGCCGAATACTGCGGACAGAACCGGAAGACCAATCAGCATGACAAACGAGTCAAGGAAGGTTTTCAGACCTGCCGGGAAGAAGTATACCATCGGGCCTACGATTGTCGTAGCGACAGCAAAGACAATACCAATGTTCTTGCCAACCTTAACCAGCTTCATCTCAGAAGCTTCCGGGTTGATATACTCATGATAAATATCCATGGTGAACATGGTGTTTACCGAGTTGAGTACGGAGTTAAAGGAAGAGAGAATTGCGCCGAACATAACGGCTGCGAAGAAGCCCATCAGCGGTGCCGGAATAACTTCGGTTACCAGCTGCGGATAAGCAGCGTCCATCATGGAAACCTGATTGCCCTTCAGCTCAAACAGAGCGTAAGCGATAACGCCCGGCAGTGCCAGATACATGAAGCCGATAATCTTGAGGAATGCGCAGTACAGAGCGCCCTTCTGTGCTTCCTTCAGGTTCTCTGCTGCGAGAACACGCTGAATGAAGGACTGGTGGGTGCACCAAGACTGCAAGCCGAGGAAGATCAAGCCGGTAAATACGGTGATCCACGGAACTTCCGGTGCCTCTGCGGTCAGGCTGCCAATCGAGTTCAGCTTTTCCGGATAGGTCTGTGCCAGATACTTAAAGCCGTCAATGATTGCTACGCCGTCATAGCCTGCTGCATTGCCCAGCACGTGCAGAGCAAAGAACGGAATCATGAAGCCGCCGATCAAAAGACCAACGCCGTTTACGGTATCGGATACGGCAACCGCCTTCAGGCCGCCGAAGATTGCATAAATAGAACCCACGATGCTGATGATGATACACAGCACAACGACCGAACCAAAGGTAGACAGTCCAAAGAGGTCGGATACGTGGAAGATGTTTTCAAATACCAGAGAACCGGAATACAGAATAACCGGAATCTGTACGACAAGGTACAAAATGATGTATGCGATGGAGAACCACAGCTTGGTGGAACGACCAAAGCGCTGACCGATCAGCTGCGGAATCGTGGTGATGCCGCCCTTTAAGTATCGCGGTGCTGCCCACAGGGCGAGCACGATACAGCACGGTGCTGCGACGATCTCAAATGCCATCGGGCTCATGCCGACCAGCCAAGTCTGACCGTTTGTGCCGACCAGCTGTTCTGCTGAAAGGTTGGTCAGGAGCAAGGATCCCGCAATTACAAAACCAGGAAGTCCGCGTCCTGCCAGAAAGTATCCGTCCGCTGTCGTCTGATCGTCACCTTTTGTCTTGAAGTAGGAGATGACTGCGACAAGGACGGTAAAGCCAATAAAGGTTACCAATGTCCAAATCATATGTTTTCACTCTTTCTTTCTGTATCTCTTTTTTGTGACTATATTGCCTGTTATTTAAGAAATATATATCCCAAATAAAGTATTTTGTCGGAAAACAATCGGCCGTCTCGTTTTCCTTTCTCCTTTTTACAGCCTTATTATAACAAGGTATGTATGCGTGCACAATGCCTGCTGTTGCGAAAAAATTGTTTGATTTTGCTCTTAATATACTCGTTAATTTTTGCGCTTTCTTTTACAGCAAATCTGCGCAATTTTATCGCAAATCCTGCATACAAAAACCGCCGCCCGGAGAATGGGCGACGGCCAGAGAGAGAGTTAAAAAGATGGTATTAGCAGTTTTTAGAGTTCGCCGCGCGCTTCGCGCTCCTTGAGGTCTGCCATAATGGTATCGTAGTGCTTGTCCAGCTTATAGAACAGCAGAACAATCACAGCTACGCCCCACAGGATAATCGGGCCATAGACGAACATATTTTGAATCATGTGCAGGGCAGTATCCGGTTGTACAACAGCATCTCCGACAGAGCTGATATATCCGCTTGCAGTCATCAGCATACCGATCAAACCGCCTGCTACGCCTTGACCGAATTTGACGCCCATGCTGCCGCCGCTCATGATGATGCTTTCCTGACGCACATGGGTCTTCCATTGTCCATATTCAATGACATCTCCAATCATGCCTATGACAAAAGCATTGAGCGGAACTGTGCCGAACGCACGCAGAACCGTTGTAATCATCGCGAGCGATACGCTCGTCGGGTTGCTCATCAGAACGAGCTGTGCAGCAATAACTAGAACAGAACCTCCCAGAGCCAAATTACGCTTACTAAACAATCTCAGCATAACAGGGCTGAACAGGACACCGCCGATGAGCACGACAGTCTCAATGGTGTACATGATGCTGTACAAGTCGTCATTTCCTAAGATATATTTGCAGAAATACGGGGAGCTGGTGCCGAACACCGTATTGTAGCTCGCCTGCACAATCCAAAGAATGGTCACTGCCCAGAAATATTTGTTAACGAACAGCGCTTTGATATTGGTCTTGAGATCGACCTTTGCTTTTGCAGCCGCTTCAATATGTACGCGCTCCTCACAATTTTTGAAGCACAGCACCAGCAGGATGGCGGCAATGACAGCCCAAATGCTCATGGTCTTTACCCACGCCAATTGATCTCCGCCAAAAATCTTGACGAGCGGCAGCGTAAACGTCACAGAGATAATACGTCCAAACGGGGACATGCCCATACGAAATACGCCCAGCAGATCACGGCCGCGAGACGAACGAGTCATCATTGCAGACAGCGTGCCATACGGGACATTGATTGCCGTGTAGCACACAGTCGTTGCAATATTATACGTTACCAAGATATACAGAAACTGCAGCGTCGCCGTCGTCTGCGGAACAGTCAACATAAGAACCGCAGCAACCGCATACGGAAATGCCATCCACAGCATCCACGGGCGCGCTTTACCCCATTTGGATTTTGTTTTACTGACAACAACGCCCATAATAAAATCGGAAACGCCGTCAAAGCAACGCGAAATCAACATGACCAAACCAACCGTTGCCGCCGATACGCCGACATAATCGGTATAAAATAACGTAATCAGTGAAAATACCAGACCGTTGACGATGTTGCAGGAAACATCTCCAAAGCCATAGCAAATTTTTTCTCTTAGTGTCGGCATCGCATCCTGCGCTTCTTCCCGCGCAGGTAATACATCGACACTTGCCTTTGTTTTTGTTACATCCATATGCATTCTCCTTGCTATAGTTTATGTTATTTGCTGTATCATTTTCTCAAACTTTTCAAGATAAATGATATATTACAAAATATTTCGTTTCTCCTTTATCTTTATAAATTACAGATATAATATGTTATTTTTCGCAAAAATGCAATTTTATTTGCATTTTTCCATTTATTGTTTGCTATATTATAACAAGGAAATAAGCAGCGAACAATGAGCTTATTTGTTTCATGATTGATTATTTTTGCTCTAGAGCAGTTCTTGTCTAACCTATAGAACAGAAAAAAATCAGGCAGAGCATATGCTCTGCCTGATTCGTAGAAATATAAGAAAAGAAAAATGTTACTTGCTAATCGTAGCCTTCAGTGCATCAATAGAGGTTTCCAGACCAGCCTCAACAGACATGGTGAGGTCTTCCATCTCCAGAGATACGTAGCCATCGTAACCCATCATGTGGCAAACGGAGA
>CAVAJF010000005.1:0-80597 GCA_963588905.1 Eggerthellaceae bacterium
CTACCACTCGTTGAACGAGTGGTTTTTATCATGCCTATTCGGCGCCAAAAATAAAGCGGCAGCTGAAGTTTCAGCCGCCGCTTTTGTGTATGTGCGTATAAAGTTTTATTCTGCGCCGACAGTGCAGGTATAGCCTGCGCTGACGATTGCCTGCTGCAAAGCCTGTCCCTGTTCCTTGCCGCCGACTTCACAAACGACATGTACGATAGCTTCGTTGATGTCGAGGTTTGCGTTGACGCGGTCGTGCTGGAACATGATGATGTTTGCGTTCTGCTCGGCAATGATGCCAGCCAGACGCTCCAGAGAACCCGGTACATCCGGCATGACAATGTTGAACTTCATGTGACGGCAGCGGGTAACCAGACCCTTTTCTACGATACGATGAATAAAGCTTACATCGATATTACCGCCGGACAGGACGCAAGCGACCTTCTTACCGGAGAAATCACGCTTGCCAGCGAGCAGAGCGGCCAAAGAGGAAGCACCTGCCGGTTCTACCACCTGCTTGGTGCGCTCGAGCAGCAGCAGAATGGTTGCAGCGATGTCATCATCGGATACGGTTACCATGTCATCGACAAAGGCGTTGATGTGCTCCATGGTCTTGGTGCCCGGGCACTTGACGGCAATGCCGTCTGCGATGGTGTGCACATAGTCGCTGGCAATGATGCCTTCCTGATGGAAGGAATTTGCGATTGCCGGTGCGCCCTTTGCCTGCACGCCGATGACCTGAATGCGCGGGTTGATCTGCTTGACGCAAGCAGCCACGCCGGACAGCAGTCCGCCACCGCCTGCCGGAACCAGAATGACGTCAACAGCCGGCTGATCGCGCAGAATCTCCATGCCGATGGTGCCCTGACCTGCCATAACGTCCTCATCATCAAACGGATGGATAAAGGTTGCGCCGGTCTCTTCCACAATTTCCATTGCCTTGGCATAGGCATCGTCGTAGCAGGAGCCGGACAGGACAACGTTTGCACCGTAGCCCTTGGTTGCAGAAACCTTGGCGATCGGAGTAGAACGCGGCATACAAATGGTAGCCGGAATACCGATCTGTCTTGCGGCAAAAGCAACACCCTGTGCGTGGTTGCCTGCGGAAGAAGCGATGACGGATTTCAGTCCGCCTGCCTCGTACAGCTTCATAATCTTGTTGTAAGCGCCGCGCACCTTAAAGGAACCGGTCTTCTGCTGGTTCTCGCATTTCAGAAATACCTCTGCGCCGGTCATGCCGGAGAAGGTAGTCGAAGAGGAGAGCGGGATATTATGAACGACCGGCTGCAGACGCTGCGCAGCTTCGTCGATGTCTTTGATTGTAATCATTGGTAATCATTTCCTCCTGTTTGCTTTCTATTTTGATTCCGTTTCATTGTATCATTCCTGTATAAGGAATTCAAGGGATTTAGTTGTATTTCAAAAACTTCCCTGTTATAATGAAATAAGAATAAAATAACAGGAAATGAGGTTATTCGATGGCACATTATGACTTGAAAACATCGCAGCTGCGCGATTACGTTGGAATACTCAAAGCGGGAGATACGGTATCTCTGACGGGTACTGTTTATACCGCGCGCGATGCGGCACATAAGAAAATTCTGGCTGCACTGGAAAATGGCGAGCAGGTACCGTTTGATATTCAGGACTCTGTAGTATATTATGCAGGCCCGACACCGGCAAAGCCGGGACAGGTCATCGGCTCCTGCGGTCCGACAACTTCCGGTCGTATGGATCCGTTCTCTCCGACTCTGATTGAAAAGGGTCAGGTATGCATGATTGGCAAGGGCGTGCGCAATCAGAAGGTGCATGATGCGATGCAGAAATACGGTTGTGTCTATATGGTTGCCATCGGCGGCGCAGGTGCGGTGATTGCAGATTCTGTCAAGTCGTTGGAAGTCGTTGCCTATGATGAACTGGGCTGTGAGTCGGTTAAGCGTCTGACGGTTGAAAATTTCCCAGCTATCGTATCCATGGATGCGCAGGGCGGCAGTCTGTATGCAACCGGTATTGCACAGTTCCGCACAGCGGACAAAGACTGATGAAATTTTGTCGGAAATTTCTGTAAAACTTGTGAAAATAGACATGGCCGATGGAATATCGCGGCAAGTTGATAAACAATGAATCAAAAAAATCAAAGTAATTGCTCAATGAAGGATTGAATAGCAAAAAGCATCTGACGAAAAGGGCGCAGGGCATGATTGACAAGTAACATTTGTTACGATACAATACATTTGTTAAGAATAAAACAAGCTCGCATTTTGGGAAGAGGAGAGGCGTGCATGAGAAGTTTTGAGACCGACGTCCAAAAAATCAAATATAAAGTACTTCGTGCAGTGGCGGAACACGCGCTGAACGAAAAAATGGAAGATGTATACTATTCCGTTCCGCTTGAGGTTATTCCGGGCAGAAAGCCGACCATGCGCTGCTGTATTTATAAAGAGCGCGCGATTGTTGGTGAGCGCGTGCACACAGCACTTGGCGGAGATCGCGGCGACAACGTGATTCAGGTCATTGACATCGCCTGTGACGAATGTCCGGTAGACCGTTACACCGTCAGCAACGCCTGTCGCGGATGTCTGGCACATCGCTGCATGAAGGCCTGTCCAAAGGGCGCAATCAGCAGAACCAAATCCGGCAAGATGGAAATTGATCCGGAAAAGTGCATTCACTGCGGACGCTGCGCGAAGGCCTGTCCATACGAAGCAATTACTGAGAACGTTCGTCCGTGTGAGCGTGCCTGCAAGGTCGGCGCCATCAAGATGAATGACTTACAGAAGGCAGAAATCAATTATGATAAGTGCATCAGCTGCGGTGCCTGCGTGTTCCAGTGTCCGTTTGGTGCAGTGGTAGACAATTCTTCCATTGTCGATGCAATTAAGCTGCTTCAGCAGGCGGATCATCGCGGCTACTACACCGTGGCGATTGTCGCTCCGGCGATTGCTTCGCAGTTCAAGGGTGTCAAGCTGGGGCAGGTCAAACAGGCACTGCGCAACTTGGGATTCCATGATGTTGTCGAAGCAGCACTCGGTGCCGATATGGTTGCAAAGAAAGAGTCTAAGGAGTTGGCGGAAAAGGGCTTCCTGACCTCTTCGTGCTGTCCTGCCTTTGTCAGCTATATCAAGAAGCACATGCCGGAAATGGCGGAGCATATTTCGCACAACCTGTCTCCGATGGCGGAACTTGGCAAGTACATCAAGGAAAACAGCGCATGGCCGGTAAAGACTGTGTTTATTGGTCCATGTACCGCGAAAAAAGAAGAGCAAAAGCTGGAGCATGTCCGCCCGTGGGTAGATTGCGTGCTGACCTTTGAGGAAATGGTCGCACTGCTGGATGCAGCGGACTGTGCACCGGAGGATCAGGGCGAATTGCCGGTAAACGACGCGTCGTATTTTGGCCGTATTTTTGCTCGTTCCGGCGGTTTGACCGAAGCGGTTGTCGAGAGCATCAAGGAGCAGGAGATTGACTTTGAGCCGAAGGCCGCAGTTTGCAGCGGCATCGAACAGTGCAAGGTCGCTTTGCTCAAGGCGAAAATGGGCAAGCTGGCGGAGAACTTTATCGAAGGCATGGCGTGTGAGGGCGGCTGCGTCAATGGCGCCGGTGCAATCAGCCATCTGCCGACGGATAAGCGCTCGGTAGATACCTTTGCAAAGACAAGCTCGAAGGACGGCGTCAATATGTCGGTCGGCAGCTACGAGACCAAATTCTAATAGACAAAAGCGAAACACCAGAGACAGATTTTGTTTCTGGTGTTTTTTCTATGTCTTGACGCATAAGATGGGAAAGACTATATAAAGGGAGGCGTGTGATATGCCGACTGTTTTTCTCAGCCCATCTACGCAGGAATATAATGCGTATTATGACGGCATGGGCAGCGAAGAATATTATATGAATCGAATTGCAGATGCCATGGTGCCGGATTTGGAGGCGTCCGGCATTACGGTTTTGCGCAACAGCACGAGCGATACCGCCGTGACCAGTGCGCAGAAATCCAATGCGGGAAACGCAGAGTTTCATCTGGCAATTCATTCCAATGCCGCACCGGAGAACCTTGCGGGGACTCTGCGCGGTACAGATGTCTATTATTACACCGGCAGTGAACAGGGCAGACGAGCGGCGGATATTTTTGCCAATAATTTTAGCCTCATTTCTCCGACGCCGCAGCTGGTCGATGTCATTCCGACGACCAATTTGGCAGAGCTTCGCCGCACCGCTGCACCAGCTATTCTCATTGAGATCGCATACCATGATAATCCAGACGATGCGAACTGGATTCGAGCCAATATTCGGGACATTGCGCGCAATCTGTCGGTATCCACGGCAGATTATTTCGGTGTGCCGTTTCGCCAGGCGGTGAGCGGGTGAATGTTCGCTGGATGATTGTGCAGGGGCGAACCGTGTTTACCGCAGGCATTGTGCTTGCGGCACTGCTGTTTGCGGGCGGGTGCCTGTTTTCTCATCAAGTGTCTGTGTCCGCCGATCAGCCGGTTGTATTGTTGCCGACAGCGATGTATCACAGCGTGACCGATGAGGGAGAGTCACCGGCACAGTATGTCATTTCGCCATCTATGCTCGAGCGCGATCTGCAATATCTTCAAGCACACGGGCGGGAGACGATTACCATTCATGATTTGCTTGCGTATGTGAAACACGGCACAGAATTGCCGGAAAAGCCGGTATTGTTGACGTTTGATGACGGCTATTATAACAATTATAAATACGCCTATCCGCTGCTCAAACGATACGGGATGCAGGCAGTGCTGTCGCCGGTTGGCAGTTTGACTGAGCAGTTTTCTCAGACCGACGATACGGAACATGAGGTTTGGTCGTACTGCACCGGGCAGGAGCTCAAGGAAATGGCGGATTCCGGTGTGATCGAGATACAAAATCATTCGTATGATTTTCATGAGCTCAAGCCGCGCAAGGGGTGTCTGCGCATGGCGGGAGAGACCGAAGCCGCGTATCGCCAGTACTTTTTGTCCGATACGCAGCAGGCGCAGGATTTGTTTGTGTCGATAGGCATTGCGGCGCCCGTGTGCTACACGTACCCATACGGCGCAGTCAATGCCGAAACGGCGGCACTGACAGAAGTATACGGATTTCCGGTCACTTTGAGCTGTGAAGAAGGTGTGACGGCAATTACGCGTGATACTGCGTGTCTGAGAGGCATTCGGCGCAACAATCGAGACGGCAGGCTGACCAGTGAACAGTTTTGGGATGCCCTGCTCGCAAAAACGGAGGGGTGACGATGGGATGCAAGGATCAAAACGGCTGCCGCATCGCGGATCTGCGCTGCAAAGAGGTGATTAGCATCAGCGATGGCAGTCGTCTCGGCTACGTCAGCGATGTGGAGATTGACACGTGCACCGGCAGGCTGTCAGCGATTGTCGTACCGGCCAAAAATAATTTGGCGTTTTGGAACCGAAAACAGGACTATGTGATCCCGTGGGAGGCGATTCGCCGCATCGGTGATGACATTATTTTGACCAGCTTTTGTGCCAATGCACCGGAGTGGTCGGGAAATGCAAAAGAATTTTGAAAAAACGCGAAAATTTTTCTTGCGTTTGGCACAACGGTATGTTACAATCTTCAAGTATGGAAAATACGCACACATCGCGTAAGCGGCGTGGTGCCCTGTGGCATAGACGCAGGGTCGCTGCCAAATGGAACGATGTGGAGGAAACAACTTTAGGAGGATATTTCAATGTCTGTAATTTCTATGAAGCAGCTGCTGGAAGCTGGCGTACACTTTGGTCATCAGACCAGAAGATGGAACCCGAAAATGGCTCAGTACATTTTCACCGAGAGAAACGGTATCTACATTATCGATCTGCAGAAGACCGTAAAGAAGCTGGAGGAGGCTTACTTCTTCGTTCGTGATACCGCTGCTGCTGGCGAGTCCATTCTGTTCGTTGGTACCAAGAAGCAGGCTCAGGACGCTATCCGTGAGGAAGCTGAGCGCGCTGGCATGTTCTATGTAAACGCAAGATGGCTGGGCGGTATGCTGACCAACTTCACCACCATGCGTACCCGTATCGCTCGTCTGAACCAGCTGAAGAAGATGCAGGAAGACGGCACCTTCGATCTGCTGCCGAAGAAGGAAGTTATCAAGCTGCAGCTGGAGATCGCTAAGCTGGAGAAGTACCTGGGCGGCGTAAAGGACATGAAGAAGCTGCCGGGCGCTATGTTCGTTGTAGATCCGCGCAAGGAGAAGAACGCAATCGCTGAGGCTCGCAAGCTGAAGATTCCGGTAGTTGCTATCGTTGATACCAACTGTGATCCGGACGAAGTTGATTACGTAATCCCGGGCAACGATGACGCAATCCGCGCTATTAAGCTGATCTCTGCTACCATGGCTAACGCTGTACTGGAAGGCAAGCAGGGCGAGCAGCTGGCATCTGAGGAAGCTGAAGAGAAGGCTGCTGAGTAATCTCTGATACAAAGCAAAAAGAAAAAGCCCGCCGCGTTGTTTCGGGCGGGCTTTTTTCACAAAAACGGAACGATTATATCTAGGAGGAATTTACACCATGGCATTTTCTGCAAAGGATGTAAAGGCACTGCGCGAGCAGACCAATGTTGGTATGATGGATTGTAAGAAGGCACTGACCGAAGCGGACGGTGACTTCGACAAGGCAATTGAGATCCTGCGTGAGAAGGGTCTGGCTAAGGCTGCTAAGAAGGCTAGCCGCGTTGCTGCTGAGGGTATCGTAAGCATCGAGATCTGCGACAAGTGCGGCGCTGCTGCAATCGTAGAGGTTAACTCTGAGACCGACTTCGTTGCAAAGAACGCTGACTTCCAGAAGTTTGCTTCTGATATTGCTAAGGTTGTCATCGCTGAGAACCCGGCTGATCTGGACGCTCTGAAGGCTGCTAAGATGGGCGACGTAACCGTTGAGGCTGCTCTGCAGGAGAAGGTTCTGACCATCGGTGAGAATCTGCAGATCCGTCGCTTCGAGCGTTACGACGAGAGCACCGTAAACGTTGGCTACACCCATATGGGCGGCGTTATCGGCGTTCTGGTTGGTCTGGAAGTTTCCGACAACCTGAAGGGCAACCCGGCAGTTATCGAGCTGGGCAAGGACATCGGCATGCAGGCTGCTGCTATGCGTCCGCTGTTCATGGACAAGTCTGACGTTGACCAGGCTACTCTGGACAAGGAGAAGGAAATCCTGCTCATCCAGGCTACCGAGGAGAACAAGACCGCTGCTAAGCCGAAGCCGCAGCAGATCATCGAGAAGATGGTTATGGGTCGTATCGGCAAGTACTACGAGGAGAACTGCCTCCTGCAGCAGGCTTTCGTAAAGGAGAACAAGGTTTCCGTAGAGAAGCACATCGCTGCTGTTGCTAAGGAACTGGGCGGCTCCATCAAGCTGGTTAAGTACACTCGCTACGAGAAGGGCGAGGGCATCGAGAAGAAGCAGGACGACTTCGCAGCAGAAGTTGCTTCCATGGCTAAGTAATCTCAATACAGCGTCATTTTTCAGCCCCTGCTTTGGGCAGGGGCTGTCTTTCAACAAAAACAATTTACTCAGTTGCGGTTTAATCTACTAAAGTATATGCTGAGTGAGAGAGGAGAACGACAATGGCACCACAGAAAGGTAATTTGATGACCTTCCGCGAAGATGTCCGCGTGCTGGACTGCACGATTCGTGATGGAGGACTGTGTAACGATTTCCGCTTTACCGATGATTTTGTTCGCGATCTGTACCAGACCAATCTGGCAACCGGTACGGACTATATGGAGTTCGGTTATAAGGCTTCTGTCGATCTGTTTAAGCCGGAGGATTTTGGCAAGTGGAAGTTCTGCAACGATGAGGATATTTATAACATTGTTGGTGACAACGACACCAATATGAAGATCTCTGTCATGGCAGACGTCGGACGTACCGATTACAAGCGTGACATTCGTGAAAGAAGCAACAGCCCGGTAGATCTGGTACGTGTGGCAACATATGTCAAGACCATTCCGGCAGCGATTGACATGATCGAGCACTGTGCGAAAATGGGCTATGAGACCACCTGCAATGTCATGGCGGTAACGCAGGCGCGTCGGGAAGATTTACTTGAAGCATTGGAACTGCTCGGAAAATCTCCGATTCATACCGTGTACATCGTAGACAGCTATGGCTCGCTGTATCCGGAGGAAATTCGCGATATTTCGGATATGTATCTGGAAAAGATGGACAAGTATGGCAAACAGGTTGGTATTCATGCACACAATAACATGCAGCTTGCGTTTGCCAATACCATTACCGCTTGTGCCAATGGTGTCAGCATGTTGGATGCAACAATGAACGGCATGGGTCGCGGTGCCGGTAACTGCATGATGGAGCAGCTCATGACATTCCTGCGCAATCCGAAATATCAGCTGCCGCCGGTTTTGCGCTTTGTTGAACAGCATATGGATAAATTGCGCGAGGAAGGCGTCAAGTGGGGCTATGATACGCCGTACTTGCTGACCGGTTACATGGACATGCATCCGCGCACAGCGATTGCATTTACCAAGGATAATCGTCATGATTATGCCAATTATTTTGCAAATCTGGGTCACGAATAAAGAAAATACGCATCTACTGCCGTCAGTTTTGCCTGACGGCAGTTTTTTGTGCCAATGAACAGAAATTTCAATAATTTCTTTCTAGCTATTGTGCAAGATGAAAATTTAAGATATAATAATGTCACTATAAATTGGAAAGATAGGGAGGAGAAGGCTGTGACATTAAGGAATTTGCGTATTTTTCTGGCGGTTGCTGATTGCGGCAGCATGAGCGAGGCTGCAAAGAAGATGCACATTGCACAGCCATCTGTCAGTGGCACAATCAGCGAAATTGAAGAGCAGTATCAGGTGCGGCTGTTTGAAAGACTGGGCAGAAGGTTATATATTACACCGACCGGCGAGCAGCTGTGTGAATATGCACGGCATATTTTGTCCACATTTGACAATATGGAGCAACGTCTGCACAATGCAGACAATACAGATATGCTTCGCATTGGCGCAACGGTAACAGTAGGAACTTGTATTTTGGGAGATGTACTCAATCAGTATATCGGGGAGACAGGCAACCCGGCTCCGCGGGTACTTGTGGACAATACCCAGGTCATTGAGCAGCAGTTGCTCAAGAGTGAATTGGATACGGCGATCGTTGAGGGAAAGATTTCCAGCCCGGATCTCGTCACACAGTTTATGATGAATGATCCGTTGGCGCTGGTATGTGCGGCAGATCATAACCCGTTTGGAGAACGCCGATGCGTCAGCATGGCGGAATTACGGAATATTCCGTTTATTTTGCGTAAGAAAGGCAGCGGCACGCGGGAGGTTTTTGAGAGTGCGATGCCGAACATCAACGCCCAGTGGGTCTGTAATAACAGCGAGGCGATTTTACACGGCGTGGAACAGGGATTTGGGATGACGGTGATTTCACGCCGATTGGCAGAGCGGCGGCTGGAAAGCGGCGCGCTGCTGGAGCTGCACGTGACGGATATGTCGCTGGAACGAGAATTTTCTGTGGTTTGGCACAAAAATAAATATAAAAGCACCAGCTTGCAGCAGTTTATCGATACCAGTATTCGGTATGGATTGCAGCTGGAGCGCAGCTGAAAACAGTCTCCTTCCCGTGCGGGAAGGAGACTGTTTTTAGTCAGCATTAAATTCTTGCTTCAATGGCATCATTGAGTGTTTGAATCGCTTTGATGCGTCCAAATTTCTTGTCCTGCGATTCGACAATTGTCCATGGCGCATATTCCGTGGAGGTCAGACGAATCATGTCATTGACAGCGATTTCGTATTGATCCCACTTTTCGCGGTTGCGCCAATCTTCATCGGTAATCTTCCATTGTTTTTCCGGTGTGTTTTGCCGTTCGGTAAAGCGGCGCAGCTGCTCGTCTGAATCAATATGCAGCCAGAACTTGATGAGGATCGCACCCCATTTTTGCAGCTCGTATTCAAACTCGTTGATTTCCTGATACGCGCGCTTCCATTCTTCCTCGGTACAAAAGCCCTCTAGGCGTTCTACCATGACACGGCCGTACCACGTGCGATCAAATACCGTGATGTGTCCATCTTCCGGCAGATGCTGCCAAAATCGCCAGAGATGGTTGTGTGCCTTTTCCGTCGGTGTCGGAGAGGCAATAGGGACAACTTCGTATCCTCGCGGGTCAAGTGCTGCAGTCAGTCGTTTGATATTGCCGCCTTTTCCGGCAGCATCCCAGCCCTCATAGGCAATGACAATCGGGATGCGTTTGCGATACACGATGTTATGCAGCTTGGCGAGCTTTTTTTGCTCCTTGCGCAGCATAGATCGGTAGGAATCTTCATCAATCGAACGGTACAGCAGGACATCTTCCAGCAGAGGCTTTTTGACGAGGTGAAACGTGTGCATCTGGGCGTGATATTCCGAGGGAATAATCACTTTTTTCTCGTCCAGCGCGCCGCGAATAGACTGAACAATGATTTGATAGATTTCGTTCATGGCGCTGCGCTGCTCTTGCGCACTGATGACATGCCAAGGGGCAAAGACAGTATTGGTCTTTTCCAACATTTCATCATAAACACGATAGTATTCTTTGTAGTGCTTGTTGCGGTATTGGTCGCGTTCCGTGACACGCCAACGGGTGTTTTTGCTTCGCATGAGCTTTTCCTGCCGGTGCGCTTGTTCTTTGGCAGAGATATGCAGGAAGAACTTGATAATCAGATAGCCGTCCTGCGACAGCTGTCGTTCAAACGTGTTGATGCTTTCCATGCGGATGTAGGCTTCGTCTACGGAGAGACCATCTTCTAAACGGGCGCGCGAGACCTCTGGATACCAGCTCTCGTCAAAGATTGCCATTTGCCCGCGCTCTGGTGTGCGGCGCCAATGCCGCCATAAAAATGGATAGCGCAGATCTTCCGGTGTAGGCTCCTTGGTGTTGTAGACCTTGAAAAAGCGAGGATCCAAGGTTTGAATCATGCTGGCAATCATGCTTCCTTTGCCGGAAGAATCCCAACCTTCAAACAGAACGATAACAGGCAGCTTGCTGTCTTTCATGCGGTGCTGAAGCTGAGCCAGCTCACCGCGCACCTCTCGTGTTTCCAAACGGTATTCCACATCCGTCATGTGCCTGTTGAAATCAATGTGATTCAGCATGAAATCCCTCCTTTGTGCTTGTGTGTAACAAATAGAATTATTCTTATTATAGCATAGTTTGCAAAGAAATGCATCTGCTATTCATAAAGCGTCAAGAAGAGGAGAAAAAGAAAAAAGTTACCTGCAAAAAACTCGTGGAAATACTTGACAGGCTGTGTTGAAGTTTGGTACTATATAAATATAAAAATGATTCCTGTTTTTAATGTCGTCGAAGGAGGTGTTGCCTGATGAAATATTCCAGACAGAGAGAGCTTGTGCGCGAGGCTGTGGAGAAATCTTCTATCCATCCGACTGCGGATGAAGTGTACCAAGAAGTGCGAAAGCGAGAGCCGACAATTAGCTTGGCAACGGTCTATCGCAATCTCAACCAGCTTTCTGAAAATCACCTGATTCGACGTGTTGTTGTTCCGGGGGATTCGGATCATTTCGATCATACGTTAAAAGAGCATGAGCATATGATTTGCACCCAGTGCGGATGCGTGGTGGATATTTGGCCGAAATCATCGCTTTGGGAGTATTTTTCCGGCATGGAAGAAGCACAAATCACAGGATATGACTTGACCTTGTATGGAATCTGCAAAGATTGTGCACAGAAGCAGCAGTCTGAAGCAGCGGAAAAACTAACACAGCAAGAATAAACGAGAGGCAGGTGTGTTTCACCTGCCTTTTTTCGCATAGCAAAGAATTGTCAAACTTGTGTAAAATACATTGCGATACAAAGATGAATTTGGTATAATAGACATATTACCAGTGGCCAATGGAGAGATAAAACGGCAGGCTGAGTAAAAAAGAATGGGACTTGTAGAAGGAGGAAACAGCATGAAACGAATCGGTATGCTGACGAGCGGCGGCGACTGTCAAGGTCTGAATTCGACCCTGCGCGGCGTGGCAAAAGCTTTGTATGAGGAATACGGCAAGGAAGTAGAAATCTACGGCTTTAAGGATGGATACAAGGGACTCATTCAGGGAGAATACCGCCTGATGTCTCCGGGTGATTTTTCCGGTATTTTGACGATTGGCGGTACCATTCTCGGCACATCACGTCAGCCGTTTAAGAATATGCGGGATAAAGATGAAAATGGCGTGGATAAAGTCACCAAGATGATCAAGACCTATCAGGATATGCAGCTGGATTGCCTGGTTATTCTCGGCGGCAACGGCACGACAAAGACTGCCAATTTGCTGCGCGAAGAGGGCTTGAATATTATTTCTCTGCCGAAAACCATTGATAATGACCTGTGGGGCACAGAGGTTACGTTTGGCTATCAGACTGCCATGGACATCGCAACGGATGTTCTGGATAAGGTACATTCAACCGCAACATCACACAGCCGCGTGTTCCTCGTAGAGATTATGGGACATGGTGCTGGCTGGCTGACCTTGAGTGCAGGTATTGCAGGCGGCGCAGATATTATTCTGATTCCGGAAATTCCGTATGATTTGGATGCCGTTGTCAATAAGCTGGAAGAGCGCCGCAAGAATGGCCATGCATTCAGCATCGTTGCTGTGGCAGAAGGCGCTGTTACCAAGGAAGAAGCCAAGATGTCCAAAAAGGAATTCAAGGCAGCACGCGCGAAAATGACAGATCCGTCCATCAGCTTCAAGCTGGCTCGTGAGCTGGGCGAGAGATGCGGACAGGAGATTCGCGTGGTAAACCCGGGACATATTCAGCGCGGCGGCGGTCCGGATGCCTATGACCGCATTTTGACGACTCGTCTGGGCACTGGCGCTGCACGCCTGATTAAGCACAAACAATATGGCAATATGGTAGCGATCCGCAACAATGAAATTATTGCTGTTCCGCTCAGCGAGGTTGCCGGAAAGCTCAAGACGGTACCGGTAGATAACGATCTGGTACAGGCAGCACGCGATATTGGCATCAGCTTTGGCGATGAGAGTCCGGAAAAAGAAAAGAAAAAGGACAAGAAAAAAGACAAAAAGGACAAGGAAAAGAAGGAAGAAAAGAAAGACTGATTTTCTGAAATATGACAAGGGCTGTCCGGTGCGGATGGCCCTTTGTTCTTGGCATAAAAGGAGAAACGTAGTGAAAGTAGCATTGATCCAGCTTCATGTCAGCAGCGAAGAGACAATGGAACAGCGCTGGGAACGGGCAGAATGGATGTTATCCCAGCTAATAGGCCAATCGGTAGATTTGATTGTACTGCCGGAATTATGGTGTGTCGGATTTTCCAACTTTACGCAGTATCGGGAAGCGGCCGAACCATGGCAGGGAGAAACACAGCTTTGCTTGGCATGGTGGGCGCGCAAATTAAATGCGCACATTGTCACGGGCAGTTTTATAGAAAAGCAAGGAGAACAATTATATAATACGACGATGCTGTTGGACAACAACGGAACCTGCATGGGAAGCTATCGAAAAATCCATTTGTTTGGATATGATTCGCAGGAACAGCAGCTGCTGACAGCGGGAGAGAAAACCTGCGAAATACAGACACCGTATGGGGTGTTTGGCTTGGCAACCTGTTATGATCTGCGTTTTCCCGAGCAGTTTCGTCGGATGGTATCTCATGGCACAGAGGCGTTTTTGATTTGTGCGGCATGGCCAAAGGTACGAATTGAGGATTGGGAGCTGTTTTGCCGAGCCCGCGCATTGGAAAACCAGAGCTTTTTGCTCGCCTGCAATACCTGCGGGACATGGAACGGTGAAGAAGGCGGCGGACACAGCGTGATTGTCTCGCCGGAGGGCAAAATTTTGGCACAGGCGGGAGAGACAGAGGAGCTTGTGCTGGCGGATATTGATTTGCAGGAAGTGGAGCGTTTTCGTGCACGATTTCCTGCATTGCACGACTGCGTTTGCATATCTTAAATCTTTATGTGAAAATCGACGGGATTTTTGAGAAATTTTGGCATCGAAAACACGAAAAGTATACCATGTTTACACATATACCAGAAGAAAAAACAAGATAATTGTGAGAAATGCCGATTCTTTCCGTGTTTTTTGAGTATTTTAAGAGGTTTTTCATATTGACATTTTCTCGCTGGTTAGATAACATTAGATCAACAGGATTTATACCTAATATAAATTTTTCAGGAAAGAGGTTGAACTAAGATGGCATCTATTGATTTGAGCAAATATGGCATCAGTGGCGCTACCGAAATCGTTTACAATCCTTCTTACGAACTGCTGTTTGAAGAGGAGACCAAGGAAGGTCTGTCTGGCTATGAAGTTGGCAAGCTGACCGAGCTGGACGCTGTAAACGTTATGACTGGTATTTACACCGGTCGTTCCCCGAAGGACAAGTTCATCGTAATGGATGAAAACTCCAAGGACACTGTATGGTGGACTTCTGACGAGTACAAGAACGACAACCATCCGGCATCTCAGGAAGCTTGGAAGGCTGTTAAGGATCTCGCAGTAAAGGAACTGTCCAACAAGAGACTGTTTGTTGTTGATGCATTCTGCGGCGCAAACAAGGATACCCGTATGGCAATCCGTTTCATCGTAGAAGTAGCTTGGCAGGCACACTTTGTTACCAACATGTTCATCAAGCCGACCGCTGAAGAGCTTGAGAACTTTGAGCCGGACTTCGTTGTTTACAACGCTTCCAAGGCTAAGGTTGAGAACTACAAGGAACTGGGTCTGAACTCTGAGACCGCAGTAGTCTTCAACATCACCAGCCGTGAGCAGGTTATCATCAACACCTGGTACGGCGGCGAGATGAAGAAGGGTATGTTCTCCATGATGAACTACTACCTGCCGCTGAAGGGCATCGCTTCCATGCATTGCTCTGCAAATACCGACCTGAATGGTGAGAACACCGCAATCTTCTTCGGTCTGTCCGGTACCGGTAAGACCACCCTGTCCACCGACCCGAAGCGCCTGCTGATCGGCGACGACGAGCACGGCTGGGATGACAACGGCGTGTTCAACTTCGAGGGCGGCTGCTACGCAAAGGTTATCAACCTGGATAAGGAATCCGAGCCGGACATCTACAATGCAATCCGTCGTGACGCTCTGCTGGAGAACGTTACCGTTGCTGAGGATGGCAAGATCGATTTCGCTGATAAGAGCGTAACCGAGAACACTCGTGTATCTTACCCGATTGACCATATCAAGAACATTGTTCGCCCGATTTCTTCTGCACCGGCAGCTAAGAACGTTATCTTCCTGTCCGCAGACGCATTCGGCGTACTGCCGCCGGTTTCTGTACTGACTCCGGAGCAGACCCAGTACTACTTCCTGTCTGGCTTCACCGCTAAGCTGGCTGGTACCGAGCGCGGCATCACTGAGCCGACCCCGACCTTCTCCGCTTGCTTCGGTCAGGCATTCCTGGAACTGCATCCGACCAAGTATGCAGAAGAGCTGGTTAAGAAGATGGAGAAGAGCGGCGCAAAGGCTTACCTCGTTAACACTGGCTGGAATGGTTCCGGCAAGCGTATCTCCATCAAGGATACCCGCGGCATCATTGATGCAATCCTGAATGGCGACATCAAGACTGCTCCGACCAAGACCATCCCGTACTTCAACTTTGAAGTTCCGACCGAACTGCCGGGCGTTGATTCTGGCATTCTGGATCCGCGCGATACCTACGCTGATGCTTCCGAGTGGGATGCAAAGGCTAAGGATCTGGCTGGCAGATTCATCAAGAACTTTGCTAAGTACGAAGGCAACGAGGCTGGTAAGGCTCTGGTTGCAGCTGGCCCGCAGCTCTAATCGGCTGACGAGAAAGCTCGTACTACATAAAAAATACAACAGCGAGATTGCTGATCGTTCGATCAGCGATCCCGCTGTTTTTTGCTTATTTTGCAGCACAGACGCCGGTTCCATCAAAATGGGGGATAAAGCTTTCGCTGATGGCTTCCGCATCCTGTGTCCATCCATCTAAGCCGAGAAATGCCATTTCCTCGCAGGCTTCTGCATAGGCCTCGTCCGTGATGGGATGCATGAGCTCCGGATAGTCCGTCAAATCGGTACACGGCGTAAACTGCCGCATGAGACTGACAAAGACATCGGTTTTCCAATGCTTCGCAATCGTGCGCAGAATATGCGCTGTGTCCGAACCAAGGCCCGGGAGCATTAAGTGGCGAATGATAGTACCGGAACGCATCAGACCATCTGCATCTATGACCGGTTCTGCCGTTTGCCGTACCATCTCATTGATGGCGTCCACCGTGACATCGAAATAATCCGGCGCGTGTGAATAGCGCTCGCTGTAATAAGAGCTGTAATATTTGAAATCAGGGAGATAAATATCTATCAGTCCATCTAACATGCGCAGGGTCTCAACGCGCTCATAGCCGCCGCAATTGTAGATAATCGGAATGGTCAGACCGCGTTTGCGTGCAAGCGGAATGGCTTCTGTGAGCTGTGCGGCATAATGCGTGGGTGTGATCAGATCAATATTGTGGGCGCCGCGTTGCTGCAGGGACAAAAACGTATCTGCCAGCCCGGAACTGTCCGTACAGATACCGGCTGTATTAGCATCTGTGCCGGAAATATCGTGGTTTTGGCAGTATACACAGCCGAGCGGACAGTGGCAGAAAAAGACAGTGCCAGCACCTCTTGTGCCGGACAGGCACGGTTCTTCCCATTGGTGTAAATAGGCGAGTCCTACGCGAATCCGGTCATCGGCACCACAGAATCCACGTTCGCCTGCTTTTCGGTTTGCACCGCACATGCGTGGGCACAGCGTACAGTGTTCGAGCATGAAATACCCCCTTTCTTGTCTATCATAGCATAAAAGACTGGGAAAATACAAGAAAATGCGGTATACTGTTATACAGAGAAAACACGAACAGATGGGAAGTGTCATACGATGGATTTTTCAAAGTTTCCTGAACTGGCGAAGGCAGCCAGAGGAGATGTACAGGCAGATCTGGTATTTCGAGGCGGCAATGTCATCAATGTCTTTACCGGAGAGATTTTGCGCACTTCGGTTGCTGTCACAGATGGCGTGATTGTCGGCATTGGGGATGCCTATACCGGCAGACAAGAAATTGATCTGAATGGAAAATATCTGTGTCCGGGATTTATTGATGGACATTTACACTTGGAATCGACGATGGTGACACCAGCTGAGCTGGTTGAGCAGGCAGTTAAGTGCGGCACGACGACATATATTGCCGATCCACATGAGGCAGCGAATGTCAGCGGTGCGGCAGGCATTGATTATATCTTGGATGAGACCGAAGATGTTCCGGCAAATGTCTATGTCATGATGCCGTCTTGTGTGCCGGCGCTGCCCTTTGAGGACAATGGCTGTACCTTTGACGCAGCGGAAATGAAAAAATATCAAGATAATCCGCGTGTTTTGGGATTGGGCGAAGTGATGGATTATGTATCTACCGTCAACGCCGATCCCGTGATGACAGAAAAGCTCGCGTTGTTTGATGGAAAACCTAAGGACGGACATGCACCGGGTTTGACGGGAAAACAACTCAATACCTATGTGCTGGCTGGCATTACAAACGATCATGAATGCTCTACCGTAGAAGAAGTGCTGGAAAAACGTCGTCTTGGTATGCATATTCATATCCGAGAGGGCAGTGCTGCCCGCAATCTGGAACCGATTGTCAATGGCATTATCATGCACAACATGGACATCAGCGGCTTTTCGTTCTGCACGGATGACAAGCATATTGAAGATATTCATACAGAAGGACATATTGACCATTGTGTGCGAAAAGCGATTGACTGCGGCATTGCACCGGTTGACGCGATTCGCATGGCGACAATCAATACGGCACGACATTATGGCCTAGAACATCAGACAGGTGCGATTGCACCGGGATTACAGGCCGATCTCATCGTGTTGGATGATTTGGAAACCGTCAAAATTCACACGGTATATTTTAAGGGCAAGGATGTTGAGAGTTTTCATGCGCATCCAAAGCTGCCGCAGGATAGCCCGTTGCGCCGCACCGTGCACAGCTTGCCGGTTAGACCAGAGCAATTGGAATTGCCAGTCGGAGAAAAAACCGACGTTATCCGTGTCATTCCGAATGAGCTGATTACGGGGCATGAAGAAGTGCGCCTTCCGCAGAAAAATGGCTTGTTCATGCCGGATGACTTGTATAGCAAAATTGCTGTGGTAGAACGGCACCACAACACAGGAAAAGTCGGCGTAGGTGCTGTCATGGATTTTAATATACAGAACGGTGCAATTGCATCTACTGTGGCGCATGACAGTCACAATTTATCTGTCATTGGAGATAACGATGCAGACATGCTGCGTGCGATTGAGCATTTGCGCGAGATTGGCGGCGGCTATACACTGGTACAAAACGGAAAAATTTTGTATACGGTTCCTCTGCCAATTATGGGACTGATGAGTGATGCGGGATTCCATGCCGTACAGTCGGAGCTTTCTGCGATGATTGCCAAAGCACATCAGATGGGTGTGCCGAAGGGTGTTTCGCCGCTGACGCTGTTGTCATTCTTGGCACTTCCGGTGATTCCGGCACTGCGCATTACACCACGTGGCGTATTTGATGTAGAAAAAATGCAATTTTTGGCACAATAACAAGCAAAAACCACCGGTTTTACCGGTGGTTTTGTGGTTTATAGAGATAATAACAGATCTTTCAGCTGCGCTGGTGTTTCGACAATATGTGCAGCATGATGGGCTTCTGCTTCTTCTCGGCTGCCAAAGCCATACAGCACATAGGTACAGTCGATGCCGTGCTTGCGAGAGCCTTCGACATCGAACAAGCGATCTCCAATCATTTCGACATCGGAGGGATCTGGATTTCCTGCGCGCTGTAATGCCAGTTCAACAATTTGCTCTTTGGCATCCATTTTACCATCCAATGTGGCACCGCAAATGGCTTCTAAATACGGCGTCAATCCGAATTTATCTGCAATCCGGGTGGAAAAGGCTTCCGGTTTGCTGGTGACCATAAAGCAGCGTTTTCCTGCGTCATTTAAAGCCTTCAGCACCTCTGGGATGCCGTCATAAACGCGATTTTCAAACAGACCGCCGGTTGAATATCTGGCGCGGTAATCACGGACAGCCTGCTGTGCTTGCTCTTTGCTCATGCCTGCAATATCCATGAAGCTGTCAATGAGCGGAGGCCCGATAAAACGGCGCAGATCTTCCTCGGACGGATACGGCCAATGCTGTAAATCCAACGCATGACGGACACAATTTAAAATTCCCTCGCCGGAGTCGGTCAACGTTCCGTCGAGATCAAAAAAGAAAATATGTTTCATATCAAATCTCCTGTTTGGTAATAAGACTTGATATGAGTGTATCAGATTTTGTCCGTTCCTGCAAGGTTAGAGCTGGGATTCCAAGGTGCGGCGCAATTTGAGCAGGGCTTTTTTCTCAATGCGGGAGATGTACGAACGGGAAATCGCATATTGTTTGGCGGTTTCGCGCTGCGTGAGCGGCGGTTGACCGGTCAGACCATAACGCAGACGAATAATTTCTCGTTCTCGCGGCTCCAGTGTTTGCATCGCGCGAAACAGCAGCTGGCCTTGATCGCTGTTGTCCACCTGCTCCAAGCCGTGGTCATGGCTGGATAAAACATCCATCAGAGACAAGGAGCTGCCGTCTCCGTCTTGCTCCATCGGTTCATCCAGAGAAATGTCTCCGGCGTATTTTTTCACAGCACGGAAATGCATGAGGATTTCATTTTCAATACAGCGGGAAACATAGGTCGCAAGGCGCACGTTTTTATCCGGATCAAAAGTAGAGACACCTTTGATGAGCCCGATGGTTCCAATAGAAATCAGATCGTCGGTTTCTGAGGAAGCGGCATAATATTTTTTGACAATATGCGCAACAAGACGAAGATTGTGTTCGATGAGCATTTCACGGGCTTGTGTGTCACCATTTTGCATGGCTGCAATACAGGCGGCTTCCTGCTCAGCGCTGAGCGGACGGGGAAAAGAGCCGGAAGGAGAAGAAACACGCAGAATGCAAAAGGCAGCACCGCAAATGAGTGCCGTTGTGAGAGAAATTAACATACAATCACCTTCCACTTTGGAATGCTTCAGCATATGCTGAGAGAAGTTGTCTGGTGCATCTCCGGTAAACAAAACTGCAGTATGTAAAGACGAGAAAAGATTTTTTTACATTTTTGAAATTCTGATTGAGAAAGTGCCGGATTCACGCTATAATACGGATATAAGGAAAGTTTGATTAGGCTAACGGATAAGAAGAGGAGAGAGATGGCTATGGATAAAAATATGATACTCTCCGGTGTGTCGGAAACCATGCTGCAAACAGTCTATGCCAGAGCAAAAGAGAGTAAAGGCAGAGGTGTAATCTGTGATCCGAAATCTGAGGAAATCATCAGAAAACTGGACTATGATTTTTCGCTTGCGGATACGGATAAGGCCATGCATAGTGGCGTGATTGCCCGTACCATCATGTTGGATCACTTGGTTTCAGGATGGCTTGCGAAGACCCCGAATGCTGTTGTGGTGAATATCGCTTGTGGGCTGGATACTCGATGCTATCGGATGAGCGGTTACACCCATTGGTACAACCTCGACTTGCCGGAGGTTATTGCTGTACGAAAAAAACTTTTGCCGGAAAACGGCAGAATCTCGCAGATCGCTATATCTGCTATGGATGATTGGGGATGCGAGATTGAAGAACAAGAAAATTCGATATTGGTCATTGTTGAGGGATTGACCATGTACTTGAATAAAAGGGACGTTACATGTATTTTTGATGTGATTGCAGAGCGATTTCATGCGGCAACAGTATTTGTGGAAACGATGAATCCTCTCGTTGCGAAGCGATTGAAGGAAAAATCAATTGAAGGCAGCCATGCGAAATTCACATGGGGTGTAAAAAACGGTGCGGCTTTAGCCAAACTGTTGCCGGACTTTCACTTGATAGAAGAGCACTGTTTGACGGAAGGCATGGCGGCATTTATCCCAATCTATAAGGTACTGGACAAGATTCCTGCTGTACGTAACATCTCCAACAAAATCATTGTTTTAGAGAGATAGAGGCTCTATAAACGGCTATATTGGAGGCGCGTGATGAAAGATTATGAATTGCAGTTTGATCGAAATTGTCATGTACTGTATTCCAAGTCATGTAAAAAACAGATACAAAAGAAGATTGCGCAGCATTATCCTAAGGCAGAACGAGCAGCAATTTGGGAACAGGTACAACAGCAGTATGTGGATTTTCTCTCGGATTGGCGTACCGATTTGGGTGGCAGAAAAAATTTTCACAACGGAAAGGGCGGAAATTATGACTGTATTGCCTTGATGGCCTATTATGTAGTTTGCAAAGAAGTCACCAGTCTTACGGAAATCGAAGAGATGGAGGGGAATTTGTTTCTGCCAGCGTTTCGTATTCTTTCTAAATTTGTGGACTGTAACAAGCCAATGTTCAAAAGACTGCTGTACAAATCTTTCCAAAACGCGAAGCGTCAATGTGACAAATGGGGAGATTTTCAGATGAATGTCGCGTCATTTGATCCTGAAAAACCGATTTATTATGAGTTCACCACTTGTCCGACAGCAGAGTTTGCTAAGAAGCATAACCTGCTGGAAGTTATGCCTGCTTTCTGCAATCCAGACTTTGCATCTATGGAACTGATTCATGCAAAGCTGGTGAGAAAAAACACTTGCGCCAACGGCGACAAGTGTGATTATACAATTTGTGGAGACAAGGATCTTTATCTACGAGGACATCCGGAATATCAGGATGAGGCGGGCTATCGCAGAAACAAATGATACATGAAAACAGGAGATTTTTACGATGAGGATTTTAGTATTTGGTGCGGGCGTACTTGGATGTAATCTTGCAAGAAATTTATTTCGTGCCGGAAAAGATATAACATTGCTTGCACGGGGAAAATGGGCAGAGCAGATCCAAACAAATGGTTTGCGGATCAGAAATATATTTTCTCTGCGTACATCGGTCAGTCATGTTTCGGTAGTAACCGAACTTGTATCGAATGATCGGTATGATGTAATATTTGTTGCCGTACAGTATACACAGCTTAATGCGGTTATTGATGTTCTGCGCGAAAACGAAACAAAAAATATTGTTTTTGTCGGCAATAATGTGCGTGCTTCGGAGGTGGCTGCATGTTTGCCGGAGAAAAATATCCTGTTTGCTTTTGAAAGCGCAGCAGGACATCGGGAGCCTGAGCGCGTCGTTTCGATTGATCTGCGTAAGATTACAATTGGACAGCTCCGCGGTTCACATTCAAACGAAGCATTGATTGGACAAATTTTTGATGGGACAAAGTATAAAGTGCAATATGAGCCTAATATGGGTGATTATCTCTTGTGTCATGCCGCGTTTGTGCTTCCTGCTGTTTTTGCCTGTTATAAAACGGATGGTAATTTAAAAAGGGTCAAAAAGGACAATGATTATCTGAATCGATTGATTACTGCCAATGTTGAGGGCTATCGTGCTATAAAAAATGCCGGACATGAAATTTTACCCAAACAGGATGCAAATTTTGAGAGTACTGCATATCGAAAAACTTGTTTTCGTTTTTTTAAGCTCATGTGTGCGACTGTTCTCGGAAAAATCTGTGCTTCCGATCATGCCATGCATGCTGTTGAAGAAATGAATGCATTAAATCGAGATATGAAAACATTTTTTGATGTTAACGGGGCAGAATATCCGATATGGCAGGAGCTTGAAACGGAGTGCAGGGGATATTTGAAATAAGATAGTTCTATAGCTTCATAAATAACACGAGAGACATTTCGATAAGAAATGTCTCTCGTGTTTTGCAAAATATGCGGTTTACTTGTTAGAAAGTCCAAGACCGTTAACCCAATTGGCAACTTCGGTCTGACTTGCGCCGCTGCTGAAACGCTGACCTTCCTGCCAATCGCCGGAGCCTGCCATCTCGGACAGCAAATCTCCGCTCTGTCCCATACCGGAGGAGGAAGAGGTTGCGAACGGAATCACCGTCTTGCCGTTGAAGTCATTATTTTTTACAAAATTGTCAACCGGCCATGCGGCAATCCCCCACCAGATCGGATAGCCGATGAAAACGGTATTGTACTGATCCCAATTTTCTACTTCTGTGGTGGTCAGCGGCACATCGCGAAGAGATTCATCGTCATGCTCTTTGCTGACGCGGCTGTCCTCGTTGGTCCAATCCAAATCATCCGAAGTGTATGGTTCTGTCGGCGTGATTTCAAATACATCGGCATTTGCGGCATCTGCAATGTCTTTCGCCACACGTGCAGTATTGCCGGATGCGGAGTAGTACACAACCAGAACCTTACCGCCGTCAGAACTGGTGTTGTTGCTTGCGGAATTGTTTGTTGCTGTTTCCGCCTGTTGTGTGCCGGAACCAGAACCTTGTGTTGGTGTGTTCTGGGAAGAAGGTGTCGATGCATTGCCACTCTGTCCGCAGGCAGTCAGAGAGAACAGCATAACGCCTGCCAAGAGCAGACTGTTCCACTTTCGAAAAAATTTCATAGTGCATTTCCTCCTAAAAATGTATTATTGTTTTACTATGCGGCTTCCGCCGAATACTTGAGACATCTTCATGCCGTCGAGCGCTTTGTCGATAGCAGTGACTTCCTCGGCGGACAGGATAATATCTGCCGCGCCGGCGTTTTCAGTCAGACGGCTCAGCTTGCGCGTGCCGGGAATCGGAACGATATACGGCTTTTTGCACAGCATCCAAGCGAGAGAAATTTGAGCAGGAGTTGCCTGCTTTTCCTGTGCGAGTTGATGCAGCAGTGCTAACAACTCTTGATTTTGGTCAATACTATCCGATTGGAACTGCGGCATATTGCTTCGATAATCGTATTTTTTGTCAAAATTTTCATTTTTGCTGTATCGTGCGGAGAGAAAACCATTTGCCAGCGGAGAGAATGCCACGTAACCAATGTGCAGCTGCTCCAAAACAGGGAATAGATTTTCATGCCAGCGTGCCATCATAGAATAACGATTTTGAATGGCTGTCACAGGGCAGACGGTATGTGCTCGCCGCAAATAGTCCTCGTTGGCTTCGGAAATGCCCCAATGCAGTATCTTTCCCTCTTTTATCAGAGAAGCCATTACATCCGCCACTTCTTCAGGGGCTGTATTGACATCAATACGGTGTTGAAAATACAGGTCGATATGATCCGTATGCAAACGTGTCAGCGATCCCTCTACTGATTCACGAATTCGCTTCGGGCTGGAATCGGTAACGATAGGATATGGAACCTGATGACTGGATAAATCAAAACGAATACCAAACTTGGTTGCAATTTTCACTTTGTCACGATACGGAGCCAATGCTTCTCCTACAAGTCGTTCATTATTTCTTTTTTATCTGCGGGTGCACCGTAAGCGTGGCTCATACCCATACAGCCCAAACCGACGGAAGATACCGTAAGATCTGTTCCTAATGTACGATACTGCATATTATACGTCCTTACTCAGCTTAGCAGCTTCATTCTTGTTGGTTGCCATGCCGCCATAAGTCATACCGTACAGCGCAGCGAAGCGCTTCATGGTATATTCACCGGCTTCCAGTATCCATTTTTCCGGTGCAGCACCTTGGAATACAAAATACAGCTTACGGCCGGACAGAGATCCATTTTCCACATAACCATAGAAACGGTCAAGAACGTTGCGGACACTGCCGCAAATGTTGTGCCAGTATACCGGTGAGCCAATCACGACAATATCTGCCTTTTCCATCGCGGAGATCACAGTATCAAGTCCGTCGTTAGGAAGATTTTGCCCATAAGCACCGATCGTGTAATCGGTCAAGTTTACGGTTTCATAAGAATTGCCCTTGAGCAAATCTGCTGCCAGTGCAGCAGTATTGCCGTTTTTGTTTGGGCTTCCGTTGATAAATACAATACGCATAAGAAAGAACCTCCTTGTTACCGGCATTCCATCAGAATGTCATACAGTTCATCGTGGGTCAATTTCTTACAGCAGCCAGCTGTGAGGACAGTAGAATCAGCGATTGCACGAAAATCGGTATCAGCCGGAATATGCATGTCTGTAAAGGTGGTAGGCAGACCGATTTCTTTGATAAAAGCTGCCAATGCTTCGATACCTGCAAGAGCTGTCGCTTTTTCTGTGCCGTTTGGTGCAATGCCCCAGACATTTTGTGCGAAGCGAGCAAAACGCTGGACACCGGACGAATAGATATGACGATACAGAACCGGATGAATCACGGCAAGACCGGCACCATGGTTGCAGTTGGTGTATGCGCCCAACTGGTGCTCTAGCATATGGCACTGAAAATCCGTAATCTTTCCGATTTTCAGAATGCTGTTTTCCGCCATGGCAGAAGCCCAGGCAAGCTCACTGCGGGCATTATAATTTTCGTGGTCGGTCATCAGTACGCGAATGTTGCGAATGACACTGCGCATTACCGCTTCGTTGATGTCATCGGACAGGTTGTTTTCTTCCGGCTTGCCGAAATATGTTTCCATGGCATGGCTCAAGGTATCAAAGGCGCCGGAGATAACCTGCGGGAACGGGACAGACATCGAATAATTGGGATCAAGAAAGGCAAAATCCGCCTGTGCACCCCAAAGCGCACCTTTGATTTTCTTTTCCTCATGGGTAATTACCGCGCCGTTGTTCATCTCGGAACCGGTGCCAAATACCGTCACAATGGTGCCAAGCGGGATAAATTCGTTAGGCAGATTGTGCTTGACGGTCTGCATGTCCCAGATGTCCTCGTCCAGCTTTGCCTGTGCCGAAATAATTTTACAGCAGTCAGACACAGAACCGCCGCCGACAGCGAGAATCAAATCCACGTGGTTTTCTTTTGCCAGCTTTGCGCCTTCCTGCACTTTTGCGTAGGTCGGATTCGGCATGATGCCGGAAAATTCGACAACACGTTTGTTTTGTGCGCGGAGGATTTCTGTGACTTCCTCGTATACGCCGTTGCGCTTAATGGAGCCGCCGCCATAAGCAAGCATAACGGTCTCTCCGTACTTTTTAAGCAGGCAGCCGAGATATTCTTTCACGCCGCCCTTTCCAAAATAAACCTTCGTTTTGTTTTCAAAGATAAAGTTGTTCATTGCGATACATCCTTTCTGTACTTAGTATACTACATTTTAGAAAGGAGAAGAAGTTTCCTTTGGTTCATTTGTATGAAGCCTAAGGTTATAACGGTTGACGAGGAAATCTGAATTTTATATAATAACGGTGAAAGGCGGTGAGAACATGTATAATTCACAGTTGGAGACATTTGTTCGGGTTGCAGACGCGGGCAGTTTTAATCGAGCTGCAGAGCAGAGCTATGTTACACCGACAGCAGTAATGAAGCAAATCAATTTACTGGAATCAAAATTGGGCGTGAAATTGTTTGAACGCACGCACCGCGGACTGACATTGACGCGGGCGGGAGAGTCGCTGTACAGCGATGCAAAATACATCATGCAGTACTGCAAAGATGCTGTGATTCGTGCGCAAAATGCGATGCAGGAAAATGATACCGTGATTCGCATTGGAACTTCACCGATGACTCCGGCTCAAGTTCTTGTCGATTTATGGCCGAAGATTCATGAACATTGTCCGGAAATTAAATTTCAACTGGTTCCGTTTGAAAATACTTTGGAAAATGCACAGGAAATTCTAAAAAACTTGGGACACAACATTGACATCATTGCCGGTATCTTTGACGATACGATGCTGAACGTGAGACAGTGCGCTGGTTTTGAAATTTCTACAGAACCACTCTGCTGTGCAGTATCTATTTATCATCCGCTTGCCAGAAAACAAAAGCTGCAAATACAGGATTTATACGGAGAAAAGTTGATGCTGATGCATCGCGGATGGAGCAGTCATGTCGATGCGCTCCGAGATGATATTTGGAAAAATCATGGACAGATTGAAATTGTCGATTTTGATTTTTATAGTGTAGATATTTTTAATCGCTGCGAAAACAGCCATGATATATTGATGGCTGTGCAGGCTTGGGAAAATGTGCATCCGTTGCTGAAAGTGATTCCGGTAGAATGGGATCACAGCATTCCCTATGGTCTGCTGCACTCACCGGAACCGTCGGAAACCGTCAAACGCTTTTTGGCTGCTTTGCAAACCGTGCTGCACGAAAAAACACAGTTATAACGGAAACGTAGAAACGAATAAACAAAACGAGACTTCGGAAGAAGTCTCGTTTGCTATATACTGCCTCTATGTGATAAAAAATTAAGTGAATATAAGAAAAAATCGTGAAAATATTCAGAAAACCTTGGTAAAACCACAGAATAAATTCGGAATTCTGTAAAAAATCTGGACAGAGATAGAAAATATAGATATAATAGTAAAACAATAGGAAAACTTGTAATTAGAATTTATATTACGGGGTGGAGTGCTATGTCGATCAAACACATCGCGCAGCTAGCTGGAGTATCTCCGGCGACGGTTTCGCGTGTGCTGAATAATCCGAATTATCATTGTTCATCAGAAGAAATGCGAACAGCGATTTTAAATGCTGCGCGGCAGCTAAATTATGTGCCGAATGAGGCGGCGCGAAATTTAAAGAAAGGAGCCAAGACGCAAACCAAACTGCGCTATTTGGGAATTTTGGTTACCCGTGGACGAGAAGCAGATATTGATCCATTTTTTCGGGAATTACTGCGTCTATTAGAGGGAGAAATTCACCGCAATAGCTGTTTGTTGTCTAACATATGGTACCGTCCGGAATTTTCTTTAGAAATTTCTGTTGCGGTTGAAAAAGAGGCTGAACAGATGTTTGCGAATCAGCAAAGGCTGGATGGACTGATTGTTGTCGGAAAGTGCAGTCGGCAGGGATTGCAGGCATTAAAAAAACGGTGTCGATATTTGGTTTCCGTCAATCGAAATTCGACCAACTATGAAATAGATGAGGTTTTGTGTGACGGCAAAAAGATTGCAGCGACTGCCGTAGAGCATCTCATCCATCTGGGACATCGGCGCATTTGCTATGTGGGTGAATGTCACGGCGAAGCACGATTTATCGGCTTTCAGCGGGCGCTCGAGAAGTATGACATTCCGATTTATTCGGAATATATGATTCAAGCCCAAGCGAAAGAGGAAGACGGCTTTCATATTATGGAACAGCTGTCGCACCAGTCGTTTGCACCGACTGCCATTTATTGCGCGCATGATATTATCGCAGTGGGTATGCTGAAATATTTGTCTCAGTATAAACGCACGTATTATCATCCGTCTATTGCTTCCAGCGATGATATTGCGGAAGCACAAGAGACAACACCGATGCTGACGACGGTACATTTGCCAAAGGAGGAAATGGCGCGGTATGCGCTATTTTTGCTGCTAGACCATATGAATGGCGGGCACAAGTCTGTGACGCGAATCGAACTGGAAGTACAGCTAATTCGTCGAGAGAGCTGCCGCGATGTCAGCGAGACGGAAGAATGTGAATATTATATCTGAGATGTTCTGTGCAGGCAGATTTGGGAATGTAATTCCTAAATCTGCCTGTATTAAATTCTAAGTTGATAAAATGATAGATTCGCGCTATAATACCGATAGAATTTACTTGCGAAGAAAGAGAGGTAGAAGCAATGGCTCGAAAGGTAACAATCAATATGGTGGCGGAACGAGCCGGCGTTTCTCGCGGTACCGTGGATCGCGTACTCAATCAGCGACCGCATGTCAAGCCGGAATTGTATGATCGAATTGTCAAGGCAATGAAGGAACTCGGCTATATGCCGCCCAAAGAAGAACAGGCAAAAGCATTGGGGTTGCCGTTGGCAACCGAGACGGGCGGCACATTGGGGATTGTGCTGCCGAATTGGGGCGGATTCTTTAAGAGTGAAATCATGCGCGGCATTCGGGATGCAGAAGCATTGCTCAGTGATTTTTCTGTCAATGTATTGATTGAACAGTGTGGATCGGATCTTCCTGATGAGAGCATTGAATGTATGGAGCGTCTGGTGCAGCAGGGAGCCAAGGGTTTGGCAATTTGTGCGATGGATCATGATTCTGTCACGCGAAAGGTCAACGAACTCAGCGAACAGGGCATTCCGGTTGTGACATTTAATTCGGATTTGACAAACAGCAAGCGGTTGTGCTTTATTGGACAGGATTTAATTGCCGGTGGGCGCGTCGCCGGAGAATTGATGGCTAAATGTCTCCAGCCGAATGATATTTTAGTCGTGGCGATTGGAAATCCGGAGTTCCATGCACATCGGTTGCGTTTGCAAGGATTTTGTGAGCGGATTTATGAGCGTGGGTTTAGTGGAAAATCATTAGAAATTATTGAAACGTATAATGATTATTCTTTGACGTATCAAAAGATTCACGATATATTGGAGCGCGTGCCGGATGTAAAAGGAATTTATATGGCAAATCATAGCGTTACCGGCTGCGTAGAAGCGATTCGCAGTATGAACAAGAGTGGATCTGTTCATGTTATCAGCCATGATTTAACAGATGCAACGCGGCGATTGCTGAAAAATGAGGAAATTGATTTTACCATTGCACAAAATATCTATCAGCAGGGCTATCGTTCCTTGATCGTGTTGAGAGAGTATTTGCACAAGGGAATGGTGCCAAAAGATACCGAGCGTTCCAAAATAGATATTATCTGTTCAGAAAATATGGAAGCAGTATAAATTGTGCATATATGAAGTGAAAAGCACAAAGCAGGAGTTGGATTTATAGATCTAACTCCTGCTTTTTTCACCCATTTGAATCGGAATTGAGCAATATAGACAAAAAAACAACAAGAAATTTGGATTGAGAAGGGGAAAAATCGAGAAAGTTTCAGAATGAATCGGAAAGATAAAAAACACACAGAAATTATCGGCACAAAATTGACACAACGATAATAAAAGTGAAAAAAACACTGGATTTATTGAAAATATCTTCGTTGACAGTGTTAAAATAATGTGGTATAAAATAATTGTGCTAAGAAGCACAGAAAAATAAAAGCACAAAGAGAGGAGAAACTTTATGAAACATGAAGTGGCTCAGACAGACGGAAAGCTGAGCATGAAAGAAAAGCTGTCGTACAGCATGGGCGAGGTTGCAACCTGCGCGATGTTCGCATTGTTTACGACGCTGTTGGTATTTTTCTATACTGATGTTATCGGTGTTTCGCCGGCAACCGTTGGTACGATCATTGCAATTTCTCAGGTATTTAATGGTGCATCGGACATCTGTGCGGGCTTCATCGTAGACCGCACCCGTTCCAAGTATGGACGCGTTCGTCCGTGGCTGTTGTGGATGGCTATTCCGTATACGGTAGCCGCAGTACTTCTGATGACGGTTCCGCAGATCGGCGGTATGGCACAGGCAATTTACATCTTTATTACGTATAACCTGATGCTGACAGTGGTTTACACCTTGACACAGCTGCCGTATGCGACGCTGGTTACCTATATGACCAGAGATCAGAATGAGCGTGCAAGCGCAAACGTTGTTCGTATGACAATCTCTCCACTGGCAAACATGGCAATGACGCTGGGCTTCCTGCCGCTGGTATCTTTGCTCGGCGGCGGACAGCAGGCTTGGATCAAGGCAACGGCAATCTATGGTATTGCGTGCAGCGCACTGCTGCTGTGGTGCTTCTTCTTCACCAAGGAGCGTGTACAGGTTGTTGACGAGTCCAAGGGAGAAAAGCTTCCGCTTAAGACAGCAATCGTTGTTCTGTTCAAGAATAAGTACTTTATCATTGCATTCCTGTTCTTCTTTGCACTGGCATTCTATCAGACAGTTGCTGGTACGATGCTGACCTATTACTGTAAGAACTTCCTGGGCACAGAAAATCTGATGGGCGTTATCAACTTTGCTTGCCAGATTATGATGGTTGTCTGCACACCGATTATCGGTTTGCTCATCCATAAGATGTCTAAGAGAAACTGGTGTGTGTTTGGCGCCGTATGCATCATCGTTGGTGCACTGATTATTCCGCTTGGCCCGACAAGTGTACCGGTTGTATTTGGCGGCACGTTGCTGCGCGGCGTTGGTCTGGCTTGTGAGTACGCGATGATGTACACCATGGTCGCTGACGTTGTAGAATACGGCCAATGGAAGACTGGTATGCGCACACCGTCTGCGATTCAGAGTGCAGTTACTTCCGGTCAGAAGTTTGGACAGGGCATCTGCTCTGCAGCAATCGGCGCAATCATGAGCTGGGCTGGATATAATGGTGTTGCAAGCGCAGCAGAACAGACACAAAAGGCTCTGGATACGGTATACAATCTGTTTGTATATGGCATGGTTGCCACGGCAATCTTTATCATCGTTATCCTGCTGTTCTATCATCTGGACAAGGAATATCCGAAGATCATGAAGGATCTGTTAGCACGTGAGAAGGCTGCAAAGGAAGCAGCAGAACAATAAATCAACAACAAGAAAAAATTTTTAAAGGAGTGTTTGATTATGTTAAACGTAGGTATTATCGGTGTAGGTTCGATGGGCACGCAGCATTTCCTGCGCATTATGAACAAGATTAACGGAGCAACAGTGGTTGCTGTATCCGACATCAACGAGGCACACGCAAAGGAAGTTATCGCACCGTATCCGTCCGTTCGTTTTATCGCTGATCCGTTCGCACTGATTAACGATCCGGAAGTAGATGCAATCGTGATTGTATCCATTGACTCCACCCATGAGGAGTACTGCCTGGAAGCAATCAAGTGCGGCAAGTTCATCTTCTGTGAGAAGCCGCTGTCTGCATCTGCTGAGGGTGCAAAGAAGGTTGTTGACGCAGAGATTGCAGGCGGCAAGCGCCTGATTCAGATGGGCTTCAACCGTCGTTTCGATCCGGCTTACGAAGAGCTGAAGGCACTGGTTGTTTCCGGTAAGCTGGGTGCTCCGCTGGTAGCACATTGCGCACATCGTAACGCAAACTATCCGGCACAGTATGATGACGTTGTTGCTGTTACCGGCACTGCTATCCATGAGATTGACACCATGGCATGGCTGGTAGGCGACTACTTCACCAAGGCACAGGTTATCTTCCCGAAGTGCTCCCGTCATTCCAAGAACAAGGATCTGCATGACCCGCAGATTGTCATGCTGACCACTTCCTCTGGCATGGTAATCAGCTGCGAGATTTGGGTAAACTGCCAGTACGCATACGACATTCGCTGCGAAGTTCTGTGCGAGGACGGCACTGCAACCCTGCCGCGTCCGTCTCGTGTAGACGTTTGCACCAACCAGACCCATTACAAGGGCATGACCACTGACGGTCTGGGCTACTTTGCAGAAGCATATGATCGTGAGTTCCAGGCTTGGGCTGATGCTTGCAACGCAGGTACTTACTGCAAGGCTGCTGCTTCCGCTTGGGATGGCTACTGCGCAGCAGTTACTACCGACGCTTGCCTGAAGTCTCAGAAGAGCGGCGCGATTGAAGAAGTTCCGCTGACCGATCGTCCGGACTTCTACAAGGGCTAATTGATATTTGCCAACCTCTAACTCTCTCCACTTTTTGAGTAAGGAGCCGGCGGGAATGCCATCCTGACCGGCTCCTTGTCAAAATGGCATTTCCTGTTTGAAAAGGAGATTACATATGTTTAATAACGTAAAACTTGGTATTGCACCGATTGGCTGGACCAACGATGACATGCCGCAGCTGGGCGGAGAACTGACATTTGAACAGATGATCTCGGAAGCTGCATTGGCAGGCTTTCAGGGAACAGAAGTCGGTGGAAAATTCCCGACAGATCCGGATGTGTTGAATAAAGCACTGGATTTACGCGGCATCAAAATTGCGTCTCAGTGGTTTTCTAGTTTCCTGTGCTCTACTCCTTATGAAGAAAACGAAAAGGCTTTTATTGCACAGCTGGACTTTTTGGAAAAGGTCGGTGCATCTCGCATCAATGTGTGTGAGCTGACACGCAATCTGTTTGCAGAAGAGTGCTCGATGTTTGGTGACAACAAGCCGATTGCTTCGGATGAAGAATGGGGAAAGCTGTGCACCGGTCTGAATAAGCTGGGCAAGATTGCAGCAGATCGCGGCTTTAAGCTGTGTTATCATCACCACATGGCAACCGTTGTGCAGACCTTTGAAGAAACCAAGCGTCTGATGGATAACACCGATCCGCGCTATGTATATCTGTGCTTTGATACCGGTCACTTTACCTTCTCCGGTGAGGATGCAGTAAAGGCAGCGAAGGAATTCGGTCCGCGTATCGGTCATGTACATCTGAAGGATATTCGTCCGGACATGATGAAGCGTGCACATGAAGAAGGCTTTAAGTTCCGTAAGGCTGTTCTGGAAGGCTGCTTTACCATTCCGGGAGACGGTTGTGTAGACTATCTGGGGGTTTTTGCAGCACTGCACGATGCACACTATGAAGGCTGGTTTGTGGTAGAAGCGGAGCAGGATCCGGCAAAGGCAAATCCGTTCGAGTATGCGTGCAAGGCTCGCGATTATATTAAGAAAACAGCTGGCATTTAAGGATTGCAATAGCACATGAATTGTGTTAATGTATAACAAAAGAGTAAAGGAGAACTTGATATGAAACTGTTAAAAGGCGCATGCATCGAACCGATGTATTCTGAGATTCCGTTTCTCGATCGTTTTCAGGCAGCAAAGGACGACGGATTCGACTATGTAGAGTTCTGGAGCTGGACGGACAAGGATCTGGATGCTGTCAAGGCAGCAGCAGAGAAGGCGGGCATTGGCATCAGCGGTTTCAACGGCGATGCGGATTATTCTCTGGTTGATCCGACCCACAAGGAAAAGTATCTGGAGTTCCTGAAGAAGTCTGTAGCAGCTGCGCAGAAGATTGGTGCAAAGAGCGTGACCATTCATTCTAACGCACTGGGCGATGGCGGGATTGTTGTCAACCATTACGACAACCTGTCCGATACGGTAAAGCTGTGCTCCATGTACGACATGCTGCTCGACTGCGCAAAGATTGCAGAAGAGAGCGGTATCCAGATGAATCTGGAAGGTCTGAACATCACCACTGACCATGTCGGCAACTTCCTGAAGAACACGCAGATGGCAGCAGAGATAATTCGTCTGATTCACTCTCCGAAGCTGCGTATTCTGTACGATGCATATCATATGCAGCTCAACGAAGGCAAGATTTGCGATACCATTCGTGAGTACATTGATACCATTGGCCATATTCATATTGCCGATGCACCGGGCCGTCATGAGCCGGGCACAGGCGAAATCTGCTACAAGAACGTCATGAACGTCCTCAAGGAGCTGAACTATACCGGCGTTGTCGGCTGTGAGCTGTTCCCAAAGACTGATACCAAGACTGCTGTTCCGGCAATCATGGAAATCTTCTAACTGTTCTAGCAATACATAGAATTATAAAAATGACATGTATCATTTCGTTTAAGATGATACATGTCATTTTTGTTTTGGAAATAGACATATTTTATCTAGGTCAAGATTTTCTTGTGAAACACGGAGAGATTGTTTCACAAGAAAATGGATATAAATGGAAAATCACAAAACCTAGAGAACAAACAAGCAGGAAATATTTCGTGTAAAACGCAAAATGGAAGAAAAATAAGAACGGATAACGTTTTCACAAGAACTACAAGATGTTATTTTATATACAGGAATGATTCTATCTATTTAGAAGAAAATCAAGCAGTTGGATGGAGAAATAGGGAATAAATGATGCAAATAGGCGGAAGCGTGAAAACGTTTCCGCCTATTTTCCTTGTATCTGAGAGGGTGCGTCGGTATGATAAGAATCAAGAAATTCAAATTTACCAAACCGAAGGAGTTGGATGAAATGAAACATACACTTGGAAAACGAATTCTTGGCATTCTTTTAGCTGGCGTTATGAGTATGCTGGCCGCAGGATGTGCAAGCACTTCACAGAGTGCTTCTTCTGAACAGGCAGAAAATACAACGTTGAGAATCGGCGCACAGCCGTATCCGCTGTATATTCCAGTATATGTTGCAAAAGAACTGGGATATTTGGATGAGGAATTGCAGGCAGTTGGCGCTTCTTATGAATGGGATGAATTTCAATCGGGACCATTGGTAAATGAAGCGGCAGCAGCTGGAGAAATTGATATGGGATTCATGGCTGATCTTCCGGCTATCATCGCAAAATCTTCCGGTCAAGACATTGAAGTTGTTTCCAATGTTGCCTATGGAGAAAAAGGACTGGCGGTTTTGGTTTCTCCGAATTCTAACATATCCAGCATTGCTGATTTGAAGGGCAAAAAAGTTGCTTATGCGACAGGATCCTATGCACAGCATCTCTTGGCGCTGCTGTTAAGCAAGGAAGATCTTTCCTTGGATGATGTACAGTCGGTCAATTTGGGCGCAGGAGATTCTCCGGCGGCTCTGGAATCCGGAGAAGTGGACGCCATTGTGATTTGGGAACAATATATTTCTCAGCTGACCAGCGAGGGAAAAGCAAAGGTTTTGGCTGATGGCACAGGCGTGAAGCGTGGCAACATGGTGACTTATTTTACCACAGACTATGCCAAGCAGCATCCGGATGTAGTCAAAGCGTATATCAAAGCACTGAACCGTGCAGATGAACAGCTGAAAAAGGATCCAGACGGATGCGCAAAAGCAATTGCTTCCGATTTCGGCATTGATGAGACCTTGATGGAGCAGATTATCGGAAACTTTACCTATTTGACAGCACTGACACCGGATGATATTGCAGAAATTACGGCGGTGAAGGACTTCTCGCTGCAATCCGGCATCATTCAGAGCGATGTCGATATGAACAGCTTCATTAACACGACATATGTAGATGAAGTCAATCAGACCAATGAAAACGGGTGAATGAACATGATACCAAAACAAGAAACCAAACGAGGCATTGGATATTGGATTTTATATTGTGCGCTGCCGGTTGCTCTTGTTGTGATTTGGCAGGTGGCATCTTCGGCGGGAGTGATTGCGTCGTATGCAATGCCATCGCCGCTGAAAATTATACAGACAACGATACAGTACATAGAAAACGGCGAGCTCGTCAGCAGCATACTCGTCAGCTTGATTCGTGTTTTGGAAGGATTTGCGTTGGCACTGGTGTTGGCATCAGCACTGGGCGTGCTGGTTGCGATCTTTCCAAAAGTGGAAACAATGACAGATCTGGTATTACAGATTATTCGTCCAATTCCACCGATTGCATGGATTCCTTTGGCAATTCTGTGGTTTGGCATCGGACAAAGCTCGAAAGTCTTTATTATTTTCTTGGGAGCCTTTTTCCCGATTTTTGTCAATACCGTAGACGGCATTCAAAATATTGACGGTAAATATTTCGAACTAGCGCAGGTATATGAGGTGCCGAAGAAGGAATTGATTCGCAAGATCATGATTCCTGGTGCGCTGCCGTCTATCATGACTGGCATTCGGCTTGGCTTGGGAAATGCTTGGGTCTGCGTCGTAGCGGCAGAAATGATTGGTGCAGTCAGCGGTGTCGGATTTATGCTTTCCAATGGCAGAAGTCTTTCCAGACCGGATATTGTCATTTTGGGAATGCTTCTCGTGGGAATATTAGGAAAAATCATGGATGATGTACTGCGTAAACTGCGTGAAAAGCTCATTACTTGGAATTAAGCGAGGCAAAATCATGAAAGAACCGATTGTTTCGATCAAACAGTTGACGAAAACATTTCAAACAAAAGAAAATACCGTGACCGCACTCGAACAAGTGGACTTATCTGTTGAAGAAGGTGATTTTGTTTCCATTATCGGTGGCAGTGGATGCGGAAAGAGCACCTTGCTGCGCATTATCGGCGGATTGGAAACAGCGTATCAAGGGGAGGTTTTGGTAGAAGGAAAACCAGTTTCCGGTCCTTCTCGTGAAAAAGGATTTATTTTTCAAGATCACCGGCTGCTTCCGTGGCTGACTGTCCGAGAGAATATTCGATTCAGCTTGCCGATAGAACAAAAGGCAGATGATGATTGGATTGAAGAAAATCTAAATCTTGTCGGGCTGAACGGATTTGAAGATGCCTATCCGAGACAATTATCCGGCGGCATGGCACAGCGAGTGGCGATTGCCAGAGCACTGGCAAATAAACCGAAGCTGCTGCTTTTAGATGAACCGTTTGGCGCATTGGATGCCATTACCAAGGTTCATTTGCAAGAACAGCTGCTGAGGATTTGGAAGCAGGAACAAATCACGATGATTATCGTCACACATGATATTGATGAAGCTGTGTATTTAGGCAATCGGGTCGTCGTGATGACGCCGCACCCGGGACGCATCAAGCGCGTGCAAACGGTTGATTTGGGAACGCCGCGTCTGCGAACAGGCCCGCAGTTTACACAGGTTCGAGACAAAATTTATCGTGATTTCTTTGAAGAGACCACACTCCCATTTGTATATACGATTTAAAAAACAGAAAGAGGAATATGACATGAGTGAATTAAAGATTTTATCTCCGCAGGAACAGCGAATCGCCTATGAGATTGATCATAAAGTACGTAAATTTGTACATCCCAATAGAGCGGCTGCTATTTTACAGACCATTCGAGAGCAAAAGCCGCAGATTGACGTAGAGCGCGGACTATACTTTACGGAATCTTTTCGGGAGACAGAAGGCGAACCGCTGATTCTGCGCTGGGCAAAAGCATTATATCATTACGCAGAGAAAGCAACGATTTATATTGATGATAATCAGCTTTTAGTCGGACGATGCGGAAAACAGGGACGCTATGGCATCCTGTATCCGGAACTGGACGGAAATATTTTCCGAGAGGCAATTAAAAAGCTGCCGACGCGAGAAAATTCTCCGTTTGATATTTCAGAGGAAGATGCTCGTATTGTGGCAGAACAGATTGCTCCGTATTGGGAAGGCAAAACATTCCATGAGGATTTTGCCAAGGCGCTGCCTTCGGAAACCACAAAGCTGACATACAATCCGGGAAAAGAACTGACATCGCGGTATATTGTCAATGAAACCGCTTCGTTCCGTTCTTCCATTCAGTGGGTTCATGACTATGAAATTGTGATGCAGAAGGGATTTCGCGGGATTCGCGCGGAGATGAAAGAAAAGCTCGATCAGCTTGACCCATATAGCCCGATTGACAACACAGAGAAGAAGCCGTTTTTGGAAGCCGTAATTCTGACTTGCAATGCCATTGTCCTGTGGGCGCATCGACATGCGGAAAAAGCAGCGCAATTGGCAAGAGAAGAAAGCAACGAAGTCAGAAAGAAAGAACTGGAAGAGATTGCCGAGATCTGTGACTATGTTCCGGAAAATCCGCCGAGAACGTTCCGAGAGGCAATGCAGGCACAGTGGTTTACACAGATGTTTTCCCGTGTAGAACAGAAAACCGGTACCATCATTTCCAATGGACGCATGGATCAATATCTCTATCCATTTTATAAGAAGGATGTAGAAGCGGGCATCATTACAGATGATGAAGTACAGGAATTGTTTGAATGCATGTGGGTTGGCATGGCGCAGTTCATCGACTTGTATCTGTCCGATACCGGCGGCGCGTTCAATGAAGGATATGCACATTGGGAGGCTGTGACCATTGGCGGACAGACGAAAGAAGGATTGGACGCGACCAATGAGCTTAGCTACATCTTGCTCAAGTCTAAGCGAGAATTTCCATTGAATTACCCAGATTTGGCAGCGCGCATTCATACCAGAAGCCCGAAACGCTTTTTATATGAGGTTGCAGAAACCATTAAGGCGGGCGAAGGCTTCCCGAAGCTGCTCAACGATGAGGATATTATTCCGCTGCTGCTGTCTAAGGGCGCGAACTTTGAAGAAGCGTATGACTACAACGTTTCCGGATGCGCAGAATGCCGGATGCCGAATCGAGATACCTATACCAGCCCGAATGCATATATTAATTTCGCTGCTGCACTGGAAATGGTCATTTATAACGGCAGAATGAAAAAATATGGAGAAGAACTGCTTGGACTGGAAACCGGTCGGTTTGAAGATTTTCAGACATTTGATGAAGTCTTGCAGGCATTCTTGAAACAGCAGAGAGAATTTATCAAACATGCATTTATTCAGCAGCGTGAGATTATTCGTCTTCGCGGTCAACATTTCGCCAGCCCATTGGGATCTGCGCTGCATAAGCTGTGCCGAGAGACCTATACAGACCTGCACCAGCCGAAAATCGAAGGCGGTATTGATCTTGGTTATTTTGAATACATGGGCTTTGCAACGGTCATTGATTCGTTAGCGGCAATCAAGAAGGTTGTTTTTGAGGATCATCGCATCACATTGGGACAATTGAAGGAAGCACTGGAACATAATTTTGAAGGCTATGAAGCCATTCGGCAGCTGCTGCTTCATGCACCGAGCTATGGCAATGATACGCCGTATACTGATGAAATTGGCAAACTGTTGGACAAAGAGGCACAGGAATTTACACGCAGATACGGCAATGAACTGGGTGTACATCTGGATCTCAGACTGGTGCCATTTACGTCTCATGTGCCATTTGGCAAGGTTGTCAGTGCAACACCGAATGGACGATATGCGTTTACGCCGCTGTCTGACGGATCGAGCGCATCCCAGGGTGCAGATCTGAACGGGCCGACGGCGGTGCTGCTGTCTAACTATGCGACAAAGAATTATAACTATCGAGAACACGCGGGACGATTGATTAACGTCAAGCTGAGTCCGGCGTGCGTCAGAGGAGAAGAGGGCACAGAAAAACTGGTGCAGTTTATCAAGGCTTGGCGTGATTTGAAGCTGTGGCACATCCAGTTTAATGTACTCAATACAGATACGCTGCGGGAAGCACAGAAGCATCCGGAAAATTATCGCAATCTGTTGGTGCGCATTGCAGGTTACAGTGCATACTTTACAGAATTGACGAAGGATTTGCAGGATGACATCATTTCCCGTACAGAACATGAAGTGATTTGATATGCAAACAGAAAAGATTCCATATGTATTTAACATTCAACACTATTCTCTCCATGATGGGCCGGGAATTCGGACGATTATCTTTCTAAAAGGATGCCCGATGCGGTGCAAGTGGTGCTGCAATCCAGAATCACAGCGATATACACAGGAAATCTCGTATGTGCAAAATAAATGCATCGGAGAACAGGCGTGCGGCTTTTGCCGCAGCCTGTGTCCGAAGCAGGCAATTTCTTTTGATGAAATTGCTGCCATTGATTTTTCAAAATGCCAGCAGTGCAAAAAATGTGCAGAAGCGTGTCCGGCACAGGCGATAAAAATAGAGGGCAAGCAATATACTGTTTCACAACTCTTGGACATCGCAGAACGAGATGCTGTCTTTTACGGACACGGAAACGGCGGCTTGACAGTCAGCGGCGGAGAACCTTTGTCGTATCCGGAGTTTTTAACGGAACTGCTTTGCGGGGCAAAACAGCGGCGCATGCATACAGCGATTGAGACCTGTGGACAAGCGGAATATGCATCTTTGCATCAAACGGCAAAATATTTGAATTATATTTTATATGACATCAAATCCATGAATACGCAAAAACATCTGCAATATACAGGATGGAACAATACACGAATTCTTTCTAATTTTGAAAAGCTGTGCGAAGAATATCCACATTTACCTAAAAAGGTACGGACACCAATTATTCCGGGATTTAACGATACGGTTGAGGACATTCAAGCAATTTTAGATTTTCTGAAGGATAAGCCCAATACGACCTATGAACCGTTGCCGTACCATAGCTTTGGTAGAGGAAAATATAAAGCGTTGGGGCGTCCGTATGAAATGGGCGATGCCGCCTTGGCACCGGATATTCGCGAAAAAGTTTTCGCGCTAGCAGATATTCACATTACACACACGATTGCAAAAGATCGGATTGTGTATCAGCGAAAGTAACAAAAAGCTTTCCATTATATGGAAAAGGCGATGCCTCACAATGAGGCATCGCCTTTTCCTGTTTCCCGAAAAAAACTTTACGATAAGAGAGAAAAGGAAAAAACAGGAAAATGGTTTAACTGCTAAATTGAAAAATAGCAAAAATGAAAAAACATATATTGTTATAGAAAAAAACGGTCAAGAAAAGGATTGACAACAGGAAAATTTTGAGTATTATATTGTTTGCATCGAGTAATTAAAAACTAAAAAGAGTTAAAATATATGAACTTTTTTAATGGACAGGCAAGAATAATCTGTCAAAAAACTGCGAAATTATAACATATTTAATGTTTAAGCGCCCTAACAAAAAGTTAGCAAATTAGAACGAATTGCTGTTCAATTAGAGAGGGATGCAGACGACATCGAGAGAGTGAATTTCTGACTGCGCCAAAAGAGGTGCAATATTGATTTGACGATACACAGATAAGGGTGAGGCTTTTTGACAGATAAAGAATTTCGAAAGCTCAGTCGATCTGAGTTGATTGACATCATTTTTGAATTACAGCAACGATACGAAACGATTCAAAATGAGAATAATCGGTTAAAGAAGGCTTTGGAAAAGAGAGAGTTGAATATTGCGAATGCCGGTTCTCTGGCTGATGCAGTGATGAAGATTAACGGCGTTTTTGAGGCGGCACAGGCAGCTGCCGATCAGTATTTGCTTTCAGTTAAGGCACAAAGCGAACAAACGCTTACAGAAACACAAGATCACGTACATTGGATAACAACTTTCTCTGAAGAGGATGGATAAGACATGCGCAGAGGGAAAAGACAGACTCCTGTCGAATTGCCTACAATGGAACAGATACAACAAGAGCGAAAGCGGCTTCGTTACCAGAGAAAATACCGTCGCACGCTGAAAAGCACAGTTTCGATTCTGATTGTTGTTGCAGCTTTTGCTATTTTGGTGGCAACACTTTGGATGCCGGTCTTGCAGATTTATGGAACCTCTATGACACCGACGCTGACGGATGGCGACATTATTTTTACCGTCAAAACACATGAATTTGATTCCGGCGACATCGTGGCGTTTTATTACAACAACAAGATCCTCGTCAAACGAGTGATTGCGGAATCCGGCGACTGGGTCAATATTGATGCAGACGGAACCGTATACGTCAATGATGTTGCATTAAACGAGCCATATCTCGATGAGAAGGCTCTTGGCGATACAGATATTCAGCTCCCCTATCAGGTGCCGGATGGCAAGGTATTTGTTTTGGGAGATCACCGAGCGACCTCGGTAGATTCAAGAAATACGGCAGTCGGATGCGTTGGACAAGAACAGATTGTAGGAAGAATCTTGTTCCGTATTTGGCCGCTCGAACGAATTGGAGTCATCAAGTAGAAAGGAGTTCATACCGATGCGCATGAAGGGTCTGCGTCCGGCAGAAAAATATGCCAGACAGAGGCGAAACCGTAGTGTTTGGAAAAGAATCGTAGCAGCACTTGCCTGCATGGTTGTATTTATTACAACATACATGTTGATCTTGCCAGCAATTACGGAAGAGAATCAGACCTATTGTGGGAATGAAGAGCATGAACACACCTTGCAATGCTTCTCCAATCCAAATGCAGATGTCGAATCACAAGAAGATTGGGAGAAGAGTTTGGCGGACATTTCCCTGACGGGAAAGCCGAATGACGATCTAGTAGCGATTGCGAAAAGCCAAGTCGGCTATCAGGAAAGCAGCAAAAACTACCATGTCACAGAGGATGGACAGCAAAAGGGCTACACCCGATACGGCGCATGGTATGGTGATACTTATGGCGACTGGGATGCGATGTTTGTCGCGTTTTGTCTGAACTATACTGGGATACAAGAGTATCCGGCAGATGCCGATTGCAGCGTTTGGGCGCAACAGCTTCAAACAGAACCGTACAATTATTTCCGCACCAAAGATGCCTATGAGCCGCAGTCCGGCGACTTGATTTTCTTTGATACAGATGAAGATGGAACGGCAGACCATATGGGTATTGTTGATTCTATTGATTCAGAAAATGACAAGATGCAGACGATTGAAGGCGATGTATCTGACCGCGTTGAGTACCGTACATATTCTTCGGATGATGCCACGATTCTTGGCTATGGAATCATTCCCGCCGACGCGGAGGAGGATTCCGACGAGGTTGATGCACAGAAGAATACTGGCAGTAGTAATATACAGGTAGATGTAAAGCCTGATGATAAAAAGTATTCTAGCCGCTATACAGCGTTGAGTGAACCATATTCTACTGTTGCCAATCAATGGCAGATTACCGAACAGAAGTATAAAGATGTCAAAGACACAGGAACCTATACCTATTCAGATGACCGCAGTATCCGAGTTCAAAAAGCGGTAATTCCATCAGATACAGAAAACAAATTTCAGATTTATCTGAATGCAGAACCGCAAATATCATGGGAAGAATTTTTGGCTTCCAGTGGCGAATATGCAACGAACAATAATGCCAGCAAGTTTAATCCTAGTTCCGGAGTTTCAAAGCTGTACTCTCAAGCAGAGTATGATGCAATGACTGCAGAGCAACAGGCAACTTTGAAACCGCTTCGTGTAAATTATAAGCTAACAAATTCTCTGACAATAACACAAATTCGCTATGTAGATTTTGGTGTAATCAGCGATGTTAATCAAGGCTCTTATTGTATTGAAAACAAAAAATTTGCATGGTTCGGCGATCGAAGATTTCAGAATAGCATTCCGTGGAGAAGTTTAGCGAGTGGTACAGGAGCCCTAGAGCTGGATTTCACACAAGCCTATTCTAAGGTAACCTTTGCAGAAAACAGTGCACAGCCGTCCAAAGTGACTGATCCGATGGGAAAAAATATTCTCTTTGATAAGGTGGAGTCCTATGATGGCGGCAGCTATGTTGAACCGAGCGAGGAAAATGGACAGACATTGACATGGAATCTCCCGACAGTGCCTTACGAAAATCGTGATTACACTGTTGTAAAAAATGCGGATGGAACAGAAACCGCCTATTACACAGATGTCTATCAGATGCGATATAGTGTTTCTTTGAATGTGACGGAGAGCTGTGCGCCATTGAGTAATTCTCCGGCAAGCTCTATTTGTCCAACAAATGGAACAACCACACTTGAGTACAAATCTGGCTCAGACAACAAAACTGTTGATTTACCGATTCCGAAGGTTCGCGGACTTTTATATGAAGTCTCGTTCGACAAGCAGTCAGATGATGGCGAAAGTCTTGGTGGGGCAACATTTACGTTGTCTCAGGGCGATAAGATAATTGAAACGAAAACAACAGAAAAAGACAAAACGACACAGTTTAAGAATTTACCGTGCGGTACATACACGTTGCAGGAGACTTCTCCGCCAAGTGGATACACTGCGCCTGAAAACACAGACTGGACAATAGAGCTAAACTATACAAATAATAAAAATGCTTTCGCAGAGAACACTCTAAATTCCAATATGCGGTATATAGGAAATGATATTGAAAATGGTAAATGGGTCATCGTCAATACCAAGAACCCATATACCTATCAGGTTGAAATTCTGAAAACTGATGAAAACGGAAATGCGTTGCAGAATGCTTCGTTTTCGATTACCGATCCGGCGGGTGATGCAACGAAGCTGTTGACAGGCACAACCGATGAAGACGGCAACATTGCTTTTACAAATGCATTCCAACCGAACATCGAATACACACTCACCGAAACCGCGGCTCCGGATGGATACAATTTACTTCCGGCGGCAATTCACTTCACAGTGCAAGAAAATTCTAGTACTGGGGGGCTGACGCCACAACTTGAAAATTCCGAGGAACTGAAAGGTCTTGTAAAGCTAGATTTGTCAGAAACAGAAAACGGCAAAGGAAAGCTGACCATTACTGTTCAGAATCAGGAAAGCTATGAATTGCCGGAAACCGGAGGTCACGGTACAATCTTGTTTACATTATGCGGGCTGGCGTTGATAACCGGCGCATTGATGTATAAATATCACGAAATACGCAAAAGGAGGGCAGAGTAACTGTAATTTCAATCCCCAAAGCGGGACAAATGATTTATTTCGGCAGAAAGAAAGGAATAAAACAATGAATCATGCAAAAAAACTGATTAGCGGATTGCTGTCGGTAGTCATGCTTCTTGTCATGGCTACAACGGCGTTCGCAGCGAATGGCAGCTCTAACGGCTCTATTACTATCAAAAATGCGACTGTCGGTGAAACTTACTCCGTTTATAAAGTATTTGATCTGACTTACAGCGAAAAAGGTAATAATGTTGCCTATTCTTACACCAGCGGTGAAAACGATGCGTTTTTGACCGCATTAAACGGTGATGACAGCCCGTTTACTCTCACAGCAACACAAGTCTCCAACAAGTACAGCGTTACTCTTAAGGCTGACAAGGATGCAAGTGCAATCAGCAAGTGGTTGACTGAGCAGGTAAAGGCAAAAACGCTTACGGCAACTCAAACACAGGAGAAGGTAACAAGCAGCGAAGTTGCATTTTCTAATCTTCCTTACGGTTATTACTACGTTACGAGCACTGTCGGCACTGTTGCAACGATTGACAGCACTACGCCAAATGTGAATGTTGTCGATAAAAATCAGAAACCGACTTGGGACAATAAGAATCCAGATTCAGAAGAGACTCCTGGTAAGGTTATTGTAAATGCAGATGGAACCAAGTCGACCATAAACTCGGCAAACTACGGCGATACGGTCAAGTTCAACATTGCTGTCAATGCTGTTTCCTATACAAAGAATGCAGCTGGAGATACCAAGCTGGTTACATATTATCATATCAAGGATACCTTGGGTGCAGGATTTACCCTTGACGAAAGCAGTATCAAGGTTAAGGTTGGCGGCACAGAGTTAGCGAACGAAGCCTATACATTTAAGAAGACTAATGATGGCTTCACAGTTGATGTTCCGTTTGGCGAAAAGTACGGCTCCAATGCTGTTATCGAAGTGACCTACAGCGCTAAGGTTAATACCTCGGCTGAAATTGCAGGTAACGGCAACCTCAACACGGCAAACTTTACCTATACTACGGATGATAAAAATGATCCGAGCAATCCTCCTTATGACCCAAAGAATCCTACAGATCCGAAGTATCCGACAAAGCCTACAGATCCAAAATATCCTGATGAAAACAAGAAAACTACCACGACTTATGTGTATGCACTTGGTGTTAAGAAGGTAGACGAACAGGGCAAGGCTTTGAAGGGCGCAGAATTTGCGGTTTCTCTTGGCGATACGGAAATCTATGCTAAGGCGACCGATACAGCTGGTGTATATGAATACTCCGCTAGTGCAGATGGTGCCGTTAAGCAGTTCCAGACCGATGACAATGGTATTCTGATTATCAAGGGCTTGGCTGCTGGCGATTACAGCGTAAAGGAAGTTGTAGCTCCTGAAGGATATAACCTGTTGAAGGATGCAATTTCTGTAAAGGCTGACATTCAGGAAACGAGTAATTACACCACGACAATTACAACTTATAAAGATGCAGAAGGCAATGTTACCAGCACTCAGGTTGAAAACGGAACATCGGAGGAGACCACTGTTTCTGAGAATGTTGTTCCGCTGGTTGTTGTAAACAGAGCTGGCACCGAGCTGCCTTCCACCGGTGGCATGGGTACCACGCTGTTCTACGCATTGGGCGGCGTACTGGTTACCGGCGCAGCAATCCTGCTGGTTGTAAAGAAGCGCATGGAGCGTTCTTCTCAGTAATTGCTTTTTAGCAAATGTGAATTGAATCGTATTTTTCTGCTGACCCCGTGGGCGTATCCAGTCCCACGGGGTTCAGTGGAAAAGGGAGCTTAACGGAGGGATTGCTTTCGTTAAACTGCCTTTTCTACTGTATATCGAAATCACCAATCCAAACGAAGGTGCAGCTCATGAAAAAGCATATATCGACAATCATTCTGGTTGTCATTCTTATCATCGGCGTTTCGCTGCTTTTGTACCCGACGTTCAGCGATTATATCAACTCCCTGCACCAATCGCAGGCGATCTCTACATACGCTGACAGTGTGGCACAGCTGGACACCGAAAAATATGAAGAGGTATGGAAAGCGGCACAGGAATATAATGCAGCGATGACCGCCAATACCCAGAGCTTTAAGCTGTCGGAAGCAGCCGCTGAAAAATATCGGCAACAGCTGAATATTGATGGCAGCGGCGTCATGGGATACATTGAGATTCCTAAGATTAAGGTATCTCTGCCGATTTATCACGGCACCGATGATGTCGTGCTCCAGCAAGCAATCGGACATCTGGAATGGACAAGCCTGCCTGTTGGAGGAGAAGGAACACACTGCGTGCTTTCCGGCCATCGAGGATTGCCCAGCGCCAAGCTGTTTACCAACTTGGATAAGCTCACAGTTGGAGATACCTTTATGCTCCGCGTGCTCAATGAAGTCCTGACATATGAAGTGGATCAAATCTTGATTGTAGAACCCAAGGACACAGAAGCACTTCAAATTGTAGATGGTCAGGACTATTGTACGCTCGTCACCTGCACACCATACGGTATTAACACACATCGACTTTTGGTGCGAGGGCATCGCATTGCCAATGCTGACGATGCAAACACCGCCTTTATCACAGCAGATGCTACGCAGGTTGAACCGATTTTGGTTGCACCGATGCTGGCAATTCCGGTTCTTTTGGTATTGGTTGTGATTCTGCTGATTCCGAAGAAAAAGAAGGAGGGGCATGTATGAAAAAAATATGGAACCGAATGGTGTGCGTGCTGCTGCTGTGTGTGTTGGTGACAGCAGCTACGATTTCGGCCAATGCCGCCGGAACCATTGACACCAATCGGGATGTCACACTGACTATTTCTTATCAATATAACGGTACTGCGATTTCCGGTGCAAAATTTGATGTATATAAGGTTGCCGATGTGGACGCTTATGCACAAATGAAAGTAACAGATCGTTTTGCAGAATATCCCATTCCATCGGATCATATGAGTCAAGATGATTGGAATGATTTCGCGACGACACTTAAGAGTTATGTCTGGAAAGATTCCCTAAAACCAGATTTCAGCGGACAGACCGATGGCACAGGCAATTGGCAGACGACGGTAAAACCGGGATTGTATCTGGTTGTCGGCTCTCGCTGTGATGTAAATGATATGACGTATACTGCTTCGCCGTTTGTTGTTTTTCTGCCCGGTTCTAACGAGGAGCAGAATACTTGGGAGTATGCCGTGACGGCTTCCCCAAAGGCAGATGGTGAGAAAAAACCATCTACAGATACACGCATCTCTCGTAAGGTTCTGAAAATCTGGGAGGATGGTAACAAGAAAACCAGTCGTCCGAAGGATATTACGATTCACCTGATGTGTGATGGAAAAGTGTATGACACAGTGAAATTAAATGCGGAAAACGACTGGCGCCATACATGGGATAATTTGGAGCAAAATCATGAATGGCTGGTGTCCGAGGATACAGTCTCTGGCTATACCCAGAACATTGCGCAGGAAGGGACTACGTTTACCGTAAAAAATACATCGACGACGAAAGCAACAAATACTTCGTCAAAAGCAAAAGATTCGTCTCTTCCTCGGACGGGCTTGCTCTGGTGGCCAGCACTGGCTCTTATGGCAGGCGGTCTCCTCTGTATGGTAATCGGACTGGTTCGGCGGAGAGGTGCAGACGGTGAATAAGAAAGGTTCTCGCTGGATTCTGCTCGGCATGGCAATGATTATTGCGTCCATTCTGTGGGCTTCTTATAATATTTATATTACAGATCATGCGGGAAAGGCCGCAGAAGCCGTAGCAAAGCAATTGGAGGAAACCATTCCGACAGCTTCTACAGATGAGACAGGAGAGGAATCCCCTGATTACGTGTTAAATCCTAATATGGATATGCCTGTGAAAAAACTGAATGGTACCATCTATATCGGATTGCTTGAAATTCCGGATTTAGGGCTGAAGCTGCCGGTTCAAAAGGAGTGGAGTTATTCAAACATGAAGATTTCACCTTGTCGGTATGAAGGCTCAATTTATACGAATGATATGGTGATTTGCGGCCATAACTATACCAGGCACTTTCGACCGTTATTCCGCATTCAAACCGGAACCGATGTATATTTTACAGACATGGATGGAAATCGCTTTGCATATCAAGTGATGGAACGGGAAATTCTGAACGGAAACGATGTAGAGAACATGATTTCCGGCGGTTGGGATTTGACGCTTTTTACCTGTAATTCGAGCGGTACTTCTCGTGTCACGGTGCGATTGATGAAGAAAACATAGAGACGATTTGTTAAGGCGACACCTTGTGTGAGGTGTCGCCTTTCTGGATTTTTTTCTCATCCTCTTGTTATTGTACTTAAAAATAAGTATAATTGTTGATAGGCTGTTCAGATATTTGTTCAAGTCAAAACAAAAAAATGCAGCAATCTAAAATTTATCATGCAAATTGTGTTCTGCGTTTACATGCCGATTTTATAAGCTGACGGATCGAAAAGAATAAAAAGAAACTTGGAAAAATCTCTGGAAAATCGAAAATTTTTCGGAAAAAAGGAAAAATAACAGAAAAATAGAGAAAATTACCAATTGATCTTGCAAAGAATTAAGAAGCGGCGTATAGTAACACACAGGGAACAGGCAATGGGGCCGACAAGGTACTTGCTCGTTCCCTTTTTGCATGATAAAAATAAAAACGATGCAAATTTCTTCATTCTGGAGGCAGAAAAATGAAAACGTTGGGTTATTATAACGGAAAATATGGTGAGCTGGAAGACATGTCCATCCCGATGAACGATCGTGTTTGTTGGTTTGGCGATGGCGTATATGATGCAGGTCCGGCACGCAATGGCAAGATTTTTGCGATTGATGAGCACATTGACCGTTTCTTTAACAGCGCAGGACTGCTGGATATTGTGATGCCGGTTACCAAGCCGGAGCTGAAGGAACTGCTCCAGGAAATGGTGGATAAAATGGATGATCCGGAACTGTTCGTTTACTATCAGGTAACGCGCGGCACCGGCATCCGCAACCATGTATATACAGAAGGCCCGGGCAATCTGTGGATTATGATTACTCCGCAGGTCATCGGCGACTGTAAGGAGCCGATCAAGCTGATTACGCTGCCGGATACACGCTTCCTGCACTGCAACATTAAGACCTTGAATCTGATTCCGTCCTGTGTTGCTTCGGAAAAGGCAAAGAAGGCAGGTTGCCAGGAAACCGTATTCTATCGTCCGGGTAACCGCGTCACGGAGTGTGCACACAGCAACGTTTCTATTCTGAAGGACGGCAAGTTTATCACTGCACCGACGGACAATCTGATTTTGCCGGGCATCGCACGTGCTCATCTGATTAAGGCGTGCAAGAAGCTGGGCATTCCGGTCAGCGAGACGCCGTACACGCTGGATGAGCTGTTTGATGCGGACGAAATCATTGTATCCAGCTCCAGCAAGCTGTGCTTACATGCTTGCGAGATTGATGGCAAGCCGGCAGGCGGCAAGGATCCGGAGCTGATGGAAAAGCTGCGCGCCGCAGTCATCGAGGAATTCGAGAGCGCAACCGCAGCAGAGTAAACGAAATAGAATGCACAAGAGGGAGGGATCTTCATTGAGCGGACAGACCAATACAGCGCGCTATCTTCCGGCCGGGGATGCGGCGCTGGTCGTAGAGTTCGGCAGTGAGATCAGCGATGCGATCAACGATAAAGTACAGGCAATGGGCCAGAGCATTTTGGATGCGCAGCTGCCCGGCGTGCGGGAAGTCATTCCGACATTCCGCTCGCTGATGGTGACTTTTGACCCGGCGCAGACACATTTTTCTGCCCTGTGCCGCAAGCTCAAGAAGCTGGAAAAGCATTGTCAGGTCAGCGGAGGCACCAAAAAGCGCGTGATTAAAATTCCGTGCTGCTATGGCGGAGAATTTGGCCCGGATATGGCAGATCTTGCCGCACATGCTGGCATGTCGGAGCAAGAAGTCATTGCCGTACACAGTGGTACCGATTACCGCATTTATATGATGGGATTTTTGCCTGGATTTGCGTATCTGGGCGGCTTGGACAAACGGCTGGAGATGCCGAGATTAAAGACGCCGCGTGTCCGCATTCCGGCGGGTGCTGTTGGCATTGGCGGCAGCCAGACCGGTGTGTATCCGCTGGATTCCCCTGGCGGATGGCGGTTAATCGGCAGAACGCCGCTGGAGCTGTACGACCCAAAGCACAGTCCGTATATTCTGTGCCACGCGGGCGAATACATTCGGTTTGTTCCGATCTCTCCTGAAGAATATCAAACCATTCGAGAACAGGTGACAGCAGGCACTTACCAATTGGAAACAGAGGAGGTGTCTGTATGCTAAGAGTTGTGCGTCCGGGAGCGTTGACAACTGTACAGGACGAAGGACGATTCGGCTATCAGTCGATGGGCATTGGCGTCGGCGGATGCATGGATACCCGTGCGTATCATCGTGCGAATTATCTTGTCGGCAATACAAACGGCGAAGCGGTTTTGGAAATGACCTTTGCCGGCGCGTGCTTTGTTGCCATGCAGGATATGATTTTGGCACTGAACGGAGCAGACATGCAGCCGAAGCGAAACAAGAAGCCGATTCCGATGAATCAGCCGTTTGAGCTGCATGAAGGAGAGGAACTGATGCTGTCGTTTGCCAAGACCGGTTGCCGATGCTATCTGGCTGCGGCTGGCGGATTCGATATGCCGATTGTTTTGGGCAGCCGCTCGACCAACATGAAATGCCATATGGGCGGATTTTTGGGCAGAGCTTTGATTCCCGGTGATATTTTGGCGATTGGCGAGGAGCATCAGACATGGGAGCAGCTCAAAGATCGCCGCGTGCCGGAAGAAGAATACCCGACAGAGGTTGTGCTGCGTGCAGTTCTCGGTCCGCAGGACGATGCATTTACCGCGAAAGGCATTGAGACCTTCTTCCATGAAAGCTACACGGTTGCAGACAACAGTGACCGCATGGGGTATCGTATGAGCGGTGCGGAGATTGAAAGCCATCACGGTTCCGATATTATTTCGGATGGCATCACATTGGGATCAGTGCAGGTGGCGTCGGATGGCAAGCCGATCGTTTTGATGGCAGACCGCCAGACGACCGGCGGCTATGCGAAGATTGCAACGGTTTGTACGTTTGACATCCCGAAGCTGGCACAGTGCCGCCCGGGTGACCACGTTCGATTCCAACAGGTATCATTGCGAGAGGCGAGCAAACTCGCGCGGAAGGAGAAACAGCATGAATTATTCTGAGATGAGTCCGCGCGAGGTGCGCGCGTTAATTCGAGAAAAGAAAATTACGGGGCCGACAGCGGGTATGAGCGCCGGATACGCACAGGCCAATTTGGTTGTGCTTCCCGCAGACCTTGCGTATGATTTTTTGTTATTTGCCCAGCGCAATCCGAAGTCCTGTCCGCTGCTCGAAGTCAGCGACAAGGGCAGCCGTGCTCTGCACAGCATCGCGCAGGACACAGATATTGCCAATGACTTGCCGAAATATCGAATTTACCGAAACGGCGAGTTGGATGGCGAGTATACGGATGTAGAACAGTTTTGGCGCGATGATTTGGTCAGCTTTTTGATTGGATGCAGTTTTTCCTTTGAGTCAGCACTGCTGGAAGCTGGCGTGCCGGTTCGTCACATCGAAGAGGGCTGCAACGTACCGATGTATAAGACCAATATTGCTTGCACACCGGCGGGTGTCTTTCATGGCAATATGGTTGTCAGTATGCGCCCGTTGCCATATGACCAGATCGTCAAGGCAACGCTGATTACCGGTGATATGCCGCGGGTACACGGTGCACCGATTCATATCGGCAATCCGGAGGCAATTGGCATTCACGATTTACAGCATCCGGATTTTGGCGATATGGTCACAATAAACGACGGCGAAGTACCGGTGTTCTGGCCGTGCGGCGTGACACCGCAGAATGTCATTATGGATTCTAAACCGCCGTTTGTCATTACCCATGCGCCGGGACATATGTTTATTACCGATGTAAAAAATGTGGATTTGAAATATTGATGAGGTGAGTACGATGAAGAAAGTAGATTTGAACTGTGATTTAGGCGAGAGCTTTGGCAATTATACCTGTGGTATGGATGAACAGGTCATTCCGTGGATCTCTTCCGCCAATGTCGCTTGCGGCTTTCATGCTTCTGATCCGCTGGTGATGCAGAAAACCGTCGCACTCGCCGCACAGGTTGGTGTCCATGTCGGTGCCCATCCGGGTTATCCGGATTTGGTCGGCTTCGGCAGAAGAAATATGAATGTTTCTTCGGCAGAACTGAAGGCAATGGTACAGTACCAGATCGGTGCTTTGTCTGCTTTCTGTAAGGCACAGGGCGTCAAGCTCCAGCATGTGAAGCCGCACGGTGCAATGTACAACATGGCTGGCAAGGATGCTAAGCTGGCAACCGCCATTTGCGAAGGCATTGCAGAAGTGAATGATTCTCTGATTTTGCTGGGACTGGCAGGCAGTGAACTGCTGCGTGCCGCTCGCAAGATTGGGCTTCCGAGTGCCAGTGAAGTCTTTGCAGATCGTGCCTATGAAGATGATGGCAGCTTGGTTGCGCGCAGCAAGCCGGGCGCTATGATTACCGATGAAGATCTTGCCATTTCCCGCGTTGTTCGCATGGTGAAGGAAGGCAAGGTAGAGACCATCTCTGGCAAGACGATTTCGATTCAGGCGGATTCTATCTGTGTACACGGTGACAGTCCAAAGGCATTGGCATTTGTCGAGAAGATCCGCACGGAACTGACGGAAGAGGGTGTATTGATCGCCCCAATGGACGACATCGTTCGTTAAAAGAAAAGGAGGAGACCGTTATGGAAGGTCGAATTGAAAAGGTACTGCTCAGTCATTCTGGTCGCGGCATGGATATTCTGTGCGAGCACCTGCGAAAAGACTATTGCCGTGAGGCTGCTGCCAAGCTGCTGGAGCGTCCAAAGGGAACGGTTTTGCTGACCACTGGATTTTATGTCAATGGCGCCGCAGAGACCGATGGCCCTCCGGGAACCATGGTGCTGGCAAAGGCATTGGAGAAAATCGGATACCAGCCGGTTATTGTCACTGATGCGTATTGCAAAGGATTTTTTGAAATCTGTCAGCTGGCGGTAGAGTATGTCGATACACAGGCGGAAGCAGAAGCATATGACCGATTGTTTGATGTATATCAGCCGGTTGCATTGATTTCCATTGAACGCTGCGGCAAAAACCGCAAGGGTGATTATGCGAATATGCGCGGCGAGAGCATCCTCGATCATACGGCCAGAACAGATCTCCTCTTTGAACAGGCAGCCGAACGCGGCATTTTTACGATTGGTGTCGGTGACGGCGGCAATGAAATCGGCATGGGCAATCTCAAGGATGTCATTACGCAAAAGCTGTCCTTGGAACCGTGTGTCGTGCCGGTAGATCGACTGGTTATCGCTACCGTGTCTAACTGGGGCGCGTATGGCCTGACGGCGTATCTGCAAAAATTGTCCGGCAAGCGCGTATTCCCGCGGTATGAAGAAATTCGTGATTACATCAAGGCGATTGTCAAGATGGGCAGCGTGGATGGCGTGACCAAGAAGTGCACGCCGAGTGTAGACAGCTTCCCGCCGACGATTGAAAAAGAGATTGTAGACAGCCTGTCTCTATTGACACAGACGGCATAACATAAAAAACAGCCAAGAAAAACGTGCGTACCTCACACTGAGTGGGATACGCACGTTTGTTGTTTGTGATAAAGAGTTATTCCTGCACTGATGAGCTGGCGTTCGGCAGAGCGGAATAGATGTTTTTTATGGTGCGCAGGACAAAATGTGTCTGCGTCTGACATACGCCCGGCTGATCTTTTACCCAGCGATGAATGACCTCCAATTCATCGGACGAGCGACAGCTGACCTTAATCATGTAATCATAGCTTCCTGTCAGATAGTAACAGGAGACAACGTTTGGATGCTCCATGACCTGTTCGGAAAAAGAATCATTAAACCGCGGATGCTCCAAGGAAATTTCAATCAGAGCGGTGACGTCATTGCCGACCTTGGCGTCATTGGTGATGGCAGTATACGAACAGATAATACCGGCATCTTCCATTTTATGAATGCGTTCGATGACTGTCGATACAGACAGATGCACGGCTTTTCCGATGTCCGAAGCACGCGCCCGGGCGTTTTGCTTCAGGTGTGCCAGTATTTTCTGATCAATTTGATCCATCCTTGGATTCCTCCCGTGTTCGGTATGAAAAAAGGCGGTCAACGCTTTGGATGCTGACCGCCATTGGTTTCTTTTATTATATCAGCCGGAGCAAATCTTGTCAAAACCCTTTTTCTTCAAGTGCCGGAACACGAGCAGGCAAATGACGACGGAGAGCAGAGAGCCACTTGTTGTGGCGAGACCCATCGGGAACAGCGTGTTCGGGAAAAGAATTGACGTAAGGTATACGCCCGGAACGCGCACCAACGCAATGGCAAGAATGTTGTGCAGGAAAGAAAATTCTGATCGGCCGCAGGCGCAAAAATACCCGCTAAAGCTGAAATGAATGCCCGCGAAGATACAGTCCCAGATATAACCGCGCAAATACTGACTGCCGAACACGACAACGGCGGCATCTGCTGTAAAGAGACCGACGACAGATGGTGCGATGAACTGGATGGTCAGGGCGACGACAATACCAAAGCTGACAGTGATACAGATGCCGCACCGCAGCACCTGTATTGCACGCTGCGGCTTTCCGGCACCGATGTTCTGTGCGCCAAGTGCAGAGATTGTGGACAGCATAGAGGACGGTACCAAGAACAGAAAACTGATGATTTTTTCCACAATACCGACTGCGGCTGCATCGCTGAGTCCGCGGCGATTGGCAATCACGGTAATGATAAGAAAGGCAATTTGAATCAAGCCGTCTTGCAGAGCGATAGGAATGCCGATTTTTAAAATACGTCCCATTGCTTCGCGGCGCGGATTCCAGTCGCTTTTGTGCAGGGAAATGCCGGTGTTTTTCTTACGAATCACAAGAAAGGCGATAATAACGCTGAGACCCTGAGACAGTGTCGTGCCCAATGCCGCACCGACAGCCCCGAGATGCAGCGCGCCGATGAATACATAGTCTAACACGATGTTTGCGACACAGGCGATGGCGATGAAGTACATCGGGCTTTTGGAATCACCCAAGCCGCGGAAAATCGAGCTGATGATGTTGTATGCTGTGATACAGGGAATACCGATAAAGCAGACTGTTAGATAGGCAATCGTGCCGGATACAGCCTGTTCCGGTGTAGACATGATGGACACGATCGGTTTGACAAGTCCCAAAAGCAGCGCCATGAGGACAACAGAGGCTGTTAAAAACAGCACAGCGGTATTGCCGATAGTCTGTGAGATTTTCTTTTTATCTTCGGCGCCGACGGCCTGTCCGATGGTAACCGTGGTGCCCATCGCCAGACCGACAATCATAACGGTGATCATGTGCATCACCTGGCTGCCGACAGAGACTGCCGTTGTGCTGGCAACTCCTTCAAATTGTCCGATGATAAACAAATCCGCCATGCCGTACAGTGTCTGTAAAAAATACGACAGGAGATACGGCAGAGAAAAATAGGCAATGTTCTTCCATACATTACCGGTAGTGAGATTTCGTTCCATACTTCCTCCTTATTTCATAAAAATAGCCGGATAAGAGAGCGATACTCTGCCAGCTCTCTTATCCGGTCGTCCTATACGTAGAAGCAACCCTCGGAAATACTGCGAACTATCGTTATCTTATCCGGCCTTATACTTACGTTTATAAGTCCTCCGACAAAAAGTACCATACCATATCTTGTTTGCCTTGTCAACCGCGCTAAATGCTTGCTAAATTGCTTCGTGCATGATTGACGTATTTTTATGGATATGCTATGCTTAAGGCAGTTGAAAAGGGAGTAGTTGCAAGGCATGTTGTCAACATCACGATTTGCACAGGCAAATCTGGCAGTGTGCGCCTGAATACACAGGTAACAAGACTTTTCGGCAGCTGTTGTTATACGCTTCAGCTGGCGGAAGGTCTTTTTTTATTTGCCTTCCGCCGCAGAAAATCGACGAAAGGAAGGCAATGATGACACAAGACTATTTTAGAAAGACAGCAGAAGAGGCATTACATGCCCAACATACCTCAGTACAAGGACTATCTGTGCAGGAAGCTGCCCAAAGACTGCAAACGTATGGAAGAAATCAACTGTCTGAGGGAAAGAAAAAGAGCTTGGTGCAAATTTTTGCCGAACAGTTTCGGGACTTGATGGTTTGTATTTTGATGATTGCGGCAATTATTTCCGCCTGTTCCGGCAATGTGGAGAGTACGATTGTTATTTTTGCCGTACTGGTTCTCAATGCGATTTTGGGTACAATCCAGTATGTCAAAGCAGAGAAATCCTTAGAAAGTCTAAAAGCAATGGCCTCGCCGACGGCGAAGGTGCTGCGCGATGGCGTGCGTATGGAAATCGATTCGACGAATCTTGTGCCGGGAGATATTTTGCTGCTCGAAGTGGGAGATATGGTCACGGCGGATGGACGCATTTTAGAAAATTTTTCGCTAAAGGTCAATGAAAGTTCGCTGACCGGAGAATCCGAAGGGGTAGAAAAAGAGGCAGATGCCATTCATGCGGAGCAGGTTGCCTTGGGCGATCAGAAAAACATGGTGTTTTCCGGCTCGTTAGTGACATATGGCCGCGCATCGGTGCTCGTGACAGCAACGGGGATGCACACAGAGCTTGGCAAAATTGCGGCGTTGATGAACCAGACACAGCAGAGAAAGACACCGCTGCAAGAGAACTTGGATGCATTTAGCGCCAGATTGGCAGTCGGTATTCTCGTGATCTGCGCAGGTGTATTTGTTCTATCTGTCCTGCGTACCGGTATGAGCATTCTGGATTCCCTGATGTTCGCTGTGGCACTGGCTGTGGCAGCTATTCCGGAAGCACTGTCGTCTATTGTCACGATTGTGCTTGCCATGGGCACACAAAAAATGGCAAAGCAACATGCGATTATCAAGGATTTAAAAGCGGTCGAGAGCTTAGGCAGCGTATCTGTGATTTGCTCGGACAAAACCGGCACGTTGACACAAAACAAAATGACACCGCAGAAACTCTATGCAGATGGACAAATCATCGAAAAAGAGCGAATGAATCTGTCTCATCCGGTACAGCGGATGCTGCTTCAATCCGCCTTGCTGGTCAATGATGCAACACATGATGAACAGACGGGCACTTCTATCGGTGATCCGACAGAAGTCGCTCTCGTTATGCTTGGTGAACAGGTTGGTATCGTAGAAGAAGAATACCGTGCGCAATATCCGAGATTGAGTGAGTTGGCATTTGATTCGGATCGAAAACGCATGAGCACTCTGCACGAAATTGACGGTGTACCGATTCTGTTCACCAAAGGCGCCATGGACGGGTTACTTGATCGCTCCACGCATCTGTTGACAAGCGATGGTTGTGTTGCGTTGACGCCAAAACGCAGACAAGAGCTGGAACGTGTCAATCGAGAGCTGTCGGAACAAGGCCTGCGCGTGCTGGCGTTTGCTTATCGGGAATTGGATGCGGTTCGTCCGTTGTCCCTAGAGGATGAATGCAGCTTTACCTTTCTTGGCTTGATTTCTATGATGGATCCGCCGCGTTCAGAGGCGATGCAAGCGGTAGAAGACGCCAAGCGCGGCGGCATCAAAACCGTCATGATTACCGGAGACCATAAAATTACTGCGACGGCGATAGCACGCCAATTGGGTATTTTCGCAGAGGGCGATATGGCAGTATCCGGCGTTGAGCTGGAGCAGATGGGTGAGAACGAGCTGAGAGAACGCCTGCCGCATATTTCCGTATATGCTCGTGTGTCGCCGGAACATAAAATACGCATTGTTCGTGCGTGGCAGCAGCGCGGCGCCATTGTTTCGATGACCGGTGACGGCGTCAACGATGCACCAGCGCTCAAACAGGCGGATATTGGTGTAGCGATGGGCATCACCGGAACAGAGGTCAGCAAGGATGCCGCCTCTATGATTTTGACAGATGACAATTTTGCAACGATTGTCAAGGCGGTCGTCAATGGCAGAAGCGTCTATGAAAATATTCGGAATGCCATTCGATTTTTGCTATCCGGCAATGCCGCAGGCATTTTCTGTGTATTGTATGCGTCTTTGCTGGCGTTGCCGGTGCCGTTTGAGCCGGTACATTTGCTATTCATCAATTTGCTCACGGATTCTCTTCCGGCGATTGCCATCGGCATGGAACCGGCACGCCGTGGCTTGCTTGATCGTGCACCGCGCAATCCAAACGAACCGCTGCTCAATCGGTCATTCATTGGAAATATCGGCTGGCAAGGCTTGCTTATCGCCATAGTGACCATGGCGGCGTTTTACTTGGGGTATCAGCAGAATGATGCGCTGGCATCTACCATGGCGTTTTCAACTTTGACGTTGGCGCGCCTGTTTCATGGCTTTAACTGCCGTGGCGAGGCATCAATATTCCGTCTCAAATTTTCCACCAATCCGTATTCCAATTGGGCTTTCTTGGCAGGCCTGCTTTTGCTGCTCGCAGTTTTGTTTGTTCCGGGCCTGAATCAGCTGTTTTTGGTTTCTCCGCAATTTGGCTTGTGTCAGTTCGCGGAAATTGTCGGTTTGGCATTTGTGCCGACGCTCATCATTCAAATCAAAAAATTGCTTGCAGAAGCGAGAAAACATGCATAGAAAAAAGCGTGATGCCGATTCTTTCGGTATCACGCTTTTCGCGTAACATTAACGGTGTTCTTTTTGCATCATGCCAAATGCAATACACAGCAACAGGCTGGAAAACCAGATTGCCCGCAGACCGATATGCAGAGAGCAGATGCCGCCTGCGCCTGCACCGATGGCAAAGACACAGATGATGCCGTAATAATGCAAAGATTTGCGCAAGGCTTCCGGCTTCTTATCACGCAGGTATATGGATAAGCTCTCCGTGCCGCTGCGCAGATTGCCAATACACATGGTGCTGGCGTAACCATAGCCGTGTACCTTGCGGAAGGTCTGTACTTGCATGGAGCAGGCAAATGACACGAGGGCAGTGGCAATGATGTTGTACTGGGTAGGAATAAAGCCGACGACAAGGAGCAGTACCAATTCAATGGCTACGACGATTTGCCGCCAGTGCAGCTTGGTATACGTTTTGTATCGGTGACCGATTTGCTCTGCGACGAAGACGCCAAGGGCAAAAGCGAAAAGAGGGAATAGGTAATGCAGAGCGGTTGCCCAGTCGCCTTCCATCAAATGCTGGCTCATTAGGACAATATTGCCGGTCTGTGCATTGGAGAAAACCTCATCGCGCACATTGTACGTATACGCGTCCTGAAAACCACCGGACAGTGCCAGTACAGCGCTGAGCAAAAAAGTTTCCGACGTTTGAAATTGTGCTTCTAGATGATTCATGTGTTCACCTGATTTCATTTAAATTCTTTCCAGTCCCATATTATACAAAAATTAAATAGAAAAAGCAAATACAGCGGTTGTATTTCTTGAAAGTTCTTGCAATTTCTTTTTATGCCATTTACAATAGGCACAGAAAGAAGGGAAAATGACCATGTATTTTGAAGAGATTCACGTGGGAGATTATCGAACGATTCCGGAAACATCAGTTTGTCATGATGACATGCTGCATTTTTCACAGACATATAATCCGCATCCGGTTCATGTCGATGAGAAATTTGCAAAGACGACACGTGCCGGTAAGATTTTGGCATCCGGTGTTTATACATTTTTGCTCGGATGGGCACACTATGTGATGCAGGATTTCGGCGGCACGGAGACATTGGCTGGCACGGAAATTCGGATGCAGTTTTTTGCGCCGGTATTTGCGGGAGACACGCTGCACGGCAAAGCGTTCGTGGCGGACGCGCAGGTGCGCAATCCGTATAACGGCTCGATTGATGTACAGGTGGATTTGTATAATCAGCACGATGAACTGGTGCTGCGCAGTCACAGCAGCGAAATTGTCAAGCGAAAAAATCCGGCTGCGAATCTTCATGCCGTATAGCGAGGTGCTGTATGAAAACGGTATCGTAGCTGGAGCCGCCATGCTTGTGATAGGAAGGAGATTGTATGTCACCAGAATTCATCAAACGATTAACCGAGCATTCGCCGTCGCTGATTGGCTTAGAGAAGTGCCGACAGGCATCTGTCATGATTCCACTAATTGAAACGCGAGACGGACTGCAAATCGTACTGGAACAGCGCTCCTCCAAGCTCAAACATCAACCGAGGGATATTTGCCTGCCGGGTGGCGCCATAGAGCCGGGTGAGGCGCCACAGCAGGCAGCGATTCGAGAAGCCTGTGAAGAGCTTTTGATCCAGCCGGAGCAGATAGAAATTTTGGGCCTGATGGATGTTTTGCACACAAACACGCTGATGCTGTATCCGTATGCAGCCAAGCTGTCTGCGTATGCTATGACATATAGTCCGGCAGAAGTGGAACACGTGTTCTGTGTGCCGCTGTCGTTTTTTCAGACACAAGAGCCGGAACAATACCGCATCACCTTGCCGGTACACCCGCCGGAGAATTTCCCGTTGTCACGCATTGTGGGCGGTGAAAACTATCAGTGGCGGGAACGCAGAGAGGACATTCTGTTTTATCAATATCAGGATTGGACTATTTGGGGGATTACCGCTAAAATTTTACAGTCATTTGCACAGATCACAAAGTGAGGAGACCATGGGACGGCGAAGAGAATTAGCAAAAAACACAGCCATTTTAACCGTCGGCAAAGTGTGCACGCAGTGCATCAATTTTTTACTGCTGCCTTTTTATACGGCGATGCTGTCAACGGGAGCATATGGAACCTTTGACTTAATGCTCACATATTCGATGCTTTTGCTGCCGCTTGTCAGCTGGCAGCTCAGTCAGGGGCTGTTTCGTTTTATGTTGGATGACCGAAGCAATACCCAACGACATCGGGTGCTGTTTTCCACGCTGCTGTTTTTCAGTGCCATTCAGTGCATCGTGTATGTTGGTTTATTTGCACTCATTCAGCCAATTTTGCATATCGAACATGCTTATTTTTTGATTGTCTATGTTATTTTGCAGGTGTTTAATGCCATGCTCATGCAGTTTGTGCGCGGCTTGGGAAAAAGCGTGGTATATACGATTGCCTCCTTTATCGCGGCAACGGCAACGGCACTGTTCAATGTCATTGCGCTGGCGTTTCTGCACTGGGGATTGACCGGACTGTTTATTTCCACTCTCTTTGCGCAGATCTTGACGTTAGCATATCTCATTGCGGCATCGGATTGCAGACGGTATCTTTCTGTTCGATGTATCAAACCGGCAGTGTTTCGAGAAATCGGCGCGTATTCTGTCCCGTTGGTACCCAATAATTTGGCATGGTGGGTGGTCAACGCTTCGGATCGAACGATTGTCTCGTATTTTCTAGGTGCCGCGGCAAACGGTGTCTATTCCATTGCCAATAAATTTTCCAATGTCTTTGTCAATTTTTATAATATTTTAAATTTATCTTGGTCGGAAACAGTATCGCTGCACTACATGGATGCCGACCGCGATGAATTTTTGACAGAGACTATGAATGCCATGTTTCAGCTGTTTGCTGCGGGATGTTTTGGCATGGTTGCCTGTATGCCGTTTTTCTTTCCGGTATTCATTGATGCCAAGTATCATGACGCGTATCCTCAAATTTTAATTTTGCTGTATGCGATGTTGTTTCGCGTGCTGGTTGGATTGTACAGCTGCATTTATGTCGCACAGAAAAACGCGAAAAAGATTGCGCAGACGTCTATTTCGGCGGCAGTCATCAACATTACGGTAGATCTGCTGCTCATTCAGAAAATTCATATTTTTGCGGCGTCGATTTCCACGCTGGCAGCGTTTTTGCTTTTGTTTTTTGTTCGATACAGAGATGTCAATCGGACGGTACGGATGAAGCTCAAACGTTCGGTTGTCATTGGCTGTTTGCTGATGGGTGGCTGTCTGATCTATACATACTACTGTGGCAATCATCTGATTCAGGCGGGAGCATTGGTTGTCACTGTAATCTATGCGATAGCAACCAATTGGGACATGCTGCGCATGGGCATTCGATTGGTTCGTTCTAAATTACATAGCAAGTGATAAAAGAAGCGCTGGATGATAGCATCCAGCGCTTTTGTCATGAGAAAAAGTTAAGCGGTTCGTTTCCAAATATACACGGCGAGATACGGCGGCATGTTGTTGTGCGCACGGTCAAAACCGGAGCCGTTCTGGGCAAGGCTTGCACTATAATTTTTGGTGCTTGTTGTGACATAGTCTGGTTTGATGAGATATGTTCCTGCGGTAGGAACCCAACTGGAGGAAGAGCTATCGTTGTTGACATACATGGTATGCGTATGACTGGGAAGCTCCTGCGTGGTCAATTTGTGGGTTGCCTCACCACCAGTACTGCCGCCTGCATAGGTGGTGCCTGCCGCAAGCAAAAATCTATCCTGAATGCGCTCCCAGGTACCGCCCCATGTGTTGTTCGGGTTAAATGCCGAATCTGTTGCGTGATAAATGGTTCCGACGGGATAAAAAATATCCAAGATAGTTGCTTTGAGCGTTTCGGGTGTATATCTCTTATCGAGCGCGTCAGCGGTGTGCTGCGCGGCATCGGCAGCAGCTTGTGCGCGCTGTGCGTTCGCACTCGCCTGTAGGATTTGATCCATCCATGGCCGGCTGGCAATTTTACAATCGTCATCTGCCTGTTCGGATAGAGAGTCATAAACAACGGTGCTCATCTGCTGCGATTTGACCAGCATATCATCGACATACCAGCTCAGCTCACACAATCCTGCACCGGATGTGCCTGTATCAGAACAGCTGACGCGCCAGATCACCATGGCACCGTCTTGTTCTATGACGACCGGATGCATCGAGCCTCTTGCGGGTTGAAACAACAGAGCTGCGCTGCCGTTTCCGTAGGTTTCCAGATACGATGTGCAGTCAAAGCGAATCACGGTATGATTTTCGCCGCACCTGCCCAGCTTGATGCTGTTGGGCAGATGCGTCATGTCAATTGTTAAAATGGTATTCATTGACGTCACCTCCAGTTTTTTATAATAGGAGCGGAAAGAAAACAGTCAACGTTTATTTCTTGCGCGCCTGTGGAAAACGCTGACAGTTTGACAGCTCGACAAATTTCAGCTATAATTCACAACAGTTTCTAAGAAAATCAAGGAAGTATGATCTATGTATGATTATTTAGTTGTCGGCGCCGGATTGTACGGTGCTGTGTTTGCGCATGAAGCCAAGAGGGCGGGAAAATCTGTTCTGGTTATGGATAAGCGTCCGCATGTGGCGGGAAATGTTTATACAGAAAAAATTGAGGGGATTCATGTACATCAGTATGGTGCGCATATTTTTCACACGAACAATAAAGCTGTGTGGGAATACATTACGCAGTTTGCAGATTTTAATCGGTTCACCAACAGCCCGGTTGCCAATTACAAGGGCGAATTGTATTCGATGCCGTTTAACATGTACACATTTAACAAAATGTGGGGTGTCGTGACGCCGGAACAGGCAAAGAAAAAAATTGACGAACAGCGTGCGGAGATTCAAGGCGAGCCAAAGAATTTGGAAGATCAAGCCATTTCTCTGGTGGGACGCGACATCTTTGAAAAACTGGTCAAAGGATACACGGAAAAGCAGTGGGGACGTGACTGTAAAGAACTGCCTGCTTTTATCATCAAACGGCTTCCGGTTCGATTGACATTTGACAACAACTATTTTAACGCCCTGTATCAGGGAATTCCAATTGGCGGATACACCAAGCTGGTAGAACATTTGCTGGATGGTGTGGAAGTACGGCTCAATACCGACTATCTTGAAAATAAAGCGGCATACGACGCATTGGCTCGCAAGGTAGTATACACCGGTCCTATAGATGCGTATTTTGATTTTCAGTTGGGAAATTTGGAATATCGCAGTGTTCGATTTGAGACGGAAGTATTGGATATTCCTAATTTTCAAGGCAACGCAGCGGTGAACTATACTGACCGAGAGACGCCGTGGACACGCATTATTGAGCACAAATGGTTTGAATTCGGCAAAGATGAAAATGGCAAGGATTTGCCCAAAACAGTAATCAGCCGAGAATATTCTTCGGAATGGAAACCGGGAGACGAACCGTACTATCCAGTTAATGATGAGAAAAACGGTGCGCGTTATCTGGCGTACAAGACATTGGCAGAACAAGAATCTCAGGTAATTTTCGGCGGCAGATTGGGCGAGTATAAATATTATGATATGGATCAGGTCATCGCAGCGGCACTGGAAATGAGCAGACAGGAATTGGCTTAATTACAAGCAAAACAGATAAAAGCAGCTTTTCTCAACAAGAAAAGCTGCTTTTTTGTGTGCTATAAAATTATTTTTCTGTTTCCATATTTTGCGGAAGAATCAGATTCAGAATGATGGCAACCACAAAGACAACAGCGACACAGTTCTGTGCAAAGACCGTCTGAATGATTTGCGGGAAGATAGAAAACAGATCCGTGCACTGGGTAAAGCCGAGACCGATGCTGAGCGAGAGCGCCGCGATCACGGTATTGCGCTGTGAGAAACCGCATTTGCTTATCATCTGCAAGCCGCTGACGACAATGGTGCCGAACATCATAATGGTACAACCGCCGAGCACAGCATCCGGGAGTGTTGCAAGCAGGGCACCGAACATCGGAAATACACCGGCAAGAATCATAATTACTGCGCCGGTTGCAATGGTAAATCGGTTGACTACCTTGGTCATTGCGACCAGACCAACGTTCTGACTAAAGGAAGTAATTGGCAGACAGCCAAATATAGAGGACAGTGAGCTGATAAAACCATCACAGGCGATAGAACCGGAAGTTTCTTTTTCTGTGACATCGCGTCCTAAACCGGAAGCGGCAAGCGCAGAAGTGTCACCAATTGTCTCGGTTGCAGAAACCAAAAAAATCAATACGACAGAGACAATGGCATCCAAACGGAACTCCATGTGGAACGGCATGAGACGCGGAACTGCGATGATAGACGTTCCTGCCAACGAGGAAAAGTCCACCATGTGCATACAGATTGCAAGAATATAGCCGACGATCAATCCGAACAGCACGGAGAGTTGTTTCCAGAAGGATTTGGCAAATACGTGAAATAGGATGCAACAAACCAGTGTCACAACACCGAGAATCCAGTTTTCCACGGAGCCAAAGTTTTCGCTGCCGGAACCGCCGCCGAAAGAAGTTGCACCGACACTGAGCAGGGAAAAACCAATGGCTGTCACTACGCTGGCGGAAACAATCGGAGAGATCAGTTTGATCCAATACTTGGCAAATAGACCGAGCACGCCTTCAATCATGCCGCCGATGAGCACGGCTCCCATAATGGCGCCGTATCCGTACTGCGCACCGACAAAGCTCAAAATGGAGACAAAGGTAAAGCTGATACCCATGACAATGGGCAAACCAGAACCGATTTTTCCAAACAATGGAAATAACTGAACCAGTGTACCGATACCGGCAATCAACATCGCGCTTTGGATGAGCAGAGCAGTTTCTTTGCTGCCGAGACCGCAGGCACCGCCGACGATTAAAATCGGAGCGATGTTAGAAACGAACATAGCTAAGATATGCTGTAAGCCAAACGGAATGGCGTTGAGTAATGGGACTTTGCCGTCTAAGGTATAAATATGATTAACAGAAGCAGTAGATCCGACTTCTGTCGCTTTTGTTGTTGACTGCATGAAAGCTCCTTACTGTTCGCGGAATTGAATCGTGCCATTTGCAGCGTCCATGCCGTCTACAATTGCCAAAGATTCCAGCTGATAACCAAAATTACGAATGATGCGGCCGCCCTGCTGGAAGCCCTTTTCAATGGCGATGCCGATGCCCTCTACGGTACCGCCTGCCTGTGCAACGATAGACAGTAGACCCTGCAAAGCACAGCCGTTTGCAAGAAAATCGTCGATAATCAGCACGTGATCGTCTTCATGCAGGAATTTCTTGGATACAATTACCTGATTCTTGCACTTATGTGTAAAGGATTCAACCTCTGCAACATAGACATCGCCGTCAATGTTGATGCTCTGAGACTTCTTGGCAAAGACAACCGGAACATGAAAATGGCTTGCTACGATACAGGCGATGCCGATGCCGGAGGCCTCGATGGTGAGAATCTTATTGATTGGCTTGTCCGCAAAGCGGCGCTTAAATTCCTCGCCCATCTGGTTGAACAGATCAATATCCATCTGATGGTTCAGAAAGCTGTCAACCTTCAGAATGTTTCCTTCTTTTACAATACCGTCTTTTACGATACGCTCTTCCAAAAAATTCATAATGATCCTTCCTTTATTTGTATTCAATAGGATATACACTTCAGTGTACCAAAAAAATCGACAAATATATACTGGTATTATATCAGAAAAACCATGAAATGCATACAATTCTTTTGAATTTTTTTACAGAGGGATGGATGGGGCTTTTTGTTTCTACAAGTCGAAAACTATCGAATATAAAGAAGTTTTCGACTTGTATTTCCGAAACTCTTCACTTTCTTGGAATTTTGGGTATAATAGAATCAGAAAATTTAGGAGACGCGGAATATATAATGAAGTAGTGCCCGCTCAAAACAGCGCAAATTACGGCACTTTAGGGCATTGCAGAAAGGAAAATTCAAATGGTTAAGATACTTTTCGTCTGCCATGGCAATATCTGTCGTAGTCCGATGGCGGAGTTTGTTATGAAAGACATGGTACAAGCGGCAGGGCTGCAAGACAAGATTTATGTTGAGTCTGCGGCGACGAGTACAGAAGAAATCGGCAATCCGGTATATCCGCCTGCACGGAGAAAACTAGCGGAGCATGGTATCAGCTGTGCGGGAAAGACGGCGCGCCAATTAAGACGGCAGGATTATGAAGCGTTTGATTTGCTGATTGGCATGGATCATGCCAATTTGCGCAATATGCGCCGGATGTGCGGCGGAGATGAAGAAAACAAAATTCATGCGATGATGGATTATACCAATCGTCCGGGAGAGGTTGCTGACCCGTGGTATACTGGTAACTTTGAAGATACTTGGCGCGATGTCAATGAGGGCTGCCGTGGATTGTTGGAACAGTTAAAACGGGAGGAATTATAAATGCTGGATATGGAAAAACTCAAGAACTATCCGGTTGTTCATGATTTGCAGGAAGAAAAAGAGATCTTGTGGATCAATCCAGATCAAGTTCCGTTTGCACAAGCACAGATGGCATTGACCATGGCGGATATTGATGACGCAGAACAGCGATTGCAGCGATTTGCACCGCTTATCATGAAGCATTTTCCGGAGACGATTCCGGCGCAGGGGATCATTGAATCGCCGCTGGTTCGTATTCCAGACATGCAGTGTGTTTTACAAGAAAAAGAACAGATGCAGATAGATGGAACACTGCTGTTAAAGCAAGACAGCGATTTGGCAATTGCAGGTTCTGTCAAGGCGCGCGGCGGCATCTATGAAGTGCTCAAGCATACAGAAGGTCTGGCATTACAGCATGGATTGCTCAGCGAACAGGATGTACAGAACGGCAATGCACAGGCCTATGAAGCTTTGGCAGATCGCAGAGCATTCTTTCATCAGTATGCGGTACAAGTTGGTTCTACAGGAAATTTGGGCCTGAGCATTGGCATCATGAGTGCGGTTATCGGCTATCAAACGGTGGTGCACATGTCTGCCGATGCGCGGCAATGGAAAAAAGATCTGCTGCGCCAATATGGAGTCACGGTAAAAGAATATGAAAGCGACTATTCCAATGCGGTGAAGCAGGGAAGGGCATTATCTGATGCCAATCCAAACAGCTATTTTGTAGATGATGAAAATTCAAAAAATCTGTTTTTGGGATATGCAGTGGCGGCAAAGCGGCTGAAAAAGCAGTTGGAAACAATGGAGCTTATCCCGGATGAGCAGCATCCGCTGTTTGTATATTTGCCGTGTGGTGTCGGCGGCGCGCCGGGTGGTATTACCTTTGGACTCAAACAGGTATTTGGCGATGCGGTGCATTGCTTCTTTGTCGAACCAACACAGGCACCGTGTATGCTGCTCGGCATGGCAACGGGATTGAACAACAAGATTTGTGTCAAAGACATCGGACTGACTGGCTTGACGCACGCGGATGGTCTGGCTGTTGGACGTCCATCGGGATTTGTCGGCAGTGTGATGAAACCGCTTCTCAGTGGTGCCTGCACGGTGGCAGATTGCCGTCTGTATGACTATATGAGAGAACTAAACGATACAGAGAATATCTTTATTGAACCAAGCTCGTGCGCGGCGTTTGCGGGGTTGCGATATTTTTCTCAGCCAGCGATGCAAAAGTATCTCGAGCAACATGGTCTGACAGAACAGATGCCGCAGGCAATTCACATCGCGTGGGCAACCGGCGGCAGACTGGTTCCGGAAGAGATTCGAGAACAGTATACACAGACACATTTATAAAAAATGCGCAAAATACAAAAAATCTCCCTTTCAAATAAAAGGGAGATTTTTCTTTATACAGCAAGAATTAGATACGCTTGCCGAGCTTTTCGCTCCACTGCTCGCGGAATTCTGCAAAACGTCCTTCGTCAAGAGCCTTACGGATTTCAACCATCAGGTTGTTGTAGAACCACAGGTTATGCATAACGGTCAGACGCTGGCCGAGCATTTCTCCAGACTTGAGCAGATGACGCACATAAGCGCGGCTGTAGTTCTGGCAAACCGGACAATGGCAGTGCTCGTCAATCGGCTTATCATCCAGCTGATACTTGGCGTTATTCAGGTTGCGGATGCCGTCCCAAGTGAACAGATGACCATGTCGCGCATTGCGGGTCGGCATAACGCAGTCAAAGAAGTCAACGCCGCGCCAAACCGCTTCAATGATATTCGACGGTGTACCCACGCCCATCAGATACCGCGGCTTATTTTCCGGTGCATAAGGAACGACTTCATCCAAAATATGATACATCGTTTCTGTCGATTCACCGACAGCCAAACCGCCGATGGCGTAGCCGTCCAAATCCAATTCTGCAATCGCCTTCATATGGGCAACGCGCAGGTCGTCATAGGTGCCGCCCTGATTGATACCGAACAGCATCTGCTTCGGATTGACCGTGGTCGGTAGGCTGTTCAAGCGAGCCATTTCCGCCTTGCAGCGATGCAGCCAGCGAGTGGTGCGCTCACAAGATGCCTTGACATATTCATACGGAGACGGATTTTCACAGCACTCATCAAATGCCATGGCAATATCCGAACCGAGATTGGACTGAATCTGCATACTTTCTTCCGGACCCATGAAAATCTTACGTCCATCGACATGAGAAGAGAAGTATACGCCTTCCTCCTTGATTTTGCGCAGGGAAGAGAGGGAGAATACCTGAAATCCGCCGCTGTCGGTCAGAATCGGGCCATCCCAATTCATAAACTTGTGCAGACCGCCCATCGCGCGAACAACCTGATCGCCCGGACGGATATGCAGATGATAGGTGTTGGACAATTCGATCTGACAGCCGAGATCTTTTAAATCCTTGGCGGAAACGGCACCTTTAATGGCACCCTGTGTGCCGACGTTCTGAAATACCGGTGTCTGTACCGTACCGTGTGCGCAGGTGAATTCACCGCGGCGTGCACGGCCTTCTGTTTTGAGAATCTTAAACATGGTTGTCCTCCTTGTTGGTGTAAATCAGCATGGAGTCACCGAAGCTAAAGAAACGGTATTCCTCCTGAACAGCTACTTTATAGGTGCGCATAATCATGTCGCGCGATGCGAAAGCAGAAATCAGCATCATCAGTGTGCTTTCCGGCAAATGGAAATTGGTCACAAGGCAATCGACAGCCTTGAACCGGTAGCCCGGATAAATAAAGATATTTGTCCAGCCGGAGCACGGGCGAACAGAGCCATCTTCTGCGGCAATGGTCTCCAGTGTGCGGGTTGCCGTTGTGCCGACAGCAAAAATGCGGCCGCCGTTTTTGCGGGTATTGTTAATAATAGCTGCATTTTCCTCATCCAGCATATAGAATTCGGAATGCATCACATGCTCAGAAACATCCTCAACCTTTACTGGACGGAAGGTGCCCAGACCAACGTGCAGTGTCACATACGCGATGTTGACGCCCATCTCTTTAATTTGCTGAAGCAGCTCCGGGGTGAAGTGCAGACCGGCAGTCGGTGCTGCGGCAGAACCAGGGGTCTTGCTGTAGACGGTCTGATAGCGTTCCGGATCTTCCAGCTTTTCCTTAATATACGGCGGGAGCGGCATCATGCCCAGCTCCTCCAGAATTTCCAAGAAGATGCCCTCATAATGGAAACGAATCAGACGATTGCCGCCATCCGGCAGAATGTCTTCAACGGTAGCAGTCAGCTTGCCTTCGCCAAAGCTCAGCTTGGCACCGACACGGCATTTCTTGCCCGGACGGGTCAGACATTCCCATACGCCATCGCCTTTATCCGTCAGCAGAACCAGCTCAATTGGATAACCGGTGTCTTCGCGGACACCCAACAGGCGTGCCGGAATGACGCGGGAGTTATTGAGTACCAGCGTATCACCGGCACGTAAATACTCTGGCAGATTGTAAAAATGTCGATGCTCAATGGCACCGGTGTCCTTGTTCAGTGCCAGCATACGAGAGGAATCTCGCTTGTCAAGCGGTGTTTGTGCAATCAACCGCTCTGGCAGATCGTAATAAAAATCACTTGTTTTCATAATTTTCGGCGCGAATACAGCGCACCAGCCTCCTTATCCCCATGCAGCAGGTTATTTCCTGCTCGGAATGATACGAATAACATCATAGCGGATAGGGGAGAGAAAATCAAGAGCAATAGCGCACAAATCTGTCGCTGCGAAGCATCTCTCCCAAGAGGAAAGACGAGTTTGGATGGTGCATCAGGGGAAACGACTCGCACCGACTTCTTGGCTCTCCCTCTGGGAAAGCTGGCATTTGCGTCAGCAAATGACTGAGAGGGCTGGAGGGCTGGAAATTAACAATCCAGACAATTTTGCATACAAAAACAGAACCGCCCATCGAGAGCGATTCTGCATGATCGTTCAAATTATAAATGATACCGTTCAATTAAGGATTTTACATTGGGATCATCCGCGCCGTATTTGAAGTGCATCATATCCGCGAGCGTATGCGCAATGTCTGTGAGGTCTGCGCTCACGAACGTATCTGCCCAATCCGAAGATCCAAGATAAAATCGAGCACAGTCAATTTTGGCTGCGAGTTGGTCAAAGATATAGTAATCATCGCTGTCACGTTCTAATGCCATTGGTTACACCTTCTTGTATACGCTTATTACACGTATTATACGCTTATATGATAATGTTTGTCAAGCCTAGATTTGTATAAACTAAGCCTAGGAGGCGGAGTTTATGCAGAAGAAAAAAGAGATCAATATAGAAGTAGGACACAGAATCCAGCTTTCACGGGAACGTGCTGGGTATACACAGGAACAGTTTGCAGAATTGTTAGATGTAGGCGTACAACACGTATCAAATATCGAGCGCGGGGCGGTCGGCATTTCCTTGACGGCGCTCAAAAAGACCTGCGAGATTTTAGGTGTCTCCGCGGATTATCTGCTGCTCGGCGGGAGCGCATCGGAGGACAGCAACGTGTTATTGCAGCAGCTGCGCGAGCTTCCGGTTGAACAGGGCGTGCTGGTCGAGCGCGGCATTTCGCAGATGCTGTCTGCGCTGGAACTTGCCAACGACAAAAGAGCATAGCGTGGTTTGCGGGCTTGCTGTTTGTGGAAAGACACTTGTTCATCGGGAAAAAACAAAACCGCACGAAAGAAGCACAGGAAAATCCTGTCGTTTTGTGCGCTTTCCTCATCAAATCGCCTTGACAAAGCAAATTGTCCCGTGCTAAAATGAAAAAAGCATAAATTGTCTAGTACGATTGAGGCGCGGCCGACATAAGTATGGTTCAAGAGAAGGCGAATCCTTCTGTGAAAGGGCTGGAAAGGGGAAGGCCGCCGAAGAGGATGCCAGATTCGCGGGTATCTGTCTGGACGGGCACGAGAACATCTGTCCGGCTGTCACCGGTTCGCCCGTGATGCGCTATCGCTACTTTGCGCTGCTGCAAGGCAGTGAGCTGTTTCGCATCATCGGCCGGTTTTTCACCGACCGATTTTTTATTGCAAACAGGAGAATACGGAGACAGCTTGTGCTTTGATCGGTATATGTCATTTTGAGCAATTGCTTTTCAGGAGGAAATAACAACGATGAAGAATTACAAAGTCGGCATTATCGGCGCAACCGGCATGGTTGGTCAGCGCTTTGTGACCCTACTCGCAAATCACCCGTGGTTTACCATTACGGCTCTGGCAGCAAGCGGTCGCAACAAGGGCAAGACCTACGCAGAGGCTGTAGAAGGCCGCTGGAAGATGACCACTCCGATGCCGGAGAGCGTAAAGGATATGGTTCTGTATGACGCAGAGAACGATGCGGAGGAGTTCGCTTCCAAGGTTGACTTCACCTTCTGCGCAGTAAACATGAAGAAGGACGTCATCCGTGCTCTCGAAGAGAAGTATGCAAAGCTGGAGTGCCCGGTAGTATCCAACAACAGCGCACACCGCTTCACCAAGGACGTTCCGATGATTATTCCGGAAGTCAATGCTGAGCATGTCAAGATCATTCCGGCACAGCGCAAGCGTCTGGGCACCAAGCGTGGTTTCATCGCTGTTAAGTCTAACTGCTCCATCCAGTCCTATGTTCCGGCACTGACTGCCCTGCAGCAGTTCGGCATTGAGAAGGTTGCCGTTTGCACCTATCAGGCAATTTCCGGTGCTGGCAAGACCTTTGAGACTTGGCCGGAGATGGTTGACAATGTCATTCCGTACATCGGCGGCGAGGAAGAGAAGTCCGAGAAGGAGCCGATGAAGGTTTGGGGTTCTGTACAGGGCGACGAAATCGTAGCTGCTTCCGAGCCGGTGATCTCCGCACAGTGCCTGCGCGTACCGGTAAGCGATGGACACACCGCTGCTGCTTTCGTGAAGTTCAAGAACAAGCCGACCAAGGAGCAGATTCTGGAAGCTTGGGCAAATTATAGCGGCCGTGCACAGGAGCTGAACCTGCCGAGCGCACCGAAGCAGTTCCTGCATTACTTTGAAGAAGATGACCGTCCGCAGGCTCGCCTGGATCGCAATCTGGAAGGCGGCATGGCTGTTTCTATCGGCCGTCTGCGCGATGACGTGATCTTTGATTATCGTTTTGTCAGCCTGTCTCATAACACATTGCGCGGTGCCGCTGGCGGTGCTGTGGAACTGGCAGAGCTGCTGTGTGCTGAGGGCTACATGGACTAATTCGTCTCTGATTCTGAGACAGAGATATATGGTTTGATTGGAGGGAAAACCTATGAAGAAGCCGATTTTTACCGGCGCTAACGTTGCTATTGTGACTCCTATGACGGAGACTGGTGTCAATTATCCGGAATTCCGCCGCTTCATTGATGACCAGATCGCTCGTGGTATTGATTCCATTACCATCTGCGGCACGACGGGTGAAGGCTCGACCTTGACCGACAAGGAGCACAAGGAAGCCATTCAGTTCTGTATCGACCATGTCAATGGCCGTGTTCCGGTTATCGCGGGTACCGGTTCCAATGACACAAGATATGCCATTGAGCTGGGTAAGTTTGCATCGCAGGCAGGTGCAGATGGTCTGCTGACCGTTACCCCGTACTATAACAAGACCACCCAGCAGGGTCTGATTAAGCATTTCTATGCACTGGCTGATGCAACCCCGACTCCGATCGTTGTTTACAATGTACCGAGCCGTACCGGCATGACCATTAAGCCGGAGACCTATTTTGAACTGTCGAAGCATCCGAACATCAACGGTGCAAAGGAAGCATCCGGCGATTTCTCTCTGCTGGCAGAGGCAATGCGCCTGTGTGGTGACAACCTGAACTTTTGGTCCGGCAACGATGATATGATCGTTCCGCTGATGGCTATGGGCGGCAAGGGTGTCATCTCCGTTCTGGCAAATGTTGCTCCGGATGTTGCACACAAGATTGCACAGTTGTGCCTGGACGGCAAGTATGCAGAAGCTCGTGAGATGCAGATCAAGTATCTGGATCTGATTAACGCTCTGTTCGTAGAGGTTAACCCGATTCCGGTTAAGATGGCAGTCCGTATGCTGGGCTGGGATGTCGGCGAGTTGCGTATGCCGCTGTGCGACATGAGTGCAGAGCATACAGAGATCCTGCGCAAGGCACTGACCGAAGCAGGTTATGCACCGGTAAAGTAAGGAGATAAAAAGGATGTTGAAAATCGGACTTTGCGGCTGCAATGGCCGCATGGGCAAGGTCATTACTGATATTGTCTCCAAGAAAGAAAACATGCAGATCGTAGCAGGCTTTGATGCCTATACGCAGAAGCTGGCAGATTATCCGGTCTATGCAGACCCGCATGAGTTTACCGGCGCCTGTGATGTCATCATTGATTTTTCCAATGTATCTTCGCTGGATATGCTGCTGGATTACTGCGTAAAGACCAAGACACCGGTTATCTTCTGCACAACCGGCTATGATAAGGAGCAGCTGGCGAAGATTCGAGAAGCTTCCGCAGTTATTCCGGTATTCCGTTCCGGCAATATGTCCATCGGTATCAATTTGATGATGGATTTGCTGCGCAAGGCGGCAACGGTTCTGGGTGACGGCTATGATGTGGAAATCACAGAGAAGCATCACAACCAGAAGCTGGATGCACCGTCCGGCACGGCTCTGATGCTGGCTGACGCTGTCAGTGAAGCACTGCCGTATGATGCGGAGTATGTGTATGACCGTCATGAGCGCCGCATGAAGCGCCCGCAGAATGAAATCGGCATTCATTCGGTACGCGGCGGCACCATTGTTGGCGAGCACGAAGTATTGTTCGCTGGCCGTGATGAGCTGATTGAAATTCGTCACGTGGCGCTGTCCCGTGAGGTATTTGCTGTCGGTGCTGTTGATGCAGCAGCATTTTTAGGCACGCAGAAGCAGCCGGGCATGTACGACATGTCGGATGTCATCGCTGCAAAGTAATCTATCCATTTGTATAGCAAAACACCCTGCCGTTCCGGTTTGTTTCGGAACAGCAGGGTGTAATTTTTTGCGAATGATTGAAAAAATCAGCAAATTAGTCGCGGATCTTGATATGAACCTCGCGCAGCTGATGCTCGGTGATCTCGCCCGGAGCGCCGCACATCAGATCCTGTGCGTTGCCGTTCATCGGGAATGCGATAACCTCGCGGATGTTCTCCTCGTTGCGCAGCAGCATGATCATGCGGTCAATGCCCGGCGCCATGCCTGCGTGCGGAGGTGCACCAAACTGGAAGGCGTTGTACAGAGCGCCAAACTTCTCCTTGAGATCCTCCTCGGTATAACCGGCAATCTCAAATGCCTTGACCATGATTTCTAGATCGTGGTTACGAACAGCACCGGAGGACAGCTCAACACCGTTGCAGACAATATCGTACTGATATGCCAGAATTTCGGTCGGATCCTTGGTGTTCAGCGCTTCCAGACCGCCCTGCGGCATGGAGAACGGGTTGTGCGTGAAGATAATCTTCTTTTCTTCCTCGTCAAACTCGAACATCGGGAAATCGTTGACGAAGCAGAAACGATAAGCGTTCTTTTCGATCAGATCCAGACGAGCACCCAGCTCATTGCGCAGCTGACCTGCATAGTTGGCAGCCTTGCTCTCGCGGTCTGCGATAAAGAAGATGGTATCGCCAGCTTCCAGACCAGCCAGTTCTGCGATTTCAGACTTCATATCGTCCGGAATGAACTTGTCGATCGGGCCCTTGTAGGACATGTCGTCCTTTACCTGCAAGTAGCCCAGACCGCCCATACCGATGGACTGTGCATACTTCAGCAGCTTCTCATGGAAGCCCTTGGACATGTTTGCGTGCACCTTGATGGCACGAACTGTCTTGCCGATAAACGGCTTAAAGGTGCATCGAGAGAAGAACTCAGACAGGTCGATGATGCGCAGCGGGTTGCGTAGATCCGGCTTATCGGTACCGAATTCCAACATAGCCTGCTTGTAGCTGATAACCGGATACGGAGCGGCAGTGACAGCGGCACCTTCCGGCGCAAACTTCTCAAACGTAGCAGTCAGAACCTCTTCACCTGCACGGAAAACATCTTCCTGCGTAGCAAAGCTCATCTCGAAGTCCAGCTGATAGAACTCGCCAGGGGAACGATCGGCACGAGCGTCCTCATCGCGGAAGCATGGAGCAATCTGGAAGTACTTGTCAAAGCCAGATACCATCAGCAGCTGCTTGTACTGCTGCGGAGCCTGCGGCAGCGCATAGAACTTGCCCTTGAACTTACGGGACGGAACGACGTAGTCACGTGCACCCTCCGGAGAAGAAGCACACAGAATCGGGGTCTGGATTTCCAGGAAGCCCATATCTGTCATCTTCTGACGCAGGAACGAGATGACCTGAGAACGGAATACAATGTTGTCCTTGACCTTCTTGTTGCGCAGGTCGAGGTAACGATACTTCAGACGAACATCCTCGCGGATTTCCTTAGAGGTCTGAATTTCAAACGGCAGCTGACGGTGTACCTTGCCCAGCATGGTCACGGTATGTGCCTCCAGCTCGATGGTGCCGGTCGGGATTTTCGGGTTGTAGGTTTCCTCATCGCGGTGCTGAATCGGGCCTTCTACGGAGATGCAGTCCTCCTTGTTGATGCCCTTGAGCAGGGAAGTGTCGCGCATAACAACCTGCATGGTGCCGTACATGTCGCGCAGATCGATGAATGATACGCCGCCGTGGTCACGGATGTTTTCTACCCAGCCTGCAATGCGCAGAGTAGAGCCGACATCAGCTTCCGTGATCGCATTCATTGTCTTGTTGCGATAAACATTGGATGTGTTCATGGTTTGAACTCCTTTCATAATATGGATTTTTCGGGAAATAAGCATAAAAAAACTGCTCGTCCCAAACAATTGGTTCAGGACGAACAGAGTATCTGTCCGCGGTACCACCTGATTTACCGGAATAGCCGGTCACTCAAGAGAGCCGTTTGTCGCACGGCAGGTCGGCGCACCTACTGATCGGAAACATTCCCGAAGGTTCAGATTGCGGCTGATAAAGTGTTCTTCGCGCTCATTCAATTCTGTAGAGTTCGCACTGTCCTCCACTCACTGGAAGCGATAAAGAGCGTTACTTTTCTTCGTCATCGCCAATATTCCTCATTATTATATGGTATAACCCGACAGATGTCAACCCGAATACCGTATCAAAAAGCACAAGACGTACCAGTTTGATTTGGGAATTTTGATGAGGTTGTGTGTTGCAAGTAAGTGAGTAAACTGAGTTGGGAGCTGTCAACGGGTGCGCCAAAGCTGTTTAACTCGCAGAGAGAAATCGTTTTGTTTACGCCATGGTAGTCACTGCCGCCGCTGATGAGCAAATGGTGCTTGCGCGCTTGCTGCAACAAAAAGTCAATTTCCTCCTGATTATAGCGGGAATAATAGCATTCTAAGCCCTGTAAGCCGCATTGCAGCAGAACATCCAGCTGCTTGGTAAATTCTTCCGGCGTCAGATGCCGTTCGCCCTCACCGCCGAGTGGATGTGCCCAAACGGCGGTTCCGCCTGCTGCGCGGATCGCCGCAATGGCTTTTGCTGCCTCTACTTTGTCATTCGGGGTGTGCAGAGTCAAATACTTGTCCATGACCTCTTGGATGGTTGTGCCATAACCGAGCGCAATCAGTGCTTTGGCGAGATGAGGCTTTCCCACACTGGTCATTTGATAAAAGGAATCCTGTGTTTGTTTGGAAAAGACGATGCCAAATTTTTCTTTTAAGTAGTCTAAACGGAGCTGAAGCTTTTGCATTCGCTTGGCATGGCCTTCAATTAAGACATCTTGGAATGCCGGACAGCCGGCATCGTAGCAATAGCCGAGAATATGACACTTTTTATACGGAGTAAAGCAAGAAAACTCCACACCGGGGAAGAAGTGTAAACCGGACAAATCCAAGGACTGAAGATGCAGGACGCCGTCAATGGTGTCATGATCGGTCACAGAAAAATAGGTGATTTGATGATTGCGGATGTTTGCGAGCAATTGTTCCGCCGAATCGGAACCATCAGAATATATCGTATGAATATGCAGGTCTGAACGAGCCAAAATCACTGCCTGCCTTTCTTATATTTTTATGTGTCTAGTTAGTATAACACAAACAAAAAGCAATGTATAGAGACAGTTTTTGGATAAAGAAAAAAGCACAAAAACCAAAGTTTTTGTGCTTTTTATGGCGGAGAGTTAGGGATTTGAACCCTAGAACGGCTCATCACCGTTACACGATTTCCAGTCGTGCGCCTTCGACCACTCAGCCAACTCTCCATCAATATTTTGTTGTCTGCCTCTCAGCGACGAAAATTATTATACTGCGTGTACGAGCAAAAGTCAAGCACTTTTTTGAATTTTTTTGTAAAAAGAGGAAAAGAAAAAAGTAGCAGCGAAATAGCTGCTACTTGAAGGATTATGCCTTGCGAATCAGATAGAAATAGTCACACGCAGCACCGACTGCATTCGTCTGTACATTGACAACGCCGTGCACGTCTGTTTCCACTGCGTTGGCCTTGCGGACTTCATTGCCGGTCCATTTGTTTTCCGTCCAATAGGGATCAACGGCAGTGATCGTTGAAGCATCACCGGATACCAAAGCGACGAAGTGGCCGTTATCTGCGAACAGGCCGGTTGCGCCGCCGGTAGCACCGCTCGTATGAGCCAGTGCCATGCCGCCTTCCGAGAGGCACTGCTGCAGCTCGTCCATAGAAGTGGAATACTGATAGGTGAATCCACCCCACTTGGCAGCAGCGGCGTCCAGCATCTTGAGCGGATCGGTACCGCCGTCATAACGAGCGCCGGATTCCGTTGCCAATGCACACATGTTCTCAGAGGTGGCGTCCGTGATGCCGCATAAGTTGCGCAGGATATTGGCAACGCTGACTGGGCAGCAGCCGGAAGTATATATCGTTGCACCTGCCGGACGACCGTCTTTCGTTGTGTACGCAATGTCCGGGTGATTGGTCTGCAAATCATAAATCGGTGTGGAAACTGGTGGAGCAGATTCTGCCGGTGTAGTGTCTGCGTCTGTCTGTGCAGAATCGGCAGATTTTGCTGCCGGTGCTGCGACATCGGTAGATACAGAGGCATCAGCGGCGGAAACGGCTGCTGCGTCTGCGCCGGTCTGCTCAGTCAGAGAAGGGGCAGACGGATCCGTGGTTGTCTGGTTTGCGTAAATCTCATCCAGCTTGGACGGAGAGATGGCAGCCTGTGAAAATAAGCTCTTATCTATGGAAATAGGCGATTCACCGACTGCAAACGCAACAGCGGCGGTCAGTGTACCTAAAATACAGACGGAAGAAACAGTTCGGATCAATTTTTTAGATAAATCCGTTGTCATAAAGATCTCCTTTCAAAATAGAGATTACAAACATGAAATGATTTTGTAATCAAGTTGTAATTTATTTTATTCGAAAGTATAGGAGATGTCAAGAGAAAAATGGAAAAAACAAAGAAACTTCACGAAAATTTCACGGAAATCATAGGAAAATCGAGCAATTGCGGTGTTTGGACAAGTTTTGATGCCTAAAAAGATAAAACAAAAAAGACTCGAAGCGAACTTCAAGTCTTTTTTATGGCGGAGAGTTAGGGATTTGAACCCTAGAACGGCTCATCACCGTTACACGATTTCCAGTCGTGCGCCTTCGACCACTCAGCCAACTCTCCATATGGTTGCCGAAGAAGGATTCGAACCCTCACAAACAGAGTCAGAGTCTGTCGTGCTACCCTTACACAATTCGGCAATATGGTTGCCGAAGAAGGATTCGAACCCTCACAAACAGAGTCAGAGTCTGTCGT
>CAVAJF010000006.1:0-161617 GCA_963588905.1 Eggerthellaceae bacterium
TATAGACGAAGTCTAGGAATAGCAACTTAGTCCAGGATTCTGTCCGCACCTCTTGGTTTCCGAGGTACCGGAAGTTACGCCTACATTAAATGCCCAATTTACTGCGTCTGCGTACCAAGCGTCTGAAGGAACATCGGTAAATGGCATCTCCATGTCATCTGTATCCGGCTTATCCACGTAGTTGTATATCATCTGAGCGGCCTGTGCACGGGTACAAGTGCTTTTCGGAGCAAATGTAGAGCTGGTTACGCCCTGAATCACGTTTGTGTTATAACCCCAGATGACCGGATTATAGTACCAGTCATTTTCGTATACATCAGTAAACGGTGCATCTCCAAGATCGGCAGCACTGCTTTCAGAGCCTTTTTCTTTCAGGTTATAGGCTTTTACAATACCCTGTGCATCAGCGATACCAAGAGATTTCAGCTTTGCGTCGGAGGACAGATAGTTGGTGTAGTCGTGCTTGCTAGTAAGCATAGCGTTTTCAACAATTATGCTCGGAATGTTCGCTTTCGTACCATTGCGCAGGATGCTGTAATAATCTGCGGTTGATCCGTCTGGATACTTAGTCGATCCGGCGCGCTGGAGATAACCACGATCTTTCAGACCAAGGGCAACTAGATTGTTATGAATCTGCGTTGCAGATTTCTTAACTTCAGTCAACAGATTAGGACGGTATGTGGATTCAATTGGAATCAACATAAGCGTTCCATTTGCCGATGAGCTATCAGAAGCATCATTATGCATACTAACGATCAGATTGGAATGCTTGTCGGCAGCATACTGCACGCGATCCGAAAGAGCGACATATGTATCTGTGGAGCGTGTCATATAGACAGTCACACCTTCATATTTTTCCAGCTCATCTTTGCACGCTTGTGCAATTTTCAGATTCAGATCTTTTTCGTTGACAGTTTTACCGTTGTACTTAGCTGTCGCGCCGGAATCCTTACCGCCATGACCGGGATCAATGGTGACAATCAGATTGCCATCAGAAGCAGCGTTCTTGGAGTAAGTAGATGCTGCTGGTGTATCAAAATCCAGCGTGACATCTTCTTCACCTTCGATACCTTCCGCGGCAAAAGCGGGCAGCATACTGCTTGCGGTGATGCAAAAAGCGGACAGCAAGCATAAGAGTTTCTTTTTCTTCATGAGAAGACTCCTTCCTTGAAATAGAATAGAAATATGTGGTTTATTTAAACACTCAAAATGAGTGATATTTTACCTGATATTTGAAGAAAACGGATTTGAATAGATAGAAGACTGCACAGTGTTGGCAGATTCTTCCTGTTCAACCGTTGGCGTAGGTGGTTCCGGTTCAGATTTTTCCATCTCAGCAGAAGAACTTTCTGCTGGGATGGACGGTTCGGAACGCTGATATACGGACAGAATATCCGGCAGTTCGCTCAAAGAAACATCGCTGCTGCGAACCATCTGAATAATGATTTCACCTTCGATGGTTTCGGCATCGGCAGTAAGTTTATCCAATCGAGCTTTTTCCGTGTCGATTCTGGATTGCAGCTTCGCAATCTTTTCTTCGGTACGCTTTTTTTCTGCTCGCTTTGCATCGAGCTTTTCATTCAGCTTATCAATTGCTGCATTCATGATTTGTCTCCTTTTGGATACTGTGGCACGCCATATCCGCAGATTTGGCTGCTGCCAAGAGTGTATTTGCGTTCATTTACGGCATCATTGCTATTGCCTTCGATGGTATAGACCATGCCGTTTTCTACTTTTTCAACGATACCTACATGGTCGGAATGGCCGTCACCTTCCCAGTCGAAGAAGATAATATCACCGGGAGCGGGAGTGTATGAACGATCCTGCCATAGACCGTGCTGCTGGAACCATGGGATGCCTTGTGCCTGGCAAGCAGCGAATTTTGGAATGATACCGGCATCAATATAACCGCACTGATTTGCACACCAGCTGACAAATGATGCACACCAAGCAACGCGAGAATGGAATCCCATATAGCTCCAGTATGGCTGACCGCCACGTTGACCGAGCTGTGAACGGGCAACTTCAACAATATCTGTGCTGCCTGTACCGGTTGCGTTGCTGCTGGCAAGTTCATTGTATAAATAGAAGGATGGATTCAATGATTTGCCATCATGTGTGTATTCCATGTGCACAGTGTTTGTCTCACAAGCAGCGGGTGCACGACCTGATTTTGCAATAACATCACTACGTTGGACGGTATCACCCTTTTTAACACTGATTGTTCCGAGACCACCATATAGGAATTTATTCTTGCCTTTTTCCAAGACAAGGTACGATCCATGTTCATCATCTGTACCGATTTCTGTAATCTTGCCGGATGTGACAGCAAGAAGTTTCTGACCGGAGCCAACAGTAATATCAATGCCGAAGTGCTGGCTGATGGAACCGCTGCTGTACTGATAACCATATCGGCGCGCGATACTCCATGAATTGCTTTCCAGCGGAGAGCCATAATTCATGTGTGTTGTGTACTGTCCGAGTTGATTCATTAAATCGGATTTATCCTTTTGGTCTTGATTCATCTGATTTTGCAGATAAGTCACCAGTGTTTCAGATGTAACGTTGACATCCATATGCTTGACTTGATTTTTGCTGATTCCTGGGATATAAATACCACCGGTTACGTTGCTGTTCATTGCATACACGGCGGCATATTGTACGCCTAAATTGTTACAGCGCTGATGGTCACTGACAAAAATATCAATTCGATTTCCTTTGATTGCACCGCCACAATCTTCAGCAATGAAATCACCAAAGCCATCAATATGTACTTTCGTGCCGTAAGGAATGACCTTTGGATCAACTGCAATGGTACGACCTTCTGTAGCAGTAACGCCAGTTGCAGTCTGTGTACCCCATTGTTCAGAACAAATCGGACAGCCACAATAGAATGTTAGTTTAAAATTGCCCAAACATTTGGAGTTGTTCAAAATAGCTGTTGTCAAGGTGGAACCGGATTTTTTCGACACAATGCCACCGTAAGTCGGTGTATATGTCAGAATTAAATCGGTAGAATCCTTTTTCTCATCTGTCGAAGTACCATCCTGATTTCCATCTTTATCTACAACGGTTTCTGTTGTCGTTGTTTTATCAGCTTCACTTGTGCCGGATACGTCTTGTACATACTCTGAGACATCGACTTTATAAACCGCTGAATAAATATCATCAATTGCGGATTTCACATCAGAGAATTTATAATCTCCATATACGCAATCCAAATAATTTAAAATTGGATCAGGATTGGTTGTGATGGTGATTGGATCAATTGTTTCCGAGCCGTTATAGGTGTATGAAACAACATCCGCTTTGCTGCTGTATCCATTGATTTTTTTAGACAGCTTTGCATCTAATTCTGTGATATATGTGTACACTTCGGTTAGTGTTTCATCGTCACTTGCCAAAGATGCTGCGCCGACAACGGCATATGCAACAGGCATAGCGAGCAGGGTAACAACTAAAAATAAAGAAATGATGGCGATGATACCAAAAGAACGAGATATTCTTGAAACACCGGTAATTACTTTAGAAAAAGTGCGTCCGGTATTTGCAACAACTTTTGATACGGCAGATGGCGTCCGGCGTAACACTTGTAAAAAAGATCGTTGAGGCTTATTCTTTCCGAAAAGACGCTTGGCACCGGATGCTATTCGTGACGTGTCACGGACAACATTTTTGGTCTTAACCATAGCCTGCATGCCAAGGTCTTCAGAGCCTTCTATATCTTCGGCAACCAGTAAGCCTTCATGTGCCAGACGTTTTCCAGCGTCTTTTAACAATCCTTTTCCTTGTTTTGCGGCAAATTTTCCGTTTTTTAGCAAGACAGATTTTTTATCTGCAAACATTCCATCTTTCCAATCTTTATGGGAAAGAAAAGCAAATTTCCCTTGACGGTATGCTGCCTTTGCAATCTTTTTTGATGCACTATATGTCATAGCTGCGCCGGTAACAATAGCACGGCGCTCGGCCGCAGATGCACGATCTACATAGTCTTCTGATGCACCGCCGCCATGATGAATAGCTGTGTGATACAGTGTTTCTTTTAATCTGGATTTCTTGGGAGAAGAACTAGATAAAGAATCTGCGTAAATATCTGTTCGACTGGGAGCAATGTTATCTGCGGGTGTTTTAGGATTATCGGATGTATGTTTCTTTGTATTTAATAAAAGAGAACGACTAGAATTTTCTTTCGGATGGACAGATATACGCTCCGATTCGGCATCTTTAGATGATGCCGAATGCATAGATTCCGCGTCCAGAAGATTGGACGAAAATATATTTTCTTTTTGAGAAAATGCATCAGATTTAAGGTGTTCCTTTGAAGATTTATTTTCGGAAGAAAGCAGACTGGAAGCAAATACATTTTCTGGCTCAGAATTAATATCGGAAGAGAAAGGTTTCTCCGATGCGTGGAGCATAGAAGAACCGGAAGTAACAGATTTTTCTGGTTTATGCGTGGATATGAGACCAGAAGCAAATGTATTTTCTGGTTGGACTGAAACATCTGAATGGAATATCTCTTCTTCTGTATGTACCAGAGAAGATAGAGGATTATCTGATTGCATCGCTTCATGTGATGATTTCAGATTGGATGCAAATATATTTTCAGATTTAGAAAATGCAGCAGATGCAGAGACCGATTCTGATGTATGCAGCAGGGAAGCTGAAGGACTATCCGAAAGAGTAGCCTTGTGCGGAGACGTCAAACCAGCAGCTGTGCTTTCCAGTGGAGAAGATGCAGCAGGTGCAGAAACTGGTTCTGATGTATGCAGCAGAGAAGCTGAAGAACTGTCCGAAAGAACAGTCTTGTGTGGAAAAGTCAAACCAGCAGCAGAAGTGTTTTCCGGCCGAGGAGATGCAGCAGGTGCAGAGACTGGTTCTGATGTGTGCAGCAGGGAAGCGGAAGGACTATCTGATAAAGCAGCCTTGTGCGAGGAAATCAGACCGGTAGCAGCCGTGCTTTCCGGCTGAGGAGATGCAGCAGATGCAGAAACTGGTTCTGATGTATGCAGCAGGGATGCTGAAGGGCTGTCCGACAGAGCAGCCTTGTGCGGAGAAACCAGACCGGCAGCAGCTGTGCTTTCTGATCGAGTAGGCTCTACTGTGTGATTATTTTGATAAGAATTGGGAGCACTTGTGTATGCTGTACGATTGTATTCTTGGTTTTGTATTGGAGAATGACTGGTATTTGATGGCGGAGAAGATTCTTGCTGTGAATGAGATATGTCAGCATCATCAATAAAAAAAGAAGTTATTCCTAATTCTTCAAAAAGTTCTGCCAGCGTTGGTTTCTGCTCGCTTTGATTGGTAGGGGTGCTGTCATCTTGATGCAGGTTTTGGGAGAAAATGTCTCCGGTAGAAGAAACTTTTTCATGTTGGAAGAGCTGAGATTTTTGATTCTGAGAAGAATCGTGACTTCGAAAAAATTTATTTTTCACAGAGAAACTCCTTTCTCCCTACATGAGATGACTCATGTAGGGGATCTTTTCAAACATAGTTAAGCAATAATTCGTGTTTTCCATTCGTAATTTGCCAGGCATGACGGCACAGAAAAACTATATTCTCCGTCATTGTCTGCTTGTGTCGTTACAATTGCGTTGTCGGAATTAAAATCAGAACAATTGGTGGAGAAAAGACCAACGTGAACATTTGCCAGTGCATTTCCATCCTCATCCACCTTTTTTCCGTGTAAAGTTGTATATTCGAGCGGAATTACAATGGCATCGTCAAGATATAGTGCTTGCTGATGTTCGTGTGGATGTAAAGAAAGTGGAATTTGAATGCTTTGCTCTGCATTGACTGGAGATAAATAGAAGGCACCGGTCAACATTGTTTCTACGATATAACCATCCTGCAATTCTTCTACTTGTTCTGCGTGGGCAATTAAGCTATTCGCAGGAAGAATGGTTCCATCTTTAGCAACTATCTCATCGGTACAATACAAGCCGACATCAATAAACCTTCCTTTTTTCAGACCAAAGGTATCATTGGATTCTGCTTCCACCATAAAGGAAATTTTTGTAGATTGTTCTAAGAGTGTGTAGTTTAAATCAGTTGATTGACTAACTGTGATACTACGCGATGCATCGTTGGAATCAAACAAATATCCAGCAGGAACTGCGACTGGAACAATAGTATATTGACCGACGGGAAGATGAAGGACAAAGGTGCCATTGCTGCCAGTACGGATTGTCCATTCTTTATCCGAATCAGTTGCGTGAATGGTAAATCCTACATCGGAGAGACCTTCTTCTGCAAACTGTGGAACGCCAGCATTGACTGTTTTCAAGCAATAACCAACTGCATGAAATCCAACGGGATACAGAGTAGGCATATCTGGTTCTGGAACAGAAGTATGGTTCGGCTTTGACGGTGATGCAGTTGTTGTTGCAGTCGAATTGACTGTTTGTGGCCGCTTTTGTGCTGCGACCTCCTCTAATTTTGTTGTCATGGCAGCGTAAAGCTTTGTCTGTTTCGGGAATTCGCTGTTGAACGGTACAATACGACCTTCTACGAACATCAGGCCGTGACCCGGAAGTGCATTGTCCATGTAACTCAATTGCTGTGGTGAGATATTCAGCAGATTTGCAAGCTGGGTACTATCATTTCTTGACTGATTCAGCATGACAATGAAATCGGAGTTGGACAGCATTTGGCGTGCTGTGTCCGACAGAAGCAGGGTTTCTACGTTCTGCGTAATGCCGGTTGGGATTGCGCCCCATTTTCTTGCACGAGACCATAATTCGAAAAAATATTCTGAGCAGTAATTGTTGGAAAACAATAACTGAATCTCATCAATGTATACCCATGTACGAATACCGCGTTCTCGATTGCATGTGATACGGTTCCACACCTGATCGAGTACAGTCAACATGCCAACAGTACGCAAATGTTTACCAAGTTTTTTGATGTCGTACACAACGAGACGTTTTGATGTATTGACATTCGTTCTATAGCTAAATACATTCAGGGAACCAGTGATATATGCTTCCAGCTGCAATGCGATGGATCTTGCTCTCTGTTCTGGCTGCTGCACCAGAACATTGTAGAAATCAACGAGTGTCGGCATTGGTGTTGATTCTGTATTTGCCAGATAATCTCGATAGGTCTCATGCAGTGCACGGTCAATGATACTGACATCGCTGCCATCCAGACTGGAACGGCTGGAAGATAGCAATTCGATAAACGAGCAGATAAAATCCAGCTTTGTTGCCAGCGGATCATCACCGTCACCGTAATTTTCTGAAATATCCAATGGATTTAAGTGTGTATCGCTACCGCCATAGATGCGCAGCACCTCAGAATCATCATGAAACACTTCTGCCAGCGGCGCATATTCGCCCTCTGGGTCGATGATAATAATTTCATCGTTCCAGCGGTTCAAGAATACATTAGTAAGTTCTTGCTTGGAGAACATACCCTTACCGGAACCCGGCGTGCCGAGAATCATACCGTTGCTGGCACGCATTTTCGTTCGGTCAAAAGCAATCAATGCATTGGAGCGGGAGTTGATACCATAATTGATGCCGCCTGGTTCCAACAGTTCTACTGCCATGAACGGCATGAAAATACTAACAGCAGCGGTTGTCATCGTGCGCTTGTGCTGCACAAAGTTCCGGCCGAGAGGAAGAATACTATTCATGCCGTATTCCTGTTCATAGTCCAGTGTGCTAAGTGTGACACCTTTTTGACGGGCAATCGCACAGATTTGCTCGGCATTTTTCTTCAATTCGTCCTCAGTCTCGGCATAAGTAAAGACCAAAAGTGTCGCACGGAATAAGTGCTGATCCTTATACTGCATGTTGTGTACCAGCTGAAGTGCTTTTTCGTAGTTATACTGAAATTCCTGCGACAGAGAGATCTGTGCAGCGTAACCCTTAGCACTTGCTTTGGATTGTTTATCGGATGCTTCTTGATCCATGAATGCAATCTGTTTTCGAACATAATCCAACGCCTTATTCTGGTCTTCTGCCTGCACATGCAGAGAGATAGCAAGGTTGATTGGAAGATCAGAAATGTCACAGAGCACTTCGTCTGACAGCGTGTCTGGGAATTTTGACGCATATAAAATCTGTCCGATTTTATCGCCAAAATGAAACATTCTTACTGGTTTGAAATCAAAAGATGGAGGACAAACAAAATCCTTTGTACTTCTGCCACTAATAGGCAGCTCATCATAAGTAAAATCGAACGGTTCATCTGGCTTCAACAGACTGGATATAACTTCCAAGCGTTGCTCACCGGACAGCAGATGCAGATTGCTGCCCATTGCCTTGAACTGCTGTGCAGTATCCGTTTCCAAACGAGACAGCTTTTGCCGGACAGCCTGCGGATCGGATGAATGCAGACCGAATGTGATAAAGCGGTCTCGAACGATATTATTATTACCTTCCAGTCCGCGTTTGGAGATAACAGAGTTAACTTCTTTGCGATATACATCATATCCATCACCGTGTAATGGATAAAACATCTGATCCATGAAATTATTGCTATCGCCGGTTCGATTGACGAGTAAGATTTGGAAAAATGTTTCTGGATCAAGGTAGTTATACATCTCGCAAAACTTAATAAATGTCTGTTCCTGATCGTCTCTACGATTCAGACGATAGTTTACATCATCAAAACGATAAGTACGGGAATACATATCATCACCGAGAATACACATACCGTCTTGCATCATGGACTGATAAAAAATAGAATCCTGAGCAGTTAAAAACTGACGTTCTTCTTGTTTTTTCGTGCTTTTTTTATTCTGAGATGTCTGCTCTGGATTTGATTTCTTGAAGAGCGGCATTTTTACGCCTCCTGTTATTCATTGGGCATTTCGTATACGGAATGTCATTGGTATCATCTGGATACATACTGTCTATTTTCAGAGATATTTCATAAATTCTTGGCTTTTTGCTGCGCTTATAATGACGTAAGCGCAGCATGACGTACTTTTCAAATGGATAGCCATGAATCTGAATAAATCCAAGCGCCATAAATGGTGCACACATGGCGACTACAATATAAGAAATGACGGGAATCGGGATGTTTAAGATGTTTTTCATCACGAAAAATGAACCGACACCGACTGTTAGTGCCAGAGCTGTAAAGCCAAGCTGGCGGAGTGACATTCCGAAGAATAATTTTTCTTGATAACTTCGTATTTCATTATTCACTTCAATTTGAAGCATAGTTTTCTCCTTACATCTTACATCGCGTTACAAATGGACTTTGCCCACTTCTGTGTAGACCAGACAGCAACGATCAACAAAATTGCGTAACCGATCATATTACCTGCGATAACTAAGAAATTATCCGATCCTTCGAGGAAAAAGTCTGCGATAAATGGAAAGAATGATAGTACCAGATAGATTAAAGTACCCTGCAAGCAAACTGCTGCAAAAGATTTGAGAAAGTTTTTTCCGATCTGGGACATTTCACCGGAGGGCAATGTTGCAATAGGAATTGGTGCGACACAGAAATACAGATACAACTCCACGAAACGTGCAATGACAATAATTTGTGCCATTTTAACTGCAATTTGTACGATTAGATTGGTGATGAACATAACAATCAATGCCAAGAATTTCGACCAGAAGGACAGACTGTCTATAGCTTCTTCAAGGGCATCTAAGTCAAAACCAGTCATACTTGACATAGAAAGATACTGCTGCACCTGATTAGTAAAATATACAGTTACATCGTAGATTGCATTTAAGATTGTCGGGCAGTTATCAATTGCCCAAATGCAGATGGACAATTTAATCAGCAGAGAAACGACAAGTTCAACGCCCATTGTGTTGCTGCCGATGTGCTCTGTTCTGATACTGACTTCATACAAAGCCAGAACGCAGAACAACGATAAGATTACATAGGCAATTGGCAGCGCGACATTGGATTGAATTGTCAGAATATATTGATATAGCTTGCTGGAAAAGCTATTCATGCCGCCTGTCAGCGCACTACTCGCTGACAGGCCGACAATAGAATCATTGATGCTTTTCAGCAGCGACATGATAGCGTCTGTCATAGCAGATTATCCGGCAAGATTTCCAAACAAAGCTGCCGCAGCGACAATTACGCCGCCGCCTACCATACGCCAAATACCCTGCTGGATGCCCGGGCCATTATGGTCATTTAAGTTTGTACCCAATGTGACCGCGCCCCACACGCAGGCCAGACCGCCAGCGATTTTTACGAAAGTGGTTAAAGTATTCAGTACAGTGTTAAGAGTATCCATTGTGATTTCTCCTTATGTAATAGATTTTTTTATCTTCAATGTTATTCTTCAAATAACGAATTGAATTCATTTGCTTCTTCGGCTGATAGATTCAATACATCAGCCTGCACCAGATTGTCATCTGGTGGTTCTGGGATTTCATCGGGATCAATTGCTTTTGATTCATTTAAGATATGTTGATTCAGATGAAATGTATTTTTCTTATCTGCGAGAGAAGTTTGCGAATAGTTTGGATGCTTGGCTGGATCGTACTTCAAAGAACGGAATGGTTTCTTATGAGCCAATATCAATACACATTCTTCGCTGTGCAGACGGGCAAGCTCATCTGGTGTGATAAGTTCACGGCCAATGATTTGATCTGCGATAGAATAAGATCCATGAGATCCTTTGCTAACACTGGCATTTTTATTATCGACTGTTGTTTTACCGATCATTTTTGATACATATTCGTTTGTAAAAGTCTCAATACTACCTAGATACAGCAATGAATCACAGCAGCCGATAATGCTTTCCCATGATTCCTTGTACATTTCTTTGAGCTGAGATAAGCTCTGCAGAATAACATCAGCGGAGATGTTTCGAGAACGAATAGTAGCGTACTTCTTATCAAAATCTGGAATTTTACCAATATTTTTGAATTCATCCAGTATAAAACGAACTGGACAGGGAAGTGAGCCATCGTACACGTTATCTGCACGCCAAATCAGTGTATCGAATAACTGTTGGAACATCATGGCAGCCAAAAAATTCAGCGAACTATTTGTATCAGAAAGAATGACGAATAGAGCTACCGGATGCTTGGGATCATCACCCAAATGGTCGAAATGCAAATCATCGGTTGATGTTAATTCCGCAACGGAATCTACATAGAACTTATCCAATCTGCTGTTCGCTGTTGAGAGAATAGAAGCAGCGGTTCTACCTTTGGATTGCTTGAACTTTTTGTACTGGATGACAGCGAAACAATCCGGCTTTTCCTTTTCTACGTCTTCGAACAGCACATCAAGCGGTGTTTTATAGTCGTCATCACCTTCATGGACATCGGCAAGTAACAGAAGTTTCAATACATTTTTCATAGTTCGATCTTCTGGACTGGTCTCGTAGAGAAGATAAGCGAACAATGCGCAATATAATCCACGTGCTTGGTCAATCCAGAAGGAATCGCCTTTTGATGCATTGGGTGGTTCTGTGTTTTCCATCAGATTATCTACCAATCGCAAGATGTCCATGTCATCTTTCAGATAACAGAACGGATTGTAATGGTTCGACTTTTTTGTATCGACAAGATTGACAACGCGAATGGTATAACCGTTATCTCGAAGCATAGAACCGACTTGATATAACAATGTTCCCTTCGGATCAGTGATAACGTAGGAACTATGCATCTGCATTACGTTTGGTATCAGATACCGGCGTGTTTTACCGGTGCCCGGACTGCCTACAATCAAAACATTATGATTCGGATCATACGTATCTAAGCCAATTTTGACGAATTTCGGATGGATGCTGATGTATTCTGTTTGCGTCAGGATGATATTTTCTGAAAATGTCTTATCCTTGAAATACTTGCTATCTTTAGCAGTTCCCCACGCAGCAGAACCGTGTTCAATGCCAGGCATATAGTTTCCTTCGCCGGACAGGTGATATAGCACTGCAAGCCAGACGGCGAAACAGGCAACGCCTGCAACAATCAATGCGTTTTGATCTTTACTAATATAGAAGGGATTTTCTTGTATATCAGTGAAGACATTTTGAAGTGCCGTATTGATGTTTAGAATGACATCACCGGGGAGAGAAAGAGCAATAGCAGCAACACGATTTGCTACATAAGCAGCTAATACAGAACAGATGGCCGAGAAGATAATGAACGATGTTGTGTTTTTCTTTTTCATTGTGCTCGTTCGCCTCGTGATTTCTGCCGTTGCTGATTCTGCGCTTGATCTTGACTATGAGCCTTGTTATACGCTTCTGCACGTTGCTTAGCCTGCTGAATTGCTTCATCGAGCTTTTTAGCATGTGGACGATCTTGCTCCTTGTTCATGCTTTTCACAACATGTGTAAAAGCTGCGTACACTCGCTCTACATCTTGTGCTTTGAAGAAGATATGTGTTGATTGATCGGCTTTATCATGGAAGACACTGAAATCAACGGCATAAGATTTGAACTCATTTTTTAATGCCTTAATATCTTCGTCGGCGACTTGGATAGAAGACAATTCTCGGTTTTGTGCGCTTAGATTTTGCAAGCTCTGTTTACCATGAACGATCTTTCCTTCTTTTCCCTGCAATCGTTGTGTAGAATGATACACGGTTGAGAATATCTGTGGCATGAGCCGCATTACTTCTCGGCCAGATGTAATTGCTGCTTGGTATGTAATGTGGATTAGCTTGTCTTGATAGTCCGTCTAAATCATCTCCTTGGAATCGTCTTGTGATGAAAGTCTTGCCTGAATGATTGGTGCAAAAATATCAGCAAGAAATTCATTGGAAAGTTTTCTGCTTCTGGAAACAATTCCGGCAACCAATAAATAGGTGCGCTATTCTTTGCCATTTGTTTCACCGCCTTCTATACTGTATATTGTTGTTAACTCTGAGAAGAATTACTGGTGTTTGATTCTGAAAGAGCAATACGTGTAGCTCCTGTACCTTGCGCATAAGCAAGAACACGTAAAAGCTCTTGTTCTGTCATAGATGGAAGAAGTTCTTCCAATTGCTCCTGAACAGTTTGTTCTGGCAACTTAACATTTGGATTGATAAACATATACTCACCTCCTGTATTATTGGCAATCAATATAATTACGGTATTATATTACCGTTTATCAATTGAAATGTCAATAGTATTCTGGAATTTTATTGACATAATTATTGATTACTGATATTATTTAAGAAAAGGAGGGCGTTTTCTTTGGATATGAATGATAGAGTAAAGATCATCAGAAAATCTATGAAATTAAATCAGACTGATTTTGCAAAAAGAATTGGAATTAAACAGAGTGCGTTGTCTTCAATTGAAAGCAAACAATCTTCTGTTACAGAGAGAAATATTAAAGCTATTTGTAGCGAATATAGAATTAGTGAAGTATGGCTACGTACTGGCGAAGGTGAAATGAAATGCCAAGTAACCACAGATGAGAGACTTCGCACATGGGTTGATGAGGTACTTTCTGGAAGGCCAGATAATATCAGGTATGCATTTCTTTCTGTGATGTCCAATTTGGACGAAGAAGGATGGAGAAGGATTGCAGCTTTTACAGAACAGGTTTATCTGGAAACGCATTCCACAATGCCGGCAGTTGCCGATCATAAAAAAGATACGCTACAGTTGGCGAATGAAATTGAAGAGAGCGAGAATCAAACGGAAGAGTTATTTCCTTCCGATGGGCGAAATATCGTCTGAAAAATAAGCATAAAAAATAAGCCCCATAAAATGGGACTTATTTATATGCACATGATGCACATGAAGTACAAGAAGTACATGAAGTGGATTTACAGCACAGATTTTTAATTGGATCGAACTAGCGAGATAGCAGCGCTGTATCTGTCTGTCAAGGGTAAGATGAACGGCGGATACATCCGCCGCCCTTGACAAACAGCTAACGCGCTACTGCGATGACAACAAGGGACGTAAGCCGCAGGGCGGACTTACAGTCCCCCTGAGAAAAATAAATTTAACCGGTGCGCTTTCTCTATCATGCACATGAAGTACATGATGTACAAGAAGTACACGAGGTACAAGAAGTTGGAGGTAATCTCATGAAAAAGATTGTTATCGCAAATCAGAAAGGCGGCGTAGGAAAGACTACGACAGCAAATGCACTTGCTGGTGTTTTGATGAAGGAAGGAAAAAGAGTCCTTATGATTGATGCTGATCCACAGTGCAATACCAGTGATACATATCAGGCTGCTATTGCTGATACAGCGACACTGTATGATTTGCTGTTTAGCAAAGAACCAGTACACGATGTGATTCAGCATACAGAGGTAGGAGATATTATTGCAGGTGATCCGCTGCTTAGCCAAGCTGATATGCAACTGACTAAGACTGGTAAGGAGTTTACATTAAAGAAAGCAATGGCTCCGATTCAAGAGGAATATGATTTTATCATTATTGATACGGCACCGTCATTGGGAATTCTTCTTATCAATGCGCTGACATACGCGGATTCGGTTATTGTTCCTATTACTGCTGACCGGTACAGCTTACAAGGGCTGTCACAGTTAAATGAGACAATTCAAGCTGTTATGGAGTATACAAATCCTGATTTAAAGATTGCAGGACTATTGCGGACACGATACCATGCAAGGACGATATTAAGCCGTGAAGTATCAGTAGCTTTGCCAGAAATTGCAGAGATGTTGAATACACAGGTATTTCAAACGGTAATCCGTGAATGCACAGCTGCACAGCAGGCACAGACGCGCAGAGTACCATTGTTGCAGCACGCGCCAAAGTGTACAACGGCATTGGACTATTTTCAATTAGTCCGAGAAATTTTTTGTGACAGAGGTGAATAAAGATGGCAAGAAATATGACGATGATACCGGCGGCTGGTTTATTTTCTAAACCAGTCCGCGATGCACATGATGCACATGAAGTACATGAGGTACATGAGGTACGAGAAGTACACGAAGTTACAAATTCATCGAAGATGCCGCGTACACAGGGAAGGAAAGGTAAGAGATTACCAAGAATTAACATGGCGTTTACCCTAGAAAATTATGAATTTTTACGGGTACATTCACGGATGAATGGATTAACAATGACTGAATATGTTAATTCTTTGATTGAGAAAGATAGGCAGGAGGTAGAAAATGGCACTCGAAAATAAACTGGGTATTGATGATTCCGCAGAACTTGCGCGCGAGGAAGAAAGAATAAGTAAGAAGAAAGCTATGTGGCTTTTTGAAAGTGGAACACTTGATACACTGCCAGTAGGAACATTTGCAGCACTACAGGAAATACACAAGTATCTTTTTGAAGATATTTATGATTTCGCTGGGAAAATACGTACTGTAAATTTGGCGAAGGGCAATTTCCGGTTTGCTCCGCTTATGTACCTTGAAGTAGCGCTTGCCAATATCGACAAGATGCCACAGTCTACGTATGATGAAATTATAGAAAAGTATGTAGAGATGAATATAGCTCATCCATTTCGGGAAGGCAACGGACGCAGCACACGTATTTGGCTTGACCTTATGTTGAAGCAGGGCATCGGGAAAGTAGTAGATTGGAGCAAAGTTGACAAAGAAGATTACTTGCTTGCAATGGAACGCAGTCCGATTAAAGATGTTGAGATAAAAGTCTTGTTAAAAGCAGCTCTGACGGATGATATAACTAGTCGAGAAGTTTTTATGAAGGGTATTGACCACAGCTATTATTACGAAGGATATACTACTTTTAAAACGAATGAACTGTATTACGGGATGCAAAGCGAACAGAAATGAGGTGATAAAATGCCATTGACAAGAATTAAAGCAGAGAATTTTACGGTATTTGAAGGCATTGAAATACCGTTTGGAGAAGGACTGAATGTGTTGGTTGGAGAAAACGGCATGGGCAAAACGCACATTATGAAGTTAGCTTATGCGGCGTGCCAAGCATCTAAACATGATGTGTCGTTTTCACAGAAAACTACCATGCTTTTTCGTCCAGATCAATCTGGTATTGGTCGTTTGGTCAATAGAAATAAGAACGGCAATAATACAGCAAAGGTTTTAGTAGAATCAGACACAGCAAAAATTGGAATGTCGTTTACAAACCGAACAAAGAAATGGGATGCAGAAGTCAAGACTGAAGAAAAGTGGGAAAAACAGATGTCCGACTTTACCAGCGTTTTTATTCCAGCGAAAGAAATTTTATCGAATGCATGGAATCTGGATGCAGCAGTAAAGATGGGAAATGTAGAATTTGATGATACCTATCTGGACATTATTGCGGCGGCAAAGATTGATATTTCCAGAGGTGTAGATTCAGCAGCAAGGAAGAAATATTTAACAGTGTTGCAGAAGATCAGTGATGGCAAAGTAACACTGCATGATAACCGGTTTTATTTAAAGCCAGGAACGCAAGCGAGATTGGAGTTTAATTTGGTTGCAGAAGGATTGCGAAAAATTGCTTTACTATGGCAACTAATAAAAAACGGAACATTAGAAAAGGGATCTGTGCTGTTTTGGGATGAACCGGAAGCAAATATCAACCCGAAATATATTCCTGTATTGGCAGAATTGCTGATTATGTTGGAAAGTGAAGGTGTACAAATCTTAGTTTCTACCCATGATTATTTCTTATCTAAGTACATTGAGGTGAAACGAAATAAGAATAGTAAAGTTCAGTATATTTCCTTGTATAAAGATGAAGATGACAGAGTAAAGTGTGAAACAGCAGAGGAATTTGAACTGTTGGAGCATAATACAATTATGGATACTTTCCGTCAGCTTTACAGAGAAGAAATCGGAGTGGCACTGAAGTGAGAGTCATAACAGAATCCGAAATGAATTTTGGGAAATTCAATGAAAAAGATCTTTTCTATATTGAAAAGTCTCAAATCTATAAAAAACTCGGCTCTGGAATTAAAACAGTAGAATTTATTTTGAGACGTAATAAAAATAGTCTTCTATTTCTGGAAGCAAAGAAGAGTTGTCCTAATGTAGATAACCGATATGAATCAAAAGAAAAAGAGCGAAAATTTGAGGAATATTACGCTGCTATAACAGAAAAATTTATTGCATCGTTACAAATCTATTTAGTTGCTATTTTGGACAGATTTGAGGATGTCTCAGAAATAGGAGACGGAATACAGTCAGCAAGCAGCATCAAAGATACGCAACTAAAATTTATTCTGGTTGTAAAAAACGCCAAAGATACTGCATGGTTGGCGGGACCTTTGGCAGAATTGAATGCTAGACTGCTTCAAATTCGAAAGATTTGGGATATTCGAGTAATAGTTTTAAATGAAGAACTTGCGAGAGAGTGTGGACTTATATGTTGGTGATCTTGCCTTTTTGATAGATGGATATATAATATAAACCAGTTTATTATAAGGAACTTAGATATGAAGTTCATAGATTGAAAAATAAACAGAGGTTGAGAAAAAGGGCTGAGTCCTGTGTGACATGGGATTCAGCCCTTTTGAGTTGTCGTGCTAAACTATAGAGGAAGAAAGATAAGTAAGAAAAGAGCTGCGGGGCTTTAAGGTCACCTCAGCTTTCAACAGCAGGATTAATGAATTGTTTACTTATACAGGTCTTTCAACGTTATCAGATGAACTTCACCACGCTCTTGTGCTTGAAGAAGTCCATCTGTGAATCCGCCTTTCGAGAAGATATAGTAGTGGTAGTTGTTGCCTTTTCCGAAAACTGAGGCATAATCCCGAATCAAATCGAGTTCATCCATTCCAATTTTCTCATTTCTATACTTGCACGAACAAATGATGTAGTCCCTACCCTCAACAGGTGTTCCGACAATATCAATCTGTATCTGCTTTTTCTTCTTCGGGTCTGTACTCCACCACTGTCCGATTTCACTCAGCTCAATAGGAAGACTCTCTGAATAATAGAGCAGATAGTCCTGACACATCTTTTCAAAAATCAGCCCCATGTAATCAGGAAGGTACTGCTTTACAGCGTGTGTATAGGTCTTTGCAATTCTACCAGAGTCAATGGCACTCATATTGACAGGTACAAACCGATACCAGAATCGGAAGAAGTTATCGGCCAGAAGATAGATAGTTTTCTTACCCGGTTTTTCTGTAATCGGAGTTTCCTTTTTTGCAATACCAAGGTCAATCAGCGTTTTCAGATATTTCGATACAACCGAATTTTCCTCGCCAACTTTCATCTTAATATCGTTCATTCTGGAAGCACCCTCCGCAATCGCTTTGATTATTGCATTATAAATGGCTGGCTCCCGAAGTTCCTGCTTCAGCAGGTTTCCCGGCTCCTCATATAGATAGCTGGAACGATCAAAGAGATTATCCAGTAGAGCATCATCCACGCTATCTCGCACATCCAACTTATTGATATAGTGGGGAACTCCTCCTGTAATTCCATAAATCAAGGAATTATCCTCTACGGATAGATTCGGATGGAATACAGATGTTTCCTTATAGTCCAGCGGTTCAATCTTGAACTGGCCTGTTCGTCTGCCATACAGCGGGCTTTCTTTTCCAAGCACCTGATTCTCCATAAAACTCATAGACGAACCGCAAAGAATCAGGTACATCTTAGACTCTGTCCATTTGTGGTCGATGATGTGCTGCAGCATCGCTGAAATAGCTGGCTTTGCTTTCGCAAGATACGGATATTCGTCAATAACAAAGACGATCCGTTTTTCCTTTGAAAGTGCGGTCAGCTCATCCAAGGCAGCATCATAAGACCTGAACTCTGGTGCTGACTCCATATCTGGCCGCTCGAAATTCATAATTGACTTTGAGAGAGCCTCCAGATTTTCCTTTCCCGTCGTGTTTAACGCAGAAAAGAAAATGGTTGGCTTATCTTTACAGAACTCATTCGTAGATGACAATGCATTCAAACTTATCGCCTACATACCGTTTGTTCAGCTTCCGAAGCTCCTCCTCACGGCAATAGAATTGACTCATCTGCTCACCTCCAATAATTATACTTGTGAGTTAGTAACTCGTAAGTTACTTTCTTACGAGTATAATAAATTAGATGGCTTGCAAAGTCAAGTAAAATAAGTCGAGCCTTTAGAACTGGTAGAAGTTAGCCTGCGATGCCAGCTCCTTGTACAGATAATCATCATTCTACAGCTCCGTGAACATATCGTTGACCAACCCGATGGTCAGCAGGTCGAGGTCGGTGATGCTGATACCGAGCTACACACAGCAGAAAAGATCGTCATTTCTAAATTGCCCAGATTTTAGAAGTGGATGTACTTACAAGTGAAGTTTCTTAAATCTTTGAAATCACAAAATGATGCGATCTCTTTCTTTGATTTAGGCTCTATGCAGACTAAAATTTGCATAAATACTACTAATGCAGATCTTAGTGGATAACTTGGTGGATATTACCCTCTAAGTTATAATTTATATTCTTTAAGAGGAGAGTTGTTCGATAGTCATAAAATTTAATAAGAAAGAACCCAAGCGAAGAAAACTTGAGTTCTTTAAGTTATATGTTAGAAAATTCGATCTTATACTTGTGTAACGAGGCGGCAAATATCTTGTTCAAAGTTGCGGGCACTCTCACATATTGCTGTAACATCTGACCAGTTTTTGGAAACTACCTTGGCAAAGTCAGTAAAAATTAACTGATTTTTGCGAGAACCTCTTACGCGAATATTATGATATGTTTTTCGCTTTGAAATAACATTTTCCCACGGATTTTCGATTTTTTCAGCATTACAATCTTTATCGTAAGCTGCCACAATCCATGCCTCAATACTATCGCAGGGAATGACAATACAGACATCTTTACGATAGGCCTTATCATTGCTGATTAAATGCGTTAAATGGTTTATGTACCCTTCAATCGGCGCTCCATGATCTAGACATGGCAATTGAATGGGACACGCGGCACGACCTGCTGAAGTTTTATCACAGTCCAATGGATCAACTGCTCCCTTACGGTCACAAACGACAGAAGATTTACATCCGCAATGGGCAGATTTTTCTTTCCGAGATACATCTCCGTCCATGTGTATGACCAAAAAATCAATTTGTGGTTGAACTTGATGCATCAGTTTTTCGCGTTCATCCCAATTATCGCGGCACCATTTCAGAACACCTTTCCAGCCGTTTCCATTTTTTCCATCTAAGGTTTCTTCTGGTTGGAGTTTATAATATCGGTTTTCCTCACCGGTCAGCTTGTCAATAATGCTTTTAATAATAATCAGATCAGTTGGCCCCTCGCATACAATTCCAATTGTTTTCATAAAAGAGTCGGTACACCTCCGAGCCTACCATTAATCCAAAGTCTGGACAGAGATTGTCCCTCTGCAAGAAGTTCTTCCGAAACCGTGATTCTTGTAATTTGAGAATGCCCCTTTGAATTTCGGTCAACAGCAAATAAACGAATATCATCGTTCGTAATATCCAGACCGTCTAAGACCAAAGGGCTGTGCGTAGTTAGGAAAGTTGTTTTCCCATTTTTAATGATCTCTTGACAGAATACCTCGGTCATTTTTTTTGCCAGATGTGGATTCAGTGCATGATCGAAACTGTCTACTGCAAAAATAGTAGGTCCCTGCGGATGCATGGCAAGTGATAGCATAAAGAGAACATACAAAGCACCTTCGCTGGCATCATATCCAGTGAATTGCGCAGAGTCTTTCATATAGCGATCCGCAAATTCAATAACCTGTCGGGTAGTTGGAATATTCGCGTTAATATTATTCTTTCTAGGTGCATTGACAGAAATGCTAGATGCCCAATCAATCATTTCAAGCACATCATCCATGAAAATATCACCAAACATAACGTCATCATCAACTGTTGATAATAATTCTTTAATCGATTCAGCAAGCCTTCCACCATTTAATCCAAGAGGAGCAGACTGGCTGGGGTCTGGGATCGTCCCTCGGAGCGTCATGGTGTTTGGTTGAAAAATTCCGTAGTTGGACAGTGCGCGTGCAATCTTTCGACCGTTTTCTAGTTCTTCATCATCATCAATCAGAAAAAAGCCGATATAGTTATTGCTCTGCTGCCGAGAAGCATGGCTACGCCCCCATTTTTGAATGCCATCTTGAAAAAATGATTCCGAATGATATTTCCAATAGTCAGAATTCGTAGGTGTTGTTAAATGTACATCATACTGAAAATTATGTGCAGTATCGTTGTCGTTCCATTCCAATGATAAATTGATTGTTGGGCTTCTACGCTTAATATCTTTAAAGTTCGATTTATAGAGAGTAGGTACACTAAGCCGCACGCCTCGACGTTGTAAACTTGTAGCATCTACACGGTCAGTCATTGCTGCACTCAAAAGACCGATGGCTTCCAGAACCGTTGATTTGCCGGAGCCATTTGCTCCAATAAATACATTGATCTTTCCGGGTTCAAATGAGGTATCATATAATGATTTGAAATTACCTATACAAATTCGTTTTAGATCCATTGCTCATCGCCTCTTTCTACGTTATTAAGTATAGCACAGTCTTGTAATTAAATATACATGATTTTTGAAAAAAGTGCATGTCTAATTTAGGCTCTGAAGTGTTGAGCTAGACTATAGCTGTAACACAACATAATTTTAGATAGAGAAAGCAGGCTTAAGACAAACAAGAAGCATATCAATGATGTCCGAAGTCCTGCTTCATATTTGTTCGGAATAGGTGGTAATATATTTCTGATTTTGAATGTAGTTCTAATCACAATGTAAGAATTTTATCATGGGTTGTAGTCATGGGTCACAATCTTAGTTACTTACTAAGTTGTTCTGACTAAGATGGTGATTCATGTGTTTCATGTGATGGAACAGGTCAGCAATCACAGGGTTTCGGCGCATCGAACGAATACTGTAGATATCGCATTCCTGAATTGATTCGCCGCCAAACATACCGCACGGAGATGTGACTTTTACCCGATCATCAAACATATCAATATGGACTTCGCTGCCAAGCACAATGTAATCACGATGGATGAGCGCATTGACAAGGGCTTCTGTCACAGCTCGTTCAGCGTAATCTGGCTTGTCTACACGATATTGCGCCTCTATAAAGCTCCTTCTGGTAGGCATAGAATATCTTTTATTTTATACCTAGCAGAGAAGATTATTGCAACGATAGGTCTGAACAGTTGAAACAAAACTATTGATTTCTAAGGTGTGCTGCGGTAATATTATCTGAGACACTTAACGATTTATATACTGAAAACAATGGATTTAATATTGGACTTTGAAGCTTTTTCATCTTTTGGATTTGTGGTGCGGTGGCATCTCCATAGCGGATAGCTGAAAAAGCTATCCGCTTTTTTCATTTTGATACAATGTCTTGACAGGAGAATGTATACTTATGAAGCAGATAATTGAGACACTTCGTGCACAGCGTGATCTGTCTGATGCAGAGTTGATTGCACTGATTACCCGTGACAGTGATGATAGCGATTTATTCGCTGCGGCAGATGCGGTTCGGCGGGAACGGTATGGAACCGATGTGTTTTTGCGCGGACTCATTGAATTTACCAATGTCTGTCAAAATGACTGCTATTATTGTGGCATTCGCAGGAGCAATCCGCACGCAGACCGGTATCGGCTGACACAGGAACAGATTTTACAATGCTGTACCAATGGCTATGAGATGGGATTTCGCACCTTTGTGTTACAGGGCGGCGAAGATCCGCACAATACAGACGCATGGGTTTGTTCTGTAGTTGACAAAATCAAGACGGCGTATCCGGACTGTGCGGTTACCTTGTCTATCGGAGAACAGTCTCGTGCCAGCTATCAGGCGTATTTTGACGCAGGAGCTGATCGGTATTTACTGCGGCATGAGACCGCGAGTGATGCCCATTATCGCAAGCTGCATCCGGAAGAAATGAGTCTGGAACATCGCAAACGGTGTCTGTTTGACCTGAAAGACATTGGCTATCAGGTCGGTGCAGGCTTCATGGTCGGTTCTCCATGGCAAACGCCGAAAGAATTGGTTGCAGATTTGCGCTTTTTACAGCAATTGCAGCCGGATATGATTGGTATTGGACCATTTATTCCGCATCACGAGACGCTATTTGCAGATAAATCGGCAGGCACCTTGGCACTGACATTGCGAATGCTGTCAATCCTGCGCTTGTTATTCCCTTATGTGCTGCTTCCGGCAACAACAGCACTCGGCACGATTAGTCCGATAGGACGAGAATTAGGCCTGAAAGCCGGTGCCAATGTAATGATGCCGAATTTGACGCCGACAGATGCGCGGAAACAGTATGATTTGTATGACAACAAAATCTGCATGGATGAAGAAGCGGCAAAATGTCGGCTGTGTCAGGAAGGACGCGTGCGTTCTGTGGGGTATCAGATCGTCAGTGATCGCGGCGATGTACGCAGATAAATAGAAAGGGGAAGGAAACATGGTACAGAAAGAACGGCTGGTGCAGACCTTTTGCAAGCTGGTTTCGTTTGACAGTCCATCGTATGGAGAGCGAAACATCTGTGATTTTCTCATTGAGATATTGACCGCATTGGGGTTACAGGTACAGGAAGATCATGCGGCGCAAAAAATACAGGGAAATGCGGGAAATTTGTATGCATATCTTCCGGCAACCAAAGGAATGGAACAGCTGCCGCCGTTGCTATTTTCTGGACATATGGACACGGTAGAGCCGTCTAAGGGAAAGAAAGCCATTGTCCATGCAGATGGAACCATTACGTCGGATGGAACCACGGTTTTGGGCGCAGATGACTGCTCCGCCTTGACAGCGATCTTAGAGGCGCTGTCTGTCATTCAGGAAAATCATTTGCCGCATCGAGCGATTGAAGTGCTGTTTTCTGTGGCGGAAGAGACCTATTGCATTGGTGCAAGTGTATTTGATTTTTCTCAGATTCAGTCCAAAGAAGCCTATGTCTTGGATTTAACCGGTGCAGTTGGCGGAGCGGCGATTCAAGCACCAACGCTGCTTTCCTTCCGCATTGCTGTGACAGGCAAAGCCAGCCACGCTGGATTTCATCCGGAGCAGGGCATTCATGCCATTTGCGTGGCGGCATCCGCGGCGCGCAGACTGAAAAATGGTTGGCTGGATGAAAATACCACGCGCAATATAGGCACGATTCACGGCGGCACACAGACCAATATTGTACCGGCAAGCTGTGTCGTCACAGGAGAAATCCGCAGCTTTGACCATGAACAAGCCATGCGCACATGGGAAGAAACCAAGCATGTTTTTGAAGACGAGGCGCGCAAATTGGGAGCTGCAGTTTCGGCACAGCACACGGTACATATTCATGCCTATCAGACACCGGAGCAGCATCCGGTTGTCCGGCGGTTTCAGCGCGTATGCGCCAAGCATGGCATTGCCAGTCAGCTGTGCAGCACGATGGGCGGCAGCGACAACAATCCGCTGTCTGAGCATGGTCTGACAGGTATGGTATTGGCAACGGCAATGAATAATTGTCATTCCTGTGAAGAATACAGCAATGTGGATGAGTTGGAGAAAATTGCTGCCATCACTGTCGATTTGATGTGTTCGGAGGAGTAAAAAACAAATGAAAACACCGTTACATTATCAAATCTCAGAATATGATTGTGGTCCAACGACTATGATGAATGCGATGAGTTTTCTGTTTACACGGGAACAGCTACTGCCGGAAATTGTGCAACACATTATGCTGTACAGCTTGGATGCCTACAATGCCAAGGGGGAGACTGGCAGAAGCGGTACCTCACGTATGGCGATGATGTTTTTATCCAATTGGCTGACGCAATTCGGCAAAGCCTGTCAATTTCCCATTGAATGCAAGTATCTGAGCCAAGATGCGGTATATTTGGGCGGAGACAGTGAATTGACACAGACACTTCGCTGCCATGGTGCAGTGATTGTTCGCTTGAATTACGGCGGCGATCATTACGTCTTGCTGACGGAACAAGAGGGAGAACAGGTTTCTATGTTTGACCCGTATTTCCGCAAACGTCCGTTTGTTCAAGAAGACATTATGCTGGTTGATTCCGAACCATTTAAACGCAATCGTATTGTGACCATTGACCGACTCAATGCCAAACAGAAAGATGGCTTGTATGCCCTCGGCCCCAAAGAGGGGCGAGAGGCCATCCTGCTGTTTAATCAGGATACCCGCCTAACCGAAGAAAAGACGATTGAGTATTTTATCTGATGATAGCAAAAGCACGAACTGGTACCAGTTCGTGTTTTTGTAGTTTATAATGTTTTTATGTATTGCAGCAGTTCTGTTGCATTTTCTCTGACAGAAGTACAAACTTCCTGCTGGAGCAGCTGTTCTAGTGATGGTTCGATGTACTGCCCATTCTCAGGTGATGCAATATCCTGTAATACATTGAGTGCAGAACAGCGAATTTGATAATCCGGACTGTGGAGAAAAGCAAGCAGTTTCTTGAGAGATTTTTTGTGCCCGAATAAGTATTTCGCATAGTAAAAACTCAGCATACAGTGTTCGGATTTCTTCATGTTTGGCAGCTTTTTGAGCTGCTTTAAGAACTTTTTCTGCTTTTTTCGTACACCTAGCGTTTGCGTGATGTCAACCCATGACAATATAGCATAAGAACGGGCGAGTGCATTCGATTCGTGAATAATGGCGTGTTTCAAAAACTTCTGCACATTCTTTGACGGGAATCCCGAGAGGGAATCATACGCTTCTGTGCGGACAAGCGCGTCTTTGTCACCTGCCAGCGTGAGCAGAACACGCTTAGCTTTTGACGTAGAAGCATTTGCGAGAAGCTTTGCACATCTGCCTCGGATAAGAGCATCTTTGTCGTTTGCAAATACAGAAATGATCTTGACATGCTTCTTTGTTAACACAGTTTTGTTCTCATATTTGGTCAAAAAAGTCCATTTTTCTTGAAAAGACATTTTTTCATCATATATCCTATTTTTGTATCGCAAAATTGTAAATATCCTGAATGGAATCAAATAAATCTTGTTCTCGTTTCTTAAACGGGCAGTCTTCCGCGCGATTCAACATGTCTTGAAAGACTTGGTATTGCTCGATGATAGCAGAAGAATCGTCTCGATGTACTGCTACATTATTCTGGTGGAATTCTTTCATACGATGGGCAAAATAAGAGGCTGCAACAATCGCTCTTTTTCGGCAGCGGTTTTGTTCTTCTTCGCTGTCTGCCTGCTGTAAATCAGACATTGCCTGTTCAAAGCGTTGCTCCAAATCTTCGTATGTCATAAAGATCAGACTTTCTTTCCGCATATTTCGCGGCATTCCCATTTTGGACGAAAGTTCTTCCACTTCGCACAGACAATCCCATGCATATTTCACGCCGGTTTCTCGCTTTTCTTCCGACAAACCGACAATTTTTAACCACTCATTCACGAGTGGTGGCTGCATGTCAATTGCTCGGCTTTGAAGTTCCTTGAGAATTTTTTTGCGAAACATGCGATGCCCTTTGGGCGGTATCTTGTCCCAGACTTGATGCGCCGCCTGAAATCGCTCACATGCTTCACAAAATGTATATGTCGGCTTGAGTGGAGTCTCCATATGATTGTCTTTCCCTAAAAATTTCCAAGGGATGAAATATACAGCTGCTATTAGCGTAATAGCATAGAGATAAGTAAATCCTTCAATTCCAGATTCAATATCAGGGCTTTTAGATACAGAGACAATAATAATACAAAACAACAAAATGATCGAAATAATTATCGCCATATGATAGCAGAATTGAAGGATTAGATAGCGAATTCTATATTTTTTGATATATGGATTCATATATCGTCCCCAAATCCAAATCTTCCAAGGTAGCAATGAATCAATGTCGCGTTGCCGTATATCGCCCACATTTTCTTTAAAAATGTCTCCTAATATCCCTCTATAGCAAAGACCGATAACGTCCGTTACCAATATAATAACTATTATCTCTTTGTTTATCATTACATTATATTATAGATAGACAACATGAGAAGATTTTTACCGATTATCAACCTTCTCCGGATACAGGTCATGATTTGCCATGCGGTTCCAAGCGACTTCCTCCCAGCGAGTGCCTGGCTTGCCGTAGTTGCAGTACGGGTCAATCGAGATACCGCCGCGCGGCGTGAACTTGCCCCAGACCTCAATATACTTTGGCTCCATAAGATTGATGAGATCCTTCATGATAATGTTCACACAGTCCTCGTGGAAATCGCCGTGGTTGCGGAAGCTGAACAGATACAGCTTGAGCGATTTGCTCTCAACCATGCGGACATCCGGTACATACGAGATGGTAATGGTGGCAAAATCCGGCTGGCCGGTAATTGGGCACAAGCTGGTAAATTCCGGGCAATTGAATTTGACAAAATAATCGTTGTCTGGATGCTTGTTTACAAAGGTTTCCAGCACTTCCGGTGCATAGTCATCTTTGTACTTTGTGTGCTGGTTTCCGAGCAGGGTAATGCCCTGCTTTTCTTCTGCGGTTCTTCCTTCCATGTCTCTTAATCCTCCAATGCTGGGTCTTTTACGCCGTTTGCTGCGAATGCTGCTGCTCGGTCAAGGCAGGTGCCGCATTTACAGCAGGGTTTGTCGCCGCCTTCATAGCAGCTCCATGTCAGCTCATACGGTACGTGCAGGCGCAAGCCTTCGCGCACGACGTCCTTCTTTGTCCATTTGACAAACGGTGCTTCGATGGTCAGCTGATTGCCGCTGCCCAATTCAATCGCAGACTTCATCGCCTCGTTGAAGGCGTCGCTGCAATCCGGATAGGCATTGCCTGCGGCGTCATCACTGTGTGCGCCGTAATAAATGACAGAGCAGTCCTTGGACAGCGCAATGCTGGCAGCAGAGGACAAGAACAGACCGTTGCGGAACGGCACATAGGTAGAAACCGGCTTGCCGTCGGATTTTTTGAGCTGATCGGCATAGGATTCCTCAGGAATTTCCTCTGTGCAGCCCTGCAACAGCGTACATTTGGTGTCATACTGGAAGATTTTTGCGAGATCCAGTGTAATCAGCTCGACGCCGTAATAGCGAGCAACAGCTTCTGCTGCTTCGACTTCCTTGTCGTGCTTCTGTCCATACGTGATAGACAAAGCGGTGACATTTTCTTTTCCGTATTTCTCGATGGCGAGGCCGAGACAGGTTGTGCTGTCTACGCCGCCGCTGGATAAAACAAGTGCTCTCATTGTGTTCTCCTTATGCCTGATATAATCGCTGCTGCAAATCAGCATCGGTGCGGAAGCGTCCGCGCAGGGTGGTTGTGGTTGTCTTGGCATTGGTCTGGCGGATGCCGCGGGCGGTCATACAGCTGTGGCATCCCTGAATCAAAACGCCGACATCTTCTGAATCGGTGACCATCTGCATAATCTGTGCAATATCGGAACCGATGCGCTCCTGCAATTGTAACCGCTTGCTCACCATGTCGGCAATACGAGCGATTTTGCTCAAACCAATGACCTTACCGTTTGGCACGTAGGCGACAGTGGCAGTCATGTCATACATCAGCGCGATGTGATGTTCGCAATAGCTGAACAGCTGAATGTCTTTGACAACGACAACATCCTTCGAGTCGCTGGCAAAATCCATTTCGTCCTCAAATGTCTTGCCAAACATCTGCGCGATCTCTTCGTTGGTATAATTCATGCCCTCAAATACTTCGTTGTACATGCGGGCAACACGGTCCGGTGTGTCCTTTAAGCCCTCGCGGTCTGGATCATCACCCAATGCAATGAGGATACCGCGAATATGTTCTTTGATTGCTTTGGTATCAATAGCCATAATTTTTTCGTCCTGTTCTGCGGATCATACGCCGCGTTTATTTGGGTCCCAGATAAATTTATGCATTTGCAGCTGCAAGGTCACATCGTTGAGTGTGTGTGCCTGCATAAAGTCTACGATTTCAGCCGGTTCAATGGAACCGAATACCGGACTGAAATATACATGACAGCGGTGCGTCAGATCGTACGTTTGAATCACGTCCAGAGCGCGCTGTAAATCCTCTTGACTGCCTGCGACAAATTTCACGGTGTCCTGTGCGCGAAGCAGAGAAAAATTCTCTGGACGCATGTGCGCTTCCATACCGCTGCCTGGCAGCTTGTAATCCATCGTGAAGGCAATGCGGGGGGAGATGCCGACAAACGGTGTCAGATCAACACTGCCATTGGTTTCGATTTCAATATATCGGTTTTCTTTTTGCGAGAGCGCTGTGAGCAACTCTGTCATGCCGTCGCGCAGCAGCGGCTCGCCGCCGGTGAGTGTGATATTGTTTACGCCGGTAGCATCAACAGCAGCGCAGATCTCCTCTGTGGTCTGACAGACGTGCGGGACATCCGGTTCATTTGCCCAAGTGGTATCGCAGAACGAGCAATGCAAATTGCAGCCGCAAAAACGAACAAAGACAGCGAGCTGTCCTGCGTGCGTGCCCTCGCCATTGATGCTGGTGAAGGTTTCTGCTACGTCAAATGTCGTCATACCTGCTCCTCTCCGGTGTACGAAGCGCAGTTGTTCGGCGTTTCATATACCGTTGCCTCTGCGACAGTGTAGCCGCACTCAGTCATGCGCTGATAGAAATATTCTGCGAAGTGTTCTGCGGTCGGACGGAATGGCACTTCGGTCAGTGCAAATCCATCTTCTGTCAGAGCACAGCGGGTTGCCTCACGCAGTGTGCCGGTTTCATAAATCAAGGTGTGATCCAAAGCATCTGCGATGCGCTTCAGATCGGATTTCAGCTGAGAAAAATCGACAAGCATACCGCGTTCCTGTGTTGTGGTCTGCAAGGTGTTGCCGCTGATGCGGATTTGGACAATCCAGTGATGTCCGTGGATATTGCTGCACTTACCCTGGTAGTGCGCGAGAAAATGCGCGGCGTCAAAATTCGCCTCCGCTCTTAAATAGTACATAAGAACTTCCTTTCAAGAAAAAACAGCAGGCATCCCAGCCTGCTGTAGAATACAAAAATGATTCATCAGCCCTGGTTTTGTTTTAAGACAGGATGGTGCAAACGAACTGTCTGATTCAAAGATGTATATACTATACACCTTCCCTGTTTTGCTGTCAATTGAATTTCCGCGTTTCCTTGAATCGAGGCGCAAAATGTGATAGTATAGACAAAGACCTGCAAAACTGCGGGAATTTCAGTCAAATATTGGAGAATGAAAGTACATGCTTTTAAAACGAATTTCAGCTATGCTGCTCGCAGGGTGCATGGCTTGGACGTTGGCGGGCTGCGGCACCGCATCGACAGATGGCAGTGCAGGCAGCGGACAGCAAACGGAAACACCAACGCTGGAACAGATTTATGCGGTCAATACGTTGGAAACATATGAAACGGATAACATTCAGCCGTCATTTAGCACCTGTCTGCGCGTAGGCGAAGAGAAAAAGGAATCGAATGCGCTGCTTACCTTGTATTACGATGATGTGTTGGGTACCATCTGCCGCTACCGTAAGACGGAGACGGGAATGCTGTTCAAATACTATTTCCAGCATGATGGACAGGATTTTTACACCTATGCAGAAGCCAATAAAGACGGCAGCATCAAGAAAAAAGCGCTTGTCATTCAGGCAAAAGCGGCAGCAAAACAAGAAAATGATCTGTCCTATGCGGAACAGCTGTTTGAAGAATATGGATTTGGTTCCTATAATAATAAGGAAACCATTACGTCATTGCGAGACTGCGGTGAGACCTATCATATTGTGACAGATATTTCCGCGTTGTCCGGCACGGAAGATAACGGAAAGACTTATACGTACACCACACAGGAATATGATGTAGAGAAAAAGACGCTGCGCATTCTGGACATTTTCCGAACCTATACGGTCAAGGATGCGAATGGAGAAGAAAAAACTTGTAATATGTCGCGCAGCATGACATACAGCAGCGATGAAATGGTCAAACCGGCAGAATTTATTGAGAAGAGTTTGATTAAACCGGCATGGACACGGACCATCACACTGGTATCTGACAGCGGAGAGCAGACGATTTCCGTGCCGAATGGCATTCCGGTTCTGGTAGACGCACCGGATGGATATACCGCGTATACAGACAGCTCTCATACGCAGAAATATACAAAGGATACGCCGGATACAGATAAAACCTATCCGAACAGAACCATTTATTTGAGTAAATAACAAAGAAAAGCTCTGATTGAACCAAAAAAACGGTACAATCAGAGCTTTTTTGCGTCTTACATTAAATGTGCTTGTGCAGCAGCTGGAGCACCATATGCAGAGAATCCAGATCAATCTGTCCCGGTGCAGAGGCAGCACCAATCGTGCCAAATGTGATCGCGCTGCCAAAAATTTCGCCGCTCAGACGGCTGATAATACCGCTCTGTCCCATCGACATGGTGATGAGCGGGCACTCGCTCTCACGAGACATCTGTTCGGTGGCATACAGCAGCTCCAAGACATCGTGCTTGTCCTGCGGCATGACAGCGATTTTCAGAATATCTGCACCTTCCGCCTCAGCGCGCTTCATGCGAGCAACCAGTTCCTCCTTCGGCGGTGTGCACTTAAAATCGTGGTTGGAAATGATGACCGGCATTCCGTGGCTGTGAGCCAGATCCACCAGTTCCTTTACGATGTCATCACCGATGCACAGTTCTACGTCAATCATGTCCACCAGACGCTCTTCGATGGCGGTGCGATACAGCTCAACATAGTATTCCGGCTCAATCGGCTGACTGCCGCCTTCGCCGATGGTGCGGAAGGTCAGAATAAACGGCTGGTCATCCAAGATGCCGTGCAGAATACGAGAAGCGCGGCGAACCATATTGATGTCATGGAAGTGCTCAAAGCGGTCAATACGCCACTCAATCAGGTCAAAATTTTTGCGCTGCATACCGCGCGCCTGAGAAAAAATCTCGCGCAGGTTGGTGGCAACGATGGGAACACAAATTTTCGGGATGCCGCTGCCGATGCAGCAGTTCTTTACACAAACATTGCTCATAATATGTCTTCCTCTTTCTAAACAAGTTGTGGAACTTTTACTTTTTTCAGTTTATCATATTTTTGTAAAAAATACTATGCATTTTGCATAAAAATTTCCAATAATTCTTACAGCAGAACAAAGCCAATCCATCCGGCGAGCAGGCCGATACAAAAACCGGCGATGACATCGCGGGGGAAGTGCACGCCGCCCAACACACGAATAATAGCAAGCAGAGCTGTGACGAGAAGCAGTACAACACCAATCCGAGAAAACGTATACAAGAACGCGCAGGAAATCACGGCAGAAGAAAAGACATGCCGACTGGGAAACGAGTGTCCGCGTGTGTCTTTGTGAATGAGCGGCTGAATATCCAGCTGCTCGTAAGGGCGCGGCGCGTTTACGCGGCTGCGGAATACAGACACCAACACAAAGGAAATCGCCGGTGTCAAGAGTACGGACAGAATGCGCGCATCGTTTTGCAGCAGCAATACGAGCAGCAGCAAAGGATAGGCGACGTATACAAGTGCTGTCAAAGCTTTGTTGATACACAGCAGCGTTTTCGTCAGAAAAGGACGCTTGCGCAGAGGGCGCGTCCATGCTTCATACTGTTGAGCGGTCATAGAGGAACTCCTTTGGTTAAACGAAATCACCTTTTTCCATCTGCGGCATAGAATACATCAGAACACGTGAGATGGAGGGAAAACATATGAGTGAACGTGTGACACCCGGCCCGATTTGCGGAGAAAAGCCCATCCGCGAAGCGGTATGCACGCATACTAGAAAAGTCTATGATGCATGTCGCTCCAAAGAGTGTATCCGCGATTTGCGGGTATATTTGACTCGACAGTCGCAAGAGTTGCTGGAGCGTTCGTCTAGTGTCAAGCCGCGCCGCGCGGAACTGCTGTGGGTGGATATTGATGTACAGCCGGTAGATTTTAACCGCGGCTTTTTCCATGTGGATGTCCGCTATTACTACAAGGTATTTGCGGAAATCAGTGCAGGATGCGGACGGATGCAGGATATTTGCGGTTTGGCATATTTTGACAAACGGACGATTTTGTACGGCAGTGAAGGAACGGCGAGAATCTTTACTTCACAAGCTGGTGCGCCGAATGCACAGACCATTGAGCGGACGAACAAGCCGGAGGCAGTGGTTGAACCATTTGCCCCGCTCAGTGAGAAGAGGACAACGGTAGCTGTACGCCATCTTTGGATGCGAATACCAGCGTATCTCCCTCATAGATAAACTTGAGCGAGAAAAATGGCTGTGTTTCGTCAAACAGCAGCTTTAGAAAAATTTTGTCCCCTTCCCAGGCGGGCAGAGATAACAGCTGTTCGCGCGGAATCCATTCGAGGTCTCCCTCAGCACAGTCGATGAGTTCTCCGGTAAAACCGTCCGCGGTGAACAGATGCATATATTCGGTCTCCCATACATCCGAAACAAAGGTCACAATGCCGCGGTATTTGTAATGCGTCAGGGTCAGACCGGTTTCTTCCTTGGTCTCGCGCAGGATGCAGTCCTCCGGACTTTCCTTGTCTTCAAATTTGCCGCCGATACCGAGCCATTTGTCGTGACTTTGGTCGTTTTTCTTTTTCGTGCGGTGCAGCATCAAGTAGTTGTCATTTTGTCGAATATAAATCAGTGTTGTATTGCGCATAAAAATCACCTAGCTTTCTGTTTGCTATTGTAAAAGATTTGGCGGAAAAACGCAATGGATTTCTGCATATACTTGCCACTGGGGAGGGAATGCAATGAAACCATTGCGCATGGCGGCATATTGCCGCGTGTCAACGCAAAAAGAAGCACAGCTGGACAGCCTCGCGCATCAAGAGGCGTTTTTTGCATCGTATGCACGCAGAGAACAGCTGGTTTTGACGCACATCTATGCAGACGCCGGTATTTCCGGCAGGCAAATCAAGCATCGAACGGAATTTTTGCACATGCTGGATGATGCACAGAAACAAGCGTTTGATGTGCTGTGTGTCAAAGACATTTCGCGTTTTGCCCGGAATACCGTAGACTGCCTACAGGCAGTGCGGCTGCTCAAAAAGTACGGCATACAGCTTCGCTTTTTGTCGGAGGGACAGGAATGCATGGGAAATTCAGAATTTATTCTGACCGTGTACGCGTCGTTGGCGCAGGAGGAGAGCGCGCATTTGTCCAAGCGCATTAAATTTGGAAAGGAGATCAATGCAAAACGCGGGCGGGTGCCGCCGGTGATTTTTGGCTATACGCGCACAGGGCTGTTTTCCCTGCGCAAACAGCCGCGGGAAGCGGAAGTCGTGCGGGAGATTTTTCGGCTGTATTTGACCGGCATGGGTGCGGCAAGCATTGCTGTGCGGCTCAATCATGCGGGTAAAACGACCAAACGCGGAAAGCAATGGGATGCACGCGGTGTCCGGCGCTGTCTGGACAATCCGATTTATTGCGGTGTGCTCGTCAATCATAAAAGCACGGTGACGGATTATTTGGAGGGAATCGTTCAGCCGTTGCCGCAGGAACAGTGGTATGTTCATGCCCGTCCAAGATGGGCGATTGTTTCGACGGAAACCTTTGCAGCCGCACAGCGCGAACGCAAACGCCGCCGTGCCGTTGCTAAAAACGGAAAAGCCTGCGGCACAAATAGAAACACTTGACCCGCTGGTGCTGTCTGCCAAGATCGTGGAGCCGGAGTGCCGCGGCGGCTGCTGCTGTGATTTGAGTGAAGTGCCGGAACCGCTCAGCTGTCTGTTTGGCGATGATATTATTCTGGATACCGGCGTGAAAAAGCTGTTTGTCACGTTGGGACAATTTTCTATCATTCGCTTGGAGCGCGACATTCAGCTGCTCATGCCGGCGTACGACATCTGTATGCCTGCCAAGGATTGCAGCTGCGCCGGTGGATGCTGCAAGCAGGAGGATCCCTGCGAGATGTTCAACCGGTTTGAATTCCCGGTGGAGGAATTTTTCCCGAAGGACGGACGCGGCGCACCGAACGATTTCGACAAGGACTGCGGCTGTCACCCGAAAAAGGATGAATGCCGCGGATGCCGCAGCTGACAGCATGGCGGCAGCAGAAAGCAAAGCCGGAGAGAAATTTCCGGCTTTTTTGCTTTGTACGCTCCAAAACTATTGCGAAACCGGTGTATTCGTAGTACAATAATTTTGATTTTAATTTGAGGAATCGAGCGAGAACATAGGATACTTTGCTGGTTTGCGGCAAAGTATACGAAGAAGGCTTCGCTTTATGATTTGATTTTTACGATATGACGGTTTATCCGGATGGAATAGGAGATACAGCATGTTTGAGAATGTAAAGGAACTGCTTAGTGCAAGGGAAACGCTGGAAACAGTTAATGAACAACTCGCAGCGTCCGAAGCAAAATTACAGGAGCTACAGAAGCAGCTCAAGGATGCTGAGGAAGAACTTGCCGCACGCAATGAGACCATTGCAAAAAAGGATGACATTGTCATTGCCATTCATAAGCAGACGACAGACGAACGACAGAAGGTCGTTGATTACTACGATGGTCTGGAAAAAGAGGCGCGGAGCAAGCTGAACAAGACGCAGGATCTGCTCAAAAAGGCAGAGACACATTTTGAAGACTGCGAGCGACAGGTATACTGTATGGCAAACCTGTATAAGGCAATGCGAGCGGCCATTGGCCGATACAGCATGTCTGCTGTACCGGAAAATCTGGACATTACACCGGAAGAACTGGAAGAACTGCGCCTGACAGAGGAATCGGTTGGACTTAAGATGCATTCGTATAAAATGGAAGACCTGCGCAAGATGCATGAGGCAAACAATGCACTCATCGAGCAGCTGCTGGCGCGATATGAGGTGCGTTTGAGCATTCCGGCTGACCGTGTGGTATTCCAGCTCATGACATTGGGACTGCGTGCAGAATTGCAGCAGATCATCAATGAATTGACGTATGGCGAGCTGAGCCGCGCGCAGGTACGACTGCACACAGCGGTCAATAAATACATGAAGATTGTTTCCTTTGGCAAGCTGCCGTCCACAGATGAGCTGGCAGCATATGCGTCTGAACTGGAGGTGCTGCTCAAGGAAACCCTGCGTCTGGAATATTCATACTTAGAGCGTCAGTCGGATTATGAGAAGCGTAAGCGTCTTTTTGGCGATTCGGATAAAACGGACGAACAGGAATAATTACCTGAACCCTGCAACGAGCGGGCTCTTCGGTCCCCAACGGTCGGAGAGCTCCTTTCTTTTGAACCGAACAAACAACGATGAAAAAATGAGGTACGAATTTTATGAAGCTCTCTCGGAAGCTGAAACGAATCCTGCCGCGAGTCCAAAAGCCTGCCCGCTATGTCGGCGGAGAATGGGGCTCTATTGTCAAGGATAAGGAAACCATTGATCTGCGGTTTGGCATGTGTTTTCCAGATACATATGAGGTTGGCATGTCTCATCTGGGAAGCCGTATTTTGTACGGTTTGCTCAACCATCAGGATGGCATTTGGTGTGAGCGCGTCTTTGCACCGTGGATTGATATGGAAGCGGAGATGCGACAGGCAGATATTCCGCTGTATGGATTGGAAAGCGGCGACCCAATTACGGAATTGGATATTTTGGGCTTTACGCTGCAGTACGAGCTGTCGTTCACCAATTTGCTGAATATGCTGGATTTAGGCGGCATTCCGGTGCGCGCCTGCGACAGAAAGACGCTGAAAAACTTTGTTGTGTGCGGCGGCCCATGTGCCTATAATCCGGAACCGCTTGCCCCATTTGTCGATGCATTTCAGATTGGCGACGGCGAGGAAATCATGATCGAGTTTACCGATCTGTATCGTCAGGCAAAGCGGGAAAATTGGAGCAAAGACGAATTCCTGCGCAAGGCTTGTCATATTGAAGGATTGTATGTGCCGTCGCTGTATGATGTGACGTATCACGAGGACGGAACCGTAGAGACTGTGACGCCGAAAGACGGCGCACCGGCATTTGTGCAGAAGCGCATCGTGCGGGATCTGGACAACATGTACTATCCGGAATCCTTTGTGGTTCCGTCGACGGAAATTGTCTTTGACCGTGCCATGGTCGAGCTGTTCCGCGGATGTCCGCGTGGCTGCCGCTTCTGTCAGGCGGGTCATACCTATCGTCCGCTGCGCAAAAAGAGCGCAGATGTCCTGCTCAAGCAGGCAAAAGCTGTGCTGGACAATTCCGGTTATGAAGAAATTTCGTTGTCGTCCCTGTCTACCAGTGATTACTCCGAATTGCCAAAGCTGGCGAATGATCTGTTGGACATTTGTGAAGAGCGTCGCGTCAGCTTGTCGCTGCCGTCGCTGCGTGCAGATTCCTTTAGCATGGAGCTGATGGAGCGCGTGCAGAAGGTGCGCAAGAGTGGTCTGACCTTTGCGGCAGAGGCGGGAAGCCAGCGTCTGCGCGATGTCATCAACAAGAATATCACAGAAGAAGATTTGCTCAAGGCGTGCACCTATGCTTTTGAAGGCGGCTGGAACAATGTCAAGCTGTACTTTATGATGGGTCTTCCGACCGAGACCAATGCAGATTTTGACGAGATGTCTCAGCTGTGCAAGAATATTGCGTATCGCTGGCGCATGACCACGCCGAATCGGGCGCGCGGCGTCAAGATTACCGCATCGACTTCCTGCTTTGTGCCGAAGCCGCAGACGCCGTTCCAGTGGGACGCGCAGGCGACCAAGGAAGAGCTGGACGAGAAAACAACCTATCTGCGTCAGGTCATGAAGACCAAAAATGTCACCTTCCGCTGGCACGCTTCGGACACCAGCTTTTTGGAGGGTGCCTTTGCTCGTGGTGACCGCCGGATGGCAGAAGTGCTGTATACGGCGTGGAAGTCGGGCTGCAAGATGGACGGCTGGGAGGACTGCTTCTCGCTGGAGAAGTGGATGGATGCCTTTCGGACAGTCGGCTTGGATCCGGCGTTCTATGCCAATCGGCAGCGTCCGTTGGACGAAGTGTTCCCGTGGGATCACATCGGATGCGGAACGACAAAGGAGCATCTCAAGAGAGAATGGGAGCGTTCGCGCAGAGCGGAACCGACTCCGTCTTGTTTGGAAAAATGTGCTGGCTGTGGCGCAGCTAGCTTGTTGAAAGGATGTGCGTGCAGTGTTTAAGGCAAGAATGCGATTTTCCAAGACCGATGAAGCGGCATATATTTCTCATCTGGATTTGATGCACTGTATGCAGCGCATTATCACCCGCGCCAAGCTGCCGGTGTGGTACACAGAGGGATTTAACCAGCATATTTATATTTCTATTGCCCTGCCGCTATCCACCGGATACTCCGGCGAGTGGGAGTTTTTGGATTTTAATTGTACGGCAGAACAGCTGCCGGAGGACGCTGTGCAGCGCATGAATGCGGTGTGCCCGTCCGGCATTTCGGTACAGGAGATGTATTCCATTGAGAACGGTGCGGGACGAAAGGTGCGCGATATTGCATACTCCAAGTTTGAGATTACTTGGGAGTTTGACAACGGCGTGCCGGCAGATTTCTGCGAGCGTGTGCAGGCACTGTTTGCACAAGATGAGATTCTCATTATGAAAAAATCTAAGCGCGGAGAAAAAGAGGTCAATATCAAGGATTACATGAAGGCATTCACGCTGGAACCGGATACAGACTGCGTGCGCTGCTATGCCATCCTTGGAGCGGGCAACAACAATTTGAGCCCGGAATATCTCACAAAGACCATTGTGCGCGATTTGCCGGATTTGACACCGGACGGCGCAAACTATCATCATCTGATGGTATATGACGCAGAACTCAACGAATTTCGATAAACTGGATGATATAGGATGAAACATACAACTTCAAGACAAATACCAAAGGAACAGATTGCGCACCAGCTGGACTATATCGAACAGGTGAGCCGACGCAATGCGCTGCTGCCGGAACAGCAGTGGTTTTTCTGCCAGACATTCGGCTGCCAGCAGAATGAGGCGGACACTGAGCGCATTGCGGGTATGCTGCGCGATATGGGCTATCAGCGGACCGAGGATTATACCAAGGCAAATGTGATTGTTGTCAACACCTGTGCCGTGCGTGAACATGCGGAAAAGCGCGTGTTCGGCATGATGGGCAAGTACACGCATTTAAAAGATGCCCGCGATGATCTGGTTATCTGCATGTGCGGCTGCATGGTACAGCAGGAGCATATCACGGAGAAAATCAAAAAGAGCTATCCGCGCGTGGATATTGTGTTCGGTACCCATATGCAGTGGAGATTTCCAGAACTGCTGCTGCACCGTTTGAACGGCAGCAAGCGCATTTTTGAAATTGCTGGTGATCCAAAGGGCGAAATTGCTGAGGGTCTGCCGGTACAGCGCGGCGAGGGCTGCCATGCATGGCTGTCCATTATGTACGGCTGCAACAATTTCTGTACCTACTGCATCGTGCCCTATGTGCGCGGCAGAGAGCGCAGCCGTCAGCCGGAGGACATTGAAGCAGAGCTGCGCTGCTTGGTAGAAGAAGGCTATAAAGACATCACCCTGCTCGGACAAAATGTCAATTCGTATGGCAAGGATTTGGGCATGGATATGGACTTTTCCGATTTGTTGGCGCGGCTGGATGCCGTGCCGGGCGAATATCGTCTGCGATTTATGACGAGCCATCCGAAGGATGCATCGGAAAAGCTGTTCCGCACGATGGCGCAGGGAACACACATCAGCCACCAGCTGCATTTGCCGTTCCAGTCCGGATCCAATCAGATTCTCAAGCGCATGAATCGAGGATATACCAAGGAGGCATATCTGGAGCTGATTGCAGCGGCCAAGCGATATATGCCGGATCTTGTGCTGTCCTCGGATATTATCGTTGGTTTCCCTGGAGAGACCGAAGAAGATTTTCAAGGAACGCTGGACGTTGTGCGGCAGGGACAGTATGACCAGCTGTTTACATTTTTGTACTCCAAGCGCAGCGGCACACCGGCGGCGGAAATGCCGGATGCGGCGATGCCGGAGGAAAAGCAGGATCGCTTCAATCGTCTGCTGGAAACACAGGAGGCCATCAATCAGGTGCGGCAGGATGCTTATCAAGATAGAGAGCTGAGCGTTCTGATTGACGGTTTGTCCAACGGCAAGGACGACAGCGAGTATACGCACTGTGGACGGACAGACGGTGGTCTGTTGGTGCTGGTTTCTGGCGAAGATTTGCATATCGGCGATTTTGTCGATGTGAGCATTACAAAGACCTCTCTGCGTGCACTGTACGGCAGAGCAATTAGGAAGGGGTATCATGGCTGAACTTACGCCGATGATGCGGCAGTATTTTGAAATTAAAAATCAGAATCAGGACGGTATTTTGCTGTATCGCCTCGGTGATTTTTACGAAATGTTCTATGACGATGCAAAAATTGCATCGAAAGAACTGGATTTGGTTCTGACCGGAAAAAATTGCGGACAGGAGGAGCGGGCGCCGATGTGCGGCATCCCGTTCCATTCCTGCGAGAGCTATATTGCCAAGCTGGTCAAGAATGGACACAAAGTGTTTATCTGCGAACAGACCGAAGATCCCAAAAAAGCAAAGGGATTGGTGCGGCGTGAAATCATTCGCACGATTACGCCGGGCACGGTGATCGAAGCATCTATGCTGCAGGAGGACTGCAACAATTATATTGCATCGGTTTATTTCGGTGCGATGGGGGCAGGTATCTGCTTTGCGGATATTACAACCGGAGAAATGCTTGCGACAGATATGTCTGGCGATGACATGACGGTCTATGCGATGAATGAGATCGGTCGCTTTACACCAAAAGAAGTGCTGCTCAATCCGGCAGCGGCGGATGATGGTGCGCTGATTGACTTTTTGCATGAACATATGGACTCCGGTTTGGAGCGTATGACGGATGAGCAATATGAATACGCAGCGTGCGAACAGCTGGTTCGCAGACAGTTTGCGGCGAGTGTCGAAGCGGAGACGGTTACCGATCATCCGATGATTGTATGTGCCGTCGGCGCGCTGCTGCGATATTTGATGGATACGCAGCAGTCAGACCTGTCCAATTTGGATACGTTGCAGCTGTATTATCAGGGACAGTATCTTGAACTGGATCTCAATGCCAGACGCAATCTGGAATTGTTTGAGACCATGCGCACCAAGGAAAAGCGCGGCTCACTGCTGTGGGTGCTCGATCACACCAAGACAGCGATGGGTGCGCGGATGCTGCGTCAATGGATGAGCAAGCCGCTTCGCAGCCCCAATCAGATTCTTCAAAGACAAAAAGCGGTGGGAGAGCTGAAGGATGATTTGGTTCGACGTACCGCCTTGACAGATGAACTGCGCCAGATGTTTGATATTGAGCGTCTGATTGGCCGCATTGTCTATGGAACTGCCAATTGTCGGGATATGCGAAGCATGTGCGCGACATTGGAGCATGTGCCTGAAATTCGGATTCAGCTGGCACAGTGCAAGGCTTCTATGCTGCAAGTCTTGTGCGAATCGATGGATGAGCTGCAAGATGTCAAGCAATTGATTCAGGCGGCCATTGTTGAAGATCCACCGTTTTCTCTGCGTGAGGGCGGTTTTATTCAAGAGGGCTACAGCGAAGAGCTGGACAAGCTGCGCGACATTGCATCGGGCGGCAAAGGCTCCATTGCAGCGATTGAAGAGCGGGAACGCGAGGCAACCGGCATTTCCAAGCTGAAAGTCGGCTATAACCGCGTCTTTGGCTATTATATTGAGGTCGCGCGTTCTCTGTCGGACAAGGTTCCGGCGCATTATGTGCGCAAACAGACGCTTGCCAATGCAGAGCGATATATTACCGATGAACTCAAACAGTATGAAAATACTGTTTTGCAGGCACAGGAGCGCATCACCGATCTGGAATATCAGCTGTTTACAGAGGTACGCGAACAGATTTCTGCTGCTGTACATCGAATCCAGATTACCGCACAGACCTTGGCACAGACCGATGTGCTGTGCTCGCTGGCAGAAGTGGCGGATTTGTATCAGTATTGCTGCCCGGAGGTGGAATATTCTCCGGTTATCGACATCAAAGAGGGCAGACATCCGGTCGTGGAACGTATGCTGCGCGATACGATGTTTATCGCCAATGATACGCTGCTGGATGACAAGGCAAACCGCATTGCTGTGATTACCGGCCCGAACATGGCGGGTAAATCGACATATATGCGTCAGGTTGCGTTGATTACGATTATGGCGCAGATGGGCTCTTTTGTTCCGGCGAAATCTGCCCGCATCGGTATTGCTGACCGTGTATTTACGCGTGTCGGTGCATCGGATGATCTGGCGAGCGGACAATCGACATTTATGGTCGAGATGAGCGAAGTGGCGGAGATCTTGACGCATGCGACGCGATTTAGCTTGGTCATTCTCGATGAGATTGGCCGCGGCACATCCACGTTTGACGGCATGAGCATTGCCCGTGCTGTGGTAGAATACATCGCAGATCCGAAGAAAATCGGTGCCCGCACGCTGTTTGCCACGCATTATCACGAATTGACCGCGCTGGAAGATTTGATGGAAGGTGTCAAGAACTATAATATCGCCGTCAAGAAACGCGGCGAGGATATTACGTTCCTGCGCAAGATCATTCCAGGCGGCGCGGATGACAGCTATGGTATTGCTGTGGCAAAGCTGGCAGGCGTTCCGAAGCCGGTGCTGCGCCGCGCAAAGGCAATTCTCAAGGACTTAGAAGATCATGCGCCAAAGATTGAGGTACATGAAGTGGAAGACGCGGAGGAAGAAGCGCCGCAGATGTCTCTGACCAGCTACCAGTCAAATGATGTGGCAGAGAAACTGCGCGCGGTCAATGTCAATACCATGACGCCGATTGAGGCACTCAATCTGGTATTTGAGCTGCAAAAAATGGTGGAATAATCGAAAAAATCCGTGTATAATAGATGCACAGAGTTTTAGAATAGAAAATGAACTGGGAGGTGTGCTGCATGGCAGTGATTCATGAATTGGATTCTCATATGGCGGATTTGATTGCTGCGGGTGAAGTGGTTGAGAGACCTTCCTCTGTGTGCAAAGAGCTGGTGGAAAATGCCATTGACGCCGGTGCGACACAGATCACAGTTGAACTGGAACATGGCGGTATCACGTATTTGCGTGTCCGCGATAATGGCTGCGGCATGGCGCCGGAGGATGCGCCGATTGCCTTTTGCCGCCATGCGACGAGCAAAATTCGCACGAGAGAGGATCTGAGTGCCATCGGCACGCTGGGATTCCGCGGCGAAGCGCTCGCCGCAATCAGTGCGGTATCGCGTGTCGAGCTGTTTACCAAACAGACCGGCTGCATGGAGGGCGTTCATGTGGCGCTGGAAGGCGGAAAAATGACGGCAAATGAACCGGCAGGCTGCCCGGATGGCACGACGTTTCTCATCCGCGATCTGTTTTATAATACACCGGCACGCATGAAGTTTTTGAAAAAAGACTTTACCGAAGCAGGATATATTCTCTCTGTGGTGGAACACGCCGCAGAGAGCCATCCGGAGATCAGCTTTCACTGCATTCGGGATGGCAAAAATGTGTTCCATTCTCCGGGAAACGGCAGCTTGAAAAATGCAGTATTCAGCGTATTTGGCAAAGAGCTGTCCAAAAATCTCATCGAGATGCCGGAGCATACGCTTCATGACATTCGGGTTTGGGGTTATATCTCCAAACCACATGCGCCGCGCTCCAATCGAACCTATCAGCATTTTTTTGTCAATGGACGATTTATTAAATCCAAGTTGATCCAAGCGGCGATGGAGGAAGCGTATCGAAATAGCATTATTACCGGAAAATTTCCGTATGGCTGTGTTTGTCTCGATTTGCCGTTGGGACTGGTGGATGTCAATGTTCATCCGGCAAAGACGGAAGTCAAATTTGCAGAGGAAAAGAAAGTATTCTCTGCTGTTTATGCCGCAGTAAAAAATGCACTGGCGGGAGAGGAAAATATTCCGGAAATTGAGGCAAAGCCGCAAAAGACGCTGGCAGAGATATTGCCAACGCAGCCGCCGGAACCGCAAGAAAAAACAGAAGTCATTTCGCGTTCTGCGATTCGCATGACGCCACAGCATTCGGAACCGGTGCAGACAAAGGCTGACCGATTGGAGCAGGAAAGCACCTATCAGGCGGCTCCGGTGTCCAGAGGCAGCACGCCGCCCGCACCAAAGCGTTCGGGCTTTTTGCCGTTTATTGATGTGGATGACAGAGATGAGCGTGTACTAAGCAATATTGGTGCATCCAAGCCGACAATCAAGCCGACACAGCCGGACAGTTTTGCCGGACGCGTATCGCAAATAGAAAAACAGCCGCAACAGCCTCATCCACTGGCACAGAAAGCTCCTGAACCAGCAAGAGAACCTGCTCCGGAGCCACCAAAAGAAACTCTGCTGGATGATATGCCAAAGGCGCATGTAATTGGCAGCTGTTTTGACACGTATATTTTGGCGGAGGATGCAAGCGGTCTGATTCTCATTGATAAGCACGCCGCGCACGAGCGGATTTTGTTCAATCAGCTGAGAAAACAGGTGGATATTCCGACACAGATGCTGTTGCAGCCGGTTGTAGTGGATTTGTCCGGCGAGGAATATGCGGCAATCATGGACGGCATGGAACAAATTCAGTCGATTGGCTTTGTCATGGAACCGTTTGGCCAGCACAGTGTGGCGGTGCGTGAGGCGCCGGCATATATTGACGCCGGTGATTTGTCCATGACAGTCTCTGAAATGGCGCAGAAGCTGATGGATCGCCGCACGCCGGTGCCCGATCGTCTGGATGATTTGATTCATACGGTTTCGTGCAAAGCGGCGATTAAGGGCGGCTGGAAAACGAGTATGGAAGAGCTGCAATCGCTGTGTGACCGTGTGTTGTCCGACCCGGAAGTGACCTGCTGCCCACACGGCAGACCGGTTACTGTGCGCTTAACCAAGTATGAGCTGGATAAAATGTTTAAGCGGGTGAATCAGTGATGAAGCAAAAGCTTATTTGTATTGCTGGACCAACGGCTTCCGGTAAAACGGCATTGTCTATTGCGTTGGCGAAGCGATTGGATACAGAGATCATTTCCTCGGATTCCATGCAGCTGTATCGCGGCATGGATATTGGAACAGCAAAACCGAGCATGGAAGAACGAGACGGTGTCGTGCATCACATGTTTGATGTAGCGGATGCCGGAGAGACGTTTTCTGTGGCAAAATATCAGCAAATGGCGGATGCTTGTGCACAAGATATTCTGTCGCGCGGGAAAGTTCCGATTGTGTGCGGCGGCACGGGATTGTATCTGGATGCACTCATTGAGGGCAGTGTATTTTCCGGCGATGAGACAAATTTAGAGGCGCGGGAAAAATACAACGCGATTGCGCGGGAACAAGGCGCTCATGCGCTGCATGAAATGCTGCGCGCTGTCGATCCGGTGTCAGCACAGCGCATCCACGAAAATAACGTCAAGCGTGTTGTGCGGGCACTGGAAGTGTACGAGCAGACCGGTATGACGATTAACGAGTGGAACGAAAAAAATAAACGGCCAGAGCCAAAATATGATGCGATTTTGTTTGCCCTCTGTCCTTCTGACCGGCAGATGCTGTATGACCGCATTGACCGTCGTGTCGATCAAATGGCGGAACAGGGGCTTGTCGAAGAGACAGAGCGCCTGTGGAAGGGCGGAAAACTCGTCGGAACAGCGGGACAAGCTATTGGTTACAAAGAGCTGGTGCCGTATCTAGAGGGACGAGAGAGCTTAGACGTTTGTCTGGATACACTCAAGCGGGCATCGCGCAATTATGCCAAGCGGCAGCTGACATGGCTGCGGCGAGACAATCGCGTACACTGGCTGCAATACGACGCGCCGGAAGATTTTTCCGGCATTCTTCAGCAAGTGACAGAAATTTTATCCGAACGTGGTGTAACATATTGAAAGTATCTCTATACATCACGGGAGGATTCTATTATAATGAAAACCGAAATCAATTTACAAGACACCTTTTTAAACAGGGCACGGCAGGACAGAGTTCCGTTGACGATCTTTCTCACCAATGGATTTCAGCTGCGCGGTGTGGTGCGCGGATTTGACACGTTTGTCATTCTCTTCGACTGCGATGGAAAGCAGGAAATGATTTATAAACACGCCATTTCCACGGTGATTCCGCAGCGCAAGCTGGAAATGAACGGAAGAAAGGAAGTCGTCACGGCATAAGACCCTCTGTTCGGAGGAGTACTTTCTATGGCATTCAAAGGAAATCCGTTTCGGCGGAAGGATTCCGATAAAACATCCAATCAAACATCCAATGTATGGCGGATCGGCGGACTGCAACTCAACCGAGCACTTCGGATACCGATCATCATTTTTGTGATTATTTTTGTTTACAGCGTTGCTGGATTTGCCATCAGTCATTACAATCCGGTCAAGACGACACCGGCGCAGCAGGTATCTCTGGATGACTCTTTCTCTGCGAGCGGATATTTTATTCGACAAGAGCAGGTGGTAGATATTGCAGAAGGCGATACGGTGGAGTACAATTATTCTGATGGCGATAAAGTATCGAAGGGTGCGGCACTCGTCACCAAATATTCCAATCAGGATGCACTGACCGTCAGCCGAGAATTAAAGAGCATCAATGACAATATCGAACAGCTGGAGACATTCAGCTCAACGTCATCTACGACAACCAATTCCAGCCGACTCAATCAGAAAATCATCGATCAGATGAATACGCTGTGTGAACAGGTGGAGAATGGTTCGCTGGGACAGATTACTTCGATCACGTCCGAGCTTCGTCAGCTGGTTTTGAAGAGCGGTTCCATTTCCGACAACAGCAAAGACATCAAAAAAGAGCTTGCCAGCTTGAAAAAACAGGCAACTTCGCTGGAGTCCCGTCTGGACGGCAAAACAACCAGCATCTATTCTCCGTGCGCGGGCTATTTTTGTGAGTCTGCCGATGGATATGAGAGTATCTTTACGCCGGACGTGATAGACAATTTAACCCTGTCGTCTATGGAAAAATTGGGACAAAAAGAGCCTAAAGAAACATCCGGTAAGGGAAAAGTGGTGTCAGGATATGTCTGGTACTATGCGGCAAAGGTCAGCGACTCGGACGCCAAGAGTCTGAAACAGGGAAACACCGTAAAGCTTCGCTTTTCGCAGGTAAACCGAGATGTCTCCGCAACGGTACAGGCGGTGCGCGATGATGAGAGCAGCGACAACACCCTAGTTATTTTTCAGTCTGAAGATATGGATTCGGAACTCGTCTCGATGCGAGAGCAGGTGGCGACCGTCGTGGTCGATTCCTATGCCGGACTCAGAGTGCCAAAATCGGCGGTGCGCATGGAAAACGACGAAATGGGCGTTTATGTTCTGTCCAATTCCGTGGCAAGCTATAAAAAGATCGAGCCGCTGTACGAGGGCAAGGATTTCTATATTGTCGAGCAGAATGTAACCGGCAATGATTCGCTGGTTGTTAACGATGATATTATTGTGGAAGCAAAAGATGTGAATGACAAGAAGGTAATGAGATAATGACAGAGGAAGAACGCAACAACATCACACAAGCGGTACAGACCGCAAAAAAACGCATCGCAGAGGCGGCAATTGCTTCGGGACGCAAGCCGGAGGATATTACGCTGGTCGCTGCGACAAAGATGAACGACGCAGAGCGCGTCCGCGTTGCCATTGAGGCAGGCGTGGATGTCTGCGGCGAGAACCGCGTGCAGGAGCTGCTGGAAAAGTACGAGCAACATGCCTATGATGGAAAGCCGCTGCATTTTATTGGCACCTTACAGACGAATAAAGTCAAGTATCTGATTGGCAAGGTATCTATGATTGAGTCGGTCAGCTCGGTGAAGCTGGCAAAGGTCATTGACAAGGAGGCTGCCAAGGCTGGAATCTGTCAGGACATTCTGCTGGAGCTGAATATCGGCAGAGAAGAAAGCAAGCTGGGCATTGATCCAGATGAGATTGACGCTGTGATCGAACAGGTTGCTCAACTGGAGCATGTTCATGTGCGCGGACTGATGGCAATTCCACCAAAACCGCAGCCAAATCAAGAAAAAACTCTTTATTTTGACAGAATGTCTCAACTATTTATTGACATATCGGCGAAAAAATACGATAATATCACCATGGACTGCTTGTCGATGGGAATGAGTGCCGATTATTGTGAGGCAATTTCCTGTGGGGCAACGATTGTCCGGCTGGGCACGGCACTGTTCGGCGCCCGCCATTACTGAGAAATTAGATTTGTTCCATTCGGGAGGAAACAGAAATGGGTTTAGTAAACGACTTCAAACGCTGGGTCAGCGGAGAGGTAGATGACGAGGACGACTTTGACATGGACGAAGGTCCTGTAGAGGAGCCGAGAGTCAGAGAGACCGCATCTTCCTACTACCACGAGCCGGCAAGAACGTCTGTTTCATCTGAGGTACGACATAGTACGAAGGTTGAATCACGCGGCAACAATCAAGTGGTGAATATTAACGCAACAACCAAGCTGGCTGTTGTTTTGGTGAAGGCAGATCAGTTTAACAATGTAGCAGACATCGCAGATCATCTGAAAAACAAGATGACCGTTGTCCTCAATCTGGAGACAACAGACAAGGAGACATCCAAGCGTATGCTGGACTTTATGAGCGGCGTTACATATGCCATCGAAGGCAAGATCAAGCGCGTAGCTAACGGCACGTATTTGATTACTCCGCTGGATGTGGAAATTGTCGGCGATGATTTGATTAGCGAACTGGAAAACAGCGGAATGAAACTTTGATGTTTTCCGACCGAGAGGTATGGGTTTCAGTATGATTCTTGCAAGCATTACGATTCGGATACTCAGGATATTACAGCTTCTCATTGTTGTTCGGGCGCTGTGCTCGTGGTTCCCGCAGGTACAGCAATCCGCAGTCGGGGAATTTCTGTACACCGTGACGGAGCCGATGCTCGCGCCATGTCGCAGCTTGCTCAGCAGCTTTCAGTCCGGACGAGGCATGATGCTGGATTTTTCTCCGGTGATTGTTCTGCTGCTTTTGGAGTTTGCGGAGCGTCTGGTCTATGCGCTGCTGTAACGTGCAAGTTTTCGTGGGATTCGTCCGGCCGGGTTTATCCCGGCCATTTTCCGGTTTTTATCGGTTGTTTGATTTCAGGGAGGTAACATGTTAGGTTCAAAAGAAATCCGGGATTTTACGCCGGAGAAAGCAGTCTTTGGCGGCTATGATACCAGAAGCGTCGATATGATGCTGGATCAGGCGGCAGATGACATGGAGGCTCTGGAACGGGAAAATGCAGAACTGCGGGCGAAGCTCAAGGTCATGGTGGACAAGATTGAAGAATATCGCCGCATCGAGAGCGGCATTCGACAGGCACTGATGACTGCGCAGGGTATGGCGGACAAGACAAAAAAAGAAGCGAGCGAACAGGCTGACCAGACGCGAAATCAAGCACATGAAGAGGCGGAACAGCTCAAACGGGAAACCAAAGAACAGTGCGAAGCCATTGTCAGACGGTATCAGGTGCAGGCTTCTCAGGAGCAGGCGCGTCTGCGGCTGGCACAGAAGGAGGCAGCTTCCTTTATTGAAAAAATGACACGTGCCTTTCGGGAAGAGAGCGAAAAAATCGCAGCGATTCCGCAAAAAGAGGGCGTAGAATTCACTTCTATCTCAGACCACACGGTTTACAGCGAGGCGACGAGCGAGACGATTGAAGGTCGAGTAGAGGGACCGGCGGAGTTAAAAATTCCTAAGCCGTCGGAAGAAAATCCGGGAACAGACATTCCCACGGATATTTTAAAAATTTTTGCTGATGCCAAACACACATCTCATTTGGATGGAATGGAACAGACTGCGTACACCGTAGAGGTGAGCGGTTCACAGGATGACAGCAATTTTGATGGAGAATAAACAGCCACAGCTGTTTAGGATAGAATCCCGTCAATCTGGCGGGACGGCGTTGATTCAAAAAAGAGGACAGCGTCGAGAATCAGAAAGGATGGTACGGTTACATGCCGCAGGATTACAACAAGACAATCAATCTTCCACAGACTGATTTTCCGATGCGCGCGGGTCTTCCGAAGCGCGAGCCGGAGTTTTTGGAGAAGTGGGAGAAAGAGGATATTTACCATACACTGATGGAGAAGAATGAGGGAAAGCCGCTGTTCATTCTTCATGATGGCCCTCCGTATGCAAACGGCAATCTGCATCTGGGTCACGCACTGAACAAGATCCTCAAGGATTTCATCGTGCGTTACAAGAACATGGCTGGCTTTAAGGCTCCGTATGTGCCGGGCTGGGATACCCATGGTCTGCCGATCGAGCGTCAGGCAATTGCTGCCTTCGGTCTGGACAGACACAAGGTCAGCAACAAGGACTTCTGTGATAAGTGCAAGGAATTTGCATTGGATCACGTAAACACGCAGCGCACCCAGTTTAAGCGTCTGGGCGTTGTCGGTGATTGGGATCACCCGTATCTGACCCTGACCAATGACTTTGTTGCCAAGCAGGTTTCTGTCTTTGGCGAGATGGCTAAGAAGGGCTATATTTACCGCGGCATGAAGCCGGTATACTGGTGCCCGCACGATGAAACCGCTCTGGCTGAAGCCGAGATCGAGTACAAGGACAACAAGTGTGCGTCTATCTACGTCAAGTTTGCTGTCAAGGACGATCAGGGCAAGATTAGCTCTGTCATCGGCACAACAGAGAACGTATACTTCGTGATTTGGACGACTACCACATGGACACTGCCGGGCAACCTGGCTATCTCTCTGAATCCGCGCTTTGAGTATTCTTTCGTCAAGGTACCGAACGGTGAAATTTACGTTCTGGCAACCGATTTGATTCCGTCTGTTGCCGCTGCGGCAAAGATTGAATCGTATGAGGTTCTGGGTACCATCATGGGCTCTGAGCTGGAGTACGTGACGACACAGCATCCGCTGATGGATCGTGAGTCTCTGGTTATCGTTGGCGATCATGTTACGCTGGATGCCGGTACCGGCTGTGTACACACGGCACCGGGCTTTGGTGCGGAGGACTTTGTTGTTTGCCAGAAGTATCCGGAAATCCCGATGATTGTTCCGGTAGACAGCAAGGGCATGACCACTGCTGATGCAGGCAAGTACGCTGGTATGTTCTATGAAGATACCAATCCGATTATCCTGCACGATTTGACTGAGAAGAATGCACTGCTGGCTGTTGAGACCATCGAGCACTCGTATCCGCATTGCTGGCGCTGCAAGAAGCCGATTATCTTCCGCGCAACCGAGCAGTGGTTCTGCTCTGTCGATGCCATGAAGGATAAGGCTGTCGAGGCTTGCCACGGTGTCAAGTGGATTCCGGCTTGGGGCGAAGATCGCATGACCTCTATGATTCAGGAGCGTTCTGACTGGTGTATTTCTCGTCAGCGCACTTGGGGCGTGCCGATTCCGATCTTCTTCTGCAAGAAGTGCAAGAAGCCGCTGATTAACGACGATACGATTTCCGCTGTTGCAGCTCTGTTCCGCGAGAAGGGCACCAGCGCTTGGTTTGATACCGATGCTGCCGACATTCTGCCGGCTGGCACAAAGTGTGAATGCGGATGCTCCGAATTCACGAAGGAAACCGATACCATGGACGTATGGTTCGATTCCGGTTCTTCTCATGCAGCAGTGCTGGAGGAACGCGAAGATCTGGCTTATCCGGCTGATCTGTATCTGGAAGGCAACGACCAGTATCGCGGTTGGTTCCAGTCCTCTATGCTGACGTCTATCGCTACCAAGGGCGTTTCCCCGTATAAGACGGTTATCACCCATGGCATGATTGTCGATGAAGAGCGCCAGAAGATGTCTAAGTCTAAGGGCAATGGTATGAGCCCGCAGGAAATCACCCAGCAGTATGGTGCAGATATTCTGCGTCTGTGGGTATCTTCCTCCGATTACCGCGCGGATATGAAGATCTCGAAGAAGATGTTCAAGCAGCTGTCTCAGAACTATCTGAAGATTCGCAACACCGCTCGTTACATCATGGGCAACCTGAACGGCTTTACGCTGGATCAGATGGTACCGTATGACCAGATGCTGGAGCTGGACAAGTGGGCACTGATGAAGTGCAACGAGCTGGTTGGCCGCGTTCGCGCAGCATATGACAGCTATGAGTTCCACGGTGTTATCCATGCAATCCATAACTTCTGCGTTGTTGATATGTCCAACTTCTATCTGGACGTTATCAAGGATCGTCTGTACTGTGATGACGGTCTGAGCCGCCTGTCTGCACAGACTGCTATTTATCGCATTCTGGATGCGCTGGTTCGTATGCTGGCTCCGGTTCTCTGCTTCACCGCAGACGAAATTTGGCACGCTATGCCGCACGCAGAAGGCGATGACGCGCGCAACGTTGTCCTCAACGACATGCCGGAGTACGATTCTGCCCTGAGCTTTACCGATGCAGAAACGCTCAAGTGGGAGAAAATCATCGCAGTTCGTGATGATGTCAACAAGGCACTGGAGCAGGCTCGTGGTTCTAAGCTGATCGGCAAGCCGCTGGAAGCAAAGGTTACCATCACTGCCTCCGAGAACGCAAAGGAATTCCTGGACGGCTGCGGTCAGGATCTGGCAAAGCTGTTTATCGTTTCTGCTGTTGACGTACAGACTGGCGAGGGCGAAGGCGATTCCTATGAGGCACTGGGCGGCATGAAGATTGCTGTCAGCCATATGGAAGGAGAGAAGTGCGAGCGCTGCTGGATCTATGATCCGACGGTTGGCAGCAATGCAGAGCATCCGACGCTGTGCGCACGCTGCGCTTCTGTGCTCAGCCACAAGTAAAATCAAACTATCATCGAATGTATGATTCGTGACGAAGAGGCAGAGGAATTGTCCTCTGCCTCTCTTTGTGAAGGGAGGAATCTCCTGTGTCTATGGTTATGTATTTGCTGGCGGTTCTCATGATGGTCATCGTGGATCAAGCCGTCAAATATTGGGCAGTGACGATGTTGGCATCTATCGGTACGATTCCGCTTATTCCGGGCGTGCTGTCGCTGACCTATGTGGAAAATCGTGGTGCTGCCTTTAGTATCTTAGAAAATCAAATTTGGCTGTTTGTCGCGTTGGCTGCTGTCATTTTGTGCGCCATTGTGTATGCGCTGAGAAAAGATAAGATTCAAGCGCCAATTGGAAAGATTAGTCTGCTCGTTGTGGCTGCGGGCGCGATTGGCAACGTCATTGACCGCATTGTCAATCACTATGTTGTCGATATGATTCAGCTGGAATTTATTCGGTTTCCTATTTTTAATATCGCGGATATTTATGTCTGTGTTGGCATTGCGCTGTTTGCCTTTTATTATCTCTTTATCCATAAAGATCCGGAGGACGAGAAAAAATGAGACAACTTGTGCAGGTGACAGAAGCAGATGTCGGTAAGCGCATTGATAAGCTGCTCTCAGAACAGATGCCGGATCTGACGCGGTCTGCCATTCAGCATCTCATGCAGGAGGGCTGCGTGATGCTGGGAGATAAGCCGGTCAAAAAGAATGCCAAGGCTGCTGCCGGAGATGTGATTGCTGTTGAGGTACCGGAGCCCAAAGAGGTTGCGATTGAACCGGAAAATATTCCATTGGATATTGTGTATGAAGATAACGATATTATCGTTGTCAATAAGCCAAAGGGCATGGTTGTCCATCCGGCACCGGGCAATTGGAGCGGTACACTCGTCAATGCATTAATGTACCATTGTGGAGACAGCTTGTCCGGCATTAACGGCGAGATTCGGCCGGGTATTGTTCATCGTATTGATAAAGATACCAGCGGTCTGCTCGTCGTTGCCAAGAATGACAAGGCGCATCAGTCGCTGGCAGAACAGATCAAGATACATAGCGCGGGGCGCCGGTATTTTGCTGTGGTCTACGGATGCCCCAAAGAAATGAACGGCACAGTCTGTGCACCGATTGCCCGCCATCCGGTGGACAGAAAGAAAATGACCGTTCTTGCAGGTGGACGTGAAGCGATCACGCATTACGAGGTGCTGGAACAGTATCAGGGCTATGCGTTTATGAAATTTCGTCTGGAGACCGGCCGCACGCATCAGATTCGTGTGCACATGGCGCATATCGGTCATCCGATTATCGGCGATCCGCTGTATGGACCGGCAAAGGACAAATGGAAATTGCAGGGACAGTGTCTTCATGCAGGAGAGCTGGAGCTGACTCATCCGACAACGGGAGAACGGATGCTGTTTGAGGCACCGCTGCCAGAATATTTTGAACAGGTATTACGGAAATTGAGGAATCAGTATGGGCAAGTTTGACGGTATTTTTATTGCCTCAGATATGGATGGTACACTGCTTGATGATGCACGTACAATTGGACAGGAAACCATCGAGGCATTAGAATATTTTACACGCAATGGCGGCTATTTTTCCTTGGCGACTGGCAGAACGCGTCCGGCAACGGCTGCTTATCGCAAGCTGCTGCCGTGCAATGGACCGGGTGTCTATTTGAATGGTGCGATTATCTGTGATGAAGCGCAGGAAAGCATCGTATACATGGAAGGCTTGGATGACGGAGCAAAACAGTTGGCGCGAGAAGTGATGGAACAGTATCCGCATTTGGGCGTGGAAGTGTTTTTGCTTGACCACTCGTATGTTTGCCAGATGTGTGAGGTGACGCGGCAGCATTTTGCCAATCTCGACATTCCCTATACGCTGTGCAGCTTGGATGAGATTCCGGAGCCGACGCATGAATGGGGAAAAATCAATTTTACCGGAGAGCATGACGAGGTGCTCGCGGCGCGTCCCTTTATTGACCGAGTCAAAGACAAATACAATTTGACGTTTTCCACGCCGGTCTATTATGAGATGACCTGCAAAGGCGGACATAAGGGCGATGGCGTGCGAAAAGCTGCGGAATACCTCGGTGTCAAACCGGAGCTGATTTGCGCGGTAGGCGACAGCCAGAATGATTTGCCGATGCTGCGCAGTGCAGGCATCAGTTTTGCGCCGGAGAATGCGAGACAGGACGTACTCGACATGGTAGATGTTGTCGTAGCTGACAACAACCACAATACGTTAAAAGGCGTTGTGGAGTATTTAGACAAGCGGTTTGGATGAGATATCAGTTGACAAGTCGTGTAACATATGATATTCTTCCAAACAGAGTAACGCGAGAGCGTCACGAAGGGGCATACCACCGCGGGTATGATTCTTTGTGATGCTCTCGTTTTTGTGGAGGAAAAATTATGAATCGTGCTCGTATTAAAAAAATCGTTCTTTGTGCGGTGCTGGCAGATATTGCTGTAGTCGGCAGTATGTTTTCGTTCCCTATTTTGGGTTCGCGCTGTGCACCGATTCAGCACATGGTCAATATTATTTGTGCTGTGTTTCTTGGCCCTGGTTACGGTGTGGCTTGTGCCTTTCTTGCCAGCCTGCTGAGAAACCTGTTTGGACTGGGCAGTCTGATGGCGTTTCCGGGCAGCATGATCGGTGCGTTGTGCTGTGGACTGATGTATTGGAAGACCAAAAAGCTGCTGCTGACGGTTGCAGCAGAGATTTTTGGCACCGGCATTCTCGGCGGTCTGTGTGCCTATCCGGTAGCTGTTTTGTTTATGGGAACGGATGCCGGAGCGGTTGCATTTTATGCGTACATTATTCCGTTCTTGATTTCGACGGTTGTCGGATCAATTGCAGCAGGCTTGGTGCTGTCGGGACTCAAGCGTTCGTCCGCCCTCAAGCACATGCAGTATCTGCTGGATAAATAATAAGATACTTCAAAGCAAAAGAACTTATTTGCCCAATACTCGGTAAGTAAGTTCTTTTTGTTTACACGATGCAGGAAATGCGGTAAAATAAACACAAGGAGAAGCTATGACACAATCAATACCATTGTTAAAAGAACGGCTGGAACAGTTGATTGACTGCGAAGCATTGGAACTGTTGCGCTGCACAGAACAAGATCCAGATGATATGTATGTTCCGTATATGATGAATGATGCCGTGGAACTGTATGCTGTACTCACGCATTGCACAGCAGTGGGAGAGTTAACCGCGTATTTTCCGGTTGGCACACAGGTAACCGGAGCAGAAGCAGAGGGGCAGTATCGTGTGACGCTGCATCGACCGGACGGCACCCTGTTGACGCTGCAATTTACTGCCTGTCGTTGGGAAGAACACTATTATCCGTATCATGAAATCGGTCATTTTTGGCGCGAAGGAGACGAACAGTGGCGGCAATTGGTCTATCAGATTGGAACGATGTATGATAAATATCAATATCTGGGCGACCGCAGCTGCAATGAACAGGAAAAGGCACTGCTTCCGCTCGTGACATTTGCACCGTTTCGATACTGGTCTCCGGTTCATGAATCGCTGGATGACTGGTATCCGGACACAACAGAAGGTACCGATTGTATGGAGCATTTGGCACGTTTGGCAGGAGACACTGCGTATTTGACAGAAATACAGCGGTATCGACAGACACAGGATGCCACCGTACTGATTGCCATGATGCAGCAGCCGGAACGAGGTACGTTGTATCAGACAATTTGTCAGGCGGTAGAGAGCGCATCGTCCTGCTATCCACCGCGAGATTATGGTGTTGTGCTGCACACGAAGATGCAGGCGCAGCGAAAAAACGTACAGCGGCAGCTGCGTGCCCATGGATTCTCCGGAGAGTATCCGCGTTTTTGCAGAGGAAATACACAAATCGTTGCAGTAGAAGAGCACCCGTATACTGTTTTCGGATTGGAATACGAAGGATTTGCCTTTGGCATTCGATTTATGGTTTCTGAGACCAAACAGCCATCTGCCATTTGGAATGCTGGATTTTTTGAGCATACAGGGCGCGTTCTGACACAGGATGCGTTGTTTGCTTGGCTGAGAGCGGAATGAGGATACAGTTGACAAGTTATAGGGCAAATGATACAATGATGTCAATGCTCAAATAAGCAGAATTGGAACAATTGAATCAAAGGATTCGGTGCCTCTTGCGTCTGGCAAGAGGGTAAAAGGGAAACAGGTGAATAATCCTGTGCGATCTCGTCACTGTGAACGGGGAGCGGAGAACAAGGCGTTTCGGCGCGGTCACTGGTCTGTAGACTGGTAAGGCTGTTCTTTTGCGATGAGCCAAAGTCAGGAAACCTGCCGAATGCTGGTACAGGAAATATTTCCGGATCACGAGCTCTTGATTGTACCGTTTGCCTGCCTTTTGTGGGCGGGGGGAGATCAGCACTTTTTCTCGGCAGAGAGAAGCGCTCTTGTGGTATACGCGAAAATAGTTCTGCAACCGCGATTGAAGCGTTCCGAGGATACCACAGGAGGTAAAGAAAATGAAAATGAAAAAGTTGACGGCAATGCTGCTGGCAGGTGTGCTGGCTGCTGGTATGTTGGCAGGCTGCGGTTCTTCCAACGACAACAGCAAGGACGCTGCAAAGGACACTGGTTCTGCAACGGTTTCTACAAAGGCTGGCTCCGGCTCTGGCTCTGGTGAAGAGGCAGAGGAAGAAGAAAACTACAACACCGGCGATGCCTCGAAGGATAATCCGCGCAATCAGGATAACATTGGCGAGAATGAGCTGCTGGTACTCAGCTTTGGCACCAGCTACAATGACAGCCGCCGTCTGACTATTGGCGCGATTGAGGATCAGCTGGAGAAGTCCTTCCCGGACTACTCGGTACGCCGTGGCTTTACTGCCAATATTGTCATTGACCACGTAGAGAAGCGCGATGGCGAAAAGATTGATGACATCAATGAGTCTCTCAAGCGTGCCGTTGACAATGGTGTAAAGAACCTGGTTGTTCAGCCGACCCACCTGATGAATGGTCTGGAGTATGACGAACTGAAGGGCGATATTGCGCAGTACTCGGATGCCTTTGACAAGGTAGCTATCGGTCAGCCGCTGCTGTCCAGCGATGAGGATTTCTCTCGTGTAGAGAACGCTATTGTCGATTGGACCAAGGATTATGACGATGGCGAGACCGCAATTGTCTTCATGGGTCATGGTACATCCGCAGATTCCAATGCTGTTTACCAGAAAATGCAGGATCTGCTGACCAAGGATGGTCATACCAACTACTTTGTAGGTACGGTAGAAGCTACTCCGTCTCTGGATGATGTGATGGCTGCTGTCAAGAAGGGCGGATACAAGAGAGTTGTTCTGGAGCCGCTGATGGTAGTTGCCGGTGACCATGCGAACAACGATATGGCAGGCGACGACAAGGATTCTTGGAAGTCTCAGTTTGAGGCCGCTGGTTATCAGGTTGAGTGCCTGCTGCGCGGTCTGGGCGAGAACGAAACCATTCGCCAGATCTATGTAGAGCATGCACAGGCAGCGATTGATTCTCTGAAGTAATACACGACAATCGGATATACAAACGGAGCGGCGCGGGTTTTCGTGCCGCTCTCGTTTTGAAAGGGTGAAATTAGATGAAGAAAACATTTTTGGCACCGGCGTTGTGCGCGGCACTGCTGGCGGGCGCATTGACTGGATGCGGCAGCAATCAAACAACAGAACCTGCTTCCGGCACAACAGCTGCACAGACGCAGAAGGACACGACGGATTACAGCAAGGTGGCGAGTTCCGCGGATATGACGACCGTCGAACAGGTCGGCGGCGACGGCATGGAAGCGGTTTCCGGCAAACAGGTCAAGGATGGCACATATTCTGTCGCAGTGGATTGCAGCTCGAAGATGTTCCATGTGACAGACTGCCAGCTGACGGTAAAAGACGGGACAATGACGGCTGTGATGACAATGAGCGGCACAGGCTATCGCTGCATTTATCTGGGCACCGGCGAACAGGCATCCAAGGCAAAGCCGGAGGATTATATTTTCCCTGAGACCAATAAAGACGGCGCGGATACCTTCACGATTCCAGTAGAAGCATTGGATCAGGGTATTTCTTGTGCGGCGTTTAGCAAAAATAAGCAGCAGTGGTACGACAGAACCATTCTGCTTCGCTCGGATTCTTTGCCGGAAGGCGCTGTGACGGGCGGAAGCAGCAAGACGCTTGCTGATCTCGGTTTGCAGGACGGCACCTATACGGTCAATGTCACCTTGGCTGGCGGCTCTGGCAGAGCAAGCATCCAGTCTCCGGCAGAGCTGACGGTTGCAGATGGCGTGGCAACAGCAGAAATTATTTGGAGCAGCTCCAATTATGATTATATGATGGTTGGAGACACCAAGTATGAGCCGATAGAAGGCACAGAGACCTCTGTGTTTGAAATTCCGGTCACAAAATTTGGCACAAAGATGGCAGTGCAGGCAGATACAACGGCGATGAGCCAGCCATATCTGATTGACTACACGTTGACCTTTGACGCAGATTCCATTGAGGCAAAGTAATGCCATGCGACGATTAAAATATCTCATGGGCATCCTGATGCTCAGTGCGTGCTTTTTTCTCGTCGGCTGCGGCGCACAGGAATCCACATCGAATTTTTCCGACTGGAAGCCAACGGGAAGCATGGATTTGCAGTATGCCGATCAGTTTTCTGTTGACTATTATGACGGTGGCTATGCGTTGATTACCATTGCCGATCAGGATCAGTACCTGCTGGTGCCGGAGGGAAAACAGGCGCCACAGGGATTAAACAGCAAAATTACCGTGCTGCAGCAGCCGTTGGATAATTTTTATTTGGCGGCATCCTCTGCGATGGATTTGTTCGATGAGCTGGACGCGCTGGACTGCATCACGATGACCAGTACGGCGCAAAAAGATTGGAGTCTGCCGCATGTGACACAGGCGATGCAGCAGGGCAAGCTGCAGTATATCGGAAAATACAATACGCCGGATTATGAAACATTACTGTCGAAAAAGTGCCAGATTGCCGTGGAATCCACGATGATTACCCATAATCCGGAGGTCAAGGAGCAGCTGGAAAAATTAAATATTCCGGTGCTCGTGGAGCATTCGAGCTATGAAGCGCACCCGCTGGGACGAATGGAATGGATCAAGCTGTATGGCTTGCTGCTCGGAAAGACAGAAGAAGCAGAAACGTTTTTTGATGAAAAAGTACAGCAGGTCAATCGCATCCAGACGACGGATACTGGAAAGACCGTTGCGTTTTTCTATATCAGCTCGACAGGCTCCGTCAACGTTCGGAAACCGGGTGACTATGTTTCCAAAATGATTGACATGGCGGGCGGATCGTATATACCGACGGCGCAGCAGCTCAACGTAGAGGACAATGCGCTGTCAACCATGAATATGCAGATGGAAGCCTTTTATGCGGCGGCAAAGGATGCCGATTATATTATTTACAACAGCACCATTGAGGGCGATTTACAGAGCATCAGCCAGCTGACGGAAAAGAGCAATCTGCTCAAGGACTTCAAGGCGGTGCGCAATGGAAACGTTTGGTGCACGGAGAAAAATATGTTTCAGCAGACAACGGGTGCGGCGGATATGATTGAAGATCTCAACCGCATTGTGACAGGACAAGCGGATCAGACCGATCAGCTGACCTTCCTGCACCGACTGAAATGAGAGCAAGAGATGAAAGGAGACAGCGATGAAACAGCGGACAGTCATGCGATGCACAGCAGGATATAGCATTCTTGCCATTTTGCTGTGCTTGTTGGTATTACTCAATCTCAATATAGGAACCGTGTCGCTGTCTCCTGCTGAGGTATTTGGCATTTTGCTGGGCAAGACTTCAGCCAATACGGCAATTATTTGGGAGATTCGATTGCCGCGCTTGATTGCGGCGGTCATTTTGGGCGGTGCGCTGTCGGTTTCTGGCTTTTTGCTGCAGACGTTCTTTTCTAATCCGATTGCAGGTCCGTTTGTATTGGGTATTTCCTCCGGTGCAAAATTGACGGTTGCCATGGCAATGATTGGCTGTTTGAGCCATGGATGGATAATGAATTCGACAGGAATGATTTTGGCAGCATTTGTCGGCTCCATGATTTCGATGGGATTTATTCTGCTCATATCCGGCAAAGTCAAGAAAATGTCGCTGCTCATTATCTGCGGCGTCATGATTGGCTATATTTGCTCGGCAATTACAGATTTTGCCGTGACATTTGCAGATGATTCAAACATTGTCAATTTACATAACTGGTCGATGGGCAGCTTTTCCGGTGTGAGCTGGGAAAATGTCGGAACCATGACGGTTGTGACCGTCGTTTGCATGGTTCTGACCATGCTGCTGTCCAAACCGATAGATGCGTTTCGTCTCGGAGAGGTGTATGCGCAGAGCTTGGGAGTTCCTGTCAAGCTGTTTCGTGCCCAGCTGATTTTGCTGTCCAGTGTGCTCTCCGCGACGGTTACTGCCTTTGCAGGCCCGATTTCCTTTGTCGGCATTGCCGTACCGCATCTGGTCAAGAGCTTGTTTCGCACCTCCAAACCGATTTTGATTCTTCCGGCGTCATTTTTAGGCGGCGCAGTATTTTGCCTGTTTTGTGATTTGCTGGCGCGGACACTGTTTGCGCCGACAGAGCTTAGCATCAGCTCTGTGACCGCTGTATTTGGTGCACCGGTAGTCATTTGGATGATGTTACACCGCGACAAGGGACGGCATTGAGGAAAAAAGCATGAACAACGCAATTTTACAAACCAACAATCTTTCCGTCGGCTATGACCGGAAGGTACTCATTCAAGGCATTGAAATTGCCGTGTGTCCGGGGGAAATCTTGACGCTGATTGGGCCGAATGGCGCGGGAAAATCGACGATTATCAAAAGTATTACCAAACAGCTGGAAATTATCGGCGGTACAGTTTGCGTGGCGGGAAAATCCCTGTCTCAAATCAGTGGAAAAGAGATGGCGCAAAAAGTCTCTGTCATGATGACGGGACGATTAGAGCCGGAGCTTATGAGCTGTGAAGAGGTTGTGGAAGCCGGCAGATTTCCGTATACTGGACGGTTTGGTGTTCTATCGGATGCGGACCGAAAAAAGGTGCACGAGGCGATGGAGCTGGTTCACATTCGAGAGCTGGCGGATCACAGCTTCAACTGCATCAGTGATGGACAGCGGCAGCGCGTGATGCTGGCGCGTGCCATCTGTCAGGAACCGGAAGTTTTAATTTTGGATGAGCCGACTTCGTTTTTGGATATTCGTCATAAATTACAGCTGTTGGCGATTCTCAAACAGCTTGTGCTGGAAAAAAATATTGCGGTGATTGTCTCCATGCATGAGATTGACTTGGCGCAAAAGCTATCCGATCGGGTTGTCTGCGTCAAGGGAGACCGCATCGACAAATGCGGCACGCCGGACGAGATTTTTACCGATGCGTATATCCAGCAGCTGTATGAGGTTTCCTGCGGCAGTTATCATACGGTTTACGGATTTATGGAGCTGGAAAAACCGACCGGCTCGCCAAAGATCTTTGTCATTGGCGGAGGCGGAAGCGGCATCCCGGTTTATCGGCAGCTGCAGCGCAAAGGCATTCCGTTTGCGGCAGGAGTACTCCATGAAAATGATATGGATTTACCCGCAGCACAGGCTCTTGCGGCACAAGTCATTACGGAGCAGGCGTTTGAACCGATTGGCGAACAGGCACTTGCTCAGGCAAAAGCATGGATAGAGTCCTGTGAAAAGGTTGTGTGCTGTCTGGAGCAATTTGGAAGCATGAATGCGGGAAACGAGCAGCTCATGCAGCTGGCGGAAGAACAAGGAAAATTATTACATAGTAAGAGAGGAATATAACATGAACGGAAAACTGATCGGTGTTGGCGTGGGACCTGGAGATCCTGAACTGATGACACTCAAAGCTGTACGCATGATTCGAGAGAATGAAGTGATTGCTGTGCCGGGAAAAGAACCCAAAGAGACCGTGGCATACCAGATTGCCGTACAGGCTGCACCGGAGCTGGCGGACAAAACATTGCTGCCGCTGTACATGCCGATGACGATGGACGCAGAGGAACGAGAAAACAATTGGAAACTTGCCGCAGACGCGACGGAACAGAAGCTCAAAGACGGAAAAAATGTGGTGTTTTTGACGCTGGGAGATCCGACGGTCTATTCGACGTTCAGCTACGTCAAGAAGCTGATTGAGGATCGCGGGTATGAGACGGCAACGGTCAGCGGCATTACGTCGTTTTGTGCGGCGGCAGCTCGCATGAATGTTTCGCTGTCCGAATGGAATGAACCGCTGCATATTCTTCCGGCTCGCCATAATCTGGAAGATGATTTGAATTATTCCGGAAATTGTGTTCTGATGAAATCCGGCAGAAAAATGGATCGGGTCAAGCAGCAGCTCAAGCAAAGCGGACGCGATGTTGTCATGGTGGAAAACTGTGGAATGCCGGAGGAAAAGATTTATCACGGCGTGGAAGAAATTCCGGATGATGCAGGCTATTATTCTCTGATTATCGCACGGGAGCCGAATCCATGATTGAAATCAAAAATCTTTCCAAACAGTTTGAAGGCTTTCAGGCGGTGGATGGGCTTAGTCTGCGCATTGAGACAGGAGAATTTTTTGCTTTGTTAGGCCCGAATGGTGCGGGAAAGACCACGACAATCAGTATGATCTCGACGCTTCTGCTGCCCAGCGGCGGCGAGATTTATATTGATGGCGAGAGATTGACTCGGCAGCGGAAAGACATCAAACGCAAGGTCAGTGTGGTCACGCAGGAATACTCCATGCGGCAGGACATGAATATGGACGAAATCATGGAGTATCAGGGCAGATTGTACTTTATGAGGCGCAAAGAAATTCGAGAAAAGACAGAGCAGCTGTTGGCATTTGCCGGTCTTACCAGCCATCGGAAAAAGACGATTCGCAAGCTGTCCGGCGGCATGAAGCGCAAGCTGATGGTCTGTCGCGCGCTGCTGACGGAACCGGAAATTCTGCTGCTCGATGAACCGACAGCGGGCATGGATGCCATTTCTCGCAGACAGATGTGGAATTTGCTGCGGCAGCTCAACGAAAAAGGCTTGACGATTTTGCTCACCACACACTATATCGAAGAGGCACAGGCGTTGTGCGACCGTGTGGCACTGATGGATGGCGGAAAGCTGGAGGATTTGGATACGCCGGACAATCTGATTCACAAATTGGGAGCCTATGCGGTGGATGAAATGCATCCGGACGGCGTACACAGCAGATATTTTGCTGCGCGCGAAGAAGCCATTGCCTATCTGTCACAGCTGACAGGAAATTGTACGCTGCGCGATACGACATTGGAAGATGTTTTTGTAGAACAAGCGGGCAAACATTTGACGAAGGGCATTTAAATCTATGGGTATTATTACAATTCTGTGGGAAAAATGGCGTGAATTCCTGCGGGACTTTTCTAAAATCACGCTGGCGGCGCTGATTGCTCCGCTTATGTATTTGATTGTTTTTGGTTGGGGCATTCGCACAACGATGAATGGTCAGCCGTATTTATATTATTTGATTCCTGGTGTTGTATCGCTGACGACGATGAATGGCAGCTTTAGCGCCATTGCGCAAAACCTAAATGTGCAGCGGTTATATGAAAAAGCGTTCGATCAGGTTATTATCTCTCCGACGCCGCTGTGGCAGTTTATTGTCGGCCAGGTTCTGGCAGGTGCTCTGCGCGGTTTATATTCCGCAGGCATTATCTTGCTGCTGATTCTGCCGATTCATACGGGATTGGTGTTTAATTGGCAGTCCGTCATCATTTTGTTTTTGAATGGTGCTGTGTTCGCGGGACTCAGCATTGTCGTCTCGTTCTTGGCAAAGAACCATGCGGATGTGCCGCGATTTTCCAATTACATCATCATGCCGATGTCCTATCTGTGTAATACATTCTTTTCGACATCTGCGATTCCGCACGGCGCACGGGAGGTCATTGCGGCGCTGCCGCTGTCGCAGACCAGTGCGATGATTCGTGCGATTGCAACGGGAGAAGCGGCAGATTTCCGAGGCATTTTGATTTTGCTGGTCTATCTGCTTGTCTTTATTGTTGCAGGCCTGTATTTTGTGTATAAGAAAGAAAATCTATGAGGTGCAGCATCATGAAAAAACGAATCAGACAGGGAATTTTGGTGGTACTCACGATGCTGCTGGCATCGTCCGTCTGTTTTGCGGCAGACAACGAAGGCACGAATCTGCCGGACAGCCCTGCCAACACACCGGCGAAGCCTGCGTTTATCGAGATGGATGACGGCGATTATGCGATTCCGGTTGCCTTGGAAGGGGGATCCGGCAAAGCATCTGTGACCACACCGGCAGCCCTCAAAATTACCGACGGTACGGCCGTGCTGACGCTGGTTTGGGGCAGTGAAAACTATGATTATATGATTTCCGGCGGCGTTCGGTACGAGCGCGTCAATGAAGAGGGGTATTCGACATTTGAAATTCCAGTCACGAGCTTTACCCAACCGATGACGGTCATTGCAGATACCACGGCGATGAGCGTGCCGCACGAAGTCGAATATACACTCACGTTGTCTCCGGACGATATTATGGCGGGAAATCAGACACCGCAGGCCGCAGCGCAGCGAGTGGTATATATGGCATTTGCCATTATTGCCGTGTGTGCAGCGGTTTCCCTCATCAAAAAAAGACGTCTCCGAAAATAATACGAAAAAACAACGAAATACACAAAAAAATCATATCTTTCTCCTTCAGGGTTGCATTTATACCGCGGTTGTGCTATATTGATGCTTGTACTTAAAAATTGATAAACTCTGGAGAGTCTCACAGAACGAGCGCCGAAGGTGTACGGTACAGTCATGTACCAATCTCTCAGGCAAAAGGACAGATGGAACTATGTATTCTCTTTAGAGGGTTGGTAGAAATATCAACTCTTTTTTGTTTGCATTTTTATTTGGTGCAGGGCAGAAGAGCGGGTATGCCAACCACTTGATGCACGATGAAAGGAGAAATGAACGTGGAACAGTTTACTCAATTTTTAGAAATGATTGACGGATGGGTGTGGGGTGTCCCGCTGATCGTCCTGATTTTGGCAGTTGGCATTTATCTGACCATTCGCCTGCGCGTCTTACAGATTCGTAAGCTGCCGAAAGCATTAAAGTATATGGTGCGCAATGAAGAAAATGGTGAAGGCGAAGTCACATCGTTCGGTGCGCTGTGTACTGCCTTGTCTGCGACCATTGGTACAGGCAATATCGTCGGTGTTGCCACAGCAATTGTCGCCGGAGGTCCGGGCGCACTGTTTTGGATGTGGATTGCAGCACTGTTTGGCATGGCAACCAAGTTTGCAGAGGGCGTACTGGCAATCAAGTATCGCGTACTGGATGAAACCGGCCATGCGCTCGGCGGCCCATTCTACTACATTGAAAACGGCATGGGAAAGAAGTGGAAGTGGCTGGCAAAGCTGTTTGCTTTCTTTGGCGTCGGCGTTGGCATTTTGGGCATTGGTACCATTACACAGGTAAACGGCATTGCTTCTGCTGTCAACAACTTCTTTGACAGCGAAAACGCTTGGACCTTTAATCTGTTTGGAACCGATTACTCGTATACCGTTTTGATTGCGGCAATTGTCGTTACCGTATGTGTAGCATTGGTTATCATCGGCGGCATCCAGCGTATCGCAAGTGTATCGCAGATCGTCGTGCCGTTTATGGCATGTATTTACGTGGCATTTTGCGTCCTGCTGCTGGTTATGAATGTCACCAAGATTCCGGCAGCATTTGTGCTGATTATGGAGAGTGCATTTGGTGTACGTGCCGCAGCCGGCGGCGCACTGGGTGCGATCATTATCGCCATGCAGAAGGGTATTGCTCGCGGTATCTTCTCGAATGAGGCTGGCCTTGGCAGCGCACCGATTGCGGCAGCTGCTGCACAGACCAATGAGCCGGTTCGTCAGGGCTTGGTTTCCATGACGGGTACATTTATTGACACGATTGTTATTTGTACGATGACAGGCTTCTCGATTGTCTTGACTGGCGCATATACGCAGGAACTGGAAGGCGTGGCTGTTACCGCTTATGCATTCCAGGCAGGTTTGCCGTTTAGTGCAAAGGTCTGTGAAGGCATCTTGATGCTGTGCTTGATTTTCTTTGCGTTTACAACCATTCTCGGTTGGGATTATTACTCGGAGCGCTGCTTGGAGTATTTGACCGGTAAGCACGAGCTGACCATGAAAGTATATCGCTGGCTGTATATTTTGGCTGTATTTATCGGTCCGTTCCTCACGGTATCCGCTGTGTGGACGATCGCAGACATCTTTAATGCTTTGATGGCACTGCCGAACCTGGTGGCAATTTTGGCACTGAGCGGTGTAGTTGCTGCTGAGACACGCAGCTATTTCAAACGCTTGAGTGACGGTTCGATTCAGGAATAAAAGATAGATATAACAAAGAGGGTCTCTGGGATAGAGACCCTCTTGATTTATCCGTTGACTTTTGATAGGGATTCTGTTATACTATTTAACGGTTATCGGATAGAAGATAACAGAGATATGCGCCCGTAGCTCAGCTGGATAGAGCGTTGGACTCCGACTCCAAAGGCCATGCGTTCGAATCGCACCGGGCGTACCAAAAACACCGCTGTTTCGTGAGAAACAGCGGTGTTTTTTACGTTTAAGCAAAAAATGCAGTTAGATTTTCTTCCGATACCTTTGGGGCAAGGTCGCATCCGGTAGACAAAATCCAGTTGTCCAGATTGCGATAGGTTTCTTTCAAGGTTTGCATACTGGCGGAGATGCTTTCCGGCGTGGCGTGCAGCATAAGACGCGGATCAAGATTACCCATGATGGGAACATCTGAAGCGATGTATGTTCTTGCGCGAGTGAGATCCACTTCACTGCCGAAATGGAAAGCGGCTGCCTGAAGCTCTGCAATGGTTTGCAAATGCGGATTGACAGCGCCGCAGTTATGATAAATCACGGCAAAAGAATCATCCTGCACGGCATCAATAATACGGGAAATATATTGATTGGAAAATTCCGACATCATAGCGGGAGAAATCATGGAGGTGGTAGGCTCTGCGATCATGATGCCATTGGCTCCGGCTTGTTTGTAAGCCTTGGCATAGGCGATGAGAAAGTCGCAGAGCTTCTGCATAAATTCTGCAGTTTCCTCTTCCTCCGTCATACATGCCATCATAAAATCTTCAGAACCGCAAAGAACCGTTCCCAGTGTATAGGGACCGGTGATACCGGCAATCAGCGGACAGTGCAGCTTTCCGGCACTTAGCTGCACTGCTTTCAGCATAATTGTTAGTGTTTCGTTGTCAATAGACGGGATTTCCAATGCATGGAGTTCTTCTGCCTCTTCGCATAGGGGATTGCCCAAGGTGGGGAAGCCATTCGCAGAGAACGTGCAGTCTACACCAAACGCTTTGGCTTCGCACCATAGCTCAGACATGCGAATCACGGCACCGACTGGATATTGCTGTGCAATCAGCTGCAAAAGCTCCGCTTGTTTTTGCGCATCGGTTAATATCTCTTTTACCGTAAATCCGTTGCGCAAGATGGCTGGATAAAATAAGCACGGAACAGTTTTTTGACTGTTTTTCATGTTCTGTATAATTGGATGCATAGAGTGTCCTCTCTTTCCTGCAAAGGGTTTCTTTTATTGTAAGAAGCAGGAGGAAAAACGTCAAGGATTCTGAAGAAAGAGGGTATGATTGTACATAAAATAGCAAAAAAATGCACTACACAGGAGCAGATTGCTTGACTTTTCCACTCATCAGGACGATGGAAAGCAAAACCAAGACCATGCCCAGCAGATTCATGCCGTGTAATTGTTCGTGAAACAGCATGACACCGAAGATGCCCGCCATGACCATCTCAATCGAGGCGAGTATAGGAACGCGGCTGGTTTCCTGCATGTTCTGCACGCCCTGATAGTATAACAGATACGCAATGGCTGTTGGCACGAGTGCATAGAAGAAACCAACGCCAAGCAACGGCAAATTTGTCATCGCGGCGGACTGCCATGGCTTTGCAAAGAAAAAGAGAAAAATCGCCGCGAATAAATAGCTGTAAGTACTCATTACAAAAGCATTGCTCTGGTCTCCTGCAATTTTTCCGAAAATAGCTGTGAGTGCATAACACAGTCCGGCTAAGACTCCAAATATAATGCCGGTAAGAGAAAACGAGGCAATAGAAAAATTTCCACCGGTTGCGGCAAGTACGCAGCCAAATACATTGATGATAAGGGCAAAGATTTTTCTCGATGTGATATGCTCATGGAACAATATCCAAGAAAATAACGCGGTAAACAGCGGAGCAATATTGAGCAGAACCGCACTAATTGTAATACCTGCTAGATTGACAGCGAGGCTGTAAAAGATATTATAGATGCCGTGACAAATCAGTCCGAGCAGCGCACAGGCGAGCAGTGCTTTTTTGCTGATTTTGAGTGAAGAATAGCCATAGCGTGCGATTGTCAACACGAGCATGATAACAAAGGCAAATGCGACACGTAAGAAGCTGGTTAAGATGGAATCGGAACCGAGCTGTTCCATGATTTGAATGCATGGGCCGATCATACCCCAGAGAGCACCGCCGATAAAAATTAAGATGCCGCCGATGAAATTTCTGTTTTTTTGTTGATTCATAATAAATATGTACTCCGATTTGTATGAAAATTATCCGAGAATATTATAGCAGTTCGGTTGCGGATTGCAAAGAGAAATTATATAATAGTAGATGTTCGCCGCAGGGGGTACGATTCTACAGCCAATATATAGTATGATGCGTGCACTTCTCACACTATATATTGACAGTGGAAACCTGCGGGCTTATAATAGATAGGCGGCAAATCATTTGCCGTAGATGGGAGAATTTACGATGAAAGTTATCAAAAGAAATGGTGAAGAAGTCCCATTTGATTTATCGAAGATCGTCAATGCCGTAAAGGCTGCCAATCTTGAGGTTGAGCCGATTCATAGATTGAATGAGTATCAGATTCAGGCAGTTGCAGATACTGTGGAAAAGAAGCTGGAATCGCTGCCGCATATCACGCATGTGGAAGATGTGCAGGATATGGTCGAGATCGGTATCATGGAGATGCGCGGCTATGAAGTGGCACAGAAGTATGTGCGCTATCGGTATAAGCGGGAACTGGCTCGTAAATCGAACACGACAGACAATGAAATTTTGGCGCTGATTGACCATCTGAATGAAAATGTCAAGCAGGAGAATTCCAACAAAAATCCGGTGATTAACTCGACCCAGCGCGATTATATGGCTGGTGAAGTGAGCAAGGATTTGACGATGCGTGTGTTGCTGCCGGAAGATATTGTCAAGGCACATGAAGAGGGCATCATTCATTTCCATGACTCGGATTATTTTGCGCAGAAGGAACACAACTGCGACCTGATCAATCTGGAGGACATGCTGCAAAACGGTACGGTCATCAGCGAGACCATGATTGAAAAGCCGCACAGCTTCTTTACAGCATGTAATGTCACTACACAGATTGTTGCACAGGTTGCAAGTAATCAGTATGGTGGTCAGACCTTTACCCTGTCACATTTGGCTCCGTTTGTTGACATCAGCCGCAAAAAAATTCGCAAGCTGGTTATCGAAGAGCGCACAGCGTGCGGAGATTCTTTAGACGAGCGCATTATCAACAAAGTCGTAGAAAGCCGTCTGAGAAGCGAAGTAAAGAGCGGCATTCAGACCATTCAGTACCAACTGATTACGTTGATGACTTGTAACGGTCAGGCGCCGTTTGTCACGATGTTTATGTATCTGGATGAAGTGCCGGAAGGTCAGGAGCGAGATGACCTCGCCATGATTATCGAAGAGGTATTGCGCCAGCGTATGCAGGGCGTCAAGAACGAAAAGGGTATTTGGATTACGCCGGCATTCCCGAAGCTGATTTACGTGCTGGATGAAGACAATATCACCAAGGATTCCAAGTATTGGTATTTGACCGAATTGTCCGCAGAGTGTACAGCAAAGCGCATGGTACCGGATTATATTTCTGCCAAGGTGATGCGCTCGCTCAAGAAGGGTGATGTATATCCGTGCATGGGCTGCCGTTCGTTCCTGACGGTAGAGGACAGCCAGCGCAAGCCGGATGGCTCCCGCAAGTATTACGGACGATTCAATCAGGGCGTTGTCACCATAAATCTGGTTGATGTTGCCTGCTCGTCTCACGGCGATATGGATGCGTTCTGGAAGATTTACGAAGAACGACTGGATCTATGTCATCGTGCGCTGCGCTGCCGTCATGAGCGTCTGCTCGGCACCATTTCGGATGTTGCACCGATTCTGTGGCAGAATGGCGCACTGGCACGCTTGAAGAAGGGCGAGACCATTGATAAGCTGCTGTTTGGCGGTTATTCAACGATTTCGCTGGGCTATGCCGGTCTGTGTGAGATGTGTGTGCGCATGATTGGCAAGACACATACCTCGCCGGAAGGCAGAGATTTTGCACTCAAAGTCATGCAGAAGCTCAATGACAAGTGCAAGGAATGGTCGGAAGCAGAAAACATTAGCTATTCCGTATACGGCACGCCGATGGAATCCACGACATATAAGTTCGCAAAGTGCTTGCAGAAGCGTTTTGGCATCATTGAAGGTGTCACAGACAAGAATTACATCACAAACAGCTATCACGTGCATGTTGCCGAGCACATTGATGCATTCAGCAAGCTGAAGTTTGAGTCGGAATTCCAGAAGCTGTCTCCGGGCGGTGCGATCAGCTATGTAGAGGTTCCGAATTTGCAGAATAACACCGAAGCTGTACTCGCTGTCATGCGCTTTATTTATGATAATATCATGTATGCAGAACTGAACACGAAGAGCGACTACTGTGAAAAGTGTGGCTATGACGGTGAAATTCAGATCGTGACCGATAAGGAAGGCAAGCTGGTTTGGGAGTGCCCGAACTGCGGCAATCGTGACCAGAATCAGCTGTTTGTTGCACGCAGAACCTGCGGATATATCGGCACACAGTTCTGGAATCAGGGCAGAACACAGGAGATCAAAGACCGCGTCCTGCATCTGTAAGAGAGAATATATATGAATTATGCAACGATAAAATTTTATGATGTGGCAAACGGAACTGGAGTTCGCGTCAGTTTGTTTGTTTCCGGCTGTCGGCATCACTGCAAAGGCTGCTTCAATGCAGAGGCATGGGACTTTGCCTATGGCGAACCGTACACGCAGGAGATAGAGGACAGCATCATAGAAGGCTTAAAACCGGATTATATTACAGGTCTGTCTCTGCTCGGTGGAGAACCGTTTGAGCCGGAAAACCAGTCCGCTTTGACGGCACTGCTGCGACGGGTTAAGACAGAGCTGCCGGAAAAGACTGTCTGGTGTTATACGGGCTACACCTATGATACGGATTTGGCAGAGGGCGGCTCTGTGTTTACAGACGTCACGAAAGAAATGCTTTCGTATATTGATATTCTCGTAGATGGCGAATTTATCGAAGAAAAACGGGATTTGATGCTGCGATTCCGCGGCAGCCGCAATCAGCGCATTCTCACGCTGGAAAATGGAATTTGTACACAGATTGAAAGCTGTGAATCATGATAAAAAGGCAGACACATGCGTGTCTGCCTTTTTTTGTTCTAACTCTACGGAGCGTGGATTGTTTTTCGTGAAAAGAACCTATATAATGAGAAAAAATAAGATAAAACGAAGATATAGGAGATTTTTACATGAAATTTGTAGCATTTAATGGCAGCCCATCCGGCACGGAGAGCGCGACCAACCGAATCATGACAGCATTTTTAGACGGCGCATCACGTGCTGGGGCGGAAACAGAAATTTATCAGCTTGCAGAATACGAAATCCAGCAATGCAAAGGATGTTTTACTTGCTGGTTTCAAACACCGGGCACATGCGTCTTTCATGATGACATGGAGAAATTGCTGCGTGCGTATATGTCTGCTGATGTGGTCTGTTTTGGCTCACCGGTCTTTTCTTGGAATATGACAGCACTGCTGAAAAATTTTGTAGATCGTTTGATTCCGTTAAAAAGTCCGATTATTGCACAGCATAACGGGAACTTTGATATGGAAGATGCAGCCAAACGAGAACAGAAATATGTAGCCATTTCAAATTGTGGTTTTCCTGGAGAAAATAATTTTTCTGTGATACAAGCTGCGTTTTCCTGCTGTCAGCCTTGCTTAGAGATTTATCGGAACTGCGGCAAGTTGCTGCGTTCCAAACAAGAATCCGTACAGGGCATTGTGTCGAAATATTTATCAGTCGTAGAACAGGTGGGATATGAATTGGCTGCTGAAGGATTTGTCTGCAAAGAGACAAAACAAAATTTATCTATGCCGCTGTTATCTACGGAGGAATATTTGCGCTTTTTAGGTATGAAATAAAATACTTTGAAATTTTATCGTGTCGTGTTTGCTTGACAGAGCAAGTACATTGTGTTATTATCGACATATGACGAAAACGAGGTGATGGAATGGCACGACCCAAGCGAAAACGAAGGGTATGTTGGGAGCCGGATTATATTCATTTCCAACCGGACGGCATTTCTCCACCAGAACAGATTACGTTGTCGGTAGATGAATATGAAGTGATTCGGCTGGTGGATTTTGAGAGAAAAACGCATGAGGAAACAGCACAGCAGATGCAGATTTCCCGCACCACTGTGACGGAAATTTATGAATCGGCGCGATTTAAGTTGGCAGATTGTATCGTCAATGGCAAGCAATTACAGATTGCGGGCGGATCATATCAACTGTGCCAGAAATGCGGTTGCAGTTGGAGAAACTCATGCAGAACACAACAGCAAACACAGGCAGTATTGCCACAGAAAGGAAGCCAAACAATGAGAATTGCGGTAACGTATGAAAACGGACAGATTTTTCAGCATTTTGGACACACAGAAGCGTTTAAGATTTACGATGTAGAAAACGGCGTCGTCAAACATTCCGTCGTCGTTCCGACAAACGGCAGTGGACATGGCGCATTGGCAGGATTTTTGTCAGAAAATAGCGTGGATACGCTGCTTTGCGGAGGCATTGGCGGCGGTGCACAGATGGCGCTGACAACGGCAGGTATTCAGTTATATGGTGGTGTGACGGGAGATGCAGATGAAGCCGTACAGGCACTTCTGGCAGGTACACTGGGATATAATCCGAATGTGCGCTGTTCGCATCATGACCATGAGCACGGCGAAGGTCATACCTGCGGAGATCATGGCTGCGGCAATCACGGCTGTCACTAAGCTACAACAGACAGAGAAAATCCCCTGCAATGAACAATGCAGGGGATTGATTTTTAGCGGAGCACACACTTTCCGCAAGGCTCTAAACCGCGAGCCTGTGCTTGTGCCAGAGTGCAGGGATAATAGGTTCCTCTGCCACACGGATTGGCGTAGTGATATTTTTTGCCTGTTTCGGTGATATAAACGGTTCGGCTGTTTTCTTCGGTGGAAGAAGTATCTGTGCTGTTGCTGGCTTCTGATTGTTCAGCAGCAGCTTTTTCGGCAGCAGCCTTTTCGGCGGCAGCTTTTTCAGCGGCAGCTTGTTCAGCGGCAGCTTTTTCAGCAGCGGCTTTCGCTTGCTCAATGGCATCAATAGATTTACCGACTTGTTCTATATTCGCCTTGGTACTATCGCTGTCAGCGGTATCTGAGCCGCGATAGACATATTTGGCAAGCTGTTCTGCGTTTTGACCAAGAGTATAGTAATCTTGTTTCTCCGTATCGCCTTCATATTTGTATTCCAATAACCAACCATAGTACATCATCTGCTCCATGGTAGTATCATCCTTGAAACAGTCGGTGTAATTGGCTTTTATGTATTCATATGCGGTCGATATATCCTCATCAGTCGCAGAATTCGCGGCATCCCGCGCCTTGCGCGCGATAGAATCGGCCTGCGCAGAGGTGTCGATATGCTCAGCGGAACCGTCTTGCTGTGAAGATACCGCAGTTTGCGGTGTCGAAGATTTTGTATCAGCGGGTTCTGCAGTGTTTCCGCAGGCAGTCAGCACAATGGCGAGAAATAGTGCTGTCAGAATGGTATGTATTCGCTTTTTCATAAAAATCCCCCTTTTCACTGCAGGTTGCTTGAAAATCTAGAAAAACCGCTGTATGCTGATATACAGCGGTTAATTTAGTTATCAAATGGGGCTTCTGGATAGTCAGTTGATACATGACTGTTGAAAGATTCATCAGTGATTGCTAAAAATTTTGGTACCATGATGTCTTCATTGTAAGTTTTAGTGCCCATTTTATATGTGACATGTACTGTAAGTGTGTAATATCCATCTTCTGGGAAGTTTTCCATGTTTATGCACATACTATCAGTTTCGTATTTAGTTAATTTTTCGTAATGAGTGGAATCATAGCTTTTGGCTTCTTCAATCGTTGCATCGATATTGTTTTTCTGGTATGTTGCTGGATCAAATCTATATGCTTTTGATAGTGAATTGATGTTAATCGGAGCGATATAACAAACATATTCATCATCATCTCCAACATCAGCTATGTAAACATCTGTTTGTAAATCAAACTCTTCAAATAAAGAAACTTCAATAGACACATTGGTTATGCTGGCTTCATGATCGTCTATATTTTCAACTTGCATAAAGAGAGGACAACCGTTTTGACAAAAATCTATCCGTTCCGATTTGGAGTTCATGAGATAAGCAGTTTCCATGACATAAGGGGTTGAAAAATTTAATGAGTTGGCTGGAGTGCGTGGTTCAACATATTTAGTATAGAAACTCGTACAAATCATTAAGATAAATGCAGACGTAGGTATAAATGTAGAGATAATAGGATGCTTTTTGATAAATTTTTTGAGGTTGAATTTGGATAACTTCTTTTTAGACATAAATATTCATCCCCTTTATGATGCTGTCTTTATGTAATATAAAATAACATATTTTGCATAAAATGTCAATATAATGAAAACCCGCCCTTTCCAACGAAAAGGCGGGTTTATGGTCCGAGTGACAGGACTTGAACCTGCGGCTTCTTGACCCCCAGTCAAGCGCGCTACCAGCTGCGCTACACCCGGAAACAACTTAGCTTATCTATCATAGCACACTGTTTCCGGAAATGCAAGGAAAAATCTTCGACAGCGGAGAACAAGGGGGAATTTAGTGTGTTTCGTCTTGCTTCCAGTACTCTGGCGTCACATCGCGGCCAAGATCCTGCAACATTTCACGGTCACTGCGGATGGTTGCGTAGGCAACTGTTGTCAGCATATTGCCTGTAATCGTCGCGGATGCACCGGACTGAAAAGCGGTCTCGCCATCATTGGTCAGCAGCGCGCGACCGGCACCGAGACGAATATTTGCGAGCGGATTGATATAGCGGAAGAAAGCAACCGTGCGCAAAATATCCTGCTCTGTCAACCGCGGCAAATGCTCTAGCGGTGTACCGGGAATCGGCATCAGCGCATTGAGCGGAATCGAATCAATCCCCAATTCTGCCAAACTGATTGCCATGTCTAATCGGTCTTCCCACGTTTCGCCCATACCAATGATACCGCCGGAGCAAGCGCACATGCCCTCCGCCTTGACCTTTTTCAAGGTTTCTACTTTCATGTCATAGGTATGTGTGGTGCAGATATTAGGAAAATTGCGGCGAGAGGTCTCGATGTTGTGATGATAACTGGTCACACCGGCTTCATGCAGGCGATGCAGCTGCTCGGCAGATAAAAAGCCCATGGACGCGCACAGGTCAATCTTGCAGTTTTTGTGCATGGTTTCATATGCGTGAATGGCTTTGTCAAATTCTTCGCCGGTCAGCGAACGGCCGGAAGTGACGATAGAAAACCGGTCAACGCCTTCGCGCTCATTCATCTGACAGGCGTCTAAAATTTCCTGCTCCGGCAGAAAATCGTACACTTCGCACTGGGTATGATGGTGCGCAGACTGCGCACAGTATTTGCAATCCTCTGGACAGCGTCCGCTTCTGCCATTGATAATTGAGCAGAGGTCTACTTTATCACTGATAAAATGGGCGCGAATTTGGTCAGCGCCTTTGCATAGTTCCTCGAGATCGCAGGTCAAAAAGAAGGAAAGATCATCCTCTCGTGTGATTCGTCTGCCGTTGATAATTTCTTGTGCCAGTGTCAATGCGTCCATATCTTTCGCTCCTATGCTAGTAAACTGTTTTTATCCTACTAGTTTACTATTATACGAGCCTCGAGACGGAATGTCAACTTGATTATTTTCTCGGTTTACAAGATGCGGCGAATTATTCGTGATGCAGCACTTGCTCGGTGATTTTTTTACCGGTTGGCGTGGCGGCCAGTCCGCCCAAACCGGTTTCGCGCAGGCTTGCCGGAAGGGTATCACCGACTTCTCCCATTGTATCAATTACTTCATCTGCCGGAATATGGGAGGTGATGCCGGCAAGCGCCATATTGGCAGCACTGACTGCATTGACTGCGCCGACGACATTGCGTTTGACGCATGGAATTTCCACGAGGCCGGCGACCGGATCACAGACCAAGCCGAGCAGATTGCCCAGCGACATCGCAAACGCATGGGCACACTGTTCTGCGGTTCCGCCTAAAATATGCGTCAGAGCAGCGGCCGCCATCGCGCTGGCAGTGCCGATCTCAGCCTGGCATCCGCCCTCTGCACCGGCGACATTGGCGCGCGTTGCCGTGACTTGTCCGAAGCCCGCGGCAATATACAAGGCCTGCAAGATCACTTCTGTATCCAGCTCTTTCTCCTCTGCGAGCGGAAGGAGTACGGCAGGGAGGACACCGCAGCTTCCGGCGGTTGGTGCGGCGACAATGCGCTTCATACAGGCGTTGCACTCTGCGACCTTGAGTGCCTCTTCAATCACGCGGAGAAGATAGGTGCCGCCGACCAGCGCACCAGCTTGGGCTGCCAATCGAAGTTTTTCTGCGTCGCCACCGATTAAACCGCTGTTGGAACGGTCGGAAGCACAATACTGTTTGCTGGATTGCTGCATCGCTTCCCACAGTGTTTCGATCTGACGATGAGATGCCTCCAGAGAATAGTTGTTTTCCTGACAGTCGTCCTCACAGATGACAGTATACAGCGGCTTTTGTGCTGTTTTTGCGGCTTCCAGCATGGAAGCAATACTGGGAAAGCTCATGACGGTTCCTCCTGATTAAAGATCGTAATTTTTTGAATGCCATCAATGTGAGACAGCCATTGCTCAATATCGGTTGGAATAGGCTGGTCGCATTCCAGAATCATGACTGCATAGCCACCCTGTGCGTTGCGAAACAGCTGCATCGTGGCAATATTCACATGTCTTTGCATCAGAGCAGAAGTGACGGCAGCAACATGACCCGGTGTGTCCTGATTGTGCACGATGAGTGTGTTGTGCTCACCGGAAAAGTTGGCTTCAATGCCGTCAATCGAGCTGACGCGAATGCGACCGCCGCCGATGCTCTCGGCAACGACATCCAGCGTGCGGCCACTGGCTCCTGTCAGCTCCAAACGGGCAGTATTTGGATGCGCATTGCGCATTTGCACCGTGGAAAATGTGAAGGACAGGCCTTCCTGCTCCGCGATGGCGTAGCTGTTTGGAATGCGCAGATCATCCGGCTGCATCCCGAGCAGACCGGCAATCAGCGCGCAGTCTGTGCCATGTCCGTGGCCTGTGAGAGCAAAGCTGCCATGCAGAGAAATCTCTGCGTGAACCGGTGCTTCACCGAGCAGCTTGCGGGCAGTGAGCCCGATGCGCACAGCACCAGCTGTATGGCTGCTGGAAGGCCCTACCATAATAGGACCCAAAATATCAAACAAACGCATGAAAATCCTCCTTAAAGTGTGTTGTGAATACCACTTTTGGTGCATTTTTCAAAAAAATCGCAACAAAATACGTTATTAGACATTATAGCGTTTGCTGACACAAAAAGCAATGCATAAAAGATTTGTTTTAGAAAATATTTCTGTGCTTGACGATGAGCCATGCACCGATGCAGGATACAAAGGGAACCGTTAGAATCACACCCATGCTGGCGGAAATGCCTTGAATGATTTCAATGGCCATATCATATAGATTGATGAGCTGTAGATATTCGTAATCATACGCGTAGAACATGACAATGGTATTGATCGAACCGCCGGCAAACGCGAGAATCAAGGTATTCGACATCGTACCCATCATGTCGCGTCCCACAGTCATGCCGGAGCGGCATAATTGCCGCGCTGTCATGGTTGGATTTTGTTCGTGCAGCTCTTGCAGCGTAGAGGAGATGGACATGCTGACATCCATGACGGCACCGAGTGCAGCGATCAGAATACCGGCAAACAGCAGCTCTCCGACCTGAATACCGGTTTCTTCCTGAACGTAAATGAGATTTTCAATATCGGATACATTGTAACCGGTGACATGTGTGATCTTGCCAAAAATCCATGCAAGCACACCGGCGGCAAGCACGCCTAAAATGGTACCGAGGACGGCGGCAGTTGCCTTGGCAGTAAAGCCGCCGACTAGATACATCGTAACCAAGGTAGTCAAAATAACCACAACAATGGCCGCCAGAATCGGAGACCAGCCGCGATAAATGGCGGGTAGGAAGAACCAAAGAATACTGATGAAGGTAAATACTAAACTAATGACGGAATACAGCCCGCGTTTTCCACCAATGACCACAATAGAGAGCAAAAACAAAGCGACGATCGCATAGAGTGCTGGAGCGCGGTTATAACCGTATACGGAAGTCACAAGTTCTCCGTTGGATTCGCTGACAATGGCAATGACCTTCATGCCGACGGTGCAGTGCACGCCGTATAGATACGCGGATGAACTGGTGGCTTCTACGCTTTCGCCTGCATGATCTCCACTCAATAACTTTAGCTGTACGGTTTGGTCTCCGATGTAAACATCGCCGGATTGCTCATGGTCTTGGATGATAGAGGTGACCTGTGCTTTGACGAAGCTGCGTCCGTCGTTTTCCATTAACGGCACGCGATGAACCTGAGAGATGGTGTAAAAGCAAACGGCGACAACTATAGCGAAAATGACGAGCAGCAGCCGCTTGCGAAATCCTGTTTGTATTTGCATGATGTTTCTCCTTCCATAAAAAGATGCCGGAGAACCAGCGTTCTCCGGCTGTCATTTGTTTGTGTTTTTACTTCAAACCGTTCGTCAGCATCTGTGCGATCTGTGCGCGGGTAGAAGAAGCCTGCGGAGAAAGAGTAACCGTGCTGCCGTTCTTGATACCGCCAATCAATCCGCTGCCGACTGCCCATTGCATCGCATCCTGTGCCCAAGGAGATACCGAAGCAGCGTCCGGATACTGGCTCAGATCCGCCGAAGCAGAGGTATCCTTTCCGATCATCTTCATATATCGCTGCAAGATGATAGTGGTCTGTTCACGGGTGACATCACGCTCTGGGGAGAAGGTGTTCTTGCTGGTGCCAAAGACCAGACCATTCTGCGAAGCCCAAGTCACAGCGTTTTTGTACCATGCGTTGCCGACATCGTAGAAAGAAGAGGTTCCGGTAACTTCTGGCTGACCTGCCATGTTATACAGTACCTGAACGAGCATCGCGCGGGACATCGGCATGTTTGGAGCAAACGTCGTTGCGTTCAGACCGGCGAACAGCTTGTTTTGATAGGTGTATGCCACTGCGCTGTAGAACCAATCACTTTTCTTGACATCCGTAAACGGCAGGGTGCTCTCCTCCGTCTTTTTGATGGTAAAGGAATCGTCGATTGCCTGACCGTTGTCTGTGCGGTAGGTGTTGATGGTCAGAGAATCGTCTGTCATATTCACGATAGAATAGGTCGGAACATCCTCCTGCCAGCGCTTAGCAATATAGGACTGCATACGCGGAACCAGATCATAGTATTTACTGCCGGAAGAAGAGTTTGCGGTCATGTATAAGATACCGTCCGGATTGACAACGGTGTTGCCGTCTGTTTCCTGCACGGCGTCTTTATCCATGACAGCCTGCAAATAATTCAGATACGTGCGCTGCGCGTCATCCGTGGCATTCGGCAGAATATTTTCCGGTGCGACAAAGCGGCTTTCCGGATTTTCACCGGCATCCGAGTCCACCGCCAGCATGGATTTGAAATCGCTGCTGGAGTAGTCTACCGTCTTTTTGCCGCCTTTCAGAATCTGGGAACGGGAGTACGCATGGTCATGACCGGTCATAACGGCATCAATGTCATATTCCTCAAAATACGGAACCAACTGATAGCGCAAATTGGTGATTTCCGGCTCGTTGGAATGCTCTGCGGAGCCGTAAATATCCTGATGCAGCGTGACAATGCGCCATTTTGCGTTCGGACAGGCTTTGATTGCCTGTTCCATGAACTGCTTGTGTTCTGCCGTATTGGTGTTCTGCGTGTTGAGCATCAGAAACAGCGCATTGCCGTAGGTGAAGTAGTAGTCACCGCCTACGACACCGTTGGAGCCCAGCTCGCTGGCATTGGCTGTGTTGAAGTGATAGGTGTAGTTGGCGTTGTCGGCATCGTGGTTGCCGACGGTTGTTGCGACCGGCAGAGAGTCTAAAGCATCTGGAGAGAGATAGCCAGTGTATTCGATTTCGCTCTTGGTGGCATCCTGATTTGGCGCTTTTTTCTTCGTTGTCTGAATCTGATCTCCGGCAGACAGGACGAAGCTGGCCGTATCATCGCGCTTTAATGCCTCATTGAGTGTATGGTTCCAGTTGAAGGAGTCATTGCAGACAGCCGCAGACTGTGCATCGTAGAATTCCGGCGTATCCTGTCCCTTGGCGGAGTTGGAAGAACCGATCTGCGGGTCACCAACATAAATGAAGGAAAATCCGTCGCTGCTGTTCTGTACCTCAAATTTTGTCGCTGCCTGATTGCCGATCTGGTAATAGTATGTGCCCGGCTTGAGGCTGGAGGCGGTTGCCTTGCAGGAATAATATTGCGTCCCCTCGCTGTCCACGACAGCGGACTGACCGGTAATGGTCTGTTCCTGCACATGCTGCGTCATGGCTGCATCTGTAGCGACGCGGAAAGAGGCGGTCTGTGTCTTGGAGTACCAAGCAAAATTCATCTGGGTGTCATCGGAGCCAGGGGAAAGAGATACCTGCGTCCAATCGTTTTTCATGGTTTCCCAGCGCTCCTGCCATGCGGCATAGGCACCGTTTGCTGCGGCCGGTGTTTGAGAGGCGTCGGTGTGTCCGTCCGGCGCTGCGGCGGCAAAGGCAGACAGAGAACTGCTCGCTGCCAGCACGCCGGTCAAAACCAGCGCGGCAATTTGCTTGTTAACCTTCATGTTGTTTTCACTCCTGTTCATTTTTTACGATTTTAAACCTGTTCAAGCGGAGTATAACACTGGATTTTGATGGTTTCAATGCAGTTTACAAACATTTGAACAACATTGTACAGGGAAAATACGAGAGCGCGCGGCAGAGAAAAATTTTCTTTACAAAAGAAAAACAGAGAATCCCATGCGGACATGGAATTCTCTGTTGTGTGCTTATAAGTGTTTGTTGATTAGTTTTCTTTAAAATAATCTCTGACGAGCTTGATGACGACGCCGTTCAGACCGAGCAGACCGATCAAGTTCGGAATTGCCATCAGACCGTTCAGGGTGTCTGCAATGCTCCATACCAGAGTCAGGCTGCTGACAGAGCCGACAAAGGCCAGAACAACAAAGACGGCACGATAGCCCTTGGTTAGCTTTTCGGTATAGCTCTTGCCCTTGAATAAGTACTCGATGGATTTCTCGCCATAGTACGACCAGCCGAGAATGGTGGAAATAGCGAACAGAACGGTTGCCAGAGTAACACCAAAGGTACCGAGCGGGCCGATTGCCTTGCCGAAAGCAGCAATGGTCAGGTCTGCGCCCTGCATACCGTTGTTATACAGACCAGAGGATACAATAACCAGAGAGGTCAGGGTGCAGATAACCAGCGTATCGAAGAATACTTCAAAGGAACCCCAGAAGCCCTGCTTGACTGGGCTGTCGGTGACAGCGGCAGCGTGTGCAATCGGTGCACTGCCGAGACCTGCCTCGTTCGAGAACACGCCGCGGGCAACGCCAAAACGAACTGCCATCATAACCGTATAACCGGCTGCACCGCCTGCAATAGACTGCGGATGAAAAGCGCCTTCAAAAATCGTAGCGAATGCGTGCGGAATTTCCGGTGCGTTGGCGATCAAAGCCAGGATAGCGAACAGGGCATAGGCACATCCCATAATCGGCACCAGCGTAGAGGTAACCTTTGCGATGCTCTGAATGCCGCCCAGCAGAACAACTGCTGCGATCACGACAATGACAGCACCGGTCAGATACGGGTTGATGTTTAATGTCGAACTGAGCGCGGTGGAAATCGCGTTGGACTGGGTCATGTTGCCGATGCCAAACGAAGCAAATGCCGCAAAGATAGCGAACAAAACAGCCAGCCACTTGAGGTTCAGACCTTTTTCCAGATAATACATCGGGCCGCCGACGTTTTCGCCGCGCTGATTCTTTTCGCGGAAATGCACAGAAAGAACGACCTCAGAGAACTTGGTCATCATACCAAAGATGGCGCTGACCCACATCCAAAATACGGCGCCCGGGCCGCCCAGTGCGATTGCTGTGGCAACACCTGTGATATTGCCTGTACCGACGGTGGATGCCAGCGCTGTCATAACAGCTTGGAACGGCGATACACCAAATTCGTTCTTTTTGTGCGCCTCCGGCGTGTGCAGAATGCCTACCGTGTTTTTAAAGATGGTTCCGAAGTGACGGAACTGCATGAAACCGGAGCGGATTGTCAGGAAAATGCCGGTGCCGACCAGAAGTGCCAGCATGTACGGTCCCCAGACAATGCCGTTGACAAATGAGTTGATTGAAACAATGATTGACACAATGTGCCTCCCCTCACGAATAAAAATGAATTGGAACGCATATAAGCGTTAAGAATTATAACACGATTTGTGAGAAGGGTCAAACAAAATACGACACATAAAACGAGCAAAAGGGGAAAAATACAGAGTTATAACACAAAATAAGTACAAATGACCAAGAAACAGGAAGAATGAGAGGATATTTCTGTTTTAGTTGTTGCAATGCCGGACGATTTTTCGTATAATCAAGGTATCAAATGCTATAGGAGGCAAACACGATGAAATTCAATGCAGGATTTATTTATGTTGCACCGAACTGTGATCCGCAGCAGCAGAACGCAGTGATTCCGGGCGAATCCATTGATCTGTACGTCTATGGCTGCTCTACATACAGTCAGGCAGAGGTTGTGGCAAAGAGCTTGGTAGAAGAGAAGGGCTGCACGGCCATTGAGCTGTGTGCAGGTTTCGGCAACGAAGGCATTGCGCGCATTCAGAAGGTTGTTGGTCCGGACGTTGCCGTTGGAGCGGTTAAGTTTGATCTCCATCCGGCATTTGGCTTTAAGAGCGGAGATACGGTTTTTAACAAGTAACACAAGAAATAAAACAGCGACTCTCTCACCAGCAGGTGCTGGCGGGAGGGTCGCTTTTGTGTCTGGGATCTTAGGATGCGATTGCCGGGTCAGCAGGTGCATGTTCTGTCCAGCCTCGTTTCCATCTTCCGGAGAAATAGTAAATGGAGACGCAGAGCGCCGTCGTTACCCATGTTGCAGGGAAAATGAGCGCGACATCATATACGGTGTTAAACAGCTGCATGGCGATGTACAGGAACAGCAGACGGATGGCAAACATATTGATGAGTGTGAGACACATCACAGAAGCGGCCTTGCCTGCACCACGGATGGCACCGGCAAAGATTTCCACAAATACATATATAAAGTACAGGGGGAACAGACGAACAACAATCTTGCTGCTCAGTTCAATGACTTCTGCATCGCTGGAGAACAGATGCATTACGATGCGGGAGGCTGCCGTGAGCGATAACGTGATGCAAAGCGTGATGATGATGCCGGTAATCAAGCCGACCTTAGTACCTTTTTCAGCTCGTTTGATCTGTCCGCAGCCGAGATTTTGTCCAACAAATGTCGTGACAGCCTGACCGACTGCCCACATTGGGAAATAGACTAAGCCTTCGAGCTTGCCATAGGAGGTGTAGGCTGCCATGCTCGTGACACCCATAGTATTGATCTGTGACTGCAGCAAAACCAAAGACAGAGAGACAACTGTCGTCTGTACACCGACCGGTACGCCCACGGAAAAAATTCGCTTGAGCGTCTCGGATTCGATGCGAATTTTGCGCAGATGCAGACGGTATTCCTCTGGCAGGCGGCGCAGACGGCGAATGGTCAAGACTGCTGCAACGGTTTGAGATAAAAAGGTGGCCATTGCCGCACCGGCAACACCGAAATCAAAGATATAAATAAATAAGGTATTGCCCAAGATGTTGGCGAAACCGCCGATGAGCTGATAAATCATCGGACGGCGGGAATCACCCAGCGCACGCAGAATGCCGGAGCTGAAGTTAAAGCCGACAATGGAAAACATGCTGAGAAAATAAATGCGTGCGTAGGTCACCGCAAGACTCAAAATCTCATCCGGTGTGTTCATAAGGCGCAGAATGGTGGGGGCAAACAGCCAGCCGATGAGCAGCAAAATGGCAGAACCAATGACAGCAAGTCCCATGGCCGAATGCAGGATTTTTTTCAGTCGCGGGAAATCCTTTCCTCCGTATGCCTGCGAGACCAATACGCCGACACCAACGCCCATGCCGGTAAAGAAACCGACGAGACAGTTGATAGGCCACGAACAGGTTCCAACAGCTGCGGACGCATCCTGTCCAAGAAGATTGCCGACAAACATCAGGTCTACCGTGTTGTACATCTGCTGGATAATGCTGGTGCCCAGCAGCGGCAAGGCGAACAGAAGCAGCGCGCGCGTGATCGAGCCTTGCGTGAGGTCGATGGATTTGTTTTTCATAGAGAAAATCCCCCTTTCCTTGTGTGTGAAAATAGAAAAATAATTCGTTGACCGCGAGTCATTCAATTCGGTGTAAGTATTGTAAAATAGATTGTTACAGAAGTCAAGGGTTAACCACAAGAGTTGACGCAAATATCTGATTGCAGTATAATAATAAAACATTTGCAGGGAAAAAGGGATGTTTGTTTATGCACAGGAAGATTCATGTTTTGGAAGCCGTTGACCAGCCGCGGGCAGACGTTTGGGATGCGCTGGCTGCGGATACGACGGTTTGTACCGTGCGCTCAGGAGAAGAGGCCTATCAACGAATCCAAAAGGAACATTTTGATTTGGTGCTTGTCAATCTGATGCTCAATGGGCTGGATGGTCTGGAGCTTCTGCGCCGCATCAAGCGAGAAAATTTGTGCGACGTTGTGGTATTGACCAGCGATTTTCCGGATTTTCAGTATGCGCAGCAGGGAATCTTATATGGTGCATTCGATTATTTGCTTCGTCCCTTAACCGTCGAGATGCTGCAAAAGCTGCTTGTCCGCGTCAGGAAAAAGCTGTGGGGAGAACAGGCAGCGCAGCAGCAAGCCTGCGACACCCTTGTGCAGCACATGGGAACCGAGCAATTGTCCGCTTGCTTTGATGCGCTCGTGCAGGAATATACCCAGCAGATACCGGATGCGGTACAGACAGACATTTTTATTCAGCATTTATATGAGAGCACGGTGGAAAAGACCTTTGAGACTTGGACGTGGCTGGCCTTGTTTGAACAGAAAGAGGAATATTTGTCCATTGATTGGCTGTCCGGCGGCGAGCATATGGTTTGGGATTTCTGCCGCAGAAGATTATGTGCACTGAGTGCCGCTATTGCTACACTGTATCCGCGAACAGAAAATGAAAAGCTGCGCAAAATCCTGCAGTATTTGCTCCAGCATATTGATGACGGCTGTTTGCAGAAGGATGTTGCCGCTGCACAGTATATTAGCAATCCTTCGCTCAGTGAATTGTTTCGCAGTCAGCTGGGCATGACATACCATGCTTATACTTCAGAGCTGAAGCTGAAGCGGGCACAATATCTGCTTCGATATTCTTCTAAAAAAATCTATGAGATTAGCGCGTTGCTTGGCTATAAAGATGTCAATTATTTCTCCAGAAAATTTCGGGAAAAGATGGGCATATCGCTTTCTCAGTACCGGCAGCAGAGCCGCGCGGAAGAAAATACCTCTCTGGACTATCAAATTTAATCACGTATCCTCTGTCATATGACAGAGGATATTTTTTTGAGAAAACGATTTCTCGCTGGAAATGTGAGAAAATATCACAAAAACACGTACAAAAAATAACAAAACTGCTGTTTTTTTCGAGAAAAATTTTCTGATTGTTAAAAAAATCCATGATTTTTTTCGGAATTGGAAAAAAAGACTTGCGCTGTACACAAAGAGTGGCTATAATAACAACCATGCAAAACATATATATCCCATTAGACAAATAGGATATATAGAATATAGGAGGCGATAGATCATGATATGGATCGATTCACACCGCTGCAAGAGCTTGTACGAACGAATGTGTTGCTGTTGACAGCGAGAAAAAACAACACACATTCGATTGATACAAAGGAGAAGAACAATGAGTTATAAGAAAAGAATTTCCGCTATTCTTCTGGCATCCGCTCTGAGCGTTGGCCTTCTGGCAGGCTGCGGAGGAAGCAGCGACAGCGGTTCCGCGTCCGGCGATTCCGTAGAGATTACAAACGTATCCTATGATCCGACCCGTGAGCTGTATCAGCAGTACAACAAAGCATTTGAGCAGCATTGGAAGCAAAAGACAGGTCAGGATGTAGATATTATCCAGTCGCACGGCGGCTCCGGCAAGCAGGCGTTGGAGGTTGCCAACGGTCTGGAAGCAGATGTCGTCACACTCGCACTGGAAGGCGATGTTGACGCTGTGAAAAATGCAGGCCTCATCGAAGATGGATACACCTCCGAGTTTGACAATGACAGTTCTCCGTACACCTCGGCCATTGTATTCTTGGTTCGCAAGGGCAATCCGAAGAACATTCATGATTGGAACGATCTGCTCCGTGATGATGTCGGTGTTATCACACCGAATCCGAAGACGTCCGGTGGCGCGCGTTGGAATTACCTCGCTGCTTGGTACTATTTTGAAAAACAGGGTCAGAGCGAAGACCAGATCAAGGAAAGCATCAAGAAGCTGTATCAGAACGTATTGGTTCTGGACTCCGGCGCACGCGGCGCGACGACTTCCTTCGTTGAAAACCAGCAGGGCGATGTCCTGATTGCTTGGGAGAATGAAGCCTTCCTCTCTCTGGAAGAATATCCGGATGATTATGAAGTTGTCGTTCCGTCCGCTTCGATTTTGTGCCAGCCGACGGTCGCTGTTGTCGATGAAGTAGTCGATGACCGCGGCACGCGCGATGTGGCAACCGAGTATCTCAACTATTTGTACTCCGATGAAGCGCAGCGCATTGAAGCGAAGAATTTCTATCGTCCGTCCAATCAGGATATTTTGAACGAGTATGCTTCGCAGAGCGACAGCAACACGATTACACAGATTCCGGAGGATGGCAAGTGGATTGTCACAAAGAATCTGGATTTGACTAATATCAGCCATTTTGGCGGCTGGACAGAGGCGGCAGAAAAGCACTTTGCAGACGGTGCGATCTTTGACCAGATTTACGAAAAATAACGAGCAAGAAGGATTTTGATTATGAAACATAGAAGAAAAAAATTGCGGGTCATTCCGGGATTCGGATTGTCGCTCGGAATCACAGTGGCGATCCTCAGTTTCATCGTCATTATCCCACTGTGTTCTCTGGTTGTGTTTTCCGCACACCTCTCTCTCTCTGATTTTATTCAAACCGTGACCAGCCCTCGTGTGCTGGCGAGCTACAAAGTCAGCTTTTTGACGGCACTCACGGCGTCGCTCATCAATGCAGTGATGGGACTCATCATCGCATGGGTGCTGGTACGGTATGAATTTCCGGGCAAACGAATCATAGATGGCATGATCGAAGTTCCATTTGCCCTTCCGACAGCGGTTGCGGGTATTGCACTGACACATATGACGGTAGACACAAGTGTGATCGGTAGCTTTTTCCATGACCATTTCGGCATTGACATTGCATATACCCGCACAGGCATTACGCTGGCGCTGGTATTCATCGGCATCCCGTTCGTCGTTCGTTCGGTACAGCCGGTGCTGGAAAAGCTGGATGGACAGTTTGAAGAAGCGGCGAGCATTCTGGGTGCCAGCCGCGGATATACGTTCCGTCATGTCATCTTTCCGGAAATTCTTCCGGCACTGATTGCGGGATTTACAATGGCATTTGCCCGCAGCCTCGGCGAATACGGCAGCGTCGTATTTATCGCAGGCAATACACCGTACGAAACAGAGATTACCCCTCTGCTTATCATGTCGAAATTACAGGAATTTGATTATGCAAGTGCGACATCTATTGCACTCGTTATGCTGGCAGCAGCATTCCTGATTCTGTTTATCAATGCGGTTTTGCAGAGCCGTTCGTCTAAAATTATCAGCGGTATCGAGTAAGGAGGAAACAAGCTGTGAAAAAACAATCATCCGGAGCTGTCAAATGGCTTCTGATCGCAGTGAGCGTCCTGTTTCTCGTTGTGATGCTGATCCTGCCGCTGGTATACGTGTTGGTTACTGCGTTCCGTCAGGGCATTCAGCCGTTCTTGGCAGCGGTCACAGATAAATATGCACTCAAATCTGTGCAGCTGACAATTGAAGCGACGCTGTTTGCTGTGGTACTCAATACCATTTTCGGATTGTTCGCTGCGTGGAGCATCACAAAATTTCAGTTCCGTGGAAAGAAAGTAATCTCTACGCTGATTGATCTTCCTCTTACGGTTTCTCCGATTATTGCGGGCTTGATCTTTGTTTTGACCTATGGCAGACAGAGCAGCTTATATCCGCTCCTCAAGAGCATGGACATCAAGATTATTTATGCGGTTCCGGGCATTATTATGGCGACCGTCTTTGTTACGTTTCCGTTTATCTCCCGTGAAATCATTCCGGTGTTGACGGCGGCGGGAACAGAGGAAGAAGAAGCCGCTGCACTGATGGGGGCAAAGGGCTGGACGATTTTCAGCAAAGTGACTTTCCCGCATATGCGGTGGGCACTGCTGTACGGCATTGTCTTGTGCACAGCCCGTGCAATGGGCGAATTCGGTGCGGTATCGGTTCTTTCCGGACATCTGAGAGGCAAGACCAATACGATGCCGCTGTATATTGAACTGCTGTATCAGGGCTATGATTTTACCGGTGCCTTTGCTATGTCGGCAATCTTGGTTGTGATGGCAATCATTATTCTGGTTCTGCGCAGCGTGCTGGAGTACCGAGGAAAGAAGAACGAGGAGTAAGCGATGGAAAAACAATATTATGTGCAGATGAAAGGTGTCAATAAGAGTTTTGGCAACTTTCAGGCATCAAAAAATATCAATTTTGGAATTGAAAAAGGCAAGCTCGTCGGTCTGCTCGGTCCGTCCGGCTCCGGTAAAACAACGATTCTTCGTATGCTGGCAGGTTTGGAAACCGCAGACAGCGGCGACATCCTGATTGACGGAAAAGTGGTCAATGATGTACCGGCGAGCAAGCGAGGCATCGGATTTGTCTTTCAGAGCTATGCGCTGTTTCGCTACATGACGATTTATGACAACATCGCGTTTGGCCTGAAAATTCAGAAGTGGCCGAAACAACGCATCAAAGAGCGTGTGCACGAGATGCTGAAGCTGGTCGGCCTGGAAGGCTTGGAAAATCGGTATCCGAATCAGCTTTCCGGTGGACAGAGGCAGAGAGTTGCCTTTGCCCGTGCGTTGGCACCCCAGCCGCAGCTACTGCTGCTCGATGAGCCGTTTGCAGCGATTGATGCAAAGGTTCGCTTGGAGCTTCGCAGCTGGCTGCGTGAGATGATTTCTGCCGTTGGTGTAACAAGCATCTTTGTTACTCACGATCAGGATGAAGCCATTGAAGTTGCCGATCAAATTATTATTACCAACCAGGGACAGATTGAACAGATCGGTTCTCCAAAAGACATTTATCGGACGCCGCACACCCCATTTGTGGCGCAGTTTATCGGACAGTCCTCTGTCGTAGAGGATTTCCAAAAGTTTTCCGGTTTTGAAAATGCAGATGTCCGTGCGAAGCACGCAGCCATTCGACCGGAATATATTACAGTGACAAAACAGGGCGAATACCTCAAATATCCGATTGGTTCGGAAGAAGGCGTGGTAGAATCCACGGCGTTCCGCGGAAGCGAGATTGAGCTGAAAATTCGCGTAAAGGACAGCGTGCTCACGGCAAAACGACTGCTGGACGAAGCGCCGATTGACGTGGGAGAAAGCGTTAAAGTATTTATTTATCGTGCCTATGCGTTTGACGACGAAAAGGCATACGTCATTGAAAATGCGGCACTCACATCGCCGGATTCCGTATTTATCTAACAGGAGGTGTTTTTGTGAAGACAGTTCAATTGGAAACAGATATTCTGATTCTCGGCGGCGGCGCAGCAGGCTGCTACGCGGCGATGACTGTACAGAAGCAGGCACCGAATGCAAAGATCTTAATTCTGGAAAAAGCGGATATTCGCCGCAGCGGCTGCTTGGCAGCTGGCGTCAATGCACTCAATGCGTATATTGTTCCGGGCAAGACACCGGAATTTTATGTAGACTATGCGAAAAAAGATGCACACGGCATCGTGCGAGAGGATCTGCTCCTCAGCATGAGTGAGCGTCTGAATCAAGTGACCCATCATCTGGAAGAATTAGGCTTAGTTATTCTGAAAGATGAAAAGGGAAATTATGTCACACGTGGCAATCGAAACATCAAGATCAACGGCGAGAATATTAAGACGATTTTGGCAGATGCTGTTCGGAATTGTCCGAATGTCACAGTTCTCAATCATGTCAATGCGATTGACTATATTGTGAAGGACAATACGATTCAAGGCGTGTTTGCCAATGCAGTATTGGAAGAAAAGCTGTATGCCATCAGCTGTAAGGCATGTATCTGTGCAACTGGCGGTGCGGCTGGCCTGTATCGTCCGAACAATCCAGGATTTTCTCGTCACAAGATGTGGTATCCGCCGTTTAATACAGGTGCTGGCTATGCCATGGGCATTCGCGCCGGTGCAGAAATGACGACGTTTGAGATGCGGTTTATCGCTCTGCGATGCAAGGATACCATCGCACCGACCGGCACACTGGCACAGGGGGTTGGCGCAAAGCAGGTCAATGCACATGGTGAAGTGTATGAGCAGAAATACGGTCTGACGACTTCTCAGCGTGTATACGGCACGGTGATGGAAAACCGAGAGGGCCGCGGTCCTTGTTATCTGCGCACCAAGGGCATCACGAAAGAACAGGCAGACAGCTTGAAAAAAGCATATCTCAACATGGCTCCTTCGCAGACGCTCAAGTGGCTGGAAAACGGCAGCTCACCGGATGAAGAAAATGTAGAAATCGAAGGCACCGAGCCGTATATCATCGGCGGACATACGGCGAGCGGATATTGGGTCGATGCTAAACGCATGACAACGGTACACGGTTTGTTTGCAGCCGGTGATGTCGCCGGTGGAAGCCCACAGAAGTATGTAACCGGTGCGCTGGCAGAAGGCGAAATCGCCGGTGAAGCGGCTGCTGCTTATCTTGCCGGAGAGCAGGGAAGCATTCCTGACGCGTTTATTCATGACAAGCAGACCGAGATTGCATCCTATTTTTCCAACACATCTATGTTTACCACAGAAGATTTGGAAGAGGCGATGCAGGGCGTCATGGATCAGTACGCAGGCGGTATCCGAACCGACTATGGATTTACAGAATCCGGTTTGGCTCTGGCAGACAAGAAGATCCTGCGTCTGCTTACCTTGAGCGACAGCGTGCACGTTTCGGATATGCAGGAGCTGACGCGTCTGTTTGAGCTGAAAGAACGACTGCTCGTATGTCGCGTGGTGATTGCCCATCTGGCAGATCGAAAGGAAACGCGCTGGCACTGCTTTGCGGAGAATTTGGATCATCCGGAAACAGATGACAGCTGGCTGAAATATGTCAATTCTCGATACGAAAATGGAGAAATTCATATGATTCATCGAGAGTTAACAGGGAGGTATGACGTCTATGAGCATTCAAATTGACCGGACAAAGTGTGTTGGCTGCGGTCAGTGCGCAGAGATTTGTCCCGGCACATTGATTCGCATGACGCAAAAAAAAGCGGAGATGCGATACCCGATGGAATGTTGGGGCTGCGCGTCCTGTGTCAAGGAATGTCCGGCACATGCGATTTCCCTGTATTTAGGAGCAGATATTGGCGGCGCAGGATGCCGCATGACAGTAAAAAAAGACGGCAGTTTGCTGCACTGGATCGTCAGCCGACCGGATGCGTCGGAAGAGACCATTACCGTAGATAGCCGAAATGCGAATCAATATTGATTGGAGTTGAAGACGATGAGTGAATTTTCCCACCTCGACCAATTAGAGGCAGAGGCAATTTATATTATGAGAGAAGTGGCAGCCGAGTGTGAGCGCCCGGTTATGCTGTATTCCATCGGCAAGGACAGTTCGGTTATGCTGCATCTGGCTATGAAGGCATTTTATCCGGAAAAGCCGCCATTCCCGTTCCTGCACGTAGATACCACTTGGAAGTTCAAGGAAATGATTGAATTCCGTGACCGCAAGGCAAAGGAACTCGGCATTGACATGCTGGTTTACACCAATCAGGACGGCGTGGCAAAGGGCATCAATCCGTTTGATCACGGTTCTGCATACACCGACATCATGAAGACGCAGGCACTCAAGCAGGCACTCAAGAAGTACGGCTTTACCGCAGCATTCGGCGGCGGCCGTCGAGACGAAGAAAAGTCTCGTGCCAAGGAACGTATTTTCTCGTTCCGCAACGAAGCGCAGGCTTGGGATCCGAAAAATCAGCGTCCGGAGATGTGGAAGCTGTACAATACCAAGATTCACAAGGGCGAGAGCATTCGCGTATTCCCGCTGTCTAACTGGACAGAAAAGGACATTTGGCAGTACATTCAGCGCGAGAACATCGACATCGTACCGCTGTACTTTGCAGCAGAGCGTCCGGTTGTCGAGCGTGACGGCAACCTCATCATGGTTGATGATGACCGCATGAGACTGCTGCCGGGCGAAAAGCCGATGATGAAGAGCGTGCGTTTCCGCACGTTGGGATGCTATCCGCTGACTGGCGGCGTAGAATCCACGGCAACAACCCTTGACGAAGTAATTTCTGAAACATTATCCGCCGTTACCTCTGAACGAACCAGCCGCGTGATTGATAAGGAAGCAGCCGGAAGCATGGAGCGTAGAAAGAGAGAAGGTTATTTCTAATGAAGAATCTGTTAAAGTTTATTACCTGCGGCAGTGTGGATGACGGTAAATCCACACTGATCGGACATATTTTATACGATACCAAGAAGCTGTACACGGATCAGGAACAGGCACTGGAGCTGGACAGTAAGGTCGGCAGCCGCGGCGGTGAAATCGACTATTCGCTGCTGCTGGATGGTCTGATGGCAGAGCGCGAGCAGGGCATTACGATTGACGTTGCGTATCGCTATTTCACCACGGACAACCGCAGCTTTATCGTAGCGGATACGCCGGGTCATGAAGAATACACGAGAAACATGGCTGTCGGCGCATCGTTTGCTGATCTGGCAATCATTCTGGTCGATGCGTCGCAGGGCGTGCTCGTTCAGACCCGCCGCCATGCACGAATCTGTGCACTGATGGGCATTCGTTACTTCGTCTTTGCCCTCAACAAGATGGATCTTGTTGATTACAGCGAGGAAAAGTTCCGCAAGATTGAGGCAGATATTCAGGCACTGGCAAAAGAACTTAATCTGTATAGTGTCAAGATTATTCCGGTATCTGCAACGGCTGGTGACAATCTGACTAAGCATTCCGATGCGATGCCGTGGTATACCGGTACAACGCTGCTGGATTATCTGGAAAATGTGGATATTGACGAAGCATCGCATGAGGAAGGCTTCTATATGCCGGTACAGCGCGTATGCCGTCCGAATCATACCTTCCGTGGTTTCCAGGGTCAGATTGAAGCAGGCGCAATCTCTGTCGGTGACGAGATTCATGTACAGCCGAGTGAAGAGACTGCCCATGTCAAGTCGATTTTGATCGGCGATAAGGATGCACAGACCGCTCGTGCAGGTCAGCCGGTAACCATCCAGCTGGATCGCGAGATTGACGTTTCCCGTGGCCGCGTTCTGACCAAGGACAGCCATATTTCCTGCGCAAAGGCATTCCAGGCCACCCTGCTGTGGATGGATGACGATGCACTGACGGAAGGCAAGGAATACTTTGTCAAGGTTGGTACCCGCACCATTCCGGGCGAAATTCGCTCGATTCGCTATAAGACCGATGTAAATACCGGCGAGCAGGTTCAGGCACATAGCCTGAAGAAGAACGAGATTGCCTACTGCGACATTACCGTGGCAGAAGAGATTCCGGTAGATACGTTTGAGAATCACAAGACGCTGGGCGAAGTGCTGTTTATTGACCGTGTCACCAACATGACCTCCGCGTGCGGCGTTGTCGAAGCACTGGTACAGGATTCTTCCGCAGATCGTACCGTGCAGTTCCAGAGCGAAGATGGCACCGTTAAGACGCATCTGTTTGAGACGGTTTACATGCAGCTGGATTCCGGTCTGGTTGGCCGCTACGATCCGCAGGGCGTTCAGTTCAAGATTGGTGATAAGCTGCCGCTGACTGGCGAGGGCTATGCATATCCGGACAGCTTTGACATCATCGCTCGTGAGAGCAAGCAGGTTGTTCGCATTATCAATGGCATTTATGCAGAAGTTCTGCCGCTGACGGAGTATCAGGTTGACGGTGTGCCGCTGGTCGATGCATATGGCAATGAGATTGCCGTATCGACGCAGGATGCTCTGGAAGAGTATCTGACTGCGGTTGCACAAGACGAGACCAAGCTCAATGAGCTGCTGCATTTTGAGACCTTCCGCAAGATTGTTTTCCGCAACGGTGAGGCAGCAGATTACGTAATTTAATAGAAAGAAACGATGCATTTCGTAGCCGGCAGCTTGTCTGAGAAATAGGACAAGCTGCCGGTTTTTATAGACAGGGGATTTTGTGTAAAAGTAACCTATTGTATCGGTGGGAATTATGCTATACTATATACGTTAGACTTTTTTGGAAAGGTGAATGCCATGTCGGTTGATTTTGATACAGTCATAGAGCGCAGAGGAACCAATTGCTTTAAGTATGATTTCGCGCGTGAGATGGGGATGCCGGAGGATGTGCTTCCGCTGTGGGTCGCTGATATGGATTTTCCGACGGCACCGGCGACTACAGAACGGCTGAAATCTCTGGCACAGTATGGCATTTTCGGCTATACCGGTGTCAAGGAGGGCTATTTTGCCGCCGTACAGCATTGGTATGCGTCTCGCTTTGGCTGGCAGACACAGCGCAGCTGGCTGGTTACTACACCGGGCGTCGTATTTGCCATTGCGACTGCGATTCGGGCATTCACGCAGACGGGCGATGCGGTTTTGATTCAGCAGCCTGTGTATTATCCGTTTGCCAATAAAGTCACAGAGAATGACCGGAAATTGGTAGTCAATCCATTGGTTTTAAAAGATGGAAGATATGAAATGGATTTTGCGGACATGGAACGCAAAATTGTAGAGCAGCATGTCAAATTGTTTTTGCTGTGCAGTCCGCATAATCCGGTCGGACGCGTTTGGACAAGAGAAGAATTGCTGCGCGTCGGCGAAATTTGCCAAAAACACGGCGTGCTGGTTGTCAGCGATGAGATTCACGCGGATTTTACCTACCCGGGACACATCCATCATGTTTTTGCGTCGATAAACCCCGCGTTTGCAGAGTTTACGATCACGTGCACAGCGCCGAGTAAGACATTTAACTTGGCAGGGCTGCAGGATTCCAATATTTTTATTTCCAATCGTGCACTGCGTCACGCCTATAAAAAAGAACTGTCCGCCTGCGGCTGCGGCGGCACAAACTGCATGGGCATGGCGGCATGTCAGGCGGCATATGAAGCCGGAGCAGAATGGCTGGAACAGCTAAAATTATATCTGACGGACAATTTGGCATATGTGCGGCAATATTTGCGCGAGCATCTGCCAGAAGTTACGATGATTGAGCCGGAAGGCACCTATTTGGTTTGGTTAGATTTGAGAAAATTCGGATGGAATGCCCAAGAACAGAGACAAGTCATCGTTGACAAGGCCAAACTGTGGCTGGATACCGGAACCCTGTTTGGACAGGGTGGTGAAGGCTTTGAACGCATCAATATTGCTTGTCCGCGTAAGACACTGCAGGAAGCGATGCAGCGATTGGAACGTGCAATTCATCAACAGAGATAAGATAAAATCATTCAGAGTGAGGAAGTTATGTTAAATCAGTTTTCTAGAACACAGCTTTTATTGGGAAAAGAGGGCATGGACAGATTGGCAAATGCCCGCGTTGCCGTATTTGGCGTCGGCGGTGTCGGCGGATTTACGGTAGAGGCACTGGTTCGCAGCGGTGTCGGCACGATTGACTTGATTGATGACGACAAGGTATGTTTGACCAATATCAATCGCCAGATTTTTGCTCTGCGCAGCACCATTGGAAAATATAAGGTCGATGTAGCGGCAGAGCGTCTGCGTGACATCAACCAGAACATTCAGGTCAATACGTATAAGACCTTTTATATGCCAGATACAGCGGATCAGTTTGATTTTACGCAGTATGATTACATTGTCGATGCAATTGACACCATTACCGGTAAGCTGGAAATGGTTATGCAAGCACACAAGGCGGGTACACCGATTATCTGCTCGATGGGTGCAGGCAATAAGCTGGACCCGACGGCGTTTCGCGTGGCAGATATTTATCAGACATCGGTTGATCCGCTGGCACGTGTCATGCGTCATGAGCTGCGCAAGCGCGGTATCAAGAAATTAAAGGTTGTGTATTCGGAAGAACCGCCGATGCGTCCGATTGAAGATATGGCCATCAGCTGCCGCAATCACTGCGTGTGCCCGCCGGGAACCGCGCGAAAGTGTACGGAACGCCGAGATATTCCGGGCAGCAATGCGTTTGTCCCGTCTGTTGTTGGCTTGATTGTCGCAGGAGAGGTCATTAAGGATCTGTCTGGTGCGGGAGGCCACGCATGATTTATTTGGATTATTCTGCCAATACACCGGCAGATCCGGCGGTTTTGCAGACCTTTGTACAGACAGAACAGCGCTATATCGGCAATGCCAATTCCGCACATGCAGCGGGAAGAGAAGCGCATGCCCGCATGGATGAAATCTTAGCGCATACGGCACAGCTGTTGGGGGTGCAGCCGGATGAACTGATTTTCACATCTGGCGCGAGTGAAGCCAACAATCTTGCGATTAAAGGCATGGCGCGTGCAAGCCGGCATGTCGGCAAGCATATCATTTCGACAGCATTGGAGCATTCTTCTGTCAGCGGCACGCTGACTGCGTTGCAGGAACGCGGGTATGAGATAGACTTGGTGGATATTGACCGCGAGGGCAAGGTGGATTTAGAGCACCTGCGTGAACTGCTGCGAAAAGATACGGTTATGGTCGCAGTATGCGCTGTGGACAGCGAATTGGGTACCGTGCAGCCGATTCATGAGATTGCAGAGCTGGTCAAGCAGGTTCCGGATTGCCGTCTGCATGTGGACGCCACACAGGCAGTGGGAAAAATGCCGATCAGCTTTGACGGAATCGATACCATGAGTATCGCGCCGCATAAGTTTTATGGTCTCAATGGCTGTGGTATCTTGGTCAAACGCAAGGGTGTGATTCTGGAGCCGCTGATTCATGGCGGCGCGAGCACGACGATTTATCGCAGCGGCACACCGGCGCTGGCACTGGCTGCTTCTATGGAGACAGCTTTGCAGCTCGCGCTGGAACAGCTGCCTCAGAGACAGGCTGTCGTGCAGGCGTGGAACGATCTGCTGAGAGAAAAGCTGGCTGCTTATCCAAAGGTGCGCATCAACAGCCCAAAGCAGGCAATTCCGCATATTTTAAATTTGAGCGTACAAGGCGTCAAAGGCTCTGCCTTTCAGCAAGCATTGGATGAAAAGGGAATATGCGTTTCTGTAAAATCCGCTTGTTCTGTGGCGAATACGCCGTCCAGAGCGGTGTTTGCCGTCAGCCATGACCGCAAAACAGCCATGTCCTCTTGGCGTATCAGTTTGAGTCATTTGACAACACAGGAAGAACTCAATGCATTTCTCACTGCGTTTGAAGCATGTTATAAGGAGTTAACGAAATGAGCCGAGAATTTGAGCCATATCAGCGCATAGAGCGCAGTATTATTACCAAATATAAAAAAGAAATTTGGAATCCGTTTACCCATGCGGTGCGGGATTATCAGCTGATTCAGCCGGGAGACAAGATCGCCGTCTGTATTTCCGGCGGCAAGGATTCCATGCTGATGGCAAAGCTGATTCAGCAGCTGCATCGTCACAGTGAAGTGCCGTTTGATGTGGTGTATCTTGTCATGGATCCGGGATACAACGAAATCAATCGCCAGAAAATCGAAAGCAATGCCAAGCTGCTGCACATTCCGATTACCATTTTTGAGACCAATATCTTCGCGGTAGCCAATAAGACGGAAAAAGATCCGTGTTATCTGTGTGCGCGGATGCGCCGCGGTCATTTGTACAGCAAGGCACGGGAACTGGGCTGCAACAAAATTGCGCTTGGTCATCACTTCAATGATGTCATTGAAACGGTTGTCATGGGTATGTTCTACAGCTCAATGATTCAGACCATGCCGCCGAAGCTGCACAGCGATAACTTCCCAGGCATGGAGGTTATTCGTCCGATGTATGGCATTCATGAGGAGTCGATTATCGCATGGAAAAACTACAATGATTTGGAGTTTATTCAGTGTGCATGTCGCTTTACGGAAAATTGCACCATGTGTGACAATGGCGGCGGCGGATCCAAACGACAGGAAATCAAGACGCTGATTCGCCGACTCAAGAGAGATAATTCGTATATTGAAAAGAGCATTTTCAACGGCATTCATGCGGTGTCTATTGATACGTTTGCCGGCTATAAGAGCCGCGGCATCAAGCATTCCTTCCTGGAATCCTATGATGAAAAAACACCGATCGGACCGATGAAGGAATCTGTCGGCATGAATCGGGCGGATATGCAGGCATTCTTGGCAGAAGAAGCCCAGAGCGGCACAGAGGAACTGGAAGCCTATCGCAAGCTGATGCAGAAGATCGGTATCGATTTCCCGCAGAAATAATAGAAAATGATAATAAAAACAGTTGAAATGTTGTGTTTTACACAGCATTTCAACTGTTTTTTTGTTTATTTGGTAAATTCTTTAGAAAATCTTAAGTATTCTTTAGGTGATCTTAAGGTTTGCTCCATAGTTTCCTAATATTTACTCGGTATACTCAACAGAAACAAGGGGATAGAGGTGAAATTATGAAACAAAGAGAAATGATAATATTAACTGGCAGATTTGGCATGGGCCATTGCTGCGTGGCCGAGGCGATTCGGCAGCAGCTAGTCGAGATGGACAGCGAGATTTCCGTTCGAGTGGTAGATCTAATTGATGAACTGTTTCCAAACGGCGGATCCGTGATTTATCACAGCTTTGCACAGATGGTGAATTATTGTCCTGGTATTTATAATCAACTCAATAAAATGGCGGGAAAATGCAATACATTCATGCAGGTTTGGGTCGCAGAAAAGATGAAACAGTTGTTGGACGGCGTAGAGATTGTTGTGTCTACGTTCCCGATGTGTTCGCAGTTTGCGGCGGCGTATAAACAAAAATATCAGCCATCCATGAAGCTGTACACGTACATAACAGATGTTGGCGCACAGGACGAATGGATTGTTTCCGGCACGGACTTGTATTTTGTCGGTGCAGAGGAAACCAAACTGGAATTGATGGTGAAAGGCGTTCCGGCACAGAGCATTCACGTTTGTGGCATTCCGGTTCGACAAGATTTTCTATATCCGGCACAAGAAGTGCGCAAAACACAAACAGAGATTTTGCTCATGGGCGGCGGGCTGGGACTTCTTCCATCAGCAGACACCTGTCTCTCTGTCTTGGAGCAGTGCAAAACCGTACATGTCACCGTTATTACCGGCAAAAATCAGGCTTTGTATCACAAGCTGCGCGCACAATATCCCAAGATCACCGTCGTTGGATATACCGAACACGTAGCACGGTATATGCAGCAGGCCGATTTGCTGGTGACAAAATCCGGCGGTGCGACAACATTTGAAGCAATACACAGCGAGACGCCGCTATATATTCTGCAGCCGTTTTTGATGCAGGAATTTGCCAATGCGCAGTTCATTGAACAGCATCAAATTGGCTGTGTGGCATGGAAAAAGGCGCAAACCATTCCGCAAAATATATTGGTATTGGCACAGGATGCGCAGCGGCTGCACGCGATGAAACAGCACATGAAGCAGCTGAAGTACAGCTGGGAAGCGGTTTGTCCTGCTTTTGCCTATGGAAAAAACGAAGGGCAGGCGGTATCATGAACACGTGGTATTTGCTTGGCGCCTGTACGGCTGTGCTGGCATACAGCATTGTCCCCACGTATACGGCAAAATTTTTGCACCGCGTGCGCCGTAAGCGTGGTGGGAAAAACCTGTATTTAACTTTTGATGATGGACCGGATTTATTGTATACGCCGCAATTGCTGCGTCTGCTCGCACGGTATGACATCAAAGCGAGCTTTTTCGTTGTGGCGCAGTTCGCTGCACAGAATCCGGCTATCATTCAGCGAATGCGGGATGAGGGGCACTTGGTCGGTGTGCATGGATTGGCGCATAAAAATGGAATGCTGCAAACACCATGGCAGGCATACAGCGATTTTCGAGAAGCGCGGCAGACCATGCAGCATCTAGGCGTAAATGTCCAGTATTTTCGGCCGCCATGGGGACATTGGAATGTGGTATCTGCCTGCCAGATGTGCCGCGTTGGGATGAAACCGATGCTGTGGGATGTCATGGCGCAGGACTGGAGTGCATCAGAAACTGCCGAGAGCATTGAAACCAAACTGTTGCAGCGCACGACAGGAGGCAGTATCATTTGCCTGCACGATGGACGCGGCAAGGATGATGCACCGGCAAGAACGATTGCGGCATTGCGCAAAACAATTCCGCAATGGCTGAAACAGGGCTACCGATTTGATACGGTGGATCATTATGGAACATAAATTGACAAGAAAACAGATTGCAGGCAATTTACTTCTGTTTGTCGGATTGATTGCTATTACCTTTTATTTTTTGCTGCGCGGACAAAATCCGAGAGAGCTTTTGCAGGCGGTGCGCAGCGCGCGCGTGTCGTTTATTGCCATTGCGATTGGATGCATGTGCGTGTTCGTGCTCTGCGAGGGAATCGCTACATGGCAGTGCTTGCGCTTGTTTGGCTGCCGCAATAAGTTGAGCAGAAATATTTTTTATGCATTGGTTGGCTTTTTCTTTAGTTCCGTCACACCGTCTGCCAGCGGTGGACAGCCGATGCAGCTCTATTATATGCATCGAGATACGATTGCGGTTCCGACGGCAACCTTGGCACTACTGGTGCAGTTTTCTGTTTTTCAGTGTGTTACGATTGCCTTTGCTGCTGTTGGATTTGGAACCCAGTATGCGCAGTTGGTGCAGGAGGGCGGCGCGTTTCGATATGCTTTCCTGCTTGGAACGGCGGTCAATGCAGCGCTGCTTGTCATCACACTGGCAATCATTTTTTCTAAGCGGGCAAGTGAAAACATCTTGCGCTTGGTCGTACGGCTGCTGACGCTGATACGCTATAAAAAGGTCGAACAGATGCAGCAGCAGTTGTCGGAGCAATTGGAGCTGTATCATCGCGGCACACAGTATTTGCGTCAAAATACGCATATTTTATGCCGCGTTGTCGGAATTACCATTGTACAGACCGTTGCCTTTTACACGATTCCGTGCTGGATTGCCATGGCATTGTATCCATCCATGGCACATTCATTTTTTGCTATTGCGGCGATGGAAGCGGTCTTGTATGTCAGTGTTTCTGCCCTGCCGCTGCCCGGCTCCATCGGTGCCAGTGAAGGCGCGTTTTTGCTGCTGTTTCGCGCCTTTATTCCGGGTGCAGCACTGCACAACGCGATGCTGCTCAGCCGTGGTGTCAGTTTTTACTTGTTTGTTGCGGGAAGCGGTTGCTCGGTTGCTCTGCATCATTTGTTTGAGAGGGCAAAACCAATCCGAAAGCAAATACCATGACAACCGCCCTTCTCCGAATGCGGGAGAAGGGCGGTTTGGCGTGTTGAAATTTTACATGCAGAATGTTGTGTAATTTGTTTGTAAGTCATGCGTAAGATGTTAGGAAAACGCATTGACTTTTGTCTGCGTATGGAGCAAAATAGGGGAGAACAAAAGAGAAGAGATAGTGGGAGGTGATAGGTATGTTCCAAATTCGGGACTATTCTCATTGCGAGCCGGATGCACCGGATATTGATGATCTGATCTTCGGTGATGAGCAGCCGCAGAGTGAAAAGTAAAAAAAGACCGTCGAGGGAAATCATTCATTGGAAAAATGAGTGATTTTTTTATTTTATGCGCAAGAAAAGACCATGCAGCGTCATGAACTGCATGGTCTTCATCTGATGTGATTAAAATCGGATGATACCGTCTTCCAAATAAATTTCATCCAGAATCTTTTGATCCTGTTTGCCCTGTGGTTCAAATTGCTCGAAGAGATCCGGACGCTGTTTGCGCGTGCGAGCAAGGCTCTGCTTTCTGCGCCATCTATCAATGTTGGCATGATGGCCGGACAGCAGAACTTCCGGAACCGCACGGTCGTGCCAGACAGCTGGCTTGGTGTACTGCGGATACTCCAATAAGCCGTTCCAATGGCTTTCATCGGTGAAGCAGACCTCTTCTGCCAGTACACCGGGAACCATACGGCAGACGGCGTCTGTGACCGCCATAGCGGGGATTTCACCGCCAGTGAGTACAAAATCACCGATAGAGATCTCTTCGTCTACACATTCGTCAATGAACCGCTGGTCAATGCCCTCGTAGTGACCGCACACGATGACAATATGCTCGTGCGCCAGCAGTTCACGCGCCTTTTCCTGACAAAATGGCTTGCCCTGTGCGCTCATCAGGACGGTATGCACGTGCTTGCCGCCGGTTACATGCTGATGACAGCGGAACAGTGGATCCGCCTGCATAACCATGCCTTTTCCGCCGCCGTATGGTGTGTCATCGACGCGATTGTGCTTGTCTAAGGTAAAATCACGGATGTTGGTCGCCTGAATGCTCACAAGCCCTGCCTGCTGTGCGCGGCCGATGATGCTCGTCTGCATGACCGCATCAATCATTTCTGGAAACAGCGTTAAAATATCAAACTTCATCGCTCAACAGTCCTTCAATCGTGTGAACCGTGACACGGCCATTTTCCAAATCAACTTCTTTCAAAAATTCCGGCACGCCCGGAATCATGTGCTGGGTCTTGCCGTCTTGAATGACGTACAAATCACCGGCTGGGCCGTCAGAAATTTCTTTGACTACACCGATTTCGCGTCCAACGCGCTCGTCGTATACCGGCAGACCAATGACATCCTGAATGAAGAAAGCACCTTCCTCCAACTCTACATCGTCGCGGTTCATGTACAGTGTCATGCCGCGCATAGCCTGCGCCTGTTCTACCGTGTCTATGCCCTCTAAATGCATGAGCACACAGCCCTTGTGCACTTTCGCTGAGGTGATGGTAATCGGAGACTGATCCTTGCGATACAGCGTGTCAAACTCAGCCAGAAAATCCGGGGAGTCGCACCACGGCTGTACTTTGATGTCACCGCGAATGCCGTGCGTGTTTACGATCTTGCCAATTTCAAGATATTGCTTTTTCATCGAGAATCCTCCAAGGTGAAAAGAGTAGAAAAAAAGAGCCGCGGCGCGGCTCTTGAAAAGATTCAGTCGACAATTTCGACAGTGACCTTTTTATTTTGACGATTACCGGCCGCCTTCATCAAGGTGCGAATTTCCTTCGCTATGCGACCATGACGGCCGATGACCTTACCCATATCATCAGGAGCAACACGGAGCTCGAAGACGATCTCCTCTCCCTGCATGGTTTCGGTTACATTGACGGCGTCCGGGTCGTTAACAAGGTTCTTTGCGATGTAGGTCAAAAGTTCTTTCATCTAAAACAACCTCACTTGATTTTTACAGTACGCCGGTTTTCTTCAGCAGTACGCGAACAGTGTCGGTCGGCTGTGCGCCGTTCTTGATCCACTGCTGTGCGCGCTCGCTGTCAATCTTGATTTCAACCGGATCGGTCAGCGGGTTGTAAGTGCCGATTTCCTCGATGAAACGACCATCGCGCGGGAAACGGGAATCTGCGACAACGACACGGTAGAAAGGAGCCTTCTTAGCACCCAGTCTGCGAAGTCTGATTTTTACCATTGTTTTCACCTCCTGTGAATTGATTATTGTAAATATCTTTACACGAAATTAAATTAGAACGGGAAGCGGAAGCCTCCGCGCTTGCCAAGATTGCCGAGACCCGGGAAGCCCATGCCGCCCTTTTTGCGTCCCTTCTTGGACATGTTGTTGAACTGACGAGTCATCTTTTGCATCATCTCGAACTGCTTGAGCAGACGATTGACATCTTCGATTTTGAGACCGCAGCCTGCCGCAATACGCTTCTTGCGGCTGAAATTGATGATGGACGGATTATCGCGTTCTTTTGGCGTCATAGACTGAATAATCGCCTTGGTGTGACCAACTGCTTTGGTGTCAACCTGTGCGCCAGCCAGTGCGCTTGCGTCCATGCCCGGAATCATTTTGAGCATACTCTGCATTTTTTCCGGGTCCTCAAACTGTCCGAGCTGATCGGCAAAATCGGTCAAGGTCAGACGGTTTGCGCGAACCTTCTTTTCCAGCTCCGCTGCCTTTTTGGCATCGTAGTTTTCCTGTGCCTTCTCGATAAGTGTGAGCATATCACCCATACCGAGAATACGGGAAGCCATACGATCCGGATGGAACGGTTCAATATCACCCAGCTTTTCGCCGGTACCGATGAATTTAATCGGCTTGCCGGTGACCGCTTTGGTGGAAAGGGCAGCGCCGCCGCGTGCGTCGCCATCCATTTTTGCCATCAAAATACCGTCGATTCCCAGTGCTTCGTCAAACGCAGAAGCTACGTTGACAGCGTCCTGACCGGTCATCGCATCGACAACCAGCATGATCTCAGACGGCTTTACCGTGGCTTTGATGTTTTTCAGCTCATCCATCAGAGCTTCATCAATGTGCAGACGACCTGCTGTATCCAGCAAAACCAAATCATACGCATTTTTCTTTGCGTAATCAACGCCTGCCTTGGCAATCTCAACCGGATCGCCCTGTCCCATTTCAAAAACGGGAATATCTAACTTTCCGCCGACGACCTTCAGCTGTTCGATTGCTGCCGGACGATAAACGTCACAGGCAACGAGGAGCGGTCTGCGCTGCTGCTGCTTTTTGAGCAGACCTGCAAGCTTGGCGCCGTTTGTTGTTTTACCGGCACCCTGCAAACCAACCATCATAATCACCGTTGGTGGATTCGGGGAAATGTTGATTTTCTGATTGGAACCGCCCATAAGTTTGGTCAGTTCTTCGTTTACAATCTTGATAACCTGCTGAGCAGGGGAAAGGCTTTCAAGAATCTCAGCACCTGTTGCGCGTTCCGTCACCGTCTTGGTGAACTGCTTGACGACCTTGAAGTTGACGTCCGCTTCGAGCAGAGCCAGCTTGATCTCGCGCATGGCGCTCTTGACATCGGCTTCGCTCAGCCGACCACGGTTTTTGAGCTTCTTAAAGGCAGAAGTGATTTTTTCAGAAAGACCTTCAAATGCCATGATTTCTCCTTATTCAGACAGCTGTCTTGTGATTTGCAAGGCCTGCTCACACAGCTCAGCAATCTTCGGGTCATGATACCGTGTATTGTTCATGCCGCGCAGATCCCATACAATATCGGCCAGTTTTTCCAGGTTTGCCTGTGTCTGACCGTATTTGGATACCAAGCCGAGCTTTTCCTCAGTGGCACGCAGGGTATGTTCTGCTCGCATGATGCCATCCCGCACGCCCTGCCGCGTAATTCCCATGTGCTCGGAGATTTCCGCGAGGGACAAATCGTCGTTGTAATACAGATCGAACAATTCCTTTTGCTTGTCTGTCAGAATATCGCCGTAAAAATCGAAGAGCATACACATCTCAAATGTTTTGTTCTTCATAACAGCTCCTTCAGTCAGTGCGGGTTGTAAAGGCTTTTTGCTTTGTAAAGGTGTTCGCCTTTACATTGTGGTTGCTATTTTACCGCAGAATTTCCCCGTTGTCAAGATCTTTTTCGAGATTTTTTTCGCGTTTTTTTCAAAATAGTTAGAATGACAAAGGAAATACAATCCAAGAACAGCAAAAACAGCGAGACAGACATACCGCCGAGTACATTGAGAATCAAATCGTCAATATCGCAAGAGCCGAGACCGGTGAGATATTGCGTGATTTCGATGGCACCGCTCAGGGCAAGGCTGAAGAAAAACGTAAACTTCAGGCTTAAATCGCGGCGCAGGAGAGGAATTAAGACGCCGATAGGCATAAAGGCAACAATATTGCCGACGATATTTTGAAAGGCAATGGTATCGGAAACGCGACCGGAAAATAAATAAAACCGGATGGTTTGAAATGGGATGAGATTGACGCGCGTCAGCTTTAACTCATCTTTGTCATTGAGAATATTGATAATCGTATTGTAATCAAATTTGAATAGGATGACTTTGAGCAGCAATACCAAATATGCAATGAGACAGATCCATAAAAAGACAGTTACTGCGAGAGAACGGGGCTTTTTTTGTTTCAACGCAATCATTCTCCTTTCGTTTCTTTATTGATTACCCATGATAGCACGCGGCATACGGAAATGCAATGTGAAACATTACAGAAATGAAAAATCCATAGGGAATCCTGTATGAAATGGTAGACGAACGGGAAAAACAGCGATATAATACGTATTGTCTGAAGTCCGAACCGATTTTGGGGGCTGGACAGTAGGGAGAATATTATGCATACTACAAAGAGATTTTTATTGAAAAAAGGATTGGGGCTGACCTGTGTGACAAGCACACAGTCCAAAACTGCGTGTCTCAGCGCGATGTTTCAGCTGCCGCTGAACAGTGAAGGACGCAGTTTATCTGCCCTTTTGCCGTATGTGCTGCGCGTGAGCTGTCGGGATTTTCCGGGACAGCAGGCGGTGGCAGCGCAGCTGGACGAGCTGTACGGTGCGCGCGTGGAGCCTATCGTCCGCAAGCGCGGTGAAGCGCAGCTGATTGGCTTTGCGGCGGATGTGATTGATGACCGTTTTGCTATGCGGGGAGATACCGGCTTGTTTGCGGCTACTGCGCGGATGATGGCGGATATTCTGCTGCATCCGGGCACATTTACCGCAGAGCACGTCGCACGAGAAGCTGCACAGCTTTGTGCGCGCATTGCAGCCTTGCCGGATGACAAACGGACATGGGTGGTTCGCCGGATGTATCAGCACATGTGTGATGAAGAAGCGTTTCGACTGGTAGAACTAGGAGATATAGAGGAAATTCGCCGCATCACACCGGAACAGCTGGCAGAGCACTATCAGAACATCCTGCAGACTGCACCGTTGGAGCTGTTTTACTGTGGCTCGCTGGATGCTGAGCTGGCAGCGCAGCAGCTGAAACAGGCATTTGCAGAGCGGCCGGAGATAGATGCGCCGCTTGCACCGGAAACGCAGGTGCTGCGCGTACCAAAGCATAAGGAACTGCGTTATATTACAGAAGAAGAAGCGGTCTCGCAGGGCAAATTGACGATTGGTTTGCGGACAGGCATTACTGCAAATGATCCGGAATATCCGGCAATGATCGTGTTCAATTCCTGCTTCGGCGGCAGCACATCCTCTCGATTGTTTTGCCATGTGCGAGAAAAAATGAGTCTGTGCTATTATGCCTCTTCTCAGACAGAAAAGACCAAGGGCGTGATTGCTGTCACCTCTGGTATTGAAAATGACAGCGAGAAAAGAGCGCGGACGGAAATTCTGCATCAGTTATCCGACATTCAGGCGGGCGGCTTGACACAGGAAGAAGTGGACAATGCCAAGCGTTCGATTTGCGCTTCGCTGCACACGATGTTTGATTCTCCGTTTGCGTTGGAGAATTTTTATCAGACACAAGCGCTGCTTGGTAGTGAAGAGACGTTGGAGCAGCTGATTGCCCGCATTGAGACAGTTACGCGGGAACAGGTGACGGCAGCAGCTAAGAAGGCCGTGCCGGATACGGTGTATTTTCTGAAGGGAGTGGGTGCATCATGATGAAAACCTATTCGTATCCACAGCTGGATGAACAGATGCAAGCAACGATTCTGCCAAACGGTTTGCGCATTTACTGTGTGCCGCGTGCAGGCAGTGAAAAAACGTTTGCCATGCTGGCGGCAGATTTTGGTTCGATTGACTGCCATTTTGAACTGGATGGACAGACCCATGATGTCACACCGGGTATTGCCCATTTTCTTGAGCACAAGCTGTTTGAAGAAGAGGACGGCAATGCGCTGCAAAAGTTTTCGGCGCGCGGTGCACAGCCGAATGCCTTTACCAGCCATACCATGACAGCATATCATTTTACGTGCACAGATCGGTTTTATGAAGACTTAGAAATTCTGCTGCGCTTTGTCACAACGCCGTATTTTACGGATGAAAATGTGGTGAAGGAAAAAGGCATTATCGGGCAGGAAATTGATATGTTAGAGGATACGCCGGGCTGGGCGGCCTATGTCGGCGTTCTGCAGGCCCTGTATGCAGTGCACCCGGTGCGTATTTCCGTCGCAGGAAGCAAGCAGACGATTGCACCGATTGATCCGGCTGTTTTGCATCTGTGCCATCGCGGCTTTTATTCTCCGAAGAATTTGGCATTGGTTGTCTGTGGACAGTATGACTTTGACCGCGTGGTCGAGCTGGCACAGCGCATCACACCGGCAGATGCCGCAGAGATTGCGGCTCGTTCGTATGGAGAGGAGCCGGAAACCGTGGCGCAGCCGTACTGGGAGCGCAAAATGGCTGTATCGCGTCCGATTTTTATGCTGGGCTGCAAAGATGATGTGCCGGATGATATGTATCGCCAGCAGCTGGTGGGTGAGCTGGCGGCGCAGTGCGTGTGCGGCAAGTCAACCGTGCTGTATGATACCTTATATCAGCGAGGCTTGGTGGATCGAACCTTTGATCCAGATTACTTTACGTTTGCGGGCGGCGCGTGTGCGCTGTTCAGCGGTGAGACCAGTGACCCAGATGCCGTGCGTGAAGCGTTAGAATGCGAAATGCAGCGCCTCGCAGACGAAGGCGTTGATGAGGCGGTGTTCCGCAGAACCAAAAAGGCACTCTATGGCAAGTATATTCGCCGCAGCAGTGATGCAAGCGGCGTGTGCCGTATGCAGGTAGAGGCGGTGTTCTCCGGTGCGATGGCATTTGACTTTGCCGAGGTATTTCAGAGCATCACGCAGACGGAGATTGTACAGCGCGTGCGTGCGTGGGTAAAGCCGAATCGAACAGCCATGGCGGTTATTGTGCCGCAGAAGGAGGGATAGCACATGGAACAGGTCGTTTCCTTTCCAGGCTTAGGTCTGGAATTTCATCTCTCTAATATCGCCTTTCATATTGCGTCCAAGCCGATTTACTGGTATGGTATTCTCATTATGTGCGGCGTGGTATTGGCTGTTATCTATGCATCTGTGCGGTGTCCGTCCTTCGGCGTCAAGCAAGACGATATGTATGACTGCGTGCTGTTTGCGGTGCCGCTGGGCATTGTGTGTGCCCGCATCTATTATGTTATTTTTGAGTGGGATCAATATAAAAACAATCTGTCAGAGGTCTTTGCTATTTGGCACGGCGGTTTGGCGATTTATGGCGGTATTTTAGGCGGCATTGTCGTTGTCACTGCCGTGTGCCGCTTCAAAAAGATTGATCTGATGAACATGTTGGATGTCTTTGCTATTGCAGTACCAATCGGTCAGATCCTGGGCCGTTGGGGCAATTTCTTCAACTGTGAAGCATACGGCAGCACAACAACTGCGCCGTGGCGCATGGTCATCGGAAAGACGCTGGCAGAAGCCGGAGCGACCGGCAATCATCCGACCTTCTTTTATGAGTCGGTATGGAGTTTGGTAGGATTCTTTATTTTGTATGTTGTCTCGAAAAAGCGGAAATATCGCGGCGAGATCACATTGTTATATCTCGGATGGTATGGTCTGGGCCGATTCTTTATTGAAGGACTGCGCACGGACAGCCTGTATCTGTGGGGCACAGGCATCCGAGTATCACAAGTCGTGGCCCTGATTTGTGTCATTATCGGCTTGGGCGGTTTCTTTCTCAATCGGAAGATGCCGTTTCTCAAAAACGTAACGCAGGAAAGCAATCACAAGGAGGAAACAGCATGAGTGCAGTTCGTATGGATGGCAAAATGGTTTCTGCAAAGGTACGCGGAAGCATTTTGGAAGAGGTCAATGGTTTGAAGGAAAAGGGGGTTCGCCCGGGTCTCGCAGTCATTATTGTGGGAGAAGATCCGGCGTCTAAAGTATATGTGCGCAATAAGGAGCGCGCTTGCGAGGAGTGTGGATTCTATTCGGAAAAGTATGCCCTGCCGGAAGAAACCACGCAGGAGGAGCTGCTCGGTCTGATTGACGAGCTCAATCACAATCCGCACATCGACGGTATTCTGTGTCAGCTGCCGGTGCCGAAGCACATTGACGAGCAGGCAATTATTGACGCTATCTCTCCGGAGAAGGATGTCGATGCCTTCCATCCGATTAATGTCGGCAAGATTATGGTTGGTAATTTTGATTTCCTGCCGTGTACGCCGGCGGGTGTCATGCAGCTGCTCGAAGAGTATGATATTGACCCGAACGGCAAGAACTGTGTTGTCATTGGCCGCTCCAATATCGTTGGCAAGCCGATGGCTATGCTGCTGCTGCACAAGAACGGAACCGTTACCATCTGCCATTCCCGCACCAAGAATCTGAAGGAAGTCTGCGCACAGGCGGATATTCTGGTGGCAGCGGTCGGCAAGGCGGATTTTGTCACTGCGGATATGGTCAAGGAAGGTGCCGTTGTCATTGATGTCGGCATGAACCGCAAGGATGGTAAGCTGTGCGGCGACGTTGCCTTTGACGAAGTTAACGAAAAGGCATCGTATCTGACGCCGGTTCCGGGCGGCGTAGGTCCGATGACAATCACGATGCTGATGAAGAATACATTGAAGGCAGCGAAGCTGCACCACGGCATCGAGGAGTAATTGTCAATTTTGTGCACAAACATCCCGAAAATGCTGCGGAATTTTGACAGGCAAAAGCAAAAAGATTGTTGACAGCATGGGCGGGATATGGTAACATACAAGAAGCCGCATTGACCGGGTTGGTGAAGTATGTCTGAGACAAGACATCCCCCGTGAGAGCGTGACTCTATTATAGAAAGAGAGGTGCTACCGCAATGTATGCAATTATTGTAACCGGTGGCAAGCAGTACAAGGTATCCGAAGGTGACGTAATCTACGTTGAGAAGCTCGGCGTTGAAGACGGCGCTTCCGTTACATTCGACAAGGTTCTGGCAGTTGGCGAAGGTGCTGAGCTGAAGGTTGGCGCTCCGTATGTTGAAGGCGCTACCGTAGCTGGTACTGTTGAGAAGACTGGCAAGCAGAAGAAGGTTATCGTCTACAAGATGAAGCCGAAGAAGGGCTACCGTCGTAAGCAGGGCCACAGACAGCCGTACACCAAGGTAACCATCGGCGCTATCAACGCGTAAGAGATGACTACCGCCCGTTTTTATTTAACAGGCAGCCGTATTGATGCAGTGGAAGTCTCCGAACATGCAGGCTATGCAGAAGAAGGAGAGGACATTGTTTGTGCGGCGGTATCTGCGAACCTGGATCTCACGAGCTGTCTGCTCGAGGATGTAATGGGTCTAGCGATCCGGACAGAAGTCGACGAAGAAAACGCTCGCATCCGCATAGAGCTTCCGAACGATTTGGAAGAGGAGGAGGAGACGCAGGCGCAGAACGCACTTAGTGCCTTGATGCTGTATTTTATCAATCTCAAGGTACGTTATCAGGATTTTATCGAAGTAATGGAGGTGTAAGTCATGCTTCAGATCAGCTTACAGTTTTTCGCTCATAAAAAGGGCGTAGGTTCTACCAAGAACGGCCGTGATTCCGAGTCCAAGAGACTTGGCGTTAAGCGTGCTGATGGTCAGGTTGTACCGGCAGGCAACATTCTGGTTCGCCAGCGCGGCACTCACATCCATCCGGGCGTAAACGTTGGCATTGGTTCCGACGACACCCTTTATGCAAAGGTTTCCGGCGTAGTTCGCTTTGAGCGTCTGGGTCGCGACCGCAAGCAGGTTTCTGTTTACGAAATCGAGCAGTAAGATATTTGATTGCAAAAGGCACCTCGGGCAGTCCGTCTGAGGTGCTTTTTCTATAACGGATAGGGAAAGGAGTACCCACATGCCACAGTTTATCGATACAGCCAAAATCTGGATCCAGTCCGGCAAGGGCGGAGACGGCAAGGTTTCATTCCACCGTGAAAAGTATGTTGCATCCGGTGGCCCGGACGGCGGCGACGGCGGCCGCGGTGGCTCCGTTGTCTTTCAGGTAGATGACAATTTGTCCACACTGATGGACTTCCGATACAAGAGAAAGTATAAAGCAGAGCCGGGTGAGCAGGGCGGCAGCAAGCGCTGCACCGGCAAGGACGGCAAGAACTTGGTCATTCGTGTGCCGCGCGGCACGATTCTGCGCGACGCAAAGAGCGGACAGGTTATCAAGGATCTGTCGGATTCCGAGCCGTTTATCGCAGCAAAGGGCGGCCGCGGCGGCTGGGGCAATGTGCACTTCGCAACCCCGACCCGTCAGACACCGCGATTTGCCAAGCCGGGTCTCCCGGGACAGGAGCTGGAAATTCGCCTGGAGCTGAAGCTGCTCGCTGACGTTGGTCTGGTTGGTTTCCCGAATGTCGGCAAGTCCACGCTGCTGTCTATGGCGTCCGCAGCTCGTCCGAAGATTGCAAACTATCACTTTACCACACTGGTTCCGAATTTGGGCGTGGTGCGCATTGGTGACGGTGAATCGTTCGTTATGGCGGACATTCCGGGCATTATCGAAGGTGCATCGGAAGGTGCCGGTCTGGGTCATGACTTCCTGCGTCACATTGACCGCTGCCGTCTGCTGCTGCACGTTGTCGATGCAGCAGGAAGCGAAGGCCGCGATCCGATTGACGATCTGAACAAGATCAATGACGAGCTGGCACAGTATTCGATGGATCTCGAAAACCGCCCGCAGATTGTTGTTGCCAACAAAATCGACCTGTTCTATGATGACGATCACTCCAAGCTGGATGAGATTCGCCAGTGGGCAGAAGACCACGGTTTTGCCTATGCAGAGATGTCTGCGGCAACCAATCAGGGCGTGCGCGAGCTGATGAATATGACATGGCACGCGCTCGAAGAGCTGCCGCCGGTACTCGTCTACGAGCCGGAATTCGTGCCAGAGCCGGTGGACAAGCCGGTTACGGAGGAATCCATCACCTATCGCCGCATGAACGAGTACTATATCGTTGAGGGCGAGTGGATTGACCGCCTGTTCGCATCCATCAACTTTGATGACTATGAGTCCCGCCAGTATCTTGACCGCCGCCTGCGCAGCGCCGGTGTCTTTGATAAGCTGGAAGAGATGGGCATCAAGGACGGCGATCCGGTTGTTATCGGCGAGATGGAATTCGAGTACGAGAGATAATCTTGTGCTCTGATTGCTCATAAAGCATAAAAATAAGGCATCTAGGTAGAGATACTTAGATGCCTTTGCTTTTACTGCTCGTTATTTTGTTTGTGAAATTTTGAAAGCAATTTTCCTTGTTCTAGCCAGAGTAATTGATCGGCTGGTGCGAGAGAATGCAAGATATGAATGGTTTGTCGTTCTAAATTGGACGGATTTTTAATAGGAGCATTTGCCTGCATGTGGATGTCGTTTGTCCAGCCTGCAAGATAATCTAAGGATACTTGGTAAAATTCTGCTAATTGGATCATGAATTCAAAAGGAGGTTCCCGTTTTCCCTGCTCATAATTTGTATACGTTGTTTTATGAATTCCCAATTGCTCTACCAATTGTGTCTGTGTCAAATCATGGTCTTCACGTAAATCACGTAGACGCGGATAGTAACGCATGGATACACTCCTTTTTTAGATAGGATTTGTATCAATCATACTGTAATACATCATATGATGTTGTAAAAATGTTATAAATGTGGTATTATAATCATGTGAATACAATATATGTTGTATAAATTTAAAAATAACTGCGTTTATGGTGAGCACATGAAACATACAACAAGAATTTTCGCAACAATGATAAGAGAGATTTGCGAAGAAGAAGGCATCTGTATGGAATCGTTCTTGGATGATAGAAGTTTTAAGCTACGAAAAGATTCTATATATCATTATATTTTTGAGTATCAATTTGGTTTAAATCTAGCATCTGTTCACTCTATTTGTTGTGATAAATATGCGGCGGGAAAAATCATGCATTCTCTCGGCATTCCCTATGTAGAGTATTGTTATGAAGCGGAGAATATATATCGAACGATTGTTTTAGATGGCGAAATAAAGTTAATTTATTCGACACAGCGTCCCTGTATTATCGGAGATGGAGCAAATCATTTGGGAAGTTTGGTTTTGAAATATTTTTCACGAGATGAAAACGATATTTTGTGTGCCGATCTTCCAAATGTGAATTTTATGGAGATTCTGGAAAAAGGAAAACCATTTTATTTTAATTGGAAGCATGGGTTTGAGCAACGGGAAAAAGTGACTATCATAGAAGATGTAAAAATAAAAGATCAGATACAGGATATTGTACAAATGGTAGCTCAGAAAATGCATGTTAGATTTGCTTCGATTGACGTAGTAGACTGCGGCGGTGAATATAAAGTGCTTGAGATTAACAGCAATGTTATGATGGAGCATTTTTCTCAACAAGATAAAGATTCGTATACCATTGCAAAAGAAATCTATAGGGAAGCCATTTTAAAGATGTTTGTATCATAATAAAAACCATCCGACAGGGAAATACATTCCTATCGGATGGTTTTCTGGTTAATCTAAAATTTTTATTATTCCGCCGGAGCGCCTACCGGTGCGCCAGCGTTTCCGTTTGCGAGCTGCTTGCGGAAGATGGTGCGGAACACCAGACGGACAAACGGGCCGCAGTAGCAGAACTGCCACAGGAAGGCTGCCGGAAGGTTCATGCCCCAAGTCTGGATGAAGGTTGCAAAGGACGGATTATCCTTGAACAGAATCGTTGCAATCAGGCTCATGATCGGGCACATGATGGCACAAATGCAGAAGGAAATCGCATAGGTGATGAACTGCGGACGATCCGTCGGGCGCATGACCTTGAATGCGAGCATCGGAGCAATCTTACCGACAACGAAGAACTCCAGAATAAAAGCGACCGGCCACATAATCGGCATCTCGTGCAGAGCGGCGAGGAAGGTTGCGCCGGTAACGCCGCCCATGTTGAGTGCAACGTTGTAGCAGATCATACCGTATACCATACATCCTGCCATGATAATCGTAAAGATAGCGTCTTGAAATTTGTTTTGAGGCATTTTTTAACATTCTCCAATCTTTTAGTATTGATGTTTTCGCAATAAAAAAGAGCTAAACGGGAAACTTTCGTCTCGTTTAGCTCACTGCGACTACCATTAATTGCACTTATTATAGCATGAATTTTAAGGGAAGATAAGTGATTTTTTGAAATTTTTTAAATTTCGTCAGGGTGTATAACAGAAGCGCGAAAATAGATGCAGATTTGTATAGATGTCCGGCAGAAAATATCGTATGATAGACAAAAAGGAGATGATAGCATGAAATTGTCTATGGCACAGATGTCTATGAGCGAAAATCCGGCACAGAATCTGACAAAGAGTTTGGATTTTTGCGACGCGGCAAGGAAATCTGATTTGTTGTTTTTTCCAGAAATTCAGTGTACGCCATTTTTTCCGCAGTACGAAAAGCGCGATGTCAGTGCGTACCTGATGCAGCCGGACGGCGAGCAGGTACAGGCGTTTTGCAGAAAGGCGAAACAGCATCAGCTCTATCTTTCCCCGAATTTGTATTTACAGCAAAAAACGGGAAACTATGACACGTCACTGTGGATTGAACCGGATGGAACGCTGGCAGGCGCGGCCAAAATGGTACATATCGCGCAGGCAGAACAATTTTATGAACAGGATTATTATACGCCGTCTGACGATGGATTTCATGTATTTGATACTCCGTTCGGTAAAATTGGCATTGTCATTTGTTATGACAGACACTTGCCGGAGAGCATTCGCACGTGTACCTTGATGGGAGCCAATTTGATTCTGATTCCGACAGCCAATACCAAAGCGGAACCGATGGAACTGTTTGAATGGGAAATTCGCGTACAGGCCATGCAGAATCAGGTGTTTATTGCTATGTGCAATCGTGTGGGAGTAGAGGACGCCATGCATTTTGCGGGAGAATCTCTCGTTGTGCACCCGAGTGGAGAGGTTATCTGCAAGGCAGATGACACCGAACAATTGATAACTTGTGAGATTGATTTGGAAGAATCCAAGCGCTGGCAGAAAAATAAGCCGTATTTGCATACCAGACGGCCGGAGTGGTATTTATAAGGATTTTTCGATGTATGGCGTTTGCTTCCAGTCTTGTCCCGCAGGAGAGGGAAAATAATATAAGTCATCGGCGTGCACGGTAAAATTCCATTGCTTTTGCGCAGAATCGGACAGCTTTCGCGCTTGGGTTGGCTTTACAATAACAGGGAGCGGACAAGTCTTTTTCATCGCTTTTAACACTTGCTGTCCGCGGGCGTTCATGCCGAGAACCGTGATGAATGCGAGCGGTGCCGCCGCAATGTCCTGTGTCAAGCCGAGATAAGCGCACAGCGTCAAACGGCGCACACGGCTGAGCAGATGCCGACGGGAACGCGTGCGTTCCCATAGTTCTTCTAAGCTCTGAGAGGTTTGACACGCGGCATAGAATCGGTGTTCTAAACCTTCGGATACACCGGGCAATTGGGCAATATATTCGGGTGTCAGGCGGCGCAGATAAGGCAGCACAGCCGGTGCGAGATCCTGCCAGCTGTGGCGGCGTGCCGTCACAGCCTGCTCTCGATATTCCGGCGGGAGAAGCTGCATGGCGGTTTGTACTGTTCCGGCATGAAATTGCGCGCGAATATAGCTTGCAGAGGGAATATTATCTATCGGTGTGCCGTCGTGCGCCGCGCCGACACGGCGCACAGCAATCGGCTGAATATGAGGGCAATACTTACGAATCGCACGACAGTATTGCACGGCGAGCAAATCATTGGGAGACGCGAGCAGCGGTGCCAGCTCCGGACACAGCGTTTGCGCGGTCTGTTGTGCAGCCTGTGCGTAGCTGATGCCGCTGGCAAGATGTTCGCGCAAGGTCTGCGCAAAGATTGGCTTGTCCATCCATTGCGCCAGCTGCATGAGCGTCTGCTCGGTTCCGCTCTCACAACCGAACGAGAGATGCGTCACACAGCCGAGAGATGCTGCCAGACGAACACCGCCCTCGGCAAAGCCTTCCGCCGAAGAAAGCGCGGCAGAGATCGGAAGCTCTAAGACGAGATCCGGCCCGCCTGCGCGAATGGCACAGGCGGCGCGGAAATATTTATCCCACAGCGCCGGTTCGCCGCGCTGGACAAAGCAGCCGCTCATGATGGAAATCATGCAACAATCCGGCATTCGGCGCAAAATTTCTCGGATTTGGAACAGATGTCCGGCGTGAAATGGATTATACTCTGTAATAACAGCACAAACTTTCATAAAAACCTCCAAATTTCTTGAGAAAACAGTTGAGAAATTTGATAAAGCGGTGTAAAATAGAATTAAGTATATTGTACTATTTTGGCGATATTCTTGCAAGAAATAATCATTGGATAAAGGAGACCAAAGAGAAATGAATGTTTTGGTAATCAATGCAGGCAGCTCTTCCCTGAAGTATCAGCTCTTCAACATGGACAACAAGGCTGTTCTGGCTAAGGGTCTGTGCGAGAGAATCGGTATTGACGGCCGTCTGACTCACACCAACCCGAACAAGGAAGAGAAGTACAAGGCAGAGATTCCGATGAAGGATCATGCTGATGCAATCCGCGCTGTCATCAACATCCTGATTGACAAGGAGTGGGGCGTTATCGAGTCTATGTCTGAGATCGATGCTGTCGGTCATCGTGTCGTACACGGCGGCGAGTACTTTGCTGATTCCGTTCTCATCAATGATGAAGTAATCAAGGCAATTGAGGCTTGCGTACCGCTGGCACCGCTGCACAACACCGCAAATCTGATTGGTATCAGCGCGTGCAAGGACGTTATGGGCGAGAATATCCCGCAGGTAGCTGTATTTGATACCGCTTTCCATCAGACCATGCCGGCAGATCATTACATGTACGCTCTGCCGTATGAGTACTATGAGAAGTACAAGATCCGTCGCTACGGCTTCCACGGTACCTCCCATAAGTACGTTTCTCAGCAGGCTTCTGAGATGCTGGGTATTCCGATCGAGAACCTGCGCCTGATTACTTGCCATCTGGGCAACGGCTCTTCTATCGCTGCCATCAAGGGCGGCAAGTCGATGGATACCTCCATGGGCTTCACCCCGCTGGCTGGTCTGCCGATGGGCACTCGTGCCGGTAACATTGACCCGGCTATCATCTCCTTCCTGTGCGATCATGAGCACAAGGCTGCAGATGAAATCATTGATATTCTGAACAAGAAGTCCGGTATGCTGGGTATTTCCGGTGTATCCTCTGACTTCCGTGATCTGGACGTTGCTATCGAAGAAGGCAACCCGCGCGCAAAGCTGGCAAAGGACATGTTCAACCTGTCCGTTAAGAAGATCATCGGCTCCTACATCGCTGAGATGGGCGGCGTTGATGCTATCGTATTCACCGCTGGCGTAGGTGAGAACGACCGTTCCGTTCGTTGGGACGTTTGCGAGCACATGGAATATCTGGGCATCAAGGTTGACCCGGAGAAGAACAAGTACCGTGGCCGTCAGATGGATATTTCCGTTGACTACGCACGTGTTCGTGTTCTGGTTATCCCGACCAACGAGGAGCTGGTAATCGCAGAAGATACCCAGCGCCTGGTAAACGAGGCAAAGTAATTCCATATAGGAATCCGCGAATGAGGGGCAGGAAGAATTTCCTGCCCCTTTTTGTGTGCCTTGCGGATTTATGAATTGGATGTGCCGCTGCGCAGTTTTGCGTAAAATGTGAGCGCCCACAATCCTGCAAGCCCGACCAGTGCATAAATCACGCGGCTGACAAACGAACCCTGTCCGCCAAATAACACGCCGACGACATCCAGCCCGAAAAAACCGATGCATCCCCAGTTTATGGCACCGATAATGACGAGCGTCAGGATAAATTTGTCCATATATAGAAACCTCCTTTTCCATGCTGTTTGCAGTTTCTCCAATTTTTCGCATGGCTATACATGCCGCGCTTGTGTTTCGCAGCGTCTGGCGGTATAATAACTATATTGTTTGATGAAATGAGGAGCAATAGAATGCTGTTAGATCTGCACACCCATACAAAGTATTCTTATGATGCGGAAGATAAGCCGGTACTTGCCCACGTGGCAAGTGCTGTGCAAAAAGGCGTTACTGTCTTAGGCTTTACCGAGCATGTGGAATTTTTCCGAAAGGACACCTTGCAGGCATCGGATTTTGCACCGAATACTGTCAATTTTTCCGGCTATCAAGAGGGAATTGCGCCGTTCCGAACCGGGAGAAGCATCATGCCGGATTTGGCGGCGGAGCAAAGGGATATTTTGGATGCGCAAAGAGTATATCAAGATAAAATTACACTGCGTGCAGGCGTGGAAATCGGACAGCCACACGCAGCACCGGAACAAGCACATGCGCTGATTCAGGCGTATCCGTTTGATTATGTGATTGGCTCGATTCACCAGTTGGCTGATGATATGGACTTGTATTTTTATCAATATGAGTTTATTCATCCGGATGAATTTTGGGAGAAATATTTTGCGGAAGTGCGGGAGTTACTCGCGTTTGGAGAGATGCAAATCCTTGCGCATATTGATTATCCGCTTCGCGTCATGAAACTGCCGCACAATCAGCCTTCGCTCAAAGGATATATGGATTACGTCGATGAGGTACTTCGGCTGCTGATTGCCAAGGATATTGCGCTGGAGAGCAATGCCAAAGGATTATATGGCTGGCAGAAGGAAGTTGGACCGGAAGATTTTGTTTTGACGCGGTATAAAGAATTGGGCGGTACACTGATTACCGTTGGTTCGGATTCTCATGCGCCGGAAACCGTGGCGCGCGGCATCCCGCGTGCCTTAGAGCGGCTGCGGGCAGCAGGTTTCCGATTCGTCACGGACTTTGACAAGAAACGTATCATCCAACACGCATTATGACGGGAGAGGACAATGAAACAGGCATCCGTACAAGCACATGCAAAAATCAATTTAACACTAGATGTGACAGGCAGACGGCCCAATGGGTATCATGATGTCTGCATGGTCATGCAGTCGATCGGCATTCATGATATTGTCACGGTTTCGACAGGAACCGGCGCGCAGGCGATAGAACTGACGATTTCTCATTGCGATTTACCGGTAGATAACAGCAACTTGGCGTATCGGGCGGCAGAGCTGTTTTTGCACACGACACACAAGGAGTCGGACGGAATACATATTCATATTGAAAAGCATAATCCAATTGCCGCAGGCCTTGCGGGCGGTAGCACGGACGCAGCGGCTGTTTTGGTACTGCTCAATGACTTGTATGAGACAGGATTGACTCAGGAGCAGCTGATGGAGATGGGATTAAAGCTCGGCGCAGATGTTCCGTTTTGCATAGCAGGCGGCACGATGTTGTCGGAAGGCATCGGAGAAATTCTCACACCGCTGCAGGATGCGCCGCAGGCGTTTATCGTCCTGTGCAAACCGCCGGTGGCAGTGTCCACACCGGCGATTTATCGGGCAATTGATGACGTAGAGATTGCCAAGCGTCCGGATACACCGGCGATGCTCGATGCGCTGCGCAGCGGCGATTTACAGGCGGTTTCCGATCAACTGTACAACGTCATGCAGCCGATTACGGCACAGATGCATCCGGAGATTGATGAAATTTGCCGAATCATGCAGGAACAGGGAGCGCTCCGTGCGATTATGAGCGGTTCCGGTCCGACTGTGTTTGGTCTGTTTGCAGATAAGCAGCGAGCAGAGTACACGAAACAGCTGCTTGCGCAGTCATATCAAGAAGTATTCCTCACGGATTTCTGCCGCGCCGGTCAGATTAAACAGGGATAAAATCGGCTATACTTCCAGTATCACAAATCTGGAAGGAGTCGATACTATGATGTATCATACCAGTGCTTTGCGGCGCAAATGGGAGCTTACGCTTGCGCTGACGTTGTTTTTTGTTGTATGCTATGCGGCATTTTGCGGTGCGCAGCAGGAAAAACTGTCGCAAGAGGTATTCCGCCTGCGCGTTGTCGCCAATTCGGATACAGACGTTGACCAAGCTATAAAATTGCGGGTGCGTGATCGAGTACTTACAGTTGTACAGCCTTTACAGGCGCAAGCGACCGATCGGCAGGACATGAGAAATCTCTTGCAGGCGCATATGCAAGAAATCACCGATGCGGCACAGCGGGAAATTTATTCCTGCGGCGGTACACAGTTGGTGAAAGCACGATTGGCAAGGGAGTGGTATCCGACGAGACAGTACGATACCTTTTCGCTTCCGGCGGGATGGTATGACGGATTGCAGCTGCGCATTGGAGAAGCTCGCGGACACAATTGGTGGTGCGTTGTGTATCCGTCGTTGTGCTTTGATGCGGCAAAAGGGGAAACAACCTTGACAGAGGAGGAAAGAAATTTCATTCATCAATCGGGAGCATCATGCGAAATTCGATTTCGGACAGCGGAACTGCTGGGAAATTTGCGCAAAATCGTCTCCTGATAGGAAGGAACAAAAATTATGGTGGATAAACAACAAAAAAGTACACAGCAGGGACGAAAAGCGTATTTGCCGCTCTTCCTATTGGTGCTGTTTATCATACAGCCGGTCATGGATGTCTTGTCGTATTGGCTGACAGAATGCGGCGTGAGCAATACAGTCTCTCTGCTTTTGCGCTTTTTTGTCCTGTTCGGGACAGGAGCTTTGGGATTTGTCCTGAGCAGACATAAAAAAATATATTTGCTGTTTGGCGGTATCGTGCTGATATTTGCTGTATTGCATGGAGGGGCCTGTATATCCGCCGGATATGAGGGCTGGCAAAATCCGGTCTATGATTTGACCAATTACATTCGCGTTGTACAGATTCCGCTGTTTACGATGTGTTTTATCACCTTTTTGCGAGAGACCGGCGAGGAAGGCTATCAGACCATCGAGCGGGGCTTTGTTATCAACTTTGGCTTGATTGTGCTGGTGGAGATCCTCAGCACGGTGACAGGAACCGATCCGCACACCTATGCGAATAAACAAATTGGCGTGCTGGGATGGTTTTATTTTGCCAATTCCCAGAGTGCGATTTTATCCGCAATGGTTCCTGTTATTTTGATAAAAGCACTGCGCAGCGAAAAGCTGTCTGTGTTTGTTGGCAGCACAGCTGTTTGTTTTGGTGTGCTGTATGCATTTGCCACTCGTCTGTCGTACTTAGCAATATTTATTTGTGCCATTGGATTGATACTGGTGATGCTGCTCAGCCGCAAGGTGAAGAAAAGAGCGGTGGCGGTACTTTTGATTGGCGCAGTTGTGTGCGGCGTGGGATTTCCTGTGTCTCCGATGTACAAAAATCAAGCAGCGCATATGAAAATTGTGCAGCAAAAACAGCTGCAAGCGGATGCGATGATTGAGGAACAGGAAAAACTTCATCACACGACGGTAGAAAAATCACCGGAAACTTGTCTGCTTCCGGTATATGAGGAGCATTTGGGCGGATTGGTGGATCGATTTGGTGCCTCGCGCGTGATGCAGGCATACGGTTATACCAGTGATGCGGAACGCTTGTCAGGCTGGCGAGAGATGAAATTGATCTATTGTCGATTTTTGATGGAAGATGCCGGCAAGTCAGCAATGTTGTTTGGTCTGGATCTTTCGGATATGACGTGGAAAAATGAAAACTATGATGTGGAAAATGATCTGCACGGCATCTACTATCTGTACGGTATCGTTGGTCTGGCACTGTTTGTTGTATTTTTGCTATATTTTGCGGTTCTCATTTTGCGGGCACTGCTACAGGATTTCAAGAAATATATGACATGGGAAGCCGGTGCTTTTGGAATTTCCCTGTGTTTGCTGCTTCTGCATGTCTATTGCACGGCGGGTGTCCTGCGCAGACCGAATGCGTCGTTCTATCTTTCAGTCGTGCTGGCAGTGATTTATTATTTGGTGAAAATACGAACATATCCTACACAGCCGAAACCTTGACTTTTGTCGAATGAAACGGTATAATGTGTGGCGTTCTATATGGGATAAATGCAACAAAAAAGTTCCGTCAGCAGACGGAATGGAAAGGATTTACAGGACTTTATATTATGGTAGCAATATTTGAACGCTGGAGAGAATGGTTAAAAAAGCATCTCGCGGCCATCATTGTACTTTTGTTTGCAGTACAGCCGCTGATGGATATTTGTTCTTTCTGGCTGGATAAGCTGGGCATGAGTACCGCGACAACGCTGCTGCTTCGCATGTTGGTGTTTGCGTTGACGGCACTGATCGGCTTCTGCTTATCTGACAAAAAACGATATTATTGGGCGCTGGCGGCGATCTGTGCAGTATTTTTTGTATGCCACGCTGTGAGCTGTGCGCGCGCCGGATATATCAGCCCGTTTGCGGATTTGACGAACTATATTCGCGTCATTCAGATTCCGATCTTTGCGCTGTGCTTGATTACATTTTTGCGGGCAGATACACACAGCTATCATTGGGTTGGTGTTGGCTTTGCGGTATCTTTTGCGATTATCACTACTGTAGTCATACTTAGCGTTGTGACGGGAACCAATCCATATACATATGTCGATGACCAGATGGGCATTCTGGGTTGGTTTTCTACGACCAATTCACAGGCTTCCATTGTCAGCATGATGACGCCGATTTTGATTTGTATGGCGTATCGGTCAGAGAAAACATGGCTGTTTGCGGCAACTGCCGTGCTGTCGTGCGCACAGCTGTATTTTCTTGGTACACGACTGGCGTATATGGCGATTTTCGTTTCGATTTTTGGCACGATTTTTGTCGCTATCCTGTGTGGAGAAATGAAAAAGCTGCGCTGCGGCATCCTGCTGCTTGTTGCAGTTGTCTGCGTACTGGGCGTGAAGCAGTCTCCGATGTATCAGCATCAGCAGACCTATTCACAGTTCATGGAAGAAAAGCAGACCGTACTCAACTCTATGAGTGCAGACCGCGGTACAACGGTTACGAAAGAAGAAGTGAAGGATGCAGAAAAGGGAAATTCTTCGCTGGAATTGCTGCATACAATGAATCAGATTTACTGCTATTACCGCTCGGATCTGGTTCAGCGCTTTGGCGTAGAGCGTGTGATGAAAAAGTGTAATTTTTCCAATGATGTATCTCAGATGACTGCGGCGCGCAAAACAAAAATTATCTTTTGTGAGCTGCTCATGGATGAGATGCCGGAAACTTCCAAGCTGTTTGGCATTGAACGCGATCACATGAATTATAAGGGAGAAAGCTATGATGTTGAGAACGACTTCCATGGCATTTATTTCTTGTACGGTGCAGTTGGTTTGGCACTGTTCCTGATATTCCTTGCCTATTTCGCCGTTCTGATTGTGATTGCATTGGTTCGCAATATCCAGAAGTATTTTACTCTGGAAGCGGGCGCCTATGGTATGGCGTTCCTGCTGGCGCTTGCCAACGCATACAATACAGCGGGCATTTTGCGCAGGCCAAATGCTTCGTTTTATCTGTCCGTGATTCTTGCTGTCATTTTCTATTTGACACGCATCAAGCAGTATCCGGAGACACAGCCGAAGGGCGTGTTCGCTCTGTTTGGCAAGAAGAAAAAAACAAAAGAAAGCTAAAGTATAAATCCTGTCCAGAGCGATCTGGGCGGGATTTTTCATCAAACAAACGCATATACTTGACAAATAGAGGTGATTGGATTGGCGAAACGACGCAAACGATTTTCCAAAAAAAAGAAAAGACTGCTGCGCTGGACGATTTTTCTGCTTGCCGCGGCAGCTTGTGCCTTATATCTTGCCTTTCAGCAGCCAGACGAACAGCAATCCTCCGATGCACCAGAACAAATTGCAGGCATTTCGGTACATACCAAATATATTCCGGAAGATTCACAGGCGCGTTCGGGCCGCAAACGCGAGATTCATTATATTGTCATTCATGAGACCGACAATACGGGTGCTCATGCGACAGCAAAGGCGCACAGTGAATATTTACAGGAGAACTGCTGGAAGGAACAGAAAAGCTGGCATTATACGGTAGATGACCATGAAATTTGGCATCATCTCCCGGATAAGGAAGTAGGATACCATGCAGGCGACAGCAGCTGGAAAGAAGGCGGCAATCGAAATGGTATCGGCATTGAGCTGTGTGTCAATCAAGGCGGAGATTTTGACCAGACCATGCACAATGCCGCCCAGCTGACGGCATATTTGTTGTTGAAATACGACTTGACGATAGATGCCGTCAAAAAGCATCAGGATTTCTCCGGAAAAATTTGTCCCTCAACGATTATTGAAACCAATCGTTGGCAGGAATTTCTGCATCTTGTGCAAGAGGATTATACGGCGCAAAAAACACAAGCGCAAAATACTAGTGCATAAAATGTGCGCGACAGGGAATGCTACTACCGAATCAATAAAGAGGAGGACATGAACATGGAAAAATGTCATGCAAACAAGAGCATTCACTGCAGTGTTAACCAGTGCGCAAACCATTGCAGCACATCGGATTACTGCTCTCTGGACAGTGTACAGATTGGAACCCATGAGATGAATCCGACGGAGAAAAAGTGCACGGACTGCAATTCCTTCAAGCTGGGATAAGCTGCTGAATTGTAGCGTATGACAAAACATCCCCAGACTAAGCCGAGAGGCGGCTTGGGCTGGGGATGTGTGCTTTGTTTTGAGATTGTGCCGGTTATCTTGCTGTCATGATTCTCTGCACAATGGCGGCGAAGAATACGATGATCGGAGCCATCTCTGTGCGGATGACGGATTGGAATGAGCCGCCCATCTGTGTGATGAGGTAGACATTGCTGCCGATATAGCAGGCAAAGAAAATGACGGCAATCAGCAGAGCAAGACCTGCTGCCATGTGACCGAAGAAGCGAGCCTGCGGACGCAGGACGAACAGGGCAACCACATGCAGGGCTTCCAATGCGACAACGATGTAACCGACGATGGAAAGGACAAACAGAGCGATGCGAATAACCAGCGATACAATAGTAGGATCACTCTGCGGAATCAGCCAGCTGACCAAAGAATTGAGGTCGGAGGATAGCGCGGACATGCTGGTTAAGCTAAACGTACCGCTTGCCGAAGCGACATTGAGTCCCAACCAATTCTGGAACAAAAAGAAGCAGATCAGTGCGGCACAAATCAAAGAAATCACGATCTGAATCAGACCCAAATCGCTTTTGCCAAAGATAGAGGAACCGGTGGGAATCGAAAAGGATTTTCCGGAGAAGAGCGACTTACTGCCGGACGAAGAGCTGCCGGAAGGGATCTTTAGTTTCCCGCGCAGCAGAAAATACGTAACAATCAGAGCAGCGATACTGAAAGTCGCGCGCATTTCGCCGCTGGAACGAACCAGTGTGGCGACACCGAGTGCACAGGCTGCATAAAATAGGATAAATTTTCCGGTCTTGCGCAGCAGAAAATAACAGACAGCCGAACCAAGGCTGAGCAAAACGGAAATCCATGCAACATGAATCAGTGCCTGCACGCCGAACAGCGCATGAACAACAGTACAAATCAGCAGCCAGATTGATGCAATGCCGCTATATGCAGCAGAGGAACCGCCGGAGGAATTACCGCCGGACTTCTCTTTCTTGATAGAAATTTTAATTTTTCGCTTTTTTTGTTTTTGATTTTTATCTTCCTCCTGCGCAGGCTGCTTGTTCTTTTCCTGCTCCTCTTTTTTTATTTCCTCGGGAAAATTGGTCTCTGCGCCGCAGTAGGGACAATATTTGACCCATTGATCGACCTTTTTTCCACATTCTCTGCAATACATACAATAAACACCTTCTATTTATTTGTTTTTCTTTTGTTTTTTCAGAGTTTCCAACAACGTATCCCAGTATTCACGCGGATGCTTCTGGACATTGGGGCGGAAGCCCTTGATGCGGGACAGCGCACGGCGATGTGCCGGATTGATGGAACGAGTCATGCGCTCGAAATTCTGGCGAGAGAATCGCTGCTTTTCTTCTGCAATACGCTGGCTCAAGCCCAATTGCTTTTCGGTGAGATTGGAGACAAACTGTTCCATGTGCTGGTTGATGGTTTCTTCGGCGTCCTTCATCAGAGCGTCCAATCGTGTCAATGCGGACAGCGTCAGAGCCAAGTCGGCAGCAAACAACGCCATCAACGCCAGAGAAATGCCTTCCATGGCAAGCGGCGGAATGCTGGTTGTGTGCGAGCTGATAAAGGGATACAGCTTGAACACGATGAATACACCGGCGCAGCCGAATAACAGCGAAGCGGGAAGGCAGATTCTGCCGTTGAGATTGAGCGGCAAATTGCTGTAATCCCACCAGTACGCGTGAAACCATCGTTCCAATGCCCAAGAGGTGAGGTATTCCATGATCGCGCTGCCGACCATAGAGATAAGAAATACCTGCCATACGGTGAGAGTTGGGATGTGATTGAAATCTAAGAGGTCGATGACAATGGAAATCGTAATCGCACCGAAGCCATAGATCGGACAGATCGGGCCGTATAAGAATCCACGATTGGCCCACTGCCGCTGTGTTGCTGTGCAATACACGGTTTCAAAGCACCAGCCCAAAAAGCTGTAGACGAGGAACCAGACGAAATATCGGCTAATAATCATGCGTGTGTACGCTCCTTTCGCTTGCGAAGAAAGAGCGTTTCATATAAAGAACAATATTTATCTGCGATACATACGATCATTGCAGCACGAGAAGTCGGAACCTGTGTTAAGGTCAAGGGCCACATGTGGCAGCGGATGACATCCTGTGTTTGTTTGCTGATGCGGAAATAGTGCTGGGCATTTTTGCGAGCAGCTTCCGGATGACTGAAGCCGTGCAGAGGATGCTCGTGGTTTTCGTCCACATGCCAATCATATAGGTAAAAATCATGCAGCAATGCGCCGATAATCAGCGCCTTCTGGTTGGCACCGAGATGAAACCGGTTGTTGAGCCAGCAGCTCACTTCCGCTACATATTTGCAGTGCTGTAAGGTGGATACGGAACCGTGTTGAATATATGTGTTCATCTGCTGCACTTTGCTGTTTTTTAAGTAGGGACGCAGCAATTGACACAGTGCACGGCGCTCCTGCCAAGTTAAGGTGAATTTCATATGTCAGCTCCTTTCTGTCGAATTTTGCATGGTTTCTTATGTATATCATATCATAGATTATCTGGAAAAAGAAAACATTCAGAGAAAATTTAAGACTTTTTTAAAAATAGTACCGTTTTGTTCTCGTGAATGGTATACTAAACAGAGATACCTCGATTTTTGAGAGAGAACAGAGGAGGTTTGACTATGTGGCAAAAAGAAGACACGATCTATCGCGACTTGCGGGAACATTCGCTTGACCAGTGGTTGACGGACATGGAAGCACATGAAGATTTGCAGGTACGTGACGGCGTGCGTTTGGCGCGGGAGTATCTTGCGTATTTGAAGAAAGAAAATCAAAGACTGCAAGAGCAGAATCAGCTGACACAGACCTATTTGAAAAAAGCCATCTTGGACAAGAGAAAACGGTGAGGAAAACGCATGAAATTTTTTCAGTATTATGACGAAGCACACAACATTTGCTTGGGATTCTGCCATGGCGACATGCTGGCAGACGCACAGGCAAGTGTGGCAAAGAGCGGAGCACAGCTGCCGACAACATTAACGGATGTATTAAACAGCACAGATCAGGCGGCAATTTTGACAGCTTATCAGAAGCTGGAGCCAGTTGCCATTGCCGGTGACGTTTCGTTTGCTCCGGCAGTATCTGAGCCGGAAAAAATTATTTGTATTGGTTTGAACTACAAGGCGCATATGGACGAAATTGGATTTACGCGAGATCGAGAATTCCCGCCAGTATTTCCGAAATATCCATCGTCGCTGGTGGGACATGAGCATCCGATTCACCTGCCGAAGGACGGCGAGCAGTTTGATTACGAGGCGGAGCTTGTGATTGTCATGGGGCGTGAAGCGCATGAAGTCACAGTGGAACAGGCAAAAGCATGTATCTTTGGCTATACCGCAGGCAATGATTTCAGTGCACGCGATTTGCAGTTTAAGACCGGCCAGTGGCTGCTCGGCAAGGCGTGTGATGATTTTGCTCCGGCAGGCCCGTTTTTGGTCTCTGCAGACGAGCTTAATGCGGACCATCTGCCGATCAGCTGCTGTGTCAATGGCGAGCTGCGTCAGGACTCCAACACGGAGCATATGATTTTTTCCTGTGCGGAAATTGTCAGCTATCTGTCCCAATACATGACGCTCAAGCCCGGCGATATGATTTATTCCGGCACGCCGGAGGGTGTCATTCTCGGTATGCCGGATGAACAGAAAAAATGGCTGACACATGGCGATACGATAGAGGTAAGCATTGAAGGTATTGGCACGCTGCGCAATACCATCGCGTAACCATCATTTTTCAGAAATTTTGCGCAAAAGACCAGACGAACGGTTGATATACACGGTTTCTTCCCTTTTATACTAATAGATGAAAATCACAAGGGAAGAGGGGATTTGTGTGTTCTCAGAATTGCTGGCTGAAATAACCGATCTGACACAATGTAAGGAAAGTATTGGCGCGTATCTGTCGAATCTTTCCATCAATTCTGTGATTGTCACCATTATGATGATCTTTATGATTCTCGGTGCGGTTGACAAGGCGATGGGAAATAAGCGTGGCTATGGCGCGGCCTTTGATGAAGGATTTCAAGCTATGGGACCGCTTGCGATTGCGATGGTGGGTGTCATTGCGGCGGCACCGGTACTCAGCATGGTTCTGCGTCCGATTGTCGGTCCGATTTATGAACTGCTCGGCTCTTCACCGTCTATTTTTGCCACGACGCTGTTGCTAGCGGATTCCGGCGGTTATCCGCTTGCTGTAGAACTGGCGGGAAATGACGTCGTCATGGGACAGTTTGCGGGCATCATCGTTGGATGTACGATGGGATGCATTTTGCTGTTTGATATTCCGGTTGCCCTGACGCTGATTCAAAAGAAGGATCGTCCGTTATTGGCGTGTGGTATTCTGGTCGGTGTTATCACGGCACCGATTGGCTGTTTTGTCGGCGGTATTGTCATGAATGCGATGACGGAATATTCGATGGATCTCGGAACCATGTTCTTTAGTCTGCTTCCGGTTATTTTGGTGGCCATTGTCTTGGCAGCAGGACTGTGGTTTAAGCCAATTGCACTCATGAATGGATTTGCAAAATTTGGCGCGTTTGTCACGGGCTTGATTGCTATCTTTGTAGCCATTGCCGTTTTTCAGTACGAGACCGGCATTCGATTCCCGCTGTTCCATTTGATGGTAGAGGCGGGCGCAGACGGCGTTTCTCCGCTGGCAAACAGCGTAGAGATTCTCGGTGACATTGCGTTTGTACTGATTGGTGCATTTCCCATGGTGGAATTTATCAAGAGACATTTTGGCGGCGCACTGGCGAAAGTCGGCAGCAAATTGGGCATGAACGAGGCGGCATCAGCGGGTATTGTGGCAACGCTGGCGAATAATATTCCAACGTTTCAGATGATGAAGGATATGAATCCGAAGGGAAAGCTCATGAATGTGGCATTTGCTTCTTGTGCGGCATTTATGTTCGGCGATCATTTGGGATTTGTTGCCGGTGTCAATTCCAATATGATTGTACCGATGATCTTCGCCAAGCTGGCATGTGGTCTCAGTGCACTGTTTTTGGCCAATCTTCTCGCGCCGCAGCTGCTCTCCAAGGCAGAAAAGGCAGCAGAAGACGCATGATTGATGGATGGACACGATAAAGAGCAGCCTTTCGGCTGCTCTTTTTGACAATAGGGAGGATTATGATACAGAGAATCGTACAAGAAATCAAAGATCAGCAACTGAATCTCTATCAGCTTGCGGTATATACCGATCATGGCTTACAGACACAGCAAATACAACCTGCCAGTGCTTGTCAGCCTGTTTATTCGATAACAAAGGTATTTCTCAATGTTTGCATTGGAATGCTAGTGGATGCGGGAGCGTTTGCCCTGGATGATAACCTGCTGCCGTTTTTACAGCCGTATCTTCCGAAACACTATCCGGAGATATGGGACACGGTGACCATTCGACACGCACTCACACATCGGATGGGACTGGACGATGGAATTTTCGATATAGATCGGGATGACACACGGAAGTATGGCACCGATGATTATTTGGCGTATATTTTACGGTATCCACCCAAATTTCAGCCGGGAACCTATCGAAAGTATACTGACTGTGCACATTATCTGTTATCCCTGCTTGTTCAGCGCATCACAAGAGCACCGGCAGATCAAATGATTCGGAACAGTGTATTACAGCCGCTGCACTGTCAGCCCACGGCATGGGCGCGCTGCCCGCGGGAGCATACCATTGGTGCAACTGGCGCGTATTTGCGGGCAGAGGATGTGGCAAAGCTAGGGTGGCTGCTTGTCAATCAAGGCGCATATGAAGAAAAACAGATAGTATCTGCCGCTTGGGTGCGGGAGATGGAGCGAGAACGCTTGGATGTCTATCCGATAAAACATACCAGCTTTTTTGTTAAAAACGGAATACACGGTCAAAGCGTATTGTACAGCCGGGAAAAACGCATAGCAATCGCGTGGACTGCGCAGGAAACCGACGAAAAAATCAAGAAATTACAGCAAATTTGCGTTTGCATATGAGTAAATCTGTGGTATACTAATATTCGGATTTTTTAAGTAACGCTGTCGAAAAGAGGGTTTCGTGCAGCGGTAGAAGGGAAAAACAAACATGGACAAAAGAGAAAATTTCGGCACGAGACTGGGATTTATTCTGGTTTCTGCCGGCTGTGCAGTCGGATTGGGCAACGTATGGAAGTTCCCGTACATTTGCGGACAAAACGGCGGCGCAGCATTTATTGTGCTGTATTTGATTTGTCTGGCACTGCTCGGTTGGCCGATTCTGATCTGCGAGTATGCAGTGGGTCGTGCGAGCCGCCACAGTACAGCGAAGGCATTTCATGAGCTGGAGCCAAAGGGCACGCGCTGGCATCGGTATCGCTGGTTTGGCGTAGCGGGCAACTATCTGCTCATGATGTTTTACACCATGGTGTGCGGTTGGATGATTAACTACGCGCTGCGTATGCTGACCGGCAATCTAAAGGGCAAAAATCCGGATGAAATTGCTGGTGCCTTTTCCAACATGCTGGCATCTCCAGTACAGATGACAATCTTCATGATTATTTCGGTTCTGATTGCATTCGGCATCTGTGCGCTGGGACTGAAAAACGGTGTCGAGCGTATCACCAAGGTCATGATGCTGTTGCTGATGTGCTTGATGATTGTACTGGCAATCCATTCGCTGGTTCTGCCGAATATGCGCGAGGGTCTGGCATTCTATCTGGTACCGGATCTGGGCAAGATTGCAGAAATTGGCTTTGGCAATGTTCTGTTTGCCGCGATGTCTCATGCGTTCTTTACGCTGAGCCTTGGCATCGGTGCGATGGAAATTTTCGGCAGCTATTTGGATAAGACCAACCGTCTGGCAGGTGAGGCTGTCAGCGTAACGCTGCTGGACACCTTTGTCGCATTGACTGCCGGTATCATTATCATTCCGGCGTGCTTTGCATATGGTGTACAGCCGGATTCCGGTCCGTCTTTGCTGTTTATCACACTGCCGAATGTATTTAATCACATGGCAGGCGGCGATATTTGGGGCGCGGCATTCTTTGTCTTTATGACGTTTGCTGCACTGTCTACTGTCATTGCTGTATTTGAAAACATTCTGTCTATGACGATGGAAATTTTTAATTGGGACAGAAAGACCGCAGTAAGCCGCAATATCGTACTGATTATTATTCTGTCGATGCCGGCAATTCTTGGCTTTAATGTGCTGTCCGGCATTCAGCCGATTGGTGCAGGCTCTACGCTGATGGATTTGGAGGACTTCCTTGTTTCCTATAACCTGCTTCCGCTGGGCAGCCTGCTGTTTGTGCTGTTCTGCGCGAAGAAAAACGGCTGGGGCTGGGATAACTTTATCCGTGAAGTAGATACCGGCAAGGGATTAAAGTATCCGGTGTTTATCAAGCCGTATGTACGCTTTGTACTTCCGCTGCTTATTATCGTGATTTATGTCAAGGGATACTACGACATGTTCTCGAAGTACGGCACAACCGCACTGATTTTCTGGATGTGTGTAGCAGCTGCATTCCTTGCACTGATTTACAGCTTTGCATCGGGCAAGCTGAAGGATACATAATGAAAAATTAGAACTGACTTCGGTCAGTTCTAATTTTTTCCAAATTCTTTTTTGCTTTAAAGTGTTCCAAAGTTCAAAAAGCTGTGTTATACTGTAGGAACACCACGAAAGGATATAAACGAGATGGAAAAAAGAGAAAATTTCGGCACAAGACTGGGATTCATTCTGGTTTCTGCCGGCTGTGCTGTCGGATTGGGAAACGTATGGAAATTCCCATATATCTGCGGACAAAACGGCGGCGCAGCATTTATTGTCCTGTATTTGATTTGCTTGGCGATTTTAGGTTGGCCGATTCTGATTTGCGAATATGCTATCGGCCGCGCCAGCCGCCACAGTGAAGCACTGGCGTTCCATGACTTGGAACCGAAGAACACCCATTGGCACAGATTCCGCTGGTTCAGCGTCATTGGCAACTATTTGCTCATGATGTTCTATACCATGGTTGCAGGCTGGATGATGAACTATGCACTGCGTATGCTTTCCGGCAATCTGCATGGATTAGAACCGGATAAAATTGCCGGTAAGTTCAGCATGATGCTGACTTCGCCGGTGCAGATGACAATTTTTATGGTCATCGCAGTATTATTGGCGTTTGGTGTGTGCGTGTTGGGTTTGCAAAACGGCGTAGAACGCATCACAAAAGTCATGATGATTTTGCTGATCTGCCTGATGATTGTTTTGGCAGTACATTCGTTGCTGCTCCCGAATATGCAGGAAGGTCTGGCATTCTATCTGATTCCGGACATCAGCAAGTTCGCAGAAATTGGTTACGGCAATGTTCTGTTTGCGGCAATGTCTCATGCATTCTTTACTTTGAGTGTAGGCATTGGCTCGATGGAAATTTTCGGCAGCTATCTGGACAAATCCAGACGATTGACCGGCGAAGCTCTCAGCGTTATGGGATTGGATACCTTTGTCGCTTTGATGGCTGGCATTATCATCATTCCGGCGTGCTTTGCGTATGGCGTACAGCCGGATTCCGGCCCGTCTCTGCTGTTTATCACGTTGCCAAATGTATTTAATCACATGGCAGGCGGCCGCATCTGGGGCACAGCGTTCTTTATCTTTATGACGTTTGCGGCACTGTCTACGGTTATTGCGGTGTTTGAGAACATTCTGTCCATGACAATGGAAATTTTTAACTGGGATCGAAAGAAAGCGGTCAAGCGCAATATTGTATTGGTTATTCTGCTGTCTATGCCAGCGGTATTGGGATATAATGTGCTGTCCGGCATTCAGCCGATTGGCGCAGGCTCTACAATTATGGATTTGGAAGACTTCCTCGTTTCCTATAATCTGCTTCCGCTGGGCAGCTTGCTTGCTGTTTTGTTCTGTACCAAGAAAAACGGCTGGGGCTGGAACAATTTCCTGCAAGAAGCAGATGCTGGTGAAGGTATGCGCTATCCAAAATTCGTGTATCCGTATGTTCGATTTGGCGTTCCATTCCTCATTATCATTATTTATATCAAGGGATATTATGATATGTTCGCGCATTACGGCACCAAGACACTGATTTTCTGGATGTGTGTAGCCGCGGCATTCCTTGCGCTCATCTTTAGCTTTACTACATTTAATCGAAAAAAACAGTAAAAATCAAGCCCATCGGTTTCAAACCGATGGGCTTTTCTCATCTCTCGTGTGCATTGTCATATAATTTCTGAATATCTTCGGGAAGATGGTCGGGAATCATCTCGTGCAGGCGGTCTTCATTACCGTCCTTCATTGCCTGCTCATAGTACCAGCATTTGAAGCGAAGCATATCCAGTGTTTTTTCTAATTGACGCATTTCTGCTTCGACAGCCAATTTTTGCTTGAGAAACAGCTCATGGCGCTGGGGATATGTGCTGCTGCCTTGCGCACATAAATCCATGAACTTTTTGATTTCCCGAATCTCCAAACCGGATTTTTTCAAACACTCGATGATGTGCAGAGCTTCAATTTCCTGCTCGCCGAACTTACGGATGCCGGAAGAACGAACCAAATGTGGAAATAATCCCTCGTTATCATAATATCGCAGCGTAGAGACCGGCATATTGACCTGTTTGGCAACCTGACCGATGGTATACATGTTCCATCACACTCCTCGTGATAAAAAAATTAAAAGGCTATTTGAAAATGTCCGCTACCCGGAATTAGGGGATGCGGTCTTCATATGAATACATGTGATCCTCCTATAATCTTTTTGGTCCAAGATTCTGTCCGCATCCCCCCCTTTTACATTCCGGAAGTTACCTTTTCATTTGACGAGTCATTTTTGAAAAAACTATTGACTTAAACCTAACTTTAGGTGCTACAATAAACATATCATAGAATCAATAGGAAGTCAATAAACGGAGGAGGATATTATGTCAAAGCGTATCCTGATTATTACGACCAGTCTGAGAAGCAACAGCAACTCTGATGCGCTGGCTCATGCATTCGCAAAGGGTGCTGTGGAGAGCGGAAACACGGTGGAACAGATTTCTTTACAGGGAAAGAACATCGCGTTCTGCCGAGGATGTCTTGCCTGTCAGCAGCTCGGACGATGTGTCATTCAAGACGATGCCATTTCGATTGCCGAGCGAATGAAGACAGCGGAAGTTATCGTCTGGGCGACACCGGTTTATTACTACGAGATGAGCGGTCAAATGAAGACGTTGATTGACCGTGCGAATTCGCTATATGATTCTGACTATGCGTTCCGTGATATTTACCTGCTGACTGCTGCGGCAGAGGATGAAGAAGGCGTAGATGAGGGCGCCATTCACGGCTTAAATGGCTGGATTGCCTGCTATGAGAAGGCACGTCTGGCGGGAACTGTCTTTGCGGGCGGTGTCAATGATGCAGGAGACATCAAGGGTCATCCGGCACTGCAAAAGGCCTATGAGATGGGTAAAGCTGTAAAATAAAAAATATATACATGGAGGTTATTGATTATGGTAAAGCAGACGGCGGGCAGAGATGCTCTGAATGATTTTGCGCCGAAATTTGCGCAGCTCAACGATGATGTTTTGTTTGGTGAGGTTTGGTCGAGAGAAGACAAGCTGTCTCTCAAGACCCGTTCGATTGTAACCATTACATCGCTCATCAGCAAGGGAATTGTGGATAATTCCTTGAAATATCATCTGATGACCGCACGCACAAATGGTGTCACCAAGACGGAGATGGCAGAAATTTTGACGCATGTTGCGTTTTATGCAGGCTGGCCGAATGCGTGGGCTGCATTTAACATGGCAAAGGAAGTGTATGCAGACGACTGCGGCACGGAAGAGCATGGCGGATTCTTCGGACAGGGTGAGCCAAATACCGCATATGCAAAGTATTTCATCGGCAACAGCTACTTAAAGCCGCTGACGGATCCGAAAGCCGCTTCTGTATTTATCGCAAATGTTACCTTTGAGCCGGGATGCCGCAATAACTGGCACATTCATCATGCAAAGTCCGGCGGCGGTCAGATTTTGATCTGTGTAGACGGCGAAGGCTGGTATCAGGAAGAAGGAAAACCGGCACAGAGTTTGAAGCCGGGCGATGTAGTAACAATTCCGGCAGAAGTGAAGCACTGGCACGGCGCAAAGGCTGGCAATTGGTTTAGCCATCTGGCAGTAGAATGCCCGGGCGAAGAGACTTCGAATGAATGGCTGGAAGCAGTGACTGATGAGGTATATAACGGTCTGGAAGCATAACGTGTTTTCGGTTGGAAATTGCCGTGTTTTGTGATATACTGCCTATGACATCACTGGGAAATGAGGAATACAGTATGAAACAAGGCGCAATTTTTGACATGGATGGTTTGCTGTTGGATACAGAACGCATGTATCGAGCCAGCTGGGAAAAATCCGCAGAGCAGTTTGGCTTGGTACACAATCCGGATTTTCCGCGGGCAGTATGCGGTTCGAGCGGGATGCACATGCAGGAAATTATTCTGCAATATTATCCTCAGGTGGATGCGAAGGCATTTGCAGCAGATTGTATTCTGCGCGTAGAACGGGAATTACAGACACATGTACCGATCAAAACAGGTGTTTCTGAAATCTTACAGTATTTCAAGCAGCGCGGTGTGAAAATCGCTGTTGCGAGCAGCTCGAAGCGGGAAACCGTAAAGAGCAATCTGGATAAAGTGGGCATTCTTTCCTATTTTGATGCTGTTGTCAGCGGAGACCAAGTAGAACACGGCAAGCCGGCACCGGATATTTTTTTGCTGGCGGCACAGCAAATCGGATGTGCGCCGGAGGAATGTTATGTATTTGAGGACGGAACCAACGGCATTCGTGCCGGCGCAGCAGCTGGCTGCGCAACGGTTATGATTCCGGATCTGACACCGCCTAATGCACAGTTAGAGCAACTATGCACGGGCATCTATCCGAGCTTGTTAGACGCCATGCACGCGATTGCGAATCAAGAAATATAAGTCACAAAAGAGTTAGGGCATCGGTTTATGAACCGGTGCCCTTTGTTATAGTCTCACTGTAAATAGGAAAAATATGGATACAAGAGCCGCTGTTTGGCATAAAGCAGCGGCTTTTTTGCGTGTAAAAATTGGCTTTCGCAGGATATAAGAGAAATTACGCAATTTTTTTCGAGAAATGCAGGAAGAAAGCGAAGCAAGAATACGCAAAAAAATCGTATTTGACCGGAAAACCACAAATAATAAAAGCAAGGATATATAAAAAACACGGTGCTTTTGTCTGAAATGTGAAAAAACAAGAAGTTGAAAGAATGTTTTTGGTGAAAATGGTACACTAAAGCCAATAAAACAGGAACACAAAATAAGGAAATACGATGAAATAAGGAGAGATCAAGCATGGATTGGAGAACGTATTATAAAGAACATACGATGAAACCGGAAGATGCTGTGTCCGTGATTAAAGACGGAGATCGTGTGGTATTCGGTCATGCCGTTGGTGAACCGATCATCTTCCAGCGCACGATGGCGCAGATGGCAGAACAGTTCCACAATGTCGAGGTGGCGCACATGGTATACCTTGGCTCCGGTGAGTATTTGCAGCCGGGCATGGAAGAACATTTTCGCCATAATGCACTGTTTGTCGGCGGTCCGGCCCGCAAGGCCATTGCAGAAAATCGTGCAGATTACACACCGGCGTTCTTTTCCGATGTACCGCACATGTTCCGTAACGGAGAATTGCCGATCGATGTATTTGCGTTTACTTGCTCGCCTCCGGATGAGCGCGGATATGTTTCTATCGGTCTGTCGTGTGACTACGGTTGGCAGGCTGCGAAGTCCGCAAAGACCGTAATTGCAGAGGTTAATCCGAATATGCCGCGAACCTTTGGCGAGAGCTTTATTCATGTCACAGACATTGATGGCTTCCTGCTGTCTTGGGAGCCGCTGCCGGAGGCAAAGCCGCCGCGCATTACGGAAGAAGACAAAAAGATCGGCAAGTATATTGCGGATTTGGTACATGACGGAGATTGTCTCCAGCTTGGCATTGGCGCAGTACCGGATGCTGTTTGCTCCTTCCTCGGCGATAAGAAGGATTTGGGACTGCATTCCGAGATGTTCTCGGACGGCGTGCTGCCGTTGTTTGAGAAGGGTGTTATCAATGGATCGCGCAAGCAGCGCGATGTCGGCCGTGCCTGCGTCACCTTCCTGATGGGCAGCCGTAAGCTGTATGATTTTGTGAACAACAACCCGATGATTCAGATGATGCCGGTTGACGTCTGCAATAATCCGGCGATTATTTCGCAGAATGATAACGTTGTTTCCATCAACTCCTGCGTACAGGTTGACTTGCAGGGGCAGGTATGTGCAGAGGCAATCGGTCTGCGGCAGATTTCCGGTATCGGCGGTCAGATGGACTTTGTACGCGGTGCAAACCTGTCCAAGGGAGGCCGTTCGATTATCGCGCTGCACTCTACGACAAAGGATGAGTCGGAGTCCAAGATTGTCACGACCATTACTACCGGCGGTCCGGTTACCACAAGCCGCTGTGATGTCAATTATATTGTAACAGAGTACGGCGTGGCACAGCTGCGCGGACAGACCCTGCGCGAGCGTGCAAAGCGTCTGATTGCCATTGCACATCCAAAGTTCCGTGCAGAGCTGGCAGAAGAGTATGCAAAGCGCTTCGGCGAAACGCTGGAAGTGTAAAACATAAATACGATAGTAAAGAGCAGAAAGAAGGAATCTATTATGATGACCAAAGAACAGTACATCGAATCTCTGCGCAAGCTGCACCTGAAGCTGTATCGCTTCGGCAAGCGAGTAGAAAACGTTGTGGATGATCCGATTGTTCGTCCGTCCCTGAATTCGTTTGCAGCAACCTATGAGCTGGCAGAGGATCCGCAGTACGAAGATCTGATGACAGCAACTTCGAATCTGACCGGCAAGAAGGTAAACCGTTTTACCCATCTGCATCAGTCCACCGATGATCTGATTAAAAAGGTAAAGATGCAGCGTCTGCTTGGTCAGAAGACCGCAGCTTGCTTCCAGCGCTGTGTAGGTATGGACGCAGCAAACGCTGTTTACTCCACCACCTATGAGACCGATGAGGCATGTGGCACCAAGTATCACGAGAACTTTAAGAAGTTCTGGACCATGGTTCAAGACGAAGATTTAGCAGTAGACGGCGCAATGACCGACGTCAAGGGTGACCGCGGACTGTCTCCGTCCAAGCAGGCTGATCCGGATCTGTTCCTGCATGTCGTAGAGCGCACGCCGGACGGTGTATATGTTACCGGTGCAAAGGCACATCAGACCGGTTACCTGAACAGCCATTATGTTCTGGTTATGCCGACCATTTCGATGCGTGAGGGCGATGAAGATTATGCGATTTCCTTCGCGTGCCCGACCGACGCAGAAGGTATCACGCTGATTTTGGGCCGTCAGTCCTGCGATACCCGTAAGACCGAAGAGTACAATGACATTGATGTCGGCAACAAGCAGTACGGCGGACACGAAGTACTGGTTATCTTTGACCGCGTATTTATCCCGAATGATATGATCTTCCTGAATGGCGAGACCGCATTCGCTGGCATGATGGTAGAGCGTTTCGCTGGTTATCATCGTCAGTCTTACGGCGGCTGCAAGGTTGGCGTAGGCGATGTTCTGATTGGCGCTACCCAGCTGGCAGTAGAGATGGCAGGCTGTGCAAAGGCTTCCCATGTTAAGGACAAGATCATTGAGATGACCCATTTGAACGAAACGCTGTATGCGTGCGGTATCGCATGTTCCTCTCAGGGTGCATCTACCAAGTCTGGCAATTATCTGATTGATTTGCTGCTGGCAAATGTCTGCAAGCAGAACGTCACTCGTTTCCCGTATGAAATTGCTCGTCTGGCACAGGATCTGGCAGGCGGCCTGATGGTAACCCAGCCGTCCGAGGCAGATTACCGCAATCCGGAAACCCATGACTACATTGAGAAGTACCTGAAGGGCGTTGCTTCTGTTCCGACAGAAAACCGTATGCGTGTCCTGCGTCTGATTGAGAACATGACGATGGGTACCGCAGCTGTTGGCTATTTGCCGGAGTCCATGCACGGCGCAGGCTCTCCGCAGGCTCAGCGCATCATGATCGCTCGTCAGGGCAACATTGAGATGAAGAAAAAGCTGGCAAAGGCTATCGCTCGCATCGACTAAGGAGATTACTATGAAAAAGGTTCGCGTTGGTTTAGTCGGTCTTGGACCGCTGGGTAAGGTTCACGCAGAAAACTTGATGTACCGGATTCCGAATGCACAGCTGGCAGCTGTGTGCACACGCACCCAGTCCAAGCTGGACGAAGTGCGGCGCGATTGGGAAACACCGGAAGTCTATACGGATTTTGCAGAGATGCTGGACAAGGCACAACTGGATGCAGTGGCGATTATCTCGCCAACCAATGTACATTTGGAGCATGTTCGTATGGCAGTCGAGAAGGGTCTGCACATCTTTATTGAGAAGCCGACGGGAATGAATGCGGCAGAATGTGCAGAGATCGAACGCTTGGCGGCACAGAACGGAAAAATATTTGCAGTTGGATTTATGCGGCGGTTTGACGCATCGTATGCGGATGCCAAACGCCGAATTGAAGCAGGGGAGATTGGCGCACCGATCTTCTTCCGTGGCTACAGCTTAGACCCAATCTGGCAGGGTGAAGCACAAGTGGCGCGGGCAGAGGCCAACGGCAAATGGTTTGTCGATATGGGCGTGCACGACTATGATCTGGCGCGCTGGCTGCTTGGCGCAGAACCCAAACAGGCGTTTGCCTGCGGCGGTGCTTATGTATTCGATGGCTTTGCAAAAAATCATGATGTAGACAATGGATTTTCCCTCGTCAAGTTCGACAACAACGCGGCAGCCTTTTTCTACTGCGGACGCACGGCACCGCATGGATCTCATGTAGAGAGCGAAATTATCGGCACAAAGGGTACACTTCGTATCTGTGAATCGCCGCGCAGAGCACGGGTGACACAGTTCACCGGTCAGGGAGAGGTGCATGAATGCATCGATCATTATCTTGACCGCTGGGGCGAAGCATACTATCAGGAGTTACAGCAGTTTGTCAATGAAGTACAGGCGGGAGAACAGGCGCAAAGTGCTACAGCGGCAGACTGCACGGGTGCCGTCAAGCTGGCAGAGATGATTCTCGAAGCTTATGAGGAACAGTTGGACAAATAATTCAAGACAAAGACAGGAGAACACTATGAACAAGCAAAAATTGCATGATCTGCGTGTGTTTGCAGCGGAGATTCGTCTGGAAACCTTGAAGATCATCGGTTCGCGCGGCTTTGGCCATGTCGGCGGCTCGATGTCTATGGCAGATGCTATGGCTGTGCTGTACGGCGATGTGATGAAGATTGACCCGAAAAATCCGCGTTGGGATGACCGCGACTGGTTTGTACTGTCCAAGGGACATGGCGGTCCGGTGATGTATGCAACGCTCGGACTCAAGGGATATTATCCGATGGAATCTGCGTATACACTGAACCAGCCGGGAACCGATTTCCCATCTCATACCGACCGCCGCAAGACGGTTGGCGTCGATCTGACGACCGGCTCTTTAGGTCAGGGCATGAGTGAAGCTGTTGGCGCAGCACTGGGCAGCAAGGTAAAGGGACGCACCAATCATGTATTCGTAGCTGTTGGCGACGGCGAGTGCGATGAGGGCGAGATCTGGGAGGCAGCACAGTTTGCCGCTCATTACAAGCTCGACAATCTGGTATGCCTTGTCGATAACAACAAGCGTCAGCTGGATGGTGCGGTTGCAGATGTCATGAGCCACGGCAAGGGCATCGGCGCGAAGTTCGATGCATTTGGTTGGCATGTCATTGATGTCAAGGACGGCAATGATGTCGAGCAGATTTCCGATGCCATTGCAGAGGCATACACGGTAAAGGGACAGCCGACCTGCTTGATTCTTAATACCGTCAAGGGCAAGGGCGCAACCTTTGCAGAGCCGTCCGGCGCACATTCTTCCCAGCCGACAAAGGAACAGTGGGATGAAGCAATCGCTGCATCGGAAGCACAGCTTGCTGCCATTAAGGTAGAACAGTAAGGAGGAACGTACCAATGAGCTATACTTTGATTGGAAAGCATGAGAAGGACAGCCGCGCAAACCGCGATGGTTATGTTTCTGCTATGCTGGAAATGATGGAAACAAATAAAGATCTCATTCATATTGATTGCGACCTGATGGGCTGCATCAATACCGGAAAGCTGCTGAAGGCTTTTCCGGGACAGACATTTAACGCAGGTATTGCCGAGCAGAACGCTATGGGCGTAGCTGCTGGCATGGCAGCTACCGGTTTGGATGTGTTTATTCACTCGTTCGGCTGCTTTGCTGCACGCCGTATGTTCGATCAGGCGTTCCTGGCTGCCGGTTATTCTAAGCTTCCGGTACATGTCATCGGTTCTGACCCTGGTGTGTGCGCTGCATTCAATGGTGCAACACATATGCCGTTTGAGGATTGTGCGCTGTACATGTCTGTGCCGGATTCCATTGTCATTGATTCCTGCGATTATGCGCAGACCAATGCACTGACCAAGAAGCTGGCAAAGGAGCCGGGTCTGAGCTATATGCGTTTGATTCGCAAGGGCTTTACCACGGTATACGCAGACGGCTCCGATTTTGAAATCGGCAAAGGCGTTACCTTGAGAGATGGTACAGACGTTACCATTATTGCATCGGGCATTCTGGTTGACGAGGCACTCAAGGCAGAAGAACAGCTCGCTGCAAAGGGCGTTTCTGCTCGCGTGATTGATATGCACACGTGGAAGCCACTGGATGTAGAGCTGATTCTCAAGGCTGCCAAGGAGACCGGTGCGATTGTAACGGCTGAGAATCATCAGGTTTCCTGTGGTCTGGGTTCTGCTGTATCCAATGTACTGACCGATCAGTGCTTGGTTCCGCTGGAGCGAATCGGCATTCAGGAACAGTTCGGTCAGGTAGGCCCGCAGGACTATCTGATGGAGCAGTATCATCTGCTGGCAGCAGATATTGTCGCAGCAGCTGAAAAGGCGATTGCACGAAAAGCGTCTCTCTGAATATTTCCTATACATTCTTAATCGGTTTGCAGGCAGTGTCTCCATTGACACTGCCTGCATTCCTTTTCTCTCATGTGAGGCATCAAAAAAGCTGTTCATCCAAATAGATGAACAGCTTTTTTGATTATTCCTGCATATTTTTGCGTGATTGCCGATATTTTCCGGGTGGCATTCCGACGTATTTATTGAACATGGTATTCAGATGACAGATGCTGCTGAATCCCAAATGATCTGCAATATCACCAATTGAAGCACTGCTGTCGGCAAGCAGGCTCTGTGCTTCGCCGATGCGACGCTTCATGACATACTGCATCGGAGGAACGCCGAATTCATTTTTAAATACGTGAGACAAATAGTACGGGTTTATATGTAGCGATTTGCTGACAACAGTCAGTGTGATCGGTTCACGATAATGGGAATCTAAGAACTGCTGGATGCGATCGGCGGTCGCAGAAGCGGAGGAGCGCGGTCGAATGACAGCGTGCCGGCTGCGGCTGAGTAGCATTTCATAGGTCAATAAGAGAAGAGACAGCGCCAAGCTGTTGCAGGTCTCATTGAGATTCTTTTTGTCGTAGGACAGCAAATAAATCAGATGAAAGATTTCGCCGACCTGCGGCGTCAGCATACCGCAGGAAAGCACGGGTTCTGTTTGCGCATCACACAGTTGATTTTCAGCAAGTCCTAAAAAGGCAACATTGGAAATTGCGATACTGTAAGACCGGCAGTGTCGCAATTCGTTTGGATCTTCACCATGCAGGACACCGGCATTGCAGATGACAATGTCACCTTCTTTGACATCGTAAAACTGATTGTTAACCATGTAGCGACCTTCGCCGCTGTACACGTAATATAATTCGAGAAAATTTTCGTGCGTATGAGGGAGCACGGCGTGCTTGCTGCTATGCTCTTCTGTGATTAAGTGACTGCCGCAAAATTGCGGAATTTTATCACTGTGCAAATGGGTAGATAAAAAATGAGCGGAATTCATACCATAGCTCCTTTCTCTCGTTTTTATTTATTGTAGCACAGTCCGGCTCATGGAACTTTCAACATCTTGCGAAAAAATACTCTGCGATACAATTGTAATGCGCAAATAAGATACAAATTATCGGCTGATTTCATGAAAAATACAGGTAAACTAAAACAAAATATATGTAATACAGAAATAGCACGCATGGCACGCGAACAAAACTATCGGATTCTTGTGGTGATGAGGAAAAATAGAGAAGGAAAGCAAAAAAAATATGGTGACATTTTGTAAATATATTTGTTAAATATTGATTTTTTGCTTGTTTTTTGTGAAAATTGTAGGATATTGCGCTGGAAATATTGGAAAAAATATCTAGGTGATTTACAGGGATTCAGAATGAAATAGCAATAATCTGTAATAGATACAAAAAAATCTCGAAAAATCTCGGAAATATAGACACTTTTCACACAATAATCGGATAACGATTTTTTTGAAAATCCCGTATAATAAAAGCATAGTAAAGAACAAGGCGGGCAAGAAAAATAAATTGCATTTTGCGATATAATCTTGCGTGCTGAAAATGAAAACAGTATGATCGCATCCGATCATAGAGTCACAAGAGAAGGAGAAATTTCTTATGAAAAAGGTACGAATTGGTCTTCTGGGTGCTGGCCGCATTGGCAAACTGCATGGTGAAAATCTGGCACATTCTGTTCCGGAAGCAGAGCTGTATGCAGTAGCAGATCCGTTCATGAACGATGCAACCCGTGCATGGGCAGCAGATATGGGTATTGAAAAATGCTATGATGATCCGGAAAAGATCTTCTCTGATCCGACCATTGATGCGGTGTTCATTTGTTCCTCTACCAACACCCACGCAGAGTTCATTATCCGCGCAGCGAAGGCTGGCAAGCATGCATTCTGCGAGAAGCCGATTGACACCAATCTGGACAAGATTCAGGAAGCTCTGGATGCTGTAAAGGAAGCTGGCGTAAAGCTGCAGGTAGGCTTTGTTCGCCGCTTTGACCACAACCACAAGATGGTTCGTGATACGGTTGCTTCCGGCAGACTGGGCAAGCCGAACATTGTTAAGGTAACTTCTCGTGACCCAGACCATCAGTCTATGGATTACATCAAGGTTTCCGGCGGCATCTTCATGGATATGACCATTCATGATTTCGATATGGTTCGCTATTTGGCAGGCAGCGAAGTAACCGAGGTTACCGCTTACGGCGCAGCACTGTCCGGCGCAGGCTACGACAAGTATGACGACGTAGACACCGCAATCGTTATGATGAAGTTTGAAAACGGCGCACTGGGCGTTATCGACAACAGCCGTGCCGCTCATTACGGTTACGATCAGCGCACCGAGGTTCATTGCGACAAGGGCTGCGTACAGGTATCCAATGACCTGAATGATACCGCAATGATTTCCAGCGCAGAAGGCGTAGAAGTCGCAAAGCCGACTTGGTTCTTCTTGGAGCGCTACAATAACGCATTTATCGCTGAAGCAAAGGCTTTTGCTGAGGCTGTTCTCAATGATACCGAGACACCGGTCAATGGTTTTGACGGCATCCAGCCGGTTAAGATCGCAATGGCTGCTGCAAAGTCTCTGAAGGAAGGCCGCCCGGTTAAGCTGGACGAGATTGGCTAACAAGCAACTGACCCGGATAGAGTCTATTCTCTATCCGGGCCGCTTCTAAAAGGAGAAGAGATATGAAAAAACAGGATATGGTTATTACTATTAGCCGCGAATACGGCACTGGTGGCCATGATATAGGTAAAAGACTGGCTGCTTTGCTGAATGTACCTTTTTATGACAGCGAAATCGTAGAAATGACTGCACGTCAGCACAATTTGGACAAAGATCGTCTGAATGAAATGGAAAATCAGTCGAAAAACCCTCTTCCGTTTGGTCTTGGAGGTTTTGGCGTTGTTTCCGATTCCGATGACCGCATGTTTATTTTACAGTCTCAGACAATTTTAGAGCTTGCACAGAAGCCTTGCGTAATTGTTGGACGCTGTGCAGATTACGTTTTACAAGATAATCCGAATCGCTATAGTATTTTCCTGTATTCGCGTATGAAGGCGCGTATGGAAAATATTAAGAAATTCCACCCGGATCAGAATCCGGTGACGGAAACGGTTAAGATGGATCGCCGCCGTGCGGCTTACTATAAATATCACACCGGTCAGGAATGGGGAAAACCTTCCAACTACCATCTGTGCATTGATACGAGCACACTGGGACCGCAGACAGCGCAAGTGCTGGCGGACGTGGTACGAGCTGTACAGCAGGAAAGAGAAAGGACTTAATATGAATGAAACGAAAACTGGCGGATTGACCGTAGGTACCCGCATTTCATATGGCTTGGGCGACACCGCCTGCAACATTGTATTTGGTATGATTAGTGCCCTGCTGACGCTGTTCTATACAGACTACGCAGGCGTAGCAGTAGCAACTGTCGGTCTTGCTATGCTGGTTTCCCGTGTATTTGACGGCTTCTCAGACGTTATCATGGGCGTTATCGTCAGCAAGACAAAGACAAAATGGGGCAAAGCTCGTCCGTGGATTTTGTGGATGGCTATCCCGTATGCAGTATTTGCTGTTTCGATGTTCTGCGTGCCGCAGAGCAACAATACCATTCAGTTCTGGTACATCTTTATCACCTATAACCTGTGTACTACAGTTTGCTATACCGCAATCAACGTTCCGTATGGCACCCTGTCTACCATGATGACCCGTTCTTCCCACGAGCGTGACTTGCTGTCTATCTTCCGTATGGCACTGTCTCCGGTGGGCAAGATTATCGCAGTCACCTTCACTCTGCCTGTTGTTAAGATGATGGGCAATGACCAGGCTGCATGGATCAAGACTATGAGCATCTGGTGCGTCATCGCCGTCATCCTGCTGCTGATCTGCTTCTTTAACTGTAAGGAAACCGTCAATGTGGAGCAGCAGGCAACCAACACCCAAAAGGTTGGTGCTGGCCGCCAGATCAAGGCGCTGCTGAGCAACCCGTATTTCTGGGCAACACTGATTCTTTGGACCGTTACCTGTGTACATACCACCATCATCGGCACCGATCTGCCGTATTACTGCAAATATGTACTGGGCAATGATAACATTTACAGCTTGATTTACACAGCAGAGATTGTATCTCTGATTGTCGGTGCAATTGCTTGCCCGATGCTGCTGAAGAAATTCAATAAGCGTGATCTGTCTCTGTTTGGCTGTATCGTAGTCGTTGTTGCACATGCACTGATTATGGTAAACCCGACCAATGTTGGTTGGCTGCTTGCTATGACAATCATCCGTTCTCTGGGTCAGGCTCCGCTTACCTCGGTTGTTTTCGGTATGATGGGCGATGTGGTAGAATATGGTCAGTGGAAGAGCCATCTTCGTCAGGAGAGCTTGGTATTTGGTGCTGGCTCGATGGGCTTCAAGATTGGTACTGGTATCACAAGTGCTGTTATGACGCTGATGCTGGAGGGCGCAGGCTTCCTCAGCTCGACGGCAGGCGGCGCAGTACAGCCGGATTCCGCAGTCAGCATGATTACCACAATCTTCAAGTTTGGCCCGATTCTCGTTTGGATCGTTGCAATCATTGTTCTGGTATTCTACAAGCTGGATAAGATTTATCCGAAGATCATGAAGGATCTGGCAGAGCGTGAAGCACGCGGCGAAATGTAAGAGAGGAGATTTCATCCATGTTAAAACTTGGCTATAACGAAGCTACCTGTAAGGAAAATTCCACGGTAGAAAAAGATCTGGAGCTTTGCGAAAAGTACGGTTACGACTATATCGAGCTGCGTCTGGATATGCTCAAGGACTATCTCAAGACGCACACAGTTGAGGATCTCAAGGCATTCTTTGCCAAGAGCCACCTGAAGCCGTTCGCATTTAACTCCATCGAAAACATTAACTTCTGCAATGAGCAGGAGTGGAAAGAACTGGTTGAGCTGTTCACTTTTGGCTGTGAAATTGCACAGCAGATCGGTAACCCATACATCATCGTTGTTCCTACTGTAACACCGGAGATTTGCACCAAGAACGAAAAGGAAGTCTTTGATGACTCCGTAAAGGTACTTAACCAGCTCGCAGACATTGCAGAACCGTATGGCGTCAAGCTGTCCTTTGAGCCGATCGGTGATAAGAAATGGTGCTGCAACAGCGTACGTCAGGCACTGGAAATCGTGCAGGCAGTCAACCGCGACAGCGTTGGCCTGACCGTAGATTGCATCAATGTCTATCTGCATGACAAGTGCGCAGATGTCGAGTACATCAAGAAGATCCCGAAAGAGAAGCTGTTTGTCTTCCACATCAATGACTGCGAAGACCTGCCGCTTGGCATCCTCGACCACTGCCATCGCCTGATGCCGGGTCTGGGCGCTATTCCGGTACAGGAAGTTGCCGATGCTGTTCAGGCAGTAGGCTACGACGGCCCAGCTTGCTTGGAGCTGTTCCGTCCGGAATACTGGCAGATGAACGCAGAAGACGTAATCAAGATGGGCGCCGAGACCACTCGCCCGTTCCTGTAATCTCTCTTTGTATTTCCAATAAAGCAGCCGCCGTATTCACAGTGTGAATACGGCGGCTTTTGTGTTACATGATTTTTGTTTCTTCCAGCTTTTCTGTGAAAGCATCGTTGAGTCGAATAATTGGTTTGCGCAGCAGCAGACCGACGATGAGAGAGAGGATTAGGAAAATACCCAGCTTGCCCAGCTCAATCCAATAGGTCATGCCGTACATGCCGCCGACAGTTTCACGCATGGCGGCCATGCTATGAACGAATGGGAGCAGTGGATAGACGGCTTGGAAGAACTTCGGTGCAACTTCAATCGGGAAGGTTCCGCCGGAGCCGGCTACCTGCACAACGAGCAAGACGACACTGGCAGCTTTGCCGATGTCTCCGAAGGATACCGTCAGCGTGTAAATGATATTGACATACACGATGCTGGAGAACCAGCAGGCGAGCAGAAATAGGAACGGATGCTCGCATTGAATCCCTAAGTACCACAGATCACCGGCTGCAATCAGGGTACTTTGCATGAGACCGACGAGCAAGAAGATGATATATCTTCCTAGATAAATCTGATGCGTCTTGACGCGGCGCAGGCCTGCAATACACTTCTTCGATACCGTGACTTTCAACATGGCAACGAGAACAATGCCGCCAATCCAGATAGAAAGCGTGGAATAAAACGGGGCCATCGAAGAGCCGTAGTTGTCAATTTTGTACACCTGATGGGTTTTCAAGGAAACCGGTGTAGCGAGGAATGACGTAAGTGCCTCTTTGTTATCGCTGAGAAGCGTCTGCAATTCAGAATAATCGCCGCTCTGTTTCATTTCATCCAATTTGGCGGAGGTGTCCGTGAGCTTTTTGGCGGCGTCTGACAACAAACTGCTGGAATTATTCAGAGCAGATTGAATTTGTGTCAAATCGGAATTGGCGGATTTTGCCAGAGAAGAAACGCCGCCTACGCCTTCGCCGATTTGGTACATGAGATCGCTGAGATTGCCCTCAACATCCGAGACAGACGAAGAAAGACTGTTGAGAGAATCCTGTAAATTGGATTCATAGTCTGCCTGTACTTGCTTGACATCTTGAGCGCTCTGATTGACAAGGGCATCCAGCTCAGATTTCGCGGTCTTCAGATCTGTTGTAGAATTTTTCAGGGAAGTTGCCGTACTGTTGAGCTTGTCGCGCAAATCGGTTTGTGTTGTGATAGAGCTGTTTAATTTGGCGACAATCGGCTCGGTCAGAGAAGCTAATTCCGGATGATCGGTGCCAATCGAAGAAATAGAGTCACGCAGGGAAGTATAGGCATTGGCAACGTTGTCTATTTTTCCGGCGAGCGTATTGAGCGTATCTGCGACAGCAGAAGCGTCTTTGGACTGTGTGTCAAAGGCAGTGTCCAACGTATTGGAAACCTGCGTGTAGAAGCCTGCACCCGAGCTGAGAGCAGAATTGATGCTGTCCGTCGCTCCGTCCAATGCGCTGTCCAGATGGGAGAACGTGTTTTTGGTATCGTTTAACGCCTTTTTTCCACTGGAGGTCTGCGATTTTGCTTGATCCAGAGAATCGGAAGTGGCTGTGAGCAGCTGCTGCGCAGAGGATGTCAGATTGGAAAACGACTGCATAGTTGCACTTGCAGAGGACAAATCGGTTGCCATCTGGTTGAGGTTTTTAGACAAATTGTCTGCAATAGATTCGGAACCCGTCGCCTTTGCCATGTTTGAAACCGACTGCAGGGCAGTTAAAGCGGTGTCGGAAACAGTTTTAATAAAGGTTTGATTGATTTGCTTTTGAATGGCAGAAGCGCCCTTGTCTGTGACCTTCGGCGCGATGGCATTTTCTTTGGCGTTGGAATAGTAAATGATTTTCGGCTTTTGAATATCTTCAGAAAAGATACTCATCATCTTGCTGCTGAAATCCTTTGGAATCACAATAGCAGCATAATATTCACCGGATTGTACGCCGGATACCGCATTTTCTTCGCTGGTGAACACCCAATCCATCTGTGTATTTTCACGCAGAGAGGACAAGACTTGATCGCCGAGATTGAGGCGGATCGGAATGATACTGCCTTCGTAGCCGTCGTCTACACTGGCGACAGCTACTTTTAGATTGCCTGTGTTGGAATAGGGATCCCAGCTGCCTGCAATGTTAAACCATGCGTACAGACAAGGAACAACGGTAACGCCCATGATAACAATCATGGCAATGACATTTTGACGTATGCGCAAGACGTCTCGTTTGAATATTTGCCATATATTTTTCATCTGTTCTTGTTCTCCTTTATTGCCTGCATCAGTTCATCCGATGTCAGTCCGTTGAGATCGGTTTGTCGTTGGATCTTGTCATGAATATATTCTACGACAATGAGATACAGAGACAAAACAATCAGGGAAACAATCCACAAGATCAAAAAGACCAGCTTGGAATCCAGACTAAACATCAAAATCAAAAAGATCAATGGAATGATTAACATGCATAAGAAGCCGTATTTGATGCGTTTTGAGTAGTTTCGCTCGAAGCTTACGGAGCGTTCCAAATACTTTTGCTTGGTTGCTTCATCACGAGCCAGTGTGCGGATTAACATGCGAAGCTGTGGACGCTGATATTCTGCTGTGTCAGTTTCGCACAGCATCAATTCCGTGACGGCTAATCGTTTGTCGAACAAATGGTTGAGATTTTGCAGCAGTGGGCGCAAAACCAATCCGATAAACAAAGACAGTACAACAAAGATAGACAGGAAGAGCAGACTCTTGATATAGAGATTGCCGTAAAATCCGGCAATGCATTCGCGCATAGCCTTGATGCCATAGGTAAATGGAAAGAGCGGATACAGTTTTTGGAAGAATTCCGGCATCATTTCGATTGGATAGGTGCCGGAAGATCCGGGAATCTGCAAGATAATCAAGACAACAGCGACTGCTTTGCCGATGTGTTTGAATGTCGATGCAAGGGCGTAGATGATATTGACGTATACAAACGAGCAGACGACACCGGCAAAAATAAAGGCAATCGGATGCACGCACTGTACTTTTAGCAAGATAAGATCACCGGCGCAGACAATGACACTTTGAATCAGCCCGGCAACAATGAACAGAAGCCAGCGGCCAAAATAGCCCTGTGTTGGCGTAAAGCGTCTGCGCAATCCGCTGGTATCTACTTCTTGCTTGAGAATGGACACGAGGATTAAACCGCCGACCCAGAGGGCAAGGTTGGTATAAAACGGTGTCATACCAGAGCCATAGTTCTCTACATCATACTGTACATCTGATTTGAGGGAAACCGGAGAAGACATGAAATCAGAAACGGCATCGGCGTCAATGTCTTCGAGCGAAAGCAGCTGCTGATAGGCATTCGAGCTTTGCAGAGACTGCAAGTCGGTAGAGATTGTTCCTAATTTTTCATTTAACGTGCCGAGCGTTTGACCCGCCTGACTTAACATGTCTGCGCTGTCATTCATCGTTGTTTTGAGCTGCGTCAACATCTGCTTTACCTGCTTGGTTGTTGATGGAATACCAGACAGAGCAGCGGTCAAATCGCCGTTCACTGTAGAGAGACCGTCCAGCGATTGATTGATTTGCGGAAAAACCTGCGCGTTCAGTTTATCGCGTGAGGTCTGTAAGGATGACTTTCCGTTGGATGCGATCTGTTCCAAAGAGGTTCGTGCGGTTTTTGCCGTGCTGACGGCTTCTTTCATGGCGGAATTGCCGGAATTTAAGGAATCCAACAGCTCTTGCAGGGAGGCATTTTGCGCCTGCAATTTCTGGATTTGTTCGGTAATCGCGTTGGACAGGGAAGAGTCGTTTTGAATGCTTTGATGCAGTGCGTATAAATCATTGATGATTTGTGCGTTTTTCTGATTGAGTGCTGTGACAGAATCAATGCCATTTCCCACCGTCGTCAGCACTTCGTTCGCATTGGTCTCGAAAACGCCAAGTTTAGAAGAGGCGGAGAGAGAAATATTATTGAGCTGTGTCTCGCCGCTGGATAGATTCTCAGAGACCTGTCCGGAAAGGCTGCCGAGTGCTGTCCGACTTTTGGAAAGCTGTGTGGAAACATTGGACAGTGCATTGGAAACGGACTGTGCTGTTTGATCCACTTGATCCAGCGTTTTCATCGTATCATCAATGACAGAATTAGACTGGTCTACCGTATTTTGGAAGTTTTGCACCGCGGTCTGATATTGCGACAGATTGTTTTGCACATCAGAAATAGAATTGGTTAATTCTTGATTGGTGCTGCTTAAGTCACCAGCCAGGTTGGAAACAGAAGAACGGATAATGTCCGAGATGGATTCTGATGCTACAGCGGAAAAGGTGTCGTTGATTTCCTGTTGAATCGTTGTCGCGCCGGTGTCTGTGATTTTTGGCGCAATGGCATTTTTCTTTTCATTGATATAGTAATCAAGCTCCGGCTGTTCCAGCTTTCCGGATAGGATGCTGACCAGCGATTCGCTGAAATCCTTTGGAATGACAATCGCTGCGTAGTATTCGCCGGATTTCACGCCCTCTTTGGCGTCTTTGGTGTCAACGAACGTCCAACCGAGCTGATGGTTATCTTTTAGCTTTTTTATGATTTCATCGCCTGCGTTGAGCGATAGGATGTCGGTATCGGCACCGGTGTCATTGTTGGCAACCGCCACTTTGATGCCTTCGGTATTGCCATAAGGATCCATATTGGCTGCAATATTAAACCATGCATAGAGTGATGGCAAAAGACACACGCCTGCCATGACAAGTGCTGCCGCTGGATTGCGCAGCAAACGGCGGAGATCCCGCCGGAAAATCTGAAAAACAGACCGCATAAACTCCCTCCAGATATATATTTTAATTTCCTTCGATTAGAAGATAATGTACAGTAAATATTATACTGTATTTCGATGAGATAATTCAATTGCGATATGCATAAAACTGTTGGATAAAAAGCAAATGTTCAAGATCAAAGTGCTGGAAATTTGTTAACTAAAAGTTAAAACGATCAATATATGGAAAAATCATACATTATAAATTATATCTATAGAATTATAGATACTTTGTGTGGTCGGCGGAACTTCTGCCATGCGTGAGGACAAACTGGCGGAAATCCTCGACAACAGGCGGGAGAAATACATCCGTATTGTGAACCATGAAAAATTCCCGTTTATATGGCGGTGCACTGATTTTTAAAATACATAAATCGAGCTTGAGCAGCAAATCCATGTAGGGGACGACGGCAATACCAAATCCCTGTGCGACAAGACCGGCGATGACTTGATCTTCTTCGGTTTCCAAAGCAATATGTGGTGCTGCGCCAAAGGAAGCGAACAAATCATCGACAACCTCTCGCAGACCGGAGCCTTTGGCAAAATAAATCATCGGATAGGGCAACGCTTCAGAAAGATCAATGCTGTGTAGATGAGAAAGCGGATGATTGGGCGGAACAATGAGTACAAGATCTTGCTGCGTGACCGGAACCGCAGTCATATGCATTTCCGGTGCAGGCTTGGAACAAAATACCAGATCATACATTTGCTCGGATAATCCATCTAACAATGCTTGTGTGCGGTCGCTATGGAAATCAAATTGAATTTGCCTGTTTGGGTTGGCAGCTAGGAATTGCGCGGCAAGCTGGGGAATATAACTGATGCCGAGAACACGCAAAAATCCGAGGCGGATAAACCCTTCGCCTCGTGCACTTTTTTGCAGGGCGGTCACCCCGTCGTCCAACGTAGACAGTGTTCGCTGTGCACAGGATAAAAAATCTGCGCCGAATCGCGTCAATGTCGTATTGCGTCCGGTTTTTTCAAATAGCGGCACACCGAGCTCTGTCTCTAATTGCCGGATGGCATGACTTAAACTGGGCTGAGAAATGCACAGCTGTTCAGCAGCTCGCGTGTAGTGCTGGATTTCGGCGAGCTTAACAAAATATCGGAGATAATCTAGATTCATGTATGTTTCCTCCTGTACTATACAATAGTATATCATGAATCATAGATAAAAACTATCTATTGATTCAAACTATTCATTTGTTCTTTTGGATTGCCTGCGATACAGTAAGATCAGATAGAATTTCACAAGAGAAAGAGGCCTGTTTGTATGACAACAGAAAATAAGATTTTGATTCGCGGAGAGCTGGCGCTGATTTTCGCCGTATTTATTGATGCGTTCGGCGTTGTTTTGATGCTGTACTCCGGGGCGGGCATTTCGGCGATTTCCAGTTTGCCGTTTGCATTTTCTGAAGTATTGCCGTTTTTAACGTTGGGTACATGGACATATTTGTTCCAAGGATTATTGATCTTCAGCCTGATGGTCATGAGAAAACGATTTGTACTGCCGTATTTGTTCAGCTTTGTGGTTGGCTTTATTTTCGGTGAACTGTTGGATTTTCACGAGCTGTGGATTAACATTCTGCCGACTGCGTTGAGCTGGAGAATTGTCTATTTTATTCTCAGCTATCTGATTATCTGTGTTGGTATCGCGCTGTCTAATCGCTGTCAAATGCCGATTGTTCCGACTGATTTGTTTCCGCGAGAGCTGGAGGACATTACGAAAATCAGTTATCCGAAGATTAAGATTGGCTTTGACGCAACATGCCTACTGATTACCGGTGTGATGACGGTGTGCTTCTTGGGACATCTGGATGGACTTGGCATCGGAACCGTTGTCGCTGCACTGACCATGGGAAAAGGCGTTGGCATCGTTGGCGATTGGATGGATCGACATTTTCAATTCGCAACGTATCGCACCTTGCATCAGAAATGTTAATACATAGGATAATAAGCAAAATACCCTGCGTCAGCAGGGTATTTTTGCTATGTAAGCGGAAGTGTTAGAATCGTTTTCGCGCCGTTCGGCGTGTTTTGCGTGAATTGCACCTCGCCGCCGTGTGCTTCCATGATTTGCTCAACGATGTGAAGACCTAAAATGTGCGGCGTGTTTTCTCCCTCGCCGTGCACCAGCGCGTGCAGGACGGCGGGAGGATAACCGGTGCCGGTGTCTGTCATGATGATTTGCAAAACATCATAGGAACGCTGTGTTTGAACGGTGACATGTACCGGCGCAGCATTGTGCCGAATGCTGTTGTTGAATAGATTTTCGATGGCTCGTGTCATGAGAGCAGAGTCTATGCAGAGAGAACAATTTTCCGTGTCTTTGGCCTGATGTAAATCAATGATACAGCCGTTCGCAAGCGGCGAATCATAAAATTCTGCAATAATACGACGCAAGAATGGCCCGAGGATGACAGAGTGGCAGCGGAGCGGCTGTGCACCATACTGCAATTTGCTGGTCAGGTTTAAATCCTCGATGAGAGAACGGATTTTTTCGCTTTGTATCCGGATTCTCTGTGCTTTTTGCTGTGTTTTCGTAGAAAGTGTGGAATCGTGCTCCAATTGCTCTGCCCAACCGAGAATTAAGGAAAGTGGTGTGCGGATGTCATGACTGACGCCCGCAATCCAATTGGTACGGGCGGTGTCCCTGCGAGAGATAATTTCATTGCGCTTTTGCAGCTGTGCACTGGTTTGGTTGAGCTTTTTCGCCAGATCGCTGGTAAATCCGGATACCGGCAGAGAAACCGGTTCGCCTTCCGAAAGTGTGTCCAGTCCACGCTCGATATTCTGCAAGGAACGTGCGCCCTGCCAACTAAACAGCAGACAGCAGAATAAAATGACAAATACAATCATGAGAACAGCGGGAATCATGCCGTGCAACACGGCATTCATGAGACTGAGAGAGCAGGAAACGCTGTACCGCCAGATGCTATTCGGCGGCAGCGCAATGACACACAAACCGTAAGGTTTTGCGTGGCAAAATACCGGATAATCGCCCAAATACCACCGGCTGAATCCGGCGACTTCGCGTGGAGTATAGGAATGGTTTAGATTTTGAGGCAATTGATACTGCCAGATGATCTGACCGTTGTCATCCAATACCATCGCCCAAGAATATCCTTCCATCCATTGTTCAGGCGTGTGCATAGCGTCTAACTGTAGGGAATTGTTTTTCTGTATCATGGCGTCGGCAATTTCGCCGGTGCCATATGCCATATGGCTTTGCCAGTCGAAACCGGCATGGTAGCCGAACCAGAATAACGATGTAATAAAAAGAACAACGAGAAACAGTAAGATGCCAATAGCGGCAAGGACATATCGCCGAATCAACCGTGCAAATGTATGCATATTAACGCGCCTCCGTCAGTTTATAACCGATACCGCGTATCGTAATGAGATACTGAGGCTTACCGATGTTTTCCCCGATTTTTTCGCGCAAGTGGCGGATATGTACGTTTAAACTGTTTTCATATCCATAATATCCATCGCCCCAGACAGCTTCACATAAAGCGTCGTATGTGACGATATGGCCGCGATTTTCGATGAGCTTTTGCAGAATGGTGCGTTCGGTTGCTGTCAGAGACAGCGTGCTGCCGTCTGGCAGCTGCACTAGAGCATCAGACAATAAAACATTTCGAGAGCCAATTTGTATCGAACTGGACATATTTTTGCGCAATTCTGCCCGATAGGTGCGCTGTAATAAATGTTGGATGCGCAGGACAAGTTCTTGCATCAAAAACGGTTTCGTTAAATAATCATCTGCACCTAAACCGAGACCAAACAGTCGGTCGGCATCGGCATCTCGCGCTGAGAGGAATAAGGTGGGAATATCTGCCTGCGCGCGCAGCTCCCGAAAAAGAGAAAAGCCATCTCCGTCCGGTAAATTGATGTCCAATATCATACAGTCTGGACGCTGCTTTGAAAATGTTGTGCGGGCTTCTGCACAGTTGGATGCTGTTTGAATCCATGTATAGCCTGCGTGATTCAATTGCTCACATAACAATTGAATCAAATCCGGGTTGTCATCTATCAGAAGGAGTTTTGCTTCATAAATTGTTCTCACTGTGATTCACCTCATGATTATTATACTGTGTCTGCTCAGGCATCGCCAGAAAGCAGCGGTAAAATTAAGGTATTCTTAAGGCGGGGCACGGCGGAGATTAAGAATCGCTTGCTATACTGACATCGTTCCAAGAAACAATGAGAGAAAAGGAGCGAATGTTATGCAAAACATGATAGAAACGAAAGATCTCTGCAAAACATACGGCAATCGTACAGTGGTAGATCATTTGAATCTTTGTGTGCCGAGAGGCTGTGTATACGGCTTTATTGGACCAAACGGCGCGGGCAAATCTACGAGCATGAAAATGCTGTTGGGGCTTGTTCATCCGACGAGCGGCAGTGTGCGGTTAATGGGACAGGAAATGACGGAACAAAATAGGATTCGACTATTGCGTCATACCGGAAGTCTCATCGAATCTCCGTCTGGTTATCTACATTTGACGGCGCAGGAAAATCTGCAAATTATTGCAGACTTAAAAGACGTCAAGCATACAGAAATTGAACGCGTGTTGGACATTGTTCATTTGACACAGGACAAAGATAAAAAAGTCGGACAGTATTCGCTGGGTATGAAACAGCGGTTGGGTATCGCTATGGCGTTATTGGGAAATCCGGAAATTTTAATTTTGGATGAACCGACCAATGGATTAGACCCGGCAGGCATTCAAGAAATGCGTGCGTTGATTGCAGGAATGCCGGAGAAAACCGGTGCCACTGTGTTGATTTCCAGCCATTTGCTCGGCGAAATGGAGCAAATGGTGAATCGGGTAGGCATCATCAATCACGGAAAGACATTGTTTGATGGCTCTCTGCAAGAATTGCGAAAACATAGCCAAGGTGATCTGAATCTTCGTGTGTTAGATGTGCTGAAAGCAATGCCAATTTTACGAAAAAGGGGACTGCCGACTGTGCAAAAAGACGGTGTGCTGACACTTCCTCCAATGCCGGATTTTCGTTTGGCAGAAATTGTGCAGGAATTAGCGGACAGCGGCGCGGGCGTAGTGGAACTCATTCGACACACCAAATCACTGGAGGATATTTTCCTGAGCTTAACGGAATCAATACAGGAGGTGCGGGGAAAATGAACAGCTTTCGTTGTGAACTGCACAAGGCAAAGCGGCGGCATGATTTTTTGATCTGCGTATTGGTTTCGCTTGTTGCATTTGTATGGGAGTATCAGGCCGCACCCAAAACAGCGCAAGAGGCGGCAGCGGCATATACGTCCTTACTGTTTACCTCAACGCTAATGCACGCCGTCATTATGCCGGTCGCCATGGCAATGTTGGCAAGTCGTTTGTGGGATGTGGAAATCAAAGGAAATGCGCCGAAATTATTGTATACCTTGCAAAGCAGACGCAGTTTGTTTACTGCGAAATCATTGCTCGGCATCGTGGAGATATTTTTAATTACGGGAATTGAAATGACGTTGTTCGCTGTAAATGGACACCTGCAGCAATATGCTGACATTTTGCCGGCTGGACAAATTGCGTACTATCTGTTGTGTACCGTATCCGTCAATATTATGTTGTTTTTCTTTGAATTTCTATTGACAATCTTGCTGAAAAATCCATTGCCAGCCGTGTGCGTGGGCATAGCAGGTGCGCTTGTCGGACTCTTTTCTGCTTTTATGCCCAAAGTATTCAGCTTGTTTGTGCCGTGGGGATATTATATTCCTCTCAGCAGTTATTATATAAAAGATTGGAGCCGAGATACACACACGGTCATTTATGGTGTACAAGGTTATCAATGGCCCTTGTTGATTTGGGTATTCGTACTCATGAGCACGTTGTTTGTTGTTACTTGGCACGTGATTCAAAAGAAGGAGGTATGATCCTATGCTCAAACGGTGTATTCTTGCAGAAAATCGAAAGCTACATGCCTCACCGATCTGGATTCTGTTTTTTGTTTTGCCGATGATCTCAGCGGCATATGGAACGTTTAATTATTTGCAAAACCTTTCGATTTTACACGAACGTTGGTATAGCCTCTGGACACAACACACGTTATTTTATTCTCTGTTTTTCTTTCCGACGATGGTAGGAATTTATGCAGCATACTTATGGAGATTGGAACACCTCGGGCATAATTGGAATTTGCTTGCCTCCGCGCCGGTTCATCGGATGGATATTTTCTTTGCGAAATTTCTGGTTATCGTTAAGATGGTATTGCTGACGCAGGTGTTCACTTTTGTGCTGTATATTTTCTGTGGAAAAGTATTTGCACATTTTTCCGGATTTCCTCCGATTGATACACTTATTTTTCTGCTGCGGGGTGTTATCGGCGGGTTGGCAGTCATTGCGGCACAAATGATTTTATCCATGCTGATTCGTAGCTTCGCTGTGCCGGTGTTTATCGCATTGTTTGGTGGTGTCTGCGGAACCATCATGGCGAGTAGAGGGCGTGGATTATGGTGGCCGTATTCGCTCATGCAGGTCGGTATGAATTCCAATCAAAAAGCAGATATGCTGGCGGGACAGTATACGATATTTCTTATCATATGTATTGCCTGGCTTGCCGCGCTTTTTGTTGTAGCAGGTATCTTGATGAAAAAACGAGAAATTCAATCGTAAGCAAAACGGATCTTTTACATTCGCGTGTAGAAGATCTGTTTTTGTGTAAAAAATAAGGAAAGGTGGATTAGTTACACAAAAAAACGCAAATAAAAGCGAAAAAAGAGTTGACTTTGTGATGAAAAAGGTGTATTCTATTCAGGCACTCAACGAGAGGGCGTCACGAAAACATCAGTTGAATGAAAAAAGTACTGATCGGAAGAAAGAAGTGCTTGACAGGATGATGAATTTATGATATTCTAATTGAGTTGCCGCTGAGAG